>CAKZVC010000078.1 GCA_937922235.1 uncultured Acidimicrobiales bacterium | reverse complement strand
GCACCCCGTACGGGATTTGAACCCGTGTTACCTGCGTGAGAGGCAGGCGTCCTAGGCCGCTAGACGAACGGGGCTAGGTGCTCCGATACCACCATCTCGAAAGATGTTGCTATCGGTTATGTGCGTCCGGAATTTCTTCCGGGTTGTTCGGGGAGGAGGACTTGAACCCCCAATGGCTGTACCAGAAACAGCTGTGTTACCAATTACACCATCCCCGAAGGACTCTAGGAGCGTAGCGAAAAGTGTCGGATCTTCCCACTCGCGGGAAGGTTCTGCGTTCAGGACTTTCGACACACAAAGTGGCTGTTGGCCCGATCGGCCCGAACTTCGGCCATGGTGATGTCCTCGAACCCTGCTGTTTCAAGGAACTCGGTGGTGAGCTCGGTGCCCCACGCAGTTCCCAGTCCTTCTCCACCGCCGGCGATCGACACGCTCATGCAGTGCATGGTCGACACGGTGTATTGGAATGTCGCCATTGGGTCGGTCATATTCTCTGCGAGCGATGATGCCGCCTTCGGTTCGACGCACAGGTAGTGGCCGCCGGGCTTCACGGCTCGGTGGATGTTTGAGAGCACGATTGCCGGCTGGGCTTGGTCGTGGATTGCATCGAACGTTGTGACGATGTCAAAGGCGTCGGTCGCGTCGAGCTCGGCCGCATCGACAGCGACGAAGTCGACGTTGGTCAGCCCGGCTTCTGAAGCTCGGGATCGAGCGGTTTCGAGTCCTTCGTCAGAGAAGTCAAACCCGGTGAAGTGGCTGTTCGGAAACGCTTCGGCAAGGAGCAACACTGCGTGCCCCGACCCACAACCAACGTCGGCGAGTGCAGCTCCTTCGGTGAGGGCCTCGACCGCGCCCGGAATGTTTGGGATGGTCGCGTCGAGCAAGGTGGCGTCGAATACTGCTGCGCTCTCCTCGGCCATCAGGCGCTGGAAGTCGGGGTAGCGCGAATACGGAACACCGGCTCCGGTGCGGAAGGCGTCAACGACATCGTCCTCGACCTGACCGAGGAGTGCGGTGTACTGCATCATCGTTGCGAGGTTAAGCGCCCCACCTGCTCGGGTAACCAGGGCTTGATGCTCGACGGGGAGCTCGAAACTGTCGTTGCTCGCGTCGTAGTCAACAACGCCAGACGAGGCCATAGCGGCAAGCCATTCTCGGACGTATCGCTCATTGAGCTCAGACTTCTCTGCGAGCTGGTCGCTGGTGAGGGGCCCAGCGCCTGCCATCGTGTCGAACAGGCCCGTGCGATGGCCAATGCTGACCATCATCGACACCGCACCGCTATTCAAGATGTTCACCATCGAGCCCATAAAGGCTTTCGCTCGCACCTTGTCCATGTGTCCCCCTAGATCGTTAGGGAATGAACACTAGAGCACCGTTAGGCGGTGAGGAGCTCCGGAAGTGCAGGCGGGTAGCCGGCGGCGAGGAAAGCTGCGTGATCGGCGAGCTGAGCGAGACAGCCCATCCACCATTCAGAGCTCACAACTCGTCCGCCTGGTACAGATTCGAGCATTTCGTCAACGGTGAGTTCAAGACCAAGATCACGGCCCTGGCTCAAGTTTCGAAGATCGAGAAGGCGGTCGACAATGGCGTTCTTGCCGATTGTTGGGCCTTCGATCTCTTCGACGAACGTTTCGGTATGCACCGCAAGGTCGTGGTGCAGCTCTGTGGTTTCGTAATCCATCACATTTGCCTGTTCGGCGCCGTGAAGTCGACATTGAGGAGTTCACCTGCTCTTTTTGTGACGCCCGTCGCAAAATCAGTGGTTGAGCCGAATTTCGGATGCGTAAGCCATATTTCCCATCCATTGCGATGACGAAAAGGCCGTTGCTCTAACCGTGATGAATCGAATGAACTCCACCTTGGCGGGCTGGAAACTAGGGATGAACAAGGGTTTCGCTCTCGGCGTGGCCGTGGCGATGATGGCTGCAGTGCTCGCAACGGGCCCCGCAGCAAGTGCAGCTCCCACCGCATGGTGCGGCGGGAAGCAGGCCACCATTGTTGGCACAACCGGCAACGACGTACTGACAGGCACGCCAGGTAACGACGTCATCCAGGCGTTTGGTGGCAACGACGTTGTGTATGGCAAGGGCGGCGACGACATCATCTGCGGCGGGCACGGCAACGATCGACTTTACGGCGGCGACGGTGCTGACAAGATTTATGCGTTCAAGGGCGCCGACCGTCTCGAAGGTGGCAAGGGGCCCGACACGCTGTTCGGCGGTCCTGGACGTGACTCGCTGCTCGGCAACAACGGCGCTGACGTGCTCAAGGGCGGACCAGGCATCGATGTACTTCGCGGCGGTGCCCAACGCGACATTCTCCGTGGCGGCTTGCATATCGACACGCTGTACGGCGGTACCGAACTCGATACCTGTTACTCACCTGGCGATGCGCTCAACGAGTGCGAGAAGGGCGGCGGCCAGAATGTGGTTGCCGGGCCATCAATCACTGCCCAGTACGCCAACGAAATGTTCCGCCTGATCAACGTTGAGCGCGGCAAGATCTCCAACCTCGGTGCGCTGACCCGCAACGCCGACCTTGATGCCTACGCACGTGACTGGGCTCGAGAGATGAGCAAGCAGCCGCTTCCGCTTACCTCGGCAAAGCACCACTCACCAGCATTCACCGGCAGCGACATTCCCTTCCGCGATCTTCCTGAGTCGGTGGCTTGGACGCGAGCCTTCGAGAACGTTGGATACTCGACGGTTGCCAGCGGCGAAAGCGCTGCATCGGTCATCAACCGATTGTTCTACTCGCCAAACGGTGCTGGTTTCATGAGCAGCGCTGGCCACCGGTGCAACATCCTTGAAACTGCAGCTACCCAGGTCGGCGTTGGCTCCTTTGTCGACTCGGAGGGTGACGTTTGGGTCGTGCAGGTCTTCTGGGGCACCTACTCGCCAGTACCAAACTCGATCTCAAGCTGCTCGGCAACAACCGGCCGCTAACCCTCTGACGGAAACCAGAAAACGAACAAACCTCCGCCACAATCATTTCTGATTGGAGCGGAGGTTTTTTCGTTACTACTTGGGTTTGTCGGGGAGGGGAGATTCGAACTCCCGATCTCCTGTTCCCAAAACAGGCGCCTTAGCCAGACTAGGCCACTCCCCGGCAGCACAAAGGTTAGCGGGAAGTAGCCAAATGCGGCACTCAGTTTCGAGGAACATTTGGCCGATAGTGGTCCATGTCGATCGATACCCCGCAACAGAACGGTTCCCAGACCGCTTCGTCGGTGGATGTTGATGCTGCTTTTGCCGAGGTTATGGCCCGGCGCGAAGAACGTATCGAGTCCGAAAGTGCCCACGAGCATGCTTCGAAGTCGCTTTGGCTAGCCCACCATTGGCCTCATCGATATGAGCGATGCGCGGACATTGCGGGGCGCCACGTGTGCCGCCGTTGCCTGTGGTTCTATTCGATTTCGCTCGTGGTCTTTGCCGCTGCGTTCGCCGGGATCTCTCCGTGGCCTGAGTCGTGGGACAACGTCATGGTGTGGGTGCTGTCGGTGCCCGCAACGGTCGAGTTCATCGGCGGCGAAATGGGCAAGTGGAAGTACAACGCCAAACGTCAGATCGCCGTCACCAGCATTCTGGCGCTCGCCGTCGGCCGCGGGTTCTACCGCAACGTCCAAGACCAGTTCACCTGGATCTTCTGGGGCCCGGCCATCGTGTTTGGCCTGCTGTGGTTCTTCACCGGCCTCTGGGCCTGGAAGCAAAACAAGGGCCAATACCGCTAACTCCTTGACACTCCGGTCAAGATCCCCACGTCGCGGCCCGGTTGGCTCCGCGAGCTCCGCTCTCTAAGGCCCTTGAGGGTGCCAGGCACGAAGTTCGCTGCAAACTCCGACTCAAGACGAAGATCGAGGCCGATGAAGCGCCAACTGTTCGGATTTGTACCTGGCACCAAACGACGATTTGGTGCCAGGTACAACTCTGATCAAATCGCCGAATCGGCGTCGCTTTCACTGGTGCTTCTACGATACAAGCGTTGAAATTGTGGGGCGGTTGACGCTTTGCGGTGCCTGGCACCAGTCGCCCAAGGTCGTCGATACGACGGGCAGATCGATGGCACGAATCGCCGGAATCGCTGGATCGGTGCCAGGCACCACAACGCCTTTGGGTGCCAGGCACCGTATGGCTTGCAGCGTGAGGCAGGCTGCAACGCTGGCGGCAAAACGACAAACGCCCGTGCCAATGGCACGGGCGTCTGTTCAGAATGCGGGAGCTCTACGGAATGAGAGCGCCTTCGACACGTTCGGTGGCGTCTTCTTCGCTGATTTCGAGAGCGAAGCTGAGCTCGCTTACGAGCACGTTGCGTGCCTTGGTGTACAGCGACTTCTCACCAGCCGAGAGACCCTTGTCAGCCTCGCGAAGCGCCAGGTTACGAACAACCTCAGCTACCTGGTACACATCGCCAGACTTGAGCTTCTCTTGGTGGTTCTTGAAGCGGCGGCTCCAGTTTGGCGGTTCACGGATACCGCGCTTTTCGAGCACCTCGAAGAGGTCTTCGACGTCTTCGGTGCTGATTGGCCAGCGCATGCCGACTTCTTCGACCTTGTCGACGGGAACGCGCAGCGTCATGTCACCATGGGCCATCTCGAGCACAAGGCACTCGTTCTTCTCGCCGAAGTCGTTCCGCATCTCCTTCTTCGTCACAATGGCTGCGCCATGGTGGGGATAGACAACGCGGTCGCCAACATCAAACATGCAAGACCTCAGATTTTCATCGGGCGGACAACTTCCAAGGATGCCAGCTAGCACTCCACATGCCAAAGCAGGGAGGGTGATTTGTTTAGATTTCGTCGTAAACGCGTCACAGCTGACGCGAATCCGGTGGCCGGACCCTCTAGTTGACCTGGAGGGTGGCTCGGGTTCGCTCTCCTGATGCCTGCAACGTCGCGGCATCGATGGTCATTCCCTGTGGAGGATTGTCGGTGCTGATGATCTTCCACGTGCCGCCTACGTCAACCCACGTGGGGTTGGCGACAACGTCGGTGACTTTCAGTACTCCGGATGCATCTCGCTCGACGACGAAGTCGAGCAACACGCCATCTTGACTGTCGATCGTGCAGAGGTTCGGGCACTCGGGGGCGCTGGCGCTCTGGTTCGAAAGCAAGTTGCCAAGGCCGTAGGCGATGTATTCCCCGTTGATCTCCTGCACCTTCTGGGGAACGTGGGCGTGGTGACCGATAATCAGGTCGATGTCGGGCGAAGCGAGCAGGCGTGGCCCAAGGTCGGCCTGCTGGTCGGTGAGTTCGTTCTGGAATTCGGTTCCCCAGTGGAGGCTGACGATGGTGAACTCGCTTCCGGCGGCTCGCTGGCGGGCCGCATCGGCCAGAATTGTCGCCTCGTCGATGACCGCCACTGCATAGGCCGGGACCCCGCCGTTGGCCTCGTCGGGGTTGTTGTGGCCATACGTATAGCTGAGGTGGCCGAGGATGTTGCCGAGCACGTTGAACTGCCAGTTCTTTGCGGCCTCTTCGGGTGTGTTGGCGATGCCCACGTGGGGGAGCTGCACGGCATTGAGCTGATCGATGGTCGAGGTCACACTCGTTTGACCGGAGTCCCAAGCGTGGTTCGAGGCCACCGAGCACGAGTCGAAGCCAGCCGCCTTGATCGCAGCGGGCAATTCCATCGGTGCTCGGAAGGCAGCATTTGAGAACGACAGGTCTTGGTTGTTCGACGAGATCGGAACCTCGAGGTGGCAGATCGAGAAGTCTCGGCTGGCGATCAGGTTTTGCACCGGGGCGAACAGCGGGCTGAAGTCGTAGGTGGCGTCGCCGGTTTGAGCAGCGATGCCAACCCGCTCGTGAATGAGGATGTCGCCGGAGGCCGAGATCGTGAAGCGGTCCTCGCGGCCAGGGACGGCAGTTGCCCCTTCGACGGCAGTGTCGTGCGTTTCGTCGCCGCTGTCATCAGTACTCTCGGATGCATCGTCGGATTCGGCGTCTGCTCGTTCGGCCGAGCTCGTTGCGGTCGAGGTGCTGTCACCGCCAACGAACGACGACACAAACCACAGGCCGCCCAGCGAGAAGAACATCAACGTGAGAAGCCAGCTGGCCCGGTCGCACTTTGGCGAGGGAGTTGTCATGCGATCGTCGACATGATCGCCGTGCCCGGAAGTGACGTCGTTACGTTGCCCGACAAGTTTCGCACTTCGGTTCCGTTCACATAGACGTAATCGACCCCGATCGACTCTTGCGCTGGGTTCTCGATCGTCGACTGATCTTGAATCGTGAGCGGATCGAACACCGTGATGTCGGCGTCGGCCCCGATCTGGATGCGGCCCTTGCGCAACATTTGCGGTGAGCTGATCGACAGGAGGTTGGCCGGGCGGATCGTCATCATCGCAAGCGCCTGTGGCAGCGAGATGATTTCCTTCTCACGGGCAAAGAACGAAATGGTGCGAGCGAAACAACCGGTCGAGCGAGGGTGGTTGTTGTGCGGACGTTCGAGGATGGCGTCCGAGCCGATCATCATGAACGGCGCCTGGATGGCCAGGTCGAGGTCGCCAGCGGGGATCGCGAACGCTGCGGTGAGTGCGTTGGCGTCGCGGGCTGCTTCGTACGTTTCGGCCGTGAGGCGCTCGTTCGTTCCCGCCACCTGCAGGCTGTCGTAGCTGATGCCGTATTTGGATTGCCAGTCGTCGAACCGTGCGGCCTTTAAGTAGGTCGCCCAGAAGTCGTACGGGTACATGCAGGCCGTCATCTGGAGGCCCTCATCGAGAGCGCCCTGCACTTCGGCGAGTGCCTCCGCCATGCGGCCGGTTCCACCGGTCGAGTTCAAGTGCTCGATGTGCACGTGGCATCCGGTTTTACGGGCGACGTCGACGAGTTCGGTCATGGCATCAGCCTGAATGCCCGGCGCCTGGTTATCGCTGAAGCGAGCATGGACGCTGAGTGGCACGCCGAGTGACACGGCAAGTTCGCCCATCTGCAGAAGCTCGTCTGGGCTGACACCGGGGGCGTATTCGGGCTGACTGTGAACGCCGAGGAACCCACCGCGCACCTGGGCTTCAACCGCCGTGCGGATGTTTGTGAGCTGAGGAGCATCGGGCGACTGGAAAATGTCGAGCCCAGCTGCCTGCTGGCGAACGAAGGAGGTGTGCACGGCGCCGCCGAAGTTGAGCGGAACGCCAGCATCGCTCCACTCGCGAAGGAACTCGGCGGAGTCTTTTCGAATGCCGTGCATGTCGACGTTCGTAGTGACACCATCGGCGATCTTCCACCATTCTCCATAGCCGTTGACCGCGGAGCCGAGCATGTCGATAAAGCCGGGGGAGAGAACTCGCCCGTCGATCGGGATCGTCTGGGTTGCCGGGATTGGTTGATCGGAGATCTCGACGATCGTGCTGCCGACAAGACCAACGTTGGCGATTCGGTCGAATCCAGTGTCGGGGTCGATGACCCGGCCGCCGGTGAAGACGACGTCGGCGTTCTGACCCGGAGCGAGACGGGCGGTTTCGTCGAGAACCGGTGCTTCGAGCGGCTCTGCCGGAGTTGGAGCTTCGCCGAACGCTCGAGGTTCGGTCGTGATAGGTGTGTCGCCAGCGTCAGCTGCTTCTTCGATTGCTCCCGCAACGACCTCTTCGGGCTGTCCGCCCGGCGTGAGGTTGTCGAGATGGCGCGTGCCTGCCGCGGCCATTGCGCCGAAGCTGAGGCCGAACATCACCTTGCGCCGATCGACCACATAGTTCAGCGGGTCGTTCGGGTCCTTTGGCGTTGGGCCTGGGGTAGGACGCGGGCGTGGATCGGACACGTCGAGATCGTATCGGGGTGGGCCACCCGAGTAACAACACCCTCCCTGTCGGATCTGAAGTGTTCATTTCTTGCCACCGCTAGTCGAGGGGCCCGACGAACAGCGTCAGACAGGCCGAGTGCAACGAACCGCGCACGGTTCGTAGCGATCTGCGACGTCCACAGTCGTCGTCGAGCTCAGTTGCACAGCTGCCAAACCGGTCGACCGCATGGGCAATCGTTCCGCTCAGACGCTGCGAGTTGATGGTCTCGGTGTGGGCAACGACCACCGCGACGTCCCAGTCGGACGGCGCAGCGAGCCCGGCCAGGTCGTCGAGCGGATCATCGGAAAGCTGGACCGGATGGAAGCGCACGTGCTCGTCGGCCAGCTGGATTCCAACCAGCATCGGGGCGTCTTCGCCGAACGTATCGAGACACCACAGGGCGAGTGGCCGCAGGACGGACAGGTTTGGGGCGAGCGGTTGCAGGGACATGTCGAACCTCAAAGGTGGAGCTCGGGTGAGCGGTTGTGAGGCGACGGCAAGCCGTTGCGAGAAGAACCCCATCATCGCTCTGAGGTGTGACACTCAGGATGTCTCGAGGCTGGCTAGCCGTGGCGACAGCTCGCGACCGAGCGAACCGGGTCGTTCGAATTGAAGACCTTGCCCGGACAGAGCTCGACGAGCTGTTCGGCCGGGGCGCGGTAGCCCTCGGGGTAGAAATTCTGCTTGCGTTCGACAAGCGAGATCGCCGGAGCCCGGTCGAGCAGGCCGACTTCACAATCGGCTTGGGTGTTGTTGCAGTTGTCGATCCACATCCGCAATGCCTCGGGGTGCCACGCACCGAACCAGTCGGCGTGCGCCGTCGTACCACCCGGCAGGATTCGGTCGTGCTTCACGTCGGAGCTCAGGTGGAGGTCGGTCAGCGAACCGCCGAGTGCGTCGGGGTCGAAGAAGATGCGGTACATGATCGACGACAGGTCTTCGGGGTGAGAGTCGGGGCAACGAATGCCGTAGTACCCGCCCTCGGAGTAACTGACGTGGCTGTTGTCGGAGAGGTACGTGCCACTGTTTGGGTCGTAGCACTGCGGGAATGCGATCTGCATCTCCAGCGCGTTGCCGACGTACGGTCCCTGGCCCGTGCCTTCGCAATCAGGGATGAGGGCGCTGCGCTCAGCCGACGTTTGGTACGCCGGACCGCACAAGAAGCTGACCGCAGGGATCACTTCCCAATCGCCCGTGAACTCGGTTTGCGGGCTCGTCGCCGCGCCGTTGCCAGCGATCATCCGAAGGTTGTCGGGGAACGGCGACACGAGCTCGTTCGCCCCGTCGGCCCGGAAATTGTCGTTCTTGTAATAGACCATGATCTGGTATGGCACGAGCGCGTTGCCGTCACGATCGAGCACCGCCGGCACCCAATACGCCGACCGGTTCAGGTCCTCGCCATTGCAGGTGCCCGTGCCGGTGTTCAGTAGCGAGTCGAACGTGCTGTAAGCGTTGGCCTTGGTGTTGCCGAAGAACATGTGGAGGTGAGCGCGGCCCGGTTGGTTCGGAAAGATGATCGGGTCGTCATAGGCGAAGTGGCTGACCTCGCACAGCACACGGAAGTAGCCGCTTGTCGACGTATCGAGCAGCACCTCGTTGTAGATGTCCCGATTCACCGTTAGGTCGTTCGTCGAGATGCTGCCCATCGGGACGTCTTTGAATGGATTGTTGTCGAACTGGGTGTTGCGAGTCGGGTTGCTTTCGATGAGGGCAATATTGGCCGCAGCATCGGTCGACGTTCCGGGGTCGCCGTCTTCGTCGGTCGTATCGTTCTCGTCTGCGTAGATCGTGTTCGTTCCTGGACCGCCGAGCAGACTGTCGGCCCCGAGACCGCCAAACAGAACGTCGTCGCCGTCGCCCCCGAGGATCGAGTCAACACCCCAACCACCGAGGAGACGATCGTTGCCGACGCTGCCGACGAGGGTGTCGCCGCCCTTGCCGCCGATCAGACGATCGTTGCCCGGGCCTCCGTAGAGCCGATCGGCGCCAAAGCCCCCCGAGAGGACGTCGTCGCCCGCCTCGCCGTACATCGTGTCGTTGCGATAGCCGCCAAAGATCCGGTCATTGCCGTCGCCACCATGGAGCACGTCTTCGCCTCCGTAGCCAACGATCTCGTCGTTGCCGCTGCCGCCGAAGATGCGGTCATCGCCTCCACCGCCGATGAGTCGGTCGTTGCCGCCGAGTCCATGAATGATGTCATTGCCGGCCAGGCCTCGGATGATGTTCTGGCCGCCACCGCCGCAGATGAAGTCGTTGCCGCTCGTTCCGCGGATGTAGCGCCGATTGCTCTCGATCACGTTCATTCCAGCCGGGGCGACCCCGCACCGAGTCGATCGCTGGGCATCGGCATCGGTGGGCCCGACGGCAATGGTGGCCAGGACGAGGGCGAAGCCCAACAGTGTCGCCGCTAGAAATCGTTGTGGGCGGCGCTGGCGTTCGAGCAAATACTTGGTCATTGGAACTCCTTGACGACCACCCGTCTCGATTCCAACCTTCACGATCACGCACAGTTCGGCGATCACGTATGCATGTCTTCGCGGTTTCGGTGCAACGTAGCAAAAACTTGAATCGCATCCGCATCGGCTCGGTCTGCGGGGCTGCCGCGTTGACAGAATCAGGCGTAGGCGTAGGTGGTGTACATGTCGCGTTCGCGGTCGTAGTCGAACCGGCGGGTGAGGCCGAGCGATTCGCACGTGGCGATCTGTTGGTCGAGGTGTTCGTTTGTCAGAAAGACGGGGCGTGTGATCTGCCAGTTGTGGCGAAGCCAGTCGAGCGTGGCGCGCAGTAGCGTCGCCTCAAACCCCGATTCCCACATTGACGTGCGAACCCAAAGCGACATGGTCATATCGATGGAGGAGAAGTCGGTGCCATCGTGGGAGGTGACCTCGGCGGATCGATACATGCGATCGTTGTTTGGGAGCAGGTAGATGCACCCGAGGCACAGGGATTCATCGCTGTTCATGACCGTGTATGAATAGCGGCTGCCATCGAGATGGGCGGCTCGCATCTGCTCGAGGTCGGCGAGGTTGTCCTCAGTAGAGAAGTCAGCCGGCGGGTAGGGAGGGTCTTGCTCCCAGTGATAGAGGAACTCACGAGTTTCCATAACGGCGGCGTGGTCGAGTTCGTTGTCGGACGGCAGAACCGGCCGAACGATGAATCCGTCGCCGGTGAAGCCCGTGGCTGGTTCGATGCCTTGCCCGCGAAACGTCATGGGATGAAACGTAGCCGTACCGACGTTGAGATCGCACTAGTGCGTCAGGGATGAGCCCACGCTTCTGCGTTGAAGGCGGAACGATCATTCCCAACCAGTTCGGAATCTTGTTGGTTGCCGGGTGGCCGAATCGTCGGGTTGCGTACGAAAATGAACAAGAGCCCCGGCAGTGTTGCAAACATCGAGGTGAACATTCCTCGGATCGATATTGACAAGGTGACTTCAATCCATGACTACCCAAGACTTTGATCAACTAGTCGCTGAGCTCGACGCGGAAGCTGGCGAGGATGTGGTGGGGCTTTGGATGATCGTGCAATCGGTCGATCGCTTGTTGGGTGCCAATCACGGCTCAGACAATCGACTCGAAACGGCGAGCGTATGTCGTGCCCTTGTTAGCCGAGGGGCGGTCATTGGGAACTTTGAGAATGGCGAGTACCACATATGGCCCGCTGAAACTGCAATCGACCGGCTGCTAGTGGGCTGGTGGGACTTGGGTCGAACCCCCGATATTGGCGAGGTCGGCTACCTTTGGAAACCTGCACGCGCTTAGCCGCCGTTGAACTGGTTGACACTGGGTCCACTGAACTGGGTCGAGGGGCAGCGGAGGTATCGGCGCTAACGGTGAGAGCTCTATGAGCTCGATCCCGTCACAGTCATAGGTCCGAACCCGAGGACTCGACGTTGGACCACAACCGCGTTGTTGTCCGAGCGAGAGATTCGTCTGGCTGCGAGGATTCCCACGCCGGCCCAGGCGATCATTGCGAAGCCGATTCCCATCTGGATCGATGCAGCCGTAAACGTCTCGGACCAATTGAAGTAGCGTGCAGCGGCGCACCAGGCCACGCCGGAACCAGCCCAGATCAGGGCGTCGATCGATATGGCTGTTGCCAGCGCAAAGCGTGACTTGGGTGGCCGGTCGTCGGGTTCAAAGGTCCGCCAAGCCGCCCACGTCGACGGTCTCGACCATGCTGCGCCTCTCTTCACCTGCCAAACAACGAACACTGCCAACGTGACCGTCGCAGTGAGCGGCACGAGGGCGACGTCATCCCACGACACCAGCAGCCCAGGCCACGCCGCCACCACCCAGGCAGCTCCGGTCAGTGCCCACGCCGCGCTTTCCCAGGTAACAGCCTCGGATCGGCGAGCTGTTCTCTCGGCCCTGGTCATGGTCGTCATGATGCGCCATCGAGTTCGAGCTTGGGAGCGAGGTAGAGAAGCGCAAGTGGGAACAGTGACGAGATCGCTAGGCCACCGAGGTTCACGGCGATGTCTGCCGTATCGAATCCTTCGGTATTGAACGCATGGTAGGAGAAGTGCGGGATGTTCCAAGCCAGCGAGGCTCCGGCGGCGACGATGACGAGCTCTCTTGAAAGCGTGACGAACGCGGCTATCAGTACGACCGCCAGCGCAAGATTCAGGGAGCCAACGTCTCGGAGCAGGTGCTCGTTGTATGGGCCGTCGGCCGATATCCACGCCATGCCAAGGCCTGGGAAGTTGTCGTAGAACGAACGAGGAGCGAGGCCGGCCCACATCCCTAGCAGGAGCGCGAAGATGCTGAGATAGCCGAGGCCGAATCGTGCGGCGGTGCGGAAGTTCATGTCAGGTCTTTCCAACGAGAGACGACGTCGATCTGTGGTTCCCAAACGGCAGCGTGTTGGAATGCCTTGCTGCTGATTCGCTGCGAGCGACAAAGTGCTTCCGCCGAAGGCCCGCCAGCTTTCAGCAACAGGCTGGGTATGACGCGGAGCTTTTTCTTGCCGAGCCGTTGGGCGAGCTCGGCGGCGTGCTCGGCCCGGACTGTCGGATCTGCTTCGGCGACGTTGTAGATCCCCGATGCGACATCGAGAGCAGCGACCACGGCCCGGGCAGCGTCGCCCGAGTCGATGAATGACTGGTAGCCAGCGGGCGGTCCGATCAACGGTGACATGCCGCGTTTGGCGACCGACAAGAAGGTATCGATGTGGCTGCTATCTGCGGCGTGGAACATTGCGAATCGCAAGATGACCCCGGTCAGTCCGCTGTCGGTGACCCGCTGTGCTGCGGCCTCGGCGTCAAGGCACGACCGGGTGCCGTCGTGGTAGTCGCGCGGCTGCTCCTCGGAAATCCAGTCGGAACCTGCTTCGACGTACTGGAACGTCGTCGATTCGCCGATGTAGGTATCGATACCGGATTCGATAACCGCTGAAGCCAGGTTGTTGGCAGCTTCGATCCGTAGGCGGTCGTTCATATGCCATGCGCTCGGTCTCATCGTTGCGAGGCCGAGTGGGATGTTTGTGGCGAGATGGATCACTGCATCTCTGCCGGCGACCGCCGCTGCCACAGCGTCGGGGTTGAACAGGTCGACGGTGACCGGCTTGGCGCCGGCCTCTTCGATCGCAGCAGCTTTCTGCGGAGATCGAGCGACGGCGCTGACCTGGTGGCCTGCGTTCGCGAGTGCTGGCAAGACCTGGCGTCCTATGACCCCAGTCGCTCCGGTGATAAAGATCTTCCTCATGGCGCCTTCGGCGGCTCAGCGACGCCAAGCTGTTCGGCTAGCCAGATGATCGCCTTCTCGGTCTGTTCGGCCCCGACCTCGACGTCGAGTTCTGCCACCAGATCGGCGATCGTTGTTGCGGCCAAGCCCTCGCGGTACATCTCCTCGGCTCGCCACATCGCCGCCGCAATCCCGCACGGCTTGACGTAGCTCGACGGTGAGACTGCGCTGGGTCCTTGCTGGCGAATCTCCGTGCAGCGGAACGCCCGCCCAGGTCCCTCGAGCGCAAGCACGACATCAAGGAGGGTTACGTCGGTCGCCGGCCGGGCCATCTTGTAGCCGCCCTTGCGGCCCGGAATCGACTCAACGATGTTCGCCCGCGACAACGCCTGCATCTGCTTGGCAAGGTAAGCGGACGGTACGCCGTGGAACTCGGCCAGCACGGACGCTGGAACCGCAAGATCCGGAGGCATGGCCCCTAATACGGTGCAGCAGTGCAGCGTCCATTCGACTCCATCACCTAATCTCATAACTCAGATATACCATATCCGGATAAAGATTGTCCATAATAAAACCGGCAGTCATGGAGACCTGCTTGGCTCGGTTGCCCCGGATCTCGACCGGCAGTGTCGAGAAGTTACTAATGCTCACAGAGTCAGATAGCAGCACGACAACACTGAACACCCCCCGGCCCGAAGGCACCGGGATGGACAAGTCGATGACCGGTTGAACTCGCCATGTCACACCCCCGAACTAGTGTTCTATCCATGGCACTTGCGGAGGGCTTGTCCCTCACTTCCGAACCTGAAACGGGCGACGATCTCGACCTCGCAATGGGCGAGGTTGTTGCTGGCGTGCGCTCGCTGCCGGTTGCTGAGGCTGCCCTTCGGATCGCCCGCTATCAGAACTGGCTTTTGGCTGCCGAGGCCGAGACCTATGCCCGCAACAAAGCCGAGGGCGGATCTGATCGTGACAACGAGAACCTGGCCGGGCAGGGTCGTCCGACGACTAAGTCCGAGTCGAAGAAGCGGGCCAAGCGTGGTGCGGCAGTAGACGCCAACCCCGATCTTGCGAGCGACCTTGCGACGGGCGAACTCGGCGCCGAACAGGTTGATGCCATTGCGGACGCTGCGGCCAAGACCGACGGGGAGGCGGCGAAGAGCACGGAGCTGATCGAAGAGGTCAAGAACTCCGCTCCCGAAGACGCCAAGAAGATCGCGAAGCGCTGGGCCGACGAACACAACAATCCCGACGATGGTGGTGATGCTGCCGACCAGCGGCGAGCTCGCCAGCGGCGAATGCGTGAAGCGTCTCGCTTCGATACGAAGGACGGTTGCGCCGCCATTCTCCTCAAAGGCGATGATGAATCGATCGACGAGATCTGGTCTGACCTCTCCGCGATGTCGAAGAAGCTGTGGAAGAAGGATGGCGGCCGAGACCTCGCTCGCAACAGGCATCCGCGAAGTCGAAAGCAGCGCCTGTTTGACGCTGCGCATCAGGCACTTACCCGAGCCGGAGGCGGGACCTCCGGCGGATCGATGACGGTCGGCCACGTACACATGTGGGTCGAGCTCGGCGACTTCTTGGCCGGTCGCGGCCAGGCCACGTTCGCCGACGGCAGCATTGTTCCGAAGGCTGTCCTCGACCGCTACATGTGCACGGGCACGATTGCGGCCACCGTCTTCGACAAGAACGGCGAAGTGCTGCACCACGGCCGCGAACATCGCTATGCGACACCGGCCCAGATCCGAGGTCTGATCGCTCGCGACAAAGGTTGCGTTCGGTGCCGAGCCGACGTGTCCGAGTGCGAGGCCCATCATCTCATTCCGTGGAGCGCCCCCGCCGAAGGCGAGACCAACATCGAACAGCTCGCGCTTGTCTGCATGGATTGTCACCACTTCATTCACGACACGAACCAGACCTTGTATCGAAACGCTAAGGGCCTGTGGTGTTTGCGTCCGGCAACTGCCGACGAAACACCGCCTCGAGGGCGTCCTCAGCACGAACATCACGCCCCATCACGTCGAGTCGACCATGGAGTTCGTCATGAGTGACGCAGGTTGGCCGTGGTCTGGCCCAGTGAACATCGACCAACCCCGCCGCCCGTACGGGCGAGAACCAACACGGCGAATCGATTGGGCGTTGCGTCAGCCTGCCCCGGTTCGAATGGCCTCAAGAAAATCGCACACCTGCACGATCACCTCCCAAACCTTCCCGCATACCTCCCAGAAAGCAGCCACCTCGTGACCGACATCCACACTTCCCGCCCGACTCCTTCCACATCGATGGCGAACGCAAACTCGATGAGGAGCAACCTCGCCTCCTCGTTGTGGCCGAATCTCGACGAGATGTCCGCGATCGTTGATGCGTTCTATGTTTCGCCGTTTGGATCTGGCTGGGACAGCTACGAGACGTCCGATCTGCTCGATCACATTGCGTGGTTCGCGGGAACGCATGGGAGCTGTCTGATCTTCGAATGGGATGCCGAGCGCGCCGAGCTTTTCTTGGCGAACATTCTCGATCAGGTCGAACTCGCCGACCCCACTCGAGCATCGATGTTTCCGGCGCTTCTTCGTGGCTGGGTTCGCTTTGTTGGGTCCCGCGAGAAGCTCCCGGCACTCGAAACGCGGCGGACGTTGGCCGCCATCGAACACGCCGAGCCGGTGTTCTTCACTCGGCTTGCCCCGGCCTTTGCCGACTATGTGGCTCACTCCTCATGAGAAATCAACGGTTTTGAGATGTTTCGGCGATCGTGTCACACCCCATCCCTATGTTGTTGCTCACGAGTTCGTAGCATGTCCCCGAGCGGTCGGAGACTGGTTACGACACCAGAGGACCATCCAAATTCATGATCCATCTCCGAAAGGCTCCATACGTGGAACCCATCGCCGCAACAACCGACGCTCCGACCGCTCCCGCCAAGGAGAGCGAGTCACCTACGACGAGCTCCCAACGGAAGGGTGCAACTGCCACCCAAGCCTTTGGTGCTGGCCGTCGTGAGAGCCATGACGCTTCCGAGTTCTACGCTCGGTTCACCCCTCCCGTCGTCTCTGACGACGAGACGGTCAACCCGCTGCCCTCGCTCGAATCCGTCAACCTTGACGATTGGTGCGTCCACGGCGACGCCCGCTTCATGGAGGTTGTTCCCGACAACTCGGTGGCACTGGTTGTCACCTCACCGCCGTACTTCGTGGGCAAGGAATACGAGCAAGCCGTTGTTGGCGACCGCGATCGCACCCCAGTAATCCCCACCACCTACCTCGACTACCTCCAGATGCTCCGCGACGTGTTCGCCGAGTGCTACCGAGTGCTCGAGCCAGGCGGCCGTATCGCCATCAACGTGGCCAACCTCGGTCGCAAGCCTTACCGCTCGCTCGCAGCCGACGTCATCAACATCTTGCAAGACGACCTCGGCATGCTTCTTCGTGGCGAGATCATCTGGCACAAGGCCGAAGGCGCATCAGGCTCACTTGCTTGGGGCTCGTACCGCTCGGCAACCAACCCTGTGCTTCGCGACATCACCGAACGCGTCATCATAGCCAGCAAGGGTCGCTTCGACCGTGCCGTCAAGCCAGCCAAGCGTGAAGCCGCTGGCATGCCGCACAAGAGCAGCGTGAGCGCCGATGAATTCATGGAGGCCACGCTCGACGTGTGGCGCATCGACCCCGAGTCGGCCCGTCGCATTGGTCACCCGGCGCCATTCCCCGTCGAGCTCCCACGCCGACTTATCGATCTCTACACCTTCGAGGGCGACGTCGTCCTCGACCCCTTCCTCGGGTCAGGTTCCACCGTTGTCGCTGCAGCCCGTACGGCTCGCACCGGTATCGGGTTCGACCTCGATCCCGACTACATCGAATTGGCCCGCGAACGGGTCACCGCAGAACAGGCCCGGAGACGACACCGGCCTGTCGTATCAGCAGGAGATGAACCATTGCCGACACTTCAAGTCCCCGAAAACATCGAGGAGCGCGTCGAACACTTCCAGGCACGCGCCACCAAAGAAGGCAAGAAAGCCCAGGACCTCGCCAAAGAGGCACTGACCGAGGCTGGCTTCGAGATCATTGGCGAAAAGGTCAAGGTCAAGGGCACCGGCTTGCAGCTGAACTTCGAGATTGCCGACCAAGCGGGTGAGTTCCGCTATTACGTCGACATGTCCGGAGCGTTCACCAGCAGCCGCCCAGGCCTGATGCGCACCGACACCTTGTGGAAGATGCTTGGTCGAGCCAACGTGCTCAAGACCACGCACCCCGACACTCGTCTGCTCGTCCTGACCTCCCACTTGCCCCGCAAGTCGAGCGAAGGCGATCGGGCAATGCGAGCGGTTGGCCCATGGGCGATCTTCGATGCCATTGAGATCTTCGACGATCCCGACGACGGCCTCGATCTCGACACCGGCACAGCGCCAGGCGTATCCCGCCTGCGGAGCTATGCCCAGCAAGGCGCCACCGAGCCGCTTCCCGGCTACTGGTCTGCCAAGGACATCGCCGAGCGCTTCCACACCCGAGGCGCATGAGCTCAGTTGCGTACGCGGTAGTTCGAGAAGAACCACCGATCGTCTACGCCGCCGATTCGATCGACATCCTCCAGCGTCTTCTGGCGCTGGAGGTGGTCGCCCGATCGGTGCCCGACGACCTCGACGCCAAGGCCCGAGATCGAATGCGTAAGGCCCTGCTCGACGAGCGATGGGCCGATGCCGTGGTCGAGTGGATCGACACCACCGGCATCGCCATCGACGTCTACACCCACTTGCACGTCTACTCCGACGACGACCTGCCGAGCGATCTCATCGGCGCCCAGTTGCAATTTTCGCAGCTGTATCGGGATTAGTGCGTGGCCTCTTCCCGTACGAAGATCACCGAGATCGTCACCGGCCTGGCCATGTTGGGTTTTCCCAGCGTTGATCGCGCCCTCTCGGTTCGCCCCGACTGGCTGCTCAACGTCACCGACGACGAATACGACCTGCTCTCTGACGAGCTCGCCAACGGCGACTCCGACGCAGAGTTCGCGACTGCCTGGGAGCATGGACAGAGATTCCTCGAATCGAAAGATGGACTGCGTGGTCGAGTGCCCGATCGGGTCGAATGGCAAGGGCCTGGCCGACCGCCTGGATACGACCAGATTCCCGCAGACCTTCGCGTTGATCACGTCTACCTGATCAGCTGCAAGTACGGCTCTGACATTTTGTTTAATGTTTCGCCAAGCCACGTGTTCGATCGGCTGCTAGCGGAGCGTCGTGGCGACCGTACTGACTGGTTCATCGAGATTGCACCCGAGGCCTACCAAGAGCTCTACCAGCGCAGCCTGGTGGCGACTGGCCTCACAAGCGACATGCCCGATTGCGTCACCGACCTCGATGGCGAGTCGCGGCTTCGGCTCAAGGATGCGCTGCCCACACGTGGCGCCTGGCCAGACGAACTCACCAGCCCGTACCGAGACTTCGTCAACGCCGTCTCGGTGGCCACAGCGCATCGCTGGAAAGACAACCTGGTCGACAAAGCCGACCAAGAGCTCATGCTTTGGCGCCTCTTGCGCTTTCAGCCCGCACCGTACTTCGTGCTCGGGGCATCATCTGACGGCACTCCGTTGCGGTTTCGCGTCGGCACGCCATCAGATTTCCGGCGCCAGTTCTCGATCCGGGCCTTCGACGTGTGGGCCGACGCAATGGGCCAACCCATGGTGCGCTGGCGGGCCGAGCTTCACGGAGCTAGCCGGCCTATCGAAGGCCACATCGAAGTGCGCTGGAGCCGAGGCCGATTTGGCGGTGTCCCCGAGGCGAAGGTCTACCTCGACACGCCCCACCACGAGGTTGCCAACTACACCCCGATTGATTGACCGTTCGGCCAACGTGCGGCATCGGAGACTTCCACGACAGCATCGATTGCTCGACAGGCTGTGGGCCACCGCCGCAACGCCAGCTCACGAGCAAGCACTGCATCGCTGGCGACGTAGTCGTTCAGTTCCTCGGCCGACAGCTCATGAATCGATGTTCGATCGACCTCAACGGGGGAGAGGCGAAGCATTCGAGAGAGAGGCTTCAAGCCGCAAGGAATGCCAAGGGATGCACCCACATCAGACCGATACACAACGTAGGCATCGAGATGACGCTGCGCGTGCCACGACGCCACATACCCGCCGCTATGGCCTGGCAACGGTTCATGGCGAGACCGATGATGGTGATCGCAGGCCAGGCGCAGTCCAAGGTCGACACCGATGTGTTTCGCTCGGTCGGCAATAAATGGAAGGTCAAACCGAGCCCCATTCCACGTGACCAACACGCCAGGGTCGAGTGCAGCGATGGCCTCATCGAGCTCACGCAAAATGTCGGCTTCCTCGCCATCGAAGACCATGCTCCAATCGCCAGACCCGTCACCACCAGATCCACCACCACAGAGGGCAACCGCCACGATCGGCGCAAGCTCGGGATCGAGACCACCGCGCGAGGTGTCGGTCTCTATGTCGAGACCGTAGATCCGATCGAGTCGCGGGGAAGTGGCGAAGAGGTCGATAGTGCCAACCTAGCCGCGCCCCCTGACAGTGTCGTTCTCCGCACTTCCGGCGGAGATCCCCACTTTGCCACCATGGTCGTCCGCTCCGCTCCCTCCCCTTGAGTGCCCTAGTCCGTCAGCTGATCGGGGCGGAAGCGTGGACGTTAGATTGTCATGATGCCTGCTCATCAGACTGTTCATCGGGTTCGCTTCCATGAGCTCGATCCGTACGACCACGTCAACCACGCTATGTACGTGACGTACTTTGAGATCGGCCGAGTTGATGCGCTCGACTCGATCGACCTCGGGCTCGACACGCTCAAGAACGATGGCTACCAGTTCGTCGTCACCAAGTTGAACGTGCGGTTCCGAACGGCTGCGACTGCAGGCGACGACCTCACGATCAGCACAGGCGTCAGCACCTTCGGCCGAGCCTCAACTGTCTGGTCCCAGGAGATCACCAACGGTGACGCCACGGTCTGCACCGCAGAAGTCACTGTCGCCGTGACCGATCGAACAGGTAAGCCCATTCGGCCGCCGGCCTACATCTTCGAACGCCTCGCCGCGCTCGAAGTGGCGAATTAGGGACTGTCCCTCATTCGCCACTCGGTCGGCTAGCGCTCGCAGCCGGCTTTGGTGTCGCCAGGGTTGTTTGGCTTGCCAAAGAGTGCGCCAGCGCATCGGTCGCCGCCGATGCCGCCGCTCACTACATCAGCGCCCAACGCTCCCTGAACCTGGTCTCGGCCCTGCTGGCCGTAGAGCTTGTCGTTGCCAGGACCACCGTTGATTTGATCCATGCCATCGTTGCCATAGGCCGTATCGACACCCGGGCCGCCGAGCAACACATCGGACCCACGGCCGCCACGCATGACGTCATTGCCAGGGCCACCGATCAGCGTGTCCTTCCAGTAGCCGCCGCGCAGGTCGTCGTTGCCAAACCCGCCGATCAGACGATCGGCTGCTTCGTTGCCATACAGAATGTCATTGCCGTTGCCACCGTTGATGATGTCGTTGTCACGGCCACCACAGATGATGTCGTCGCCGCCGGCGCCATCGATGACGTCTCGGCCAGGTCCGGCAAGGATGACGTCAGGCCCATCCGTGCCAACAAGGACGTCGTCGAGCGCCGTGCCGGTCATCGTCGGAACCTCGCCGTTGCACAAGCCAGTGACCGGCTCACCAACAGCCAGAGAAGTGTTCTTGCCGTCGGGCACCGTCACATCGAAGAATCCGTGACGACCGACGTTCCACGCACGGCGTTTGCTGCCATCGCGTCCGAGGAACGTGCCGTCGTGGCCAACGAGAATGCCGCGGCCAATCACTTCTATCGACAGAACGCCTTCAAGGCCATCGCTGCCCGGATCCCACTCGAGGGCCTTGCCGGTCGCCGGGTCGAACGCGGCAATCTGATCGCGGTTGACAACCGCAGGCGCAAAGCGGCCAGCTGGCGTTGTTCCAAAGCAGCTGTTGTTGTTCGTGAATTCGCCATCGCCCGGATACGGATCGGGTGCTGACTGGCTTTCGACCCAGCAGAAGTGCCCGCCGAGATACACGGCGTCATCGGAGATACCGACCGCGTAGGTGCTGTCGAAGTTTCGAGCGATCCAGCGTGGTTGCTGGTTGGTGCCGCTTGGGTTTGTCAGGTTGAAGGCAACCGCAGAGTCGCGGCCCCAGAACGGAAAGTCGCCGCCGTCGCCGGCGACGACGACGTAGGTTCCGTCGGGAGAGACTTCAGCGTCGACGGTCATGATGGCCGAGTTCTCCCAGAAGCCGGTGCGCCATGGCATGACCGCGTCGTTCGCCAGGTTGACCAAGGCGATGCCGGGACGATCTTGTCCGCCCACGAACTTCGCACGATGAGCCACAACCAGAATGTTGTTTGGTGTGATGCCCAGGTACTTCGGTCCGTACGGAATACCGGCGGCTTGGGTCGAACCGGTGATATCGAGACGGAAGGTCGGGTCGACCGTGCCTGTGGTTGCGTTCATTTCGACAAGGCCAAGACGGTCGTTGCGATTTACGCGAGTGAACTCGCCGCCAGCGAAGAGACGGTTGTTCTTGACGACGATGTCTCGAACAGGGCCGTTGAAGTTCGACGTGAATGCCCGGTCTTCCTTACCTGTCGAGATCGTGATCTTGGTTAAGCGGCGATGTACGTGGCCGTTGACCGTGCCGAACTTGCCCCCGAGAAAGACCGAGTCGGGGCCAGCTGGCTCGACCGCGAGGATCTCGGGCGCGCCGTCTGTCTTGGTGAACTGCGGCAGGAACGACTGAATTAGTGCTCCGGAGTTGATGTCGTACGCGTAGGCGCCGGAGACGTTGATGATCTGGCCGTTCGACTTCTGGATCTGCGTGAAGTCGCCTCCAACGACGATGGCGTCACCCACACGGGCGCTATCGCGAACCGAACCGTCGAGTACCTTGGGCAGGTTGCGCCGCGGCATTTCTGGTGGCAGGCCGCTTGTGACCGCAGCTGACGCGGGTTGTTCGTCCTTGCTCGAGAGACCGATCGTTGCAGCGAGGCCGAAGAAGACGACGACTACTGCACCGATGAATCCGAGGAATGCACCTCTTCGCCTAAGGAAATTCATACCTCTTTTATCGGCGGACAGCGGTCGTGGCATGGGGGTCAAATGACCCAGATTCGTCAGCTTTCCCGCCAAAATCGCCTGGAACGAACTGCTTTCTGTCGAGAACTGGCAACTCCGGCGAGCCCTCTGCCGGGGATGCGCGTTGCTACGACAGCGCCGCGACCAGACGCTCGGGGGCGTCATCGGGGACGTCGAGATGCGCAACCATTCGGCTCGCTGCAGGGCCGACGGCAGCCAGGATGTTGTGCTCAGCAAATCGTGCGGCGACATCGCCGTCGTATGCCGAGAAGTCGCAGAACACCATGTTCGTGTTAACCCCGGTGGTCGTTACTCCCGGCACGGTGTTCAACGCTTCGCCCATCCGGTGCGCCATCGCGTGGTCGTCGACAAGGCGAGCTCGATGATGATCGAGGGCGTAGATGCCAGCGGCGGCCAAGATGCCTGCCTGGCGAAGACCGCCGCCAAGCATCTTTCGCCAACGCTTTGCTGCGGCGATGAACGGAGCGTCGCCGACGAGCACGCTGCCGACCGGTGCGCCAAGACCCTTCGACAAGCAGACCGACACACTGTCGAACGGGGCAGCGATCTCGGCCACATCGACGTCGAGTGCGGCTGCAGCGTTCCAGACCCGTGCTCCGTCGAGGTGGAACTTCAACCCGACTTCGTCTACAAGTGCCTTGGCCTCAGCGATGTACGACATCGGGAGCACCTTGCCATCGACCGTGTTTTCCAATGTCAGCAGCTTCGTGATGGCGAAGTGCTCGTTGTCGACCTTGATCTTGGCGCGCACCTTGTCGAGGTCGAGCGTGCCGTCATCTTCGAACTCGATCGGTTGCGGCTGGATGCTTCCCAGCACCGCAGCGCCTCCCGCTTCGTACTTGTAGGTGTGCGCGTTTTGCCCAACGACGTACTCTTCGCCGCGCCGGCAATGCGACATGAGGGCGCACAGGTTCGACTGGGTGCCACTCGGAACAAACAGAGCTGCGTCTTTGCCGAGCAACGACGCAACATAGGCCTCGAGTTGTTGCACCGTCGGGTCGTCGCCCCACACATCGTCACCAACTGTGGCCTCGGCCATGACTGCACGCATCTTGGGCCCAGGTCGGGTCACGGTGTCGCTGCGAAGATCTATTTGACTGTCGTTATTCGTCACCCGGCGATCCTAGAACAGGGGCTGTCCGAGCAGAACAGTCGGATCCTCACGGAGAGAACGCTCGGGCGTAAGCTGGCCAGATGCCGAATACCGACCTTGGACTGGCCGCAGCCGTCGATGCCTTTATCGACACCTTGATGGCGACGCTCGAACCCATTACCGACTCGACGTTGCGCCGCCCTCCAGAGCAGCTCCGAAAAGACCTGGCCCTCGATGCGTTCAACTGTTCGGCCGCCTTCATCGATTGCGACGACAGCCACAGCGAGCCCGAGCTCGAAGCGTTCATCGTGGCGCTCGAGCAACACTTCCCCGAGCTGCTGCCACCAAAGACCACCCCCACCGACGTGCGTGCGGCAGGCATCATCACCGGTAAGCGGTCGTGGCTCAACGAACCGTCCGGGCTGTTCAACTCGCTCGTCGCCGCCGACCAACAAGGTGGCACCGCCTATTCGAGCGTCTACTACGAGCAGGCATTGCGGATGGCGCACACCGCAATCGGACTCGACGACTACACGTCGCGCTTCGAGCTGAGCGGGGTCGAGCAGTTCCGTTCGATGTTGTTGCGCACGATGAAGAGCGGCAACGTCAACTCGGGTGCCTCGGTTGCGACCACTGGTGGCCCGACTGCGGCTGCTGCTGGTGGAGGTGCTCCAGCGGAGGAAGAACTTCCCGAAGAACGTCCACTCGACGAGCTACTTGAGGAACTCGACCAGTTGATCGGCCTCGAAGCCGTCAAGGAAGAGGTCAAGCTCGTCACGGCCCTTCTGAAGGTGCAGAAGCTTCGGACTGAGCGTGGGCTCGCTGTTGCCGACTCAAGCCGGCATTTGATCTTCGTGGGCAACCCAGGAACCGGCAAGACCACCGTTGCTCGCCTGCTCGCCCAGATCTACCGCAGCCTCGATGTTGTCGAGAAGGGCCACCTGGTCGAGACCGATCGGTCCGGAATGGTTGCCGGCTTTGTTGGTCAGACGGCTACCAAGGTAAACGAGATCTTCGATCGGGCAGACCAAGGCGTGCTCCTTGTCGATGAGGCGTACTCGCTTACCCGAGGTGGCGAGAAGGACTTCGGCCGGGAAGCGATCGACACGTTGGTCAAGCTGGTCGAAGACCGCCGTGACCGGGTTGTGGTAATCCTGGCTGGTTACCCCGACGAGATGGCCGACCTGGTCCAGGCGAACCCCGGCATGCAGTCGCGCTTCCCGCGAACGATCCGGTTCGACGACTACGAAGACGATGAGCTGCTCAAAATCTTCAGCTTGATCGCCGGTGGCCAGGAGTACGAGCTTGACGAAAGCGGCGAAGAAGCCGTCCTCGAGTTCTTTGCTGCACAAGACAAAGGCCATGGCTTCGGCAATGGTCGAACCGCCCGAAACCTGTTCGAGGCGTCGGTGTCGCGTCACGCCATTCGCATGGTCGAAATTGATGATCCGACGAACGAGCAGCTCATGACGTTGAACCGCGAAGACATCGAGGGCGTCGAGCTCGTCGACGATACCGACGACCTCGCCCCGGAAATCGATGACGACAACAACAACGATGGCGAAGACGAGCCGCCGACGGCATCGTCGGGCGCATGAGGGCACCCGTGCTGCCATTCTCAATGGAACGGGCAATCGCCCGATCGTTGTTGGCGTTGGCCTCGATCGTGTCGATCGTCGCAGCGGTTATCGGATTTGCCGGTGCGGACGCCGGAGCCCAGCAAGATCCTGTGCAGGCGCGCATTATCGCCGATGTGCTCGCCCAGGGCTGGTGGGACGAAGACTCGGTGCTCAACGCAGAGGAGATGCAACCCGTCGTTGATGAATGGGGTGACGAGTTCGCGTTCGCCATCACGTCACGTCCGCTCGAAGTGGCCGACAACCCCGACCGCAACGCCGCCGCGCTTCTGGCCCAGTCGACGCTTGAGCCTCTCGTTGCTGCCGGCGGCCCTCGAACTCTGCTGCTTGTCACTGGGTCAGATCTTGGTGGTGCCAGCACGTTCCGTCCGTTCGTTAACCTTCGCACCGCACTCGATGGATTTGATCGCGGCAACCCTGAGGCGTCGTTCGCAACGGCCGCCGCTACCGCCTTCGAACTTGGAGATGAGATTCCCGTGGCCCCAATTGCGCAAACCAGTTTCTTTGGCGACTACCGCATCTTCGTGTTGCTGGCGATCATCACGGGAATCTTGTTCCTTGCGTCTGTGCGGTCGTCGCAAAAGAAGAAGGCCCGTCGCACCCACACGTCGGGTGCTCGCGACGACACCCAGATGCAGTTGCAGGCCATGAGCGACCTGATTCTCGATCTTGATCCGCGGGTGACCATCGAAAACGACCCCGAGCTCAAAGAGCGGTACGTCGATGCCAGCGCCACCTATCGAGAAGTACTTGAGAACGCCAAAGACGCCGACACCGGTCACGAGGTGGCCGATCTCCGCATTCAGATCGCAAAGGCTCGCTGGAAGCTCGATGTGATCAATGCCGAGCTCGAAGGCGAAGAACCGCCGCCCGAGCCGCACACTCGGAACACCGACGGATCCGCCTGGGACTCAACCCGCGGCACCGGAGCGAACTAGCCACACACCGGCGAAAGCGAGAAAGTCCCCACATCGCAGGGTGACGTCTTCTAGTATCTCGAACACGGAGTGGGGCCGCCCCTGATCTACCCCTGGTATTCGTGTGCGCCGAAACGGCGCGGAGGTCCCGTGCGTTACATTTTCACCGCAGCAGCTTGCACGCTCTGCGCCATCACGGCATTGCTTGCATTGCCGCCGATTGGAGAAACTGATGCTGTCCTGACGACAGTGACCGCCGGCGACCGCGCCGCGCTCGGCGTCGATGGCGGAGCGTCGACAAATCCGTCGCCTCGCCAGGTGGGAACCCCCGAGAACGATGACGTTGTGGCAACGCAGTCCGATACGCCGGATTCTCTTGAACTTGCCTTGGCCGATGAGATCGACCCATCAGGTGATGACAGCGACGCAGCTGAAGCGGGTAGCTCGGACCTGACAGCAGACGAACTTGCGGCAAACGTCCTGGGTGCTACCGAGAACTCCGAGGTCGAAACGACGACCACGACCCAAGCGCCGGACACCACCACCACAACTGAGGCCCCCGAAACTACGACAACCACCGAGGCGCCCGAGACCACCACCACAACCGCAGCTCCGGAGACGACCACGACGTCCACGACCGAAGCGCCCGCGGCAGAGGTCACGTCGGACGACGGCGTGATCATCAGCCCTCGCGGCGTTGTGCTTCCCGTGATCGGAAGGCACCCCGACGGTGGCTGGCGAGCGCTCACTCCGTGCAGCAATGAGGTCACGATCACCGACGGCGAGCGGGTCGAGACGGTCGACTTCGTGCTCGACCCCGGCCATGGCGGTTCCGAAGGCGGCGCAAGTGGGCCCTCAGGGGCGACCGAGAAGGCACTGAATCTGCGAATCGCTGAGATCGTCGAGTGGTACCTCGAAGAAGCTGGCTACTCCGTGCTGCTCACCCGTCGCACCGATATCCGGATCCCGCTGAAGTCTCGGGCCGCGATCGCAAATGCGCTGAACCCCGATGCATTCGTTTCCATCCATCACAACGGCGGAGCGACCCGACCGCAGCCCACGCCCGGTACCGAGATGTTTGTCGACGCCGGCAACCCCGAGTCTCGGCGCCTCGGTGGGATCCTGTTCGAAGAGGTCATCGACGGCCTTTCCGGCTACAGCGCCAAGTGGGTTGGCACCTGGCGCAACGGTGTGTCCGCCCGGCTCAACAGCGACGGCGCTGATCTCTACGGCATCCATCGCTACACGCCCGACATCGTTTCGGTCATCACCGAAGCTGGCTACCTTTCGAATGCATCTGAAGAACAGCTCTTCACCACCAACGAGGTGCAGTGGGCGCACGGCAAGGCCATTGCCGTTGGCCTGATGCGGTGGAAGACCACAAGCGATGCCGGCAGCGGCTTCCTCGAGGACTTCACCGACGATTCGAGCAGCGGCACCGGTGGCTACGACGGCTGCGAAGATCCGGCCCTCTAGCCAGCCATAACAGATCGCCGGTCTATCGGTCGAGAAGGGCTAGTTGCTCCAGAAAGCGATATCGCCTGGGGCGAGGAACGCTGGGCCTAGGCCGTCGGTTAGTCGGTCGATCCAAATACCTTCTTGGCCGTTGATCGAGCCAGCAAAGACGAATGCTTCGCCATCGGGCGACCACCACGTCGACGAGCGGTCGTACTGGTCTGCGAATGGCACGTACGCGGTGATGAACTCGCGGCTCGGGATGAACTGCGCGCTTCGTTCGGCGACTGCTCCTGGTTCCGCAAAGAGCCAGCTCATTGTGAGGTTCGTGGCTTCGAGCATCGCCAGCTTGTCGCCTGTAGGGCTCCAGTTGATCGCAACAGTGTTCGTCTCGGGTCGGATCTCGACATCACCGGTTCGCAGATCGATGATCGACACGCGCCCCGATTCGAGCAACGGAGTTGTCTGAAACGAGATGAGCTCGGGCTCGTCGTCGGGAGCCACAAGTACTGCCAAGCGTTCTCCTAGCGGGTCGATCGACATGGCCACCGGCCCCTCGGCGCTCGCGATCGTCGTGGCTTCACTGCCCCGAAGACGGACAACGTCGTTTTGGTCGCCTCGGCGGAGCGTCACGATCACGTCGTCGTTACCGAGAACGATCGGCGCTTGGAAGACCCCAAGCGGGCTCTGGAGTGCTCGCTGCGACGGCGACTCGGTTTCGCTCGCAGGGACATCGGCAAGGATCGTTCCCCCGATCGCGGCCACCAACGCGTCGTCAGAGTTCCAATCGGTGAAGAACGGTTGGCCAGGCCCCACAACTCGAAGTGATTGCGACTCGACATCGACCATCGTGAGCTCAAGCCCGCTCGCACTGTTGCGAAGGCCTGCCAGCCAGTCGCCCGAAGGCGACCACGAGTAGTAGAAGATCGGGGTCGATACGGGAATCACGATGGTGGCGTCCGGCCCGGCATCGATCTGCGCCAGGGCGAGGGCGACCCCGTTTGGTCCAAGCACCGTCCACGCCAGCTGCGAGCCATCTGCTGACCACGTTGGCTGGCTTGCGACGCCATCTTCTCGGGCACTCCATGTGACTCCGTCGGAGCCGTCGGGCGCTGACACGACGAGTGAACCGTCGGTTGACCGTCGAACGATCGAGCCCGGCAGGCCTGCCGCAACGTCTGCGAGCTCGGCCACCTGAGACGAATCAGCAGGCTCGGCTGGAGCTGTAGGCGGTACCGACTCTGTCGACCCATCAGGCGTCGGTGAGTCCGACGTTGGGGGAGTGGTTGTGGTGGACGGTGTTGGTTCGACGCGCACCGGAGGCTCCGAGCTCGTGCATGCGGTGGCTGCGAGCGCACACGCCAGCAAAACGAACCGAGCCAGCGTCACAGCACGATGGCTAGAACGCTGGCTCGTTCGGAACATGCCCTCACCGTACCGATCGGCAATCGATCGGCCCGGACTGGGCGACTACTCGTTAGTTAAACGGATCGTCATCTCCGGAGTTGTTCAGGAACGTCTCGCGGGTCGGACGCTTCTTCGGATTCGGGAAGCGCTTCACCAGTCCCTTGGCCTGACCAACCCACTCGTCACGCTCGATACGGCCCGGGAAGGACTCGATGAGATCGTTCAGGTCAGCAACCTCGGTCTTCTTCAAGGCGCCGATCTGCTCCCACGCAGTGATGCCGAACTTGTTCAGCACACCCTCCATCTTTGGACCGATGCCATTGATGACCTTCAAGTCATCGGTGTGGCCAGCGCCAGGAGTGCCGATCTTGGTCCGGCCCTTCTGCCAGCTTGGCTTTTTCCGTGGCTTCGGTGCGCTAACAACCGGGGTGTGATCGTTCGCCATGATGGCCTTGGCCTGCTCGACCCATTCGTCACGCGTGATGCGTCCGGGGAAGTCGGTCAGTGCGCCATCGACGGCTTCGACGCCCTTCTTGTCGAGAGTGGCGAGCTGCTCCCACGACTTGATGCCGAAGCTGTTGAGCAACTGTTCCATCTGTGGGCCGATGCCGCTGATGACCTTCAAGTCGTCAGCGTGATCGCTACCGGGCGTTCCGAGCTTGGTCTTGCCCTTCTGCCAGGCGTTCTTGCCCGCCTTCTTCGGTGCACGCTTCTTCGGCGCCCGTTCAACTGGCTTGTGTCCGGCATCCATGATGGCCTTGGCCTGCTCGACCCATTCGTCACGCGTGATGCGTCCGGGGAAGTCGGTCAGTGCGCCATCGACGGCTTCGACGCCCTTCGAATCGAGAGCGGCGAGCTGCTCCCACGACTTGATGCCGAAGGTATTGAGCAGCTCTTCCATCTGTGGGCCGATGCCGCTGATGACCTTCAAATCGTCAGCGTGGTCACTGCCGGCAGTGCCAAGCTTCGTGGTGCCCTTCTGCCAAGCGCCGGTCTGCCACGAGGCCATCCGCTGGAAGCCCTCCGGCATGTCCTTGTAGGCCTTCAGCGACTTGCGCAGGTCGGCAATGGTCTCGTTGCGACGTTCGATGGTCCTTTCGAGTTCCTCGGTCGAACCACCCTGTGCCTGTGCCGCAGCGAGATCGCCCTGCAGCGCCTTGAGCTTGGCGTTGGCCTCGTCGCGTTCGCTCCGAACACCATTGGCCTCGCCCTGGGCAGCATCACGTTCGCTGCGAAGGCCATCGAGCTGGCCTTGAGCATCGCTCAGCTGTTTGCGTGCTGCATCGAGCTCAGCGGAGTCAGCAGCGTTTGCTACCTCGCCCTCAAGAGCCGCAATGCGGCGATCTCGCTCATCGACGTCGGAACGTAGCTGGCCAACCTCATTCTTGAACAAGGTGGCAGCTGCGAGCTCGGCTTCGAGTTCGCCGATGCGGTTGTGCGCTCCGTCGAGTTCGGTCTTGGCCTGTCCGGCTTCGGTCTCAAGGTTGGCGAAGCCAGCGATCTGCGACTGTGCGCCGCCGAGCCGTTCTTCAGCGTGAGCTGCACGTCCCTTGGCTGCGTCGAGTTCGCCTTCGAGCTGGCCGATGCGGGCCTGGGCGCCTTCGAGTTCACCCATGCGTGCGTTGGCTGCGTCGAGTTCGCCTTCGAGCTGGCCGATGCGGGCCTGGGCGCCTTCGAGTTCGCCAGCGCCTGCCTGGGCGGCTTGCAACTGACCTTCGAGCTCACCGATTCGGCCGTGGGCGGCTTCGAGCTTCGCAGCTTCGGCACGCGTCTGCTGCAACTCATCTTCGAGTTGACCGATGCGGGCCTGGGCTCCTTCGAGTTCGCCAGCGACTGCCTGAGCTGCTTGCAACTGACCTTCGAGCTCACCGATGCGGGCGTTGGCGCCATCGAGTTCGCCCATGCGTGCGTTGGCTGCGTCGAGTTCGCCTTCCAGCTGACCGATACGAGCTTGGGCTCCTTCGAGCTCACCCTTTGCTTGGCCAGCTTCGTTTTCAAGGTTCGCAAAGCCAGCGATCTGTGACTGAGCGCCACCAAGATCCTCTTCGGCCCTTAGGGCTCGTGCGTTTGCTGCTTCGAGCTCGCCTTCAAGCGCACCGATGCGAGCCTGCGCTCCATCGAGTTCGCCAGCGCGTGCGTTCGCTGCCTCAAGCTCGCCTTCGAGTTGAGCTACACGAGCCTTCGCTCCGTCAACCTCTGCGGCACGAGCGTTTGCTGCTTCGAGCTCGCCCTCAAGCTCGCCGATGCGACCCTGAGCGGCCTCGAGGCCACGGGCCCGTGAGTTCGCCGCATCGAGGTCGCCCTCAAGCGTTGCGATACGGGCGTGAGCTCCTTCGAGCTCGCCCTTGGCCTGACCGGCTTCGGTTTCGAGGTTGGCGAAGCCAGCGATCTGCGATTGCGCTCCACCAAGCTCACCCTCGAGCTCGCCAATGCGAGCCTGCGATGCTTCGAGCTCGCCGCGACTGGTGGCCAGGTGTGCATCGAGATCGGCAATCCGGCTCTGCGAGGTGTCGAGTTCAGCGCGTGTTGCTTCGAGCGCCGACTCGAGTTCGCTGGCCTTGGACTCCTTCGCCTTGAGCGCAGCTGCGGTCACCGCAGCGCCCGCAACGGCAGCTTCGAGTTCGGAGATCTTGTCTCCCGAACCGCTGAGCTCAGCCCGGGTACCGGTGAGGTCGGCTTGCGCTGAACGCAGCTCGCCTTCCAGCTCCATGACCCGGCCTTCGGCTTCGGATGCTCGACCTTCGGCGAGTTCAAATTCGCTTCGGAGTGTTGCAAGCTCACCGTCCGACGCCGATGCGGCGCCCTCAAGCTCGGCGATGCGAGCCTTCGACTGATCGAGCTGGCCCTGGAGCGTCTTGTGTTCGCCCTCGAGCTTTACGTAACCAGCAATGGTGCCTTGGGCACTGTTGAGGTCGCTTTCAAGGCCGCCGATGCGACCGTTGCTCGCTTCGAGCTCGCCACGCAAGGCGTCAAGCTCACCAGTTCGAGCATTGAGGTCTGCCGTGACGACTTCGGTCGACCGAGTAGCGGCTGCAAGTTCGGCCTGCCGGGCATCGAGGTCGGTCGTCAGCGATGATACTCGGCTCGAAAGAACCGAACGCTCGTTGATGGCCTCGTCACGGGCAGCGGCGACCGAGCTGAGCTCCATCTCGGCGTCGTGGGCACGGCTGCCGAGTGCATTCCACTCTGACGACGAAACGATCGTTCGACGTGAACGATGGAACCACCACGAAAGCAGCCACCCCAAAAGAAAGAGAAGTAGAAGGGGAAGCCAGATTTCCCAAATTGAATATTCCATTAGAAGTTCTCCTTAGCGATGAATTCGACTCGGCGGTTTTGCAGACGACCTTCTTCGGTGGTGTTGTCTGCAACGGGTTGTGCCTCTCCAAAGCCAACTGGCTTGAGGCGGTCTGGTGATGTTTGTGATCCGACGTACTCGACAACCGAGTCGGCACGTCGTTGGGAGAGATCGATGTTGTAGGCATCGTTGCCCTGGGAGTCGGTGTGTCCACCAACTTCGACAACTGGACGTGGGTAGCGCTGCATAGCGTCCACAACCTTGTCGAGCGTTCCCTTGGCCTTGTCGCTGAGAACATCGGAGTCCGATGCGAAGACGACGTTGACTCGAATCTCTTCTTGAAGAGCATCTAGCTCGGCTTGAAGCAAGTCGATCTCTTCCTGTAGCGAGATCTCGGGTTCGTTGACGGTGATCTCACCGCCAGGGCGAAGTCCAGCGTCCGAAGATGCCGAGACCGCATCGACCGAGGCAGTGCGAGATGCCTCGTCGGTAGCGAAACCGTTCACGGTGAGGTCGGTGTCGCTCATCGTGGCGTCGGCGCTTGTCAAGCCCCCGAAGGTTCCGATCGCCGCTCCGAGCGCTGCTACCCGACCATCAGCGTTTTCAACTGCTTCGTCGAGCCCAGAAACAACCAAGTTGTTCGTGACATTGTCGGCTCCAACAACCTCGGCAGCCGCTGCTTCGAGCTCGGCCGACTGTGCGTCGGTGAGCACGGTGCCATTGAGCACGATCCGTTCGCCATCGAAGACCACATCGGTATCGAGCGCACCAAGGACGGGTGGAGACGAGACGGTAACGTCCTCTCCTTCGCTGAGGGATGCGAGACTTGCCGCAACATCTGCGTTCGCTGCTTCGATAGTTCCTCGGACGGGACCATCGTCACCGATACTTAGCGAGGCGCTGGTGAAGGCCCCGACTCCGAGGCCGCCAATCACGGCGCCCATCTTGGCTACCTGGCCGTCGGCCCCGGCGCCTGGCTCAAGGCCCGAGACGGTCAGGCCATCGGCGTCGACCGGTAATCCAGTCGCCTCGGCATCAGCTATCAGTGCGTTGCGCTGCGCTTCCGTTGGCACGGTGCCGGCAAGCACGATCGACTCGCCATTGGAGTTCACCGTGGCATCAACGACGCCCAGCGCCACGACGGGGGCTGTGGCTGCGGTTGCGGTGACCCAGACATCGTTGATGTCGCCATCTTGATCAGTGCTGTTCTTGTCGTCGGGGTGGTCGGCTTGAAGGATCTCTTCGATGCCTACTGCCGTCACACCAGCGGGGAGGCCCGGTTCGCC
>CAKZVC010000077.1 GCA_937922235.1 uncultured Acidimicrobiales bacterium | reverse complement strand
GACAGACTGGCCGAGCTCGATGACCTCCGCGAATCCGACGATTCCTCTGACAACGAAGCGGGTGGCACGAAGCGGTTCAAATCGCGTCGAGGTCGCACCGTCAACTTGGAAGATCAACGGCTTTCCGACGCACTCGGACTGACCGAAGAGGTCCCCGAAGAAGACGAAGAGGGCTTGTTTGCCGAAACCGTCGTTACGTCGATTCCGCGTGCAACACAGTCGTCAGACATTCCGCTCCTCGGCACCCGCCCCGGTGTTATCCCCCAATCGGCAATGTCGTCTCGTGAGACCGGGCGCAAGACCTACGTTCTACTTGCCCTTCTCCTCGTGTTCACCGGCTGGTTCGGCTACAACACGATTACTCGATCGCCGCTCGGGCAACCAGATTCGATTGCCTTCGTTAGCACCACGTCCGTAGCACCCACCACGACGACGACAACCGTGAAGCCTCCTCGTCAGTGGAAGCTGAGTGAGGTGCAGGGACGATACAACTCGGTGTTTGTGACCGTGACCTTCTTCGATTGTGATGCTGAGTTGCAGCCAGGTCAGGCCGTTCGTGAGCCCGTCGGCGAAGTGCGCAACGGAATCATCCTGTCGACGAACAACGTCGTAGTCGACGGCGCACCCGCAGGTGCCGACGTTGCCGAGATCAGGAATCGGACTGGGCAGCGTCGAAACGCGATCGTCGACCGAACCCTCGATGGTCTGACCGTCGTTACGTCAACCCGCCAGACCCCCCGACACCTCTCTCTTGAGGGCCCGATCACCGACCAGCCAAAGTTCTACGTTGGGTACGACCCCGAAACGAACATCGCGGCAACGCTCGAAGAGTCCAACCGCGAGGTTCCCTCAGAGGTTCTCGTTACCGCGACCGGCGACGTCCATTCGGCCCGTCTCGATGGCCGGATGTTCACGGCCGAAGCGCTCTCAAGCATCGACATTCGCTACGAGATTGACCCCGACGCAGAAGCTGTCGCCGCACCGACCGTGTGCACAAATCTCCAGACGTTGCGCCGCATTGTTCCCGAGGGCGTACAACTCGACGACAGCGCAATCGAACCGACCGACCCAGACGACGCGATTAGCGACGTTTCTGACGAGGAGTAAACCACAATGCAACCCTTGGCGGCACTGACCAGTGTGATGACCACCGCGGCGTTCCACGCCTCGAACACCGGTCAGATCATCGAATCGAACGCTCCGTTCGTTCAACTCATGCGATGCATTCCCGGCGATGACTGGCGACTCAACGTCGACGACGGCGACCGCACCCTTCTCGATACCTTTTGGGATCAGCTCTTTGCCGATCCCGACGAGATGCACCAGCCCGCCATCTTCACGATGAACGGCAGCGACAGCTCGTACCAGATCCGAGCGCAGGCAGTGAGCAACGCAAACGGCGACTACGACAGCGCTGTAGGCGTCGTCATGGTCGACGAATCCTCCACCAAGCGGTGGACGGTCGATGCAGCAACCGGGCTCCCTGAACACGATGCCGTATTTGAACGGTTCGAAGAGCTCACTGCGAGCGAGCGGTCCTTTGTGTCGGCGGTCATCCTTCTGGAGCCCTCAGAGAAGAACGGCGAAGCTCAGCGCACCGAAGCTGCTCGAAAGCTGCTCTCGGTCATTCGTCCGAGCGACCTCATGGCGAGCGACCTCGAGAATCGCTTTCTCCTTTGCGCCGCTGGCATCAACTCGACCGAGGCAGCAAAGGCACTTGCCGGACGTCTCATCGAGAGCTTGAACGCGTCAGCCATTCACGCTCGCGTCGGACTTGCGTTCCCGAACCCAGATGTTGCCGTGGCAACGATGGTTCGTGAAGCCGAAGCTGGTGCGTGGTCAAGTGCCACCAACAGCTCCGGCTTCGCCCCGGTCGAAGAAGCCGCGTAGCGAGCCCGGAAGTCCCGAGGGGAGCGGAGCTCGCGTAGCGACCATGTCGATCTCCGCGGATCTCGGCGGAAGTCCGAGCGAGAATTAGCTCTCGGTGATCGTTACCGAGTTGATCACGACGTCGTCGTGTGGACGATCGCTGCGATCGCACGGCACGTTCTGCATTGCTTCGAGGACGTCGAGACCCTCGGTGATCTGACCGAACAGCGAGTATTGCGGTGGCAGGCCTACGCCGCTTGCGCCGCTGACGAGGAAGAACTGGCTTCCATTCGTGTTCGGACCGGCGTTTGCCATTGCGACCGAACCGATCTTGTACGCACCCGGAGCTGGGAGTTCGTCAGCGAAGCGGTAGCCGGGGCCGCCGCGACCGGTGCCCGTTGGATCGCCGCCCTGGCACATGAAGGTGTTGATGATGCGATGGAAGATGATTCCCTCGTAGTAGCGGTAGCGCGCCAGCACGACGAAGTTGTTCACCGTCAGAGGCGCTGCAGCCGCGTCGAGCGCAATCGTCATCGACCCAAGCGAGGTGTCGAGCACCGCGGTGTAGGTCTTGGTCGGGTCGATGCACATCGGAGGTGCTTCGGCGAATTCTGTCTGCCGTTCGGCGGATCCGTCAGCGGGTGGGCAGGGGGTGCTCATTGGTGAGTCCTTCGGTAAGTGCCGACGTATTCGGCCTCGGTGCCCGCACTCGGCAAGCATCGCGAACGTAGCTCAATCAGACGTCGGTTGAGAGCTTCTTAGGCATGCACTTTGCACCGCAGATAAATCGGATAGGTGATATCCACCCCGTTGACCGATCGAGGGTCCTATTGTCACCAACATGTCAACCGAACCAATCGGCACCACCAGCTCGGATCACACCCGATCACGAGCAGCCATGAGCAGCATCCCGACGGTGCTGTCGTGCAACATCTGCGAGGTCACCTGGCGCGATCTCCCAGATGCGCCGTGCTGGTTTTGCGGAGAAGCCGGGCACGTTGCCAACCCCGAGCGGCTTGTCCTCGACTGAACGTCTGACACGCTCAGATAGCGAGCAGAACCTCGGTAACGATTCGAGCAATCTCGTTATGACCCTCGGTTGTTGGGTGGGCACAGTCAAGGGTCGAGAGCAGCTCGACCTCCGGCTCACCGGTAGCCGCACACGTTGCTGATGAGCCGCCGGTGAACGTACCGACCAGGTCTTGCAACGGACCAAGGTCGCGGAGCGCATCAGGGCCAAACCCGTTGGATGCTTCAAACCTGTCAGCATCACCATCAAGCCCCGCAACGCTCACTCGGCCTGGTGGCTGGGCCGCCGCCACATCACGGATGACCTCGTTCACCGATGCGACCGTCGATGCCATCACGGCACTGAAACAGTCACCGGTACAGCCCTCCACTCCGATCGGTGCCGCAGCTGTTGGGTCGTACCATGTCGTCACGACGATGTGCGCGTCGGTTGAACGAACCAGACGGTCGAGCGCAAGGCGCAGCCCTTGCTCGAACGATTCGATCCGGCGATCGATCAGGAACGAATCCCTCGCCGCGGCTGGATCGCCATTCGCTCCCGGCTCCGTGAGCGCTTGAGCATCGAACAGCGACACATCGGTCGATCCGATAGTCAACGTGACGATCGTGGGATTCGCCTCGACCGCAGCATCGAGCTGAGATTTGGGAACCCCAACCGCTTCGCCCTCGTCGTCCGTGGCGTCGACAAGAACCTCACGCAGCGACGCGGCGGTCGCACCCGCACACGCCACGACGACCGTTTCGGCATCAGCTACGAACGCTCCAGCTTCGATCAGCGAGTCGGCTACCTGAACGCCATAGGCATCCCGCTCGCTACGGAAACAGGTGTCGGAGCCAGCGAAGTCGCTACGATCTCGCCCGAACCCCGCAGCAACCGAATCCCCCATGGCCAGCAACAGGTCACGGTCTCGGGGGTAGCGAGACACGAGCGTGAACGAGCGCGAGGCTTCAAGGCCGCCATCATCGACCGCCGTGACCTCAATCGTCCATTCGCCGGCATCGACCGGGCGCCATTGGAATCCCGTGACCAATCCGCGTGGGCTGGTGAGCAGCGAGAACCCCTCTGGGGTTCGCCCTGAAACATCGACGGTGACGCCATCGCCATTTGGGTCGATGACCACGATCGCATCGGAGAAGACTTGGCCGATCTCGGCTCGAGCCCGGTCGGTCACGCGGATCTCGGGAGGGCGAGGCGGCAACGTGGTTGTCGTCGCCGGGGCATCGATCGATGCTGGAGGATCACCGAGCGCATCTTCTGATCGCTCAGCATCTGGCGGCGATGAGGTGCACCCGGCCGCGAGAAGCACACATGCCACAGCGAGCATGAGGAGTCGACGAGCAGGAGCCACGGATCGACCGTAGCGGGCGCCACCCGATTCGCGAGGTCGAGCACTTCTGATCGATAAGGTGACGCTGTGTTGGTTCGGCTGATTCGAAAGAACTTGTTTCAACGGCCGCTCCGCTATGCGCTGACTGGCTTCGCCATCATCTTTTCGGTTGCCGCGGTATCTGCAGTGTTCATCTTCACCGACGGACTGCGCTCAACGTTCGACGAACTCGCATCGAACATCGAGTCGGGGTACGACGTCGCTGTACGTCCAACCGTCGGGTTCGGGGACAACTCGCTCGCACCGACCATCTCGGTCGACCATCTCGACCGGATTCTCGCCACACCGGGCGTGCTCGCAGCCCAGCCACGAGTCGTAGGCATTGGTGTTGTCGCAATCGACGCGGACAACGAACCAACGATTGCTCCGTCGGGGCCAAATCTTGGTGTCCTGTGGGGCGACCGCAGCCCGACGACTCGATACTTCGTGCAAGAAGGCCGAGCCCCTGTTGGTCCGACCGAGTTCGCCCTCGACATCGATGCCTTCACCGACGGGAACTATGTCCTTGGCGACGACTACACCGTTCAGGTTCCCACGGTCACCGAACGGGGCAGAACCTTCACCCTCGTCGGCACGTTCACCTTCGCTGACCCCGACCAAAACGCGCTCGTCGGTGCTCGCCTCGTCGCGTTCGACGAGCCAACAGCGGTCGAGCTCATCAATGGCGGCAGCGGTTTCAGCGACATCACCGTCACCCTTGAGGAAGGCGCGGATCGTCCCACGGTGATGGCCGCGCTCGAGCAGGTCGTCGACGATCGGATCGAAGTACGCACCCAAGAAGACGTTCTGGAAGAGACCCAAGGAACGTTCGGGCAAGTTCTCGACATCTTCCGCACCGTGCTGCTCGCGTTTGCCTTCATCATCTTGTTCGTGAGTGCGTTTCTTATCTACAACGTGTTCTCGATCACCCTCGGCCAACGGATTCGCGAGCTCGGCCTCCTCCGCGCAGTCGGCGCGCTGGGCAGCCAAGTCACCCGGCTCATGCTCGGCGAAGCACTCCTGCTCGGCATTACGGCCACCGTCATTGGCATCCCGTCGGGAATTGGTTTGGCCTGGCTTCTCCGTGCGGCGCTTATCGCACTTGGGTTTCCTGATGACACCGGATTGCCCCTGTCGTTCGTCACCGTTCTGTGGGCGTCCTTCACCGGCATCGTGGTCACGATGGTGGCCGCCCTGTGGCCATCGATCCAGGCTCGGCGGGTGTCGCCCATGTCGGCGCTACGAGACGGAGCCAACCTCGGCGATCTCGACATTACTGAGCGGCCGCTGCTCGGATCGTTTCTCGGACTTGGTGGCATCGGGCTAGTTGCGGCCGGGCTGACTCTCAGCGGATGGCTACCGCGGTTCCTCCTCCCGATGTTCGGCGTGCTCGTGATGTACATCGCCCTGCTGTTGATCCACCGAGCGTGGGCTCGGCTTCTCGTCCTGCCCGCTGGCGTGGCGCTTCTTCTCGTCGTCCTGTGGGGCGATGCCAGCTTGGGTGAGACCTTCGGACTTTTGGGCGGCGCCACGATCGTGACCCTCTTCGGCGCACTCCTCCTTTCGCCGTTAGCGGTTCAGGGCGCAACATCGATGCTCGGACGCGCCCCAACGATGATTGCCGTTGGGCTGATCGGTCTCGTCGTTGGCGCATCTGCCGTCGGCCTCGTCGGGTTTGCCGCGTCGGTCCTGATCCAGGGGGTACCAGACGCCATCATCGACGCAGCGGGGGATGATGTCAGCGCTAGCGCGCTCGCTGTTCCCGCAGTACTTGGCGCACTCATCCTCGCGATCACGGCCTACGGACTGATCCGAACCGCAATCGGCGCCTATGGACTGCCGGGTCGCCTGGCCCGACGCAACGCATCACGCAACCCACAGCGCACCTCGACCACTGCTGCCGCGCTGATGATCGGCCTTACCCTCGTCACTGCGGTCACTGTCATTGGTGACTCGATCAAGTCGTCGATCAGCACCGCGCTCTCGTCGTCGATTACGTCCGACTGGTTGATTCGAAACCCGACCGCTGGACCGACACCGATCCCGTTCTCTTCGGACGCAGCCCAACGAGTCCGAGCACTCGACGAAGTCGAATCGGTCGTGTCGTACCGAGTTGCGTTCCCAGCTGCCTGGGTCACGAGCGAGAGCGGGGAGCTTCGGGCCGAGGACTTCCAACAGTTTCTCCCCATCGTGCTCGAGCTCCTCGAAGATCAAGACGACCTCGACCCTCAGCGCCTCCTCGAGCTACGCAACGAGCTCGGAACCGATATCAACATCAATGACGCATCAGCCGTGAGCTTCAGCGATCTTGACGAGCATATCGATCCCGACTGGGTTGTTCGCGACGACGAGCTGGCACAGCTTCCGAACGCCATCTACCTCGAAGATCAGGTTGCCGCCGACGAAGGCCTCCAGGTAGGCGACCGGTTCTCGGCACTCTTTGTCGACCTCCAGAGCGAAGATCTCGTCGTGGCGGGCATCTTCGAGAATGGTTTCGTGCTCGGCAACCGAGTGATGACCCTCGACATGTGGGAGCGTCACTTCCCCACCGACAGCGACCAGTTCATGACCGTGCGAAATGCGTCCGGCGTGACTCCTGAACGGGCCCGGGCCGCCGTTGTTGCCGAGCTCGAAGACGACTTCCCCACGCTCGAAGTGCAGAACAAAGCCGAGTTTGCCGAAGCCCAAGAGCGACAGATCAACCAGACGCTCGCCACGGTGAACGTGCTTCTTGGTTTGTCTGCAGTTATTGCCGCACTGGGCATCTTGCTGGCCTTGTCGCTGTCGGTCTTCGAACGAACACGGGAGATCGGGCTCTTCCGAGCGGTCGGATCAACCAAGCAACAGATTCGTTGGATGATCCGCTGGGAGGGCGTGATCGTCGCTGCCTTTGGTGGACTGATGGGCATCATCCTCGGCGTCGCGATCGGCACGCTCGCTACCGCCAAGATGCCCGAGTTGCTCGTCACCCAAATCTCGGTGCCGATCCCCACGCTCATCTTCTACTTGCTCTTCTCGGCCATCGTCGGTCTCGCCGCGGCAGCGTTCCCCGCATGGCTCGCTGGCCGAATGAACATTCTCGACGCGATCAGCACGGAGTAGGTAGGTATGACGAATCGAACATGGGCCCTGATGGGCTGGTCGATGTTCTTGCTCAGTGGGTTCTTTTTCTTGGCAGATGCCATTGAGTCCGGCGACAAGACCGCGCTTGGGAGTGCAATCACTTGGATCGTGGGCGTCGGATGCTTCCTGGTCATCGCTCCACACGACGACGAGCAGTAGCGCTACTCGTCGTTGTCGTTCTCTTCCGGCGGCTCTGGTTCCTCGACGACAACTGGCGGCACCGTAACGTCCTCGCGATAGACGCTTCGACCGTTTTGATCTTCGACGATAATCACCGCACGGAATGTTCCACCTGCGTCGCTATACCGAACTAGCGGGCCATCTGGGTTTCCATCGAGGATCTCTGGCTGCCCGGCAAAGCGCCATTCGACTTGAGCGTCGGGCCGTGCCTGCGACGTGTTCCGGAAGCGAACCACGCCTGGCTCGACGACCCGCCAGGTGAAGGACGCCGTGGTGGTGAACGGGCTGGCTTCGAAGCTGATCGGGTCGGTGTCAGTACCGAACGCATTCGTTGCCTTTACCTCGCCGTTGAATACACCATTGCGCGAGACCCGGAATAGTGGCTCGGGCGAGTTTCCACCCTCGACGAGCTCGGCCCCATCGACCTGCCATTGCCAACTGGTTGGCTCGTTCTCGAACTGGGCCCGTAGGCGAACCAGGTCGCCATCGGTTCCCGCGACGGACACGCTGGTCACGCTTGGCTTCTGCCCCTTGGAGACACGGGGTGCTCGGATGGTCTCCGCGTCGGTGACTCCCTCCCGGTTCGCCACCGTCAAGGTCACGTCGAAACGACCCGCCTTGTTGAACGTAAAGACAGTGCTCCGTTGGTTCGGCGTCGAATTCGTAACCGCCCCGTCAGCCGACCACGTGAACTCGACCGCGCGAGCAGACTCCTCACCAGTACAGATGAGGCGAGGACCATCCGCCTCACACTCAGGGCGTGCCACCGGAGGCTTCAGCCCGGCCGTAACCCGAGGTGCGGTGATGGTCGTTGAATTGAAGACCCCATTGCTCGACACATTGAGCGTCACTTCGAAGCGGCCCGCCTTCGAGAACGTCAACACGGTTGTCTCGGCGTTGGGGGCCGAGTTTGTCTTTGCTTCCGGAACTGACCACGTGTAAAGAGACGCTCGAAGTGAATCGGCAGCGCTGCATAGAAGACGTGCACCGTCGGCCTCGCACTTTGCGACAGCTACAGGCGGTTCGACTGCGGCCACCCTCTGGGTTTTCGGCGCGGAAGTGCCAATCTCGTTCGACACGACGAGCGTGACATCGAAGTTTCCAGGAGCGAAGGTGTGCGTCGGGCTGCGATCCGTCGACGTCGTGCCATCACCAAAATCCCAACGCCAATTCTGTGGATCGTCCCACGACGTGTCGGTGAACTTGATCGTGGTGCCTTCTACGGTCGCCCATCTAAAGTTGGCGCTCGGAGCACTCTTCACGACAACCTGGCGTTCAGCTGTTGACGAACCAGCATCATTCGCAGCGACCAGACGAACGGTGTAGGTGCCGGGCTCGGTCCATGTCTTCGATGCGTTCGCGGTAGAAGCAGACGTTCCATCGCCAAAGTCCCAGCGCCACGTCTTTGGATTGTTCGCCGAGGTGTCTTGGAAGTTCACTTGCGTACCGGGCCCAACGACCGCAGCGCTCGCAGTGAACGCGGCAACCGGCTCTTCGACGGGGCGGACAACAGTGATCGTGACGCCGGTTCGATTCGTGCCAGCATCGTTCGTTGCGCGAAGCGTCACTCGGTATCGACCGGGCTTACTCCAGCTCTTCGTTGCCGTCTCGCCACGCTTCGTCGTGTCATCGCCAAAGTTCCAGATGAGTTTCGTGGGGTCGTTGAGTGAGAGGTTCGTGAACGTCACTGTTTCACCGACAAGCACTTCGGTTGCCGACTGAGTGAACTGAGAGACTGGTGGGTCGATGCGCCTGGTGACCGTGACGTCGGTGAACGTCGAGTCAGAGCCTTCGGAATTCTCGGCGGTCAGGCGGATCCGGTAGGTGCCCGGGGTGTCCCACGCGTGCTTCAATGACTGGCCCGAGCCCGTCGTTCCGTCGCCGAGGTCCCACGACAGACGGGTGGGCGCGTTCAACGAAGCGCTCTTCAAGGTGACGAACTGTCCCTCGACAACCGACGTTGGGATAGGCGCGATTGCAGCGGTCGGCGGCTCGACGCCGCTAAGCACCGTGATCTTCGTGGAAGTCGAAGATGAACCGGCGGCGTTCGATGCTGTCAACGTCACGGTGTAGGTGCCAGCAGTGTCATAGGTGTGCTTGGCCGAGTCGCCAACGCTGGACTCACCGTCGCCAAAGTCCCATTCGAGAAGATCGACTTCGCCGGTTGTTCGGTTCGTGAGCGTGACGCTCTCACCTGCTTCGATCGTGCTGCGATCGAACGAGAAGTCGGCTGCAGGAACAAGAAGGACCGCTTCGGGAACGACGGTGATCTCGATGAGCTGAGTTGACTCATCGCCACGGGCGTTCGTGATCTCGAGCGAGACCACATAGACGCCTTCCTTGTCCCAAGCCTTCTCAACGTTCGGCTCCTGCGCTCCGGTACCATCACCAAAGTCCCACGTCCACGAAACGGGTGAACCCGTGCTGGTGTCGGTGAAGCGAAGTACTTCGCCCTCGGTGGCGGTGCCAGTCGAGACAGAGAAGTTCGCCACCAGGGTCTCGATGACCTCAGGAACCTCGTCAGGCTCGTCTTCACCGTCGGCTTCCCCATCGCCAGTACCGACGGGCTCGGGGTCAGCGAGTCCGTCGAGCTCGATGCCGACAGCTGATGCCTCGATGACATCGCTGGGGTTGTCACCGCCAAAGATGTCGCCACCTGCCGGACCTGTGCCTACGCCGCTTCCCGACTGCTGAGCATTCGATCCGGATGCGATCACGCGATCGCCGGAATCGCCAATAATGCGAAGTCCAGATGCTGATTCCGATCCACTCGTCAGCGATGAACCTTCCCCTTCGCTCTCGACATCGCTTGTGCTTCCCGCCACGATCGTTGAGATCTTCGGGACGGGTGTGATCGTCTCAGCCGTAACAACTGCAGCGAACGGCCCCTGAGGCTCGTTGGCCCACACGTTCGATCCAACAACCTCGAGCTCGAACGGAATTCCTCGTGTGCCGAACGGGAAGTTTGCAACGACCGTCGACTCCTCGAGGTCGACGACAACGATGCGCCCCGAGCTCCAGTTCGGAATGTACGCCATGCCACCCGTTGCGACCGGACGGCCGAAGTCGTCGCCGTCAACGTTGACGTCGATGTCTCGACAGCCATCTGCGAGGCTGCTGACGTTGAGCGTTGAGGTTCGCGAGTTGTATGCGAGGATGACCGGCTCATCGTTTGGACCGCTGCCGCCAGTAACGGCACCCATTGCGGCGCTGGTCGTGCAGAACGGGATTCCGTAGGTCCCGTCAGAGCGGACTTGAGCGATCGACAGTCGGCTCGGGTCGACGATGTAGATCCCGTCGCCTGAACGTACGAGCGAACGCTCGTCACGGTCTTCGCCAACCGGCGCCGCCAACGGCGCAAGCTCAGCGAGAGCACCGCGATCAAGTTGCAACAAGCCGCCGCCCTCGGGCGACAGCGCGGTCACACGGCCACCGGCATCTTGGGTCACAGACTGCAACGGAGCCGAGAGCGGGAGAGGAGATGCTAGCGACGTTTGTGGATCGATCGTGACGAGTGCCTGTTCGGATACGACGACAACGTTGCCCGCCAGGTCAGGTGAGCCATACACGGCCAACTCCGACGGTTCGCTTACCTCGCCCTCGTCAGTGGGCTCTTCAGCATCGTCGGTGCTGGGATCGACGCCTCCAGCAAGATCGGACGGTGCGAGTGGAATGGTCGAGGTGACTGACAACAACTGACCGCTCACAAGGGCGATCGAGTTCGTGCTGTTGTTGAGCACGACGGCTCCATCAGCGTGGGCAACAGCGTTGAAGTTCTCTCCAGGCTCTGCCACATCGATGCGAGCCGTGACCTCACCGGTCACCGCGTTGATCTGCAGCAACTCCCCGTCAAGCCCATGCTCGACCCAAGCGTGTGGGTCGCCAAGGTCGACACCGGCTGATGCCTGATCGCCCGGTCGGAACACCACGAAGAGACCGAGCGCGACAACGAAAACAGCCAAAATGGCAGCAAGTGCGCGTCGCTTCGGCAGGCCCATTATCCGTTCCACTTCCTACAGTGGATCAGAGAGTGACGGGTAATTGCAAAAGGGCCACGTTGCGTGAGTTCAATCATGCGCGTTCCTCGGAGGTATAACAGCGGTGACCGACCCATTCCCGAACCTATCTTGCGGCGTTCGCGATGTCTTCGCGGCCTCGGCCGCGACGGCCTATTCGTCGCCTGAGTCAGGGTTCGAATCGGCGCTCTGCTCGGATTCGGAGAGCCGTTCAAGCAGCTCGTCGCGAACGCTTCGTCCGGGCTCGCGGGCCTTCTCACCAGACATGCGCCAACCGTGGCGACTCGAATACAGCAGGGCATCTTCACCGAGGCGACCTTCGCCAAACTGGCTCACACGTGCAAGAAACAAATCGTGGTCGAGATCGGTGTCGAGCTTTTCAAGCACGTCGCACTTGATCCAAGAAATGCAGTTATCGATCACGGGAAGTCCGTCGACCTCGGTCAGATACTCGGGTGCGATGTACTTGAACTTGCGACCCGGGTACGAGAAGTACTGCCCCACGTCGACCTGGTCGGCAGCCAAGTTCGACACGGTGAACCATCCGGAAGCCTCGATCACCGCGTGGGTGTCGTGCTTGGGGGAAATCGACGCGAGCATGATCGGCTCGTCAAACGACACCTGCATCACCCAGTGCGAGCAGTAGCCGCGGGTGACGCCGTCGTGACTCGACGCCACAACCTGCACACCCTTCATCATCTGGCCTAAGCAGCGCTTCAGATCTCTGTCCATGAACGAAACGCTAGCGGGGTCGACGAGTCGAACTGTCAATAAAGGACAGACCCTTGTATGCCTTGATGAACCCGTTTGCGACGAGCGTCTCGGCCAACGGCGACTCTGACGACGGTTCGCCATCGATCTTGCCGATCTCCACCTGACGGACGATCCCGCGCCGTGCGAGCTCCTTCACCGAGTCGACCCAAAGGTCAGACTCGTGCGCAGCGGCGAAGCCGATCACCGACTTCGCTCCTCGGTCGACGAATACCGCGGGTTCACCTCCCACAAGCACGACGTGAGCACCGGCGACCCGGGCTGGTCTGCCAGCTGACTCGGGCCAGCGCAACGATGCTCCGTACGGCTGGGCTGGATCGGTGGCGGCCAGCAACACAACATCGGGTTCGTCGAAGTCTGATGCAGCAGACGCGCTCGTTCGCAATCGGTCAACTGCACCGGGCAAGGCAAACTGGGCAGCCCCGAGCCCTTCGACGAAGTAGCCCCGCCGCACGTCGCCTCGCTCTTCGAGCGCCTTCAACATGGGGTAGACCCCAGCGAAACCACCCGTAATCCCCTCGCCCAGTGCGGCCTCGCGGGTTAGCACGCCGTATCGCTCGACCAGCTGCAACGCCTGGGCCGTTGTGCGTTGCGTTGCCGAAGGTTCTGGAACAAGCAACTGGGAGACGAGCGACCAACGGCCCGCTGCCTGTGGCGGGCCAGCAGCGCGAAGCTGACCTACCCGCGGACGTCTCCGGCTCGTGCGAGACGATGCTCCGGCCTTGGAACCAAGAAACGCTCGAACCGGGGCGAGCGAGTCGTTTGTGACCTCGCCAGCCCAAACCAAATCCCATAGCGCGGTCAAGACTGCCTTGTCGCCGTACCCAACTCCCTCAGCGTTCGCTGCGGAGACCAGGTCGAACCAGAACGACGCGCCGCCCCGGGCTAGCTGCGATCGGAGCGCATCGTGGATGGGTTCGTCTGGCGGCTCAGGGCTCGGGGTAAGAAGCAGGGGGATCTGGTCGCGGAAGGCCAATCGAATGCGGCCGTCTTTCGAACCAATAGCTCCGGCCCCCACCCAGACGACTTCACCTGACGTACACAACGTGTCAAGGTCAGCCGACCGGTAGTCGGCCATCCGTGCTGGCAGCACGGAGCGTTCTAAGACCGATGCTGGTATCGCCGCACCTTGCAGAACGCCGATGACGTCGGCAAGCCCATCGGGCCCTCGGCGCGGGATACCGACACCTTGCCAGGTCGGAAGGAAACGGGCGAGGACAGCCCGCTCGACGGGGGCTACTTCGGCTCGCAATGCCGCGAGCGATCGACGACGCAACTGGCGCAGGACACCATCGTCGACCCATTCGCGGGTACTCCCATCGGGACGGAACTCGCCTCGGACGAGCTGGCCCGAGTCAGCCAACCGGCTGAGAACCTCATCGGCCCGAGCCGAAGCGATGCCAAAGCGGGTAGCGAACTGATCGGTGACGAATGGCCCGTGACTTCGAGCGAAGCGCAGAGCAAAGTCGCCCAACGGATCGTCGACGCTGTCGGTGAAGGCCGCTGGCAATCCAACCGGAACCGATACGCCGAATGCGTCGCGCAACCGTCCGGCATCCTCGGCTGCCGCATAGCGACGCTCGTCGGCCACGCCCACTTCGATCATGCGCAGATCGAAGGTCAACTGATCAAGCGCTGCACCAACATCAACATCCTCGGTAGAGCGCGCTTCGAGCTCGTGGCGGGTCAAGGGGCCCAAAAGCCGGACCATGTCGTGGAGTTCGTCGGCGTCTCGAGCAAGGCGACCGTCGACCAGGCGTTGAAGTTCAAGCTCGAGGTCGGCGAGCACGCCGGGGTCGAGAAGTTCTCGTAGCTCTTCGGCTCCGAGCAGATCGCGCAGCAAGTCCCGATCGAGCGAGAGCGCTGCGGCCCGACGTTCAGCGAGCGGCGCATCGCCTTCGTACATGTAGACCGCAATCCAGCCGAACAACAGCGACTGGGCGAACGGTGATGCTCGGTTCGTTTCGACCGGAACCATCCGAATCGACCGGTCGGCGAGACCCTGCAAGACGCCCCGCAACGCGGGCACGTCGAACACGTCGTTCAAGCACTCTCTCGTTGCTTCGAGAAGAATCGGAAAGCTCGGATACTTCGCTGCGACCCGGAGGAGGTCGGCGGAACGCTGACGCTGCTGCCACAGCGGGGTTCGTTGATCGGGGCGACGACGTGGCAGGAGCAACGACCGGCCCGCGCACTCTCGGAACCGGCTAGCGAACAGCGCACTGCCCGGAAGCTCGGCGACCACCGCCTCGTCGATCTCGTCGGCATTGATCCGCAAGTCTTCGAGCTGCAGGTCGTCTGCCGACTCGGGGAGCCGAATGACGATGCCGTCGTCAGACCACATCATCTCGACGTCCATGCCCCACAGCTGAGAGAGGCGTGATCGCAGCGCCATCCCCCACGGCGCATGCACCTGAGCCCCGAACGACGACAAGATGCAGATGCGCCAATCACCGATCTCGTCCCGGAAGCGCTCGACCACGATGGTTCGATCGTCGGGCACGACACCGGTGGCCTCACGCTGATCAGCGACGTAGTGCAACACGTTGGCTGCGGCGAGCTCGTCGAGGCCATGACGGTCGACCAGCCGTTTCATCGCCGTCTTGTCGTCGACGTCTTGCAATTCTCGAATGAACTCGCCCATCGCCCGGCCGAGTTCAATCGGGCGACCTGGCCCATCGCCATGCCAGAACGGCATCTTTCCGGGCTCGCCGGGTGCCGGCGTGACGACGACACGCTCGAAGGTGATGTCTTCAATACGCCACGTCGATGCGCCAAGCAGGAACGTCTCGCCGGGGCGCGACTCATAGACCATCTCTTCATCGAGCTCACCCACCCGAGTACCGTCGGGCAGGAAGACGCCATAGAGGCCACGGTCAGGAATGGTGCCTGCGTTGGTGACCGCAAGCCGCTGGGCTCCCTTGCGGCCTCGCACGTTGCCCCCGACGCGATCCCACACGATCCGGGGTCGAAGCTCTCGGAACTCTTCGGACGGATATCGGCCACTCAGCAGATCGAGCACACCATCAAGAACCTCGTCGGACAGCTCGGCAAAGTTCGCCGCACCGCGCACTGTGGCCGCCAGTTCGTCCAGCTCCCAGTCGTCGAGCGCGACCATGGCAACGATGTGCTGGGCCAGAACATCGAGAGGGTTCCTTGGGTAGCGCGTTTGTTCGATCTCGCCGCGCATCATCCGATCGACGACAACAGCTGTTTCGAGCAGATCAGACCGATGCTTCGGGAAGATCTTGCCGATCGAGGTGGCCCCAACCTGGTGGCCAGCACGCCCGACCCGCTGCAATCCACGACTGACGGCGCCCGGCGATTCCACCTGCACAACCAAGTCGACCGCGCCCATGTCGATGCCGAGCTCGAGGGAACTCGTCGCCACAATCGCCCGGATCTCGCCCTGCTTCAGTTGATCCTCAATATCAAGCCGCTTCGCCTTCGACAACGAGCCATGGTGCGCCATTACCCGGGACTTCGTCCCTCCAGGGCTCAAATCCGTCGCTGCGCTCCTCGATTTCGCGCCTGCTGCGCCTGAGGCGGCGTCCGGTCGCTCGTCCCTCCCTCCCTCGGGAGCTGGCATCTCGTCATGCGTATACAGGCTCCCGCGTTCAGCTGGATCATGCGCCGCTGGCGCCTCCCCGTCGACACCACTCGCGTCTTCCCTTGAGGTATCAAGCTGTGACCCACCTCCATCGGGGAGCGGAGCTCGCGTAGCACCCATGTCGGCGGCGTGGGGATCTCGACCGGAAGTATCGAGGTGTCGTTGGTCTTCCTCGTCCCACATGTCGTTGAGGCGGCCGGCGAGGCGTTCGGCCAGACGGCGGGAGTTTACGAACACGATCGTCGATTTATGTCGCTGAATCTGCTCGAGAATTCGAGGGTGAACAGATGGCCAGATGCTATTTCGTTGCTGCGGCTCAGCTGACGGGCTCGCGGGTTCTTCGACAACTCGCCCCAGGTCGGCCATGTCCTCGACCGGGACGATGACCTCGATATCCATGTTCGCCGGCGCACCAGCATCGACGATCTCCACCGGACGCCACGTGTTCTTCTGCTTCGGGTCGGCCGTACGACCGCCCAGGAACCGGGCGATCTCATCCAGCGGGCGCTGCGTAGCAGAGAGCCCGATGCGCTGAACGGGCCGCCCAACCAGGTGTTCGAGCCGCTCCATCGTCACGGCAAGATGGGCACCACGTTTGGTTCCGGCAACCGAATGGATCTCATCGATAATGACCGCGTCGACGTTGCGAAGGGTTTCCCGAGCCGCGGAGGTCAACATGAGATAGAGCGACTCAGGTGTGGTGATCAGAAGGTCCGGTGGGTTCCGAACAAGCTTGCGACGCTCGTCCGCCGGAGTGTCGCCCGTGCGCATCGCCACGGTGGGCACGTGGATCTCTTCGCCGATTCGCTCTGCCGCCAACGTGATCCCCCGGAGCGGCGACCGAAGGTTCTTCTCAACATCAACTGCCAGCGCTCGTAACGGCGAGATGTACAACAAGCGAGTGCGGGCCTCGCGTTCGGGGACCGGCGTCGTCATCAGACGATCGATCCCCCACAAGAAGGCAGCCAGCGTCTTGCCAGATCCTGTTGGGGACAGGATGAGCGTGTTCTCGCCTGATGCTATTCGCGGCCAACCCATTGCCTGCGGTGGCGTCGGTTCGACAAACGATGTTTCGAACCACGCACGCACCGCAGCCGAGAATGGCTTTAGTGAGTCATCGGACACGCCGACAACCTACTGGTAACGATGGCGAACTTGTAACGGTTCTCTTACCTCGTCGGGCCATTCGACCTACAAAGATCGTCACGTTTTCGACCGTAGGTAAGGCGTGGCTCCTTTAACGAATCTCCGAAACCGCACTGCCCTTGGCTCTAGGGCCTCGCAAGAGGGTGAACGTGGTGCTGTCCTCGTCCTTACTGCACTCGTCATGATGCTGCTGTTGTTTATCGCTGCGTTCGCGACCGACCTTGGTGCGTGGTATCGACAGGGACAGGAACAGCAACGTGCTGCCGATGTTGGCGCGCTGAACGGCATTCAGGCGTACGACCGTGCGGTCAAGTCGTATTGGCAAGACCCAGCCTTCTTCAACCCGCCAAAGACGGACTGGAGTCAGCTCACGAGCTCCGAGGCTCGCGAGTCGGAAGAACGCGGATTGCGTGAGGCCGCCGCCACCATCATCGCCCTCCTCGAAACCAGCGGACTCTCGTTCTCGAACCCTGGAGCGGGCACACTGGCCGTCGACCCAACCGACGAAAACCAAACCTCGCTCTGGATCGTCACCGCCGACGACGGCACTGAAGTCCGAATTACCCGTTCGTTCGTTGTGACCGGTACCAACTCGGCAGGCAACCCGGTCTACGCACGCTCGATTGACGTTCAGGTTGTCGCATCGGGCGAGCAGTACTTCTCGAACGTCGTCCGAGATGCACCAGACATTGCTCGTCAAGCGTCGGCGACGCTCGCGAACTGCGCAGCTGACTGCACCGATGAGTTCTTCCTCGATCCGCCATTCACGGGCTTTGACTCCGCCGGTAAGGGTGACGGTTACCGTCCACTTTGGGGCGAAGACGGCAAGGTGTGGACAGTGAACCACCATGCGCGAAGCGCATCGAGCTACAGCATCGTCTGCATGGACATCCAGACAGAACTGCAGTGTTCAGACTGGGCACCTCTCGATCAGAAGTTCATCACCGGAGGCAAGTCGGCTGATGTCATCGACAACGAACGCAATCGCATCTACTTCCCTGCCAGCGATTTCACGCAAGGTGGCATTGGTTGCGTGCGCACCGACACCCGAGCGTACTGCCCGGGCAACGAAGAATTCACGCCGCTTACGGGTAGCGACCCGCACGTGTACGACAACGCTGCCGACTGGGGCTCCATGCTTTCCTTCCATGGATTGTGGCGAGTTGGCACCTATCCGAACGACCGTCTGTTCGCTATGGGTCAGGACGGTCGAGTGCACTGCTTCGACCCCGACAAGCTCGGCACTGCGAACGCGACATGTACCGGGTATCCGCAACGGACCCAGCTCTCGCTGAACGGCACGGCACAGTCATCGTCGGGTGATCTTCACAGTGTCATCACCGACCAAGTTGGCGACCGCATCATCGCTCACATGTACGTTGACCAAAACAACAGCTGGTTCGTCTGCTGGGACACCAGCTCCAACTCCGAATGCTGGAGCCCGAGGAAGTCGAAGTTCACCTGGGACCCGCAGTGGCTTGGACACGGATTCGTCCGATACAACACAACCCAGCAGCCGATCGGATTCTGCTACGCCAATGGTGGCCAGCTGAGGAACAACCAAACGCTCAACCACGACCATCAGTGCGTGCGAGCAAACAACGGCACCATCATGGGCGATGTGCCGAACCTCGATCTTGGGTTCGTGAACAACTCCTACTTCAGCAGCTCGCTGAACTACGGCAACCTATACGCAGGTGGATACACCTGGGAAGGAAAGCGGCTCTTCATTGGTTCGCTCTTCTCCCGCACGATCAACTGCTACAACTGGCAGACACAACAGATGTGCGTTGGTGGCACGTTTGAGACGCCAAAGGGCGACACGTACGGAATGATGGCGATCCCGAACACGGACTGCATGCTGGCGGTCGGCGACCGTTCTGGTGCAGCCGACGGCGGAACGTCGCAGTACTACGCATTCCACGCAATCGACCTGGATCCGTGCACGATCTCGTCGATCTCCGCGGAGATCAACCCCTGCCCTTGCACCGACGGATCTGGCGAAGAGCGGTATGGAACGCTAACGCTCCCTGACTCGTTGCGGGACCTTCTCGTTACTGCGCAGGCCACGGTTTCCGGCGGCGGCATGACAGAGACTGGCGACCTGATGGCTGGACCTATGGACCTTTCGATCTTCAACGGCACCCCTGGTCCGCTGGATCTCGAAATCGAGGTCGATGCGATCCTTGGTAGCGACGGCAAGCCTCTCTGGAAGACTCCGCAAGCAGTGTCGTTGGATCTGATCATCCAGCCAACGCTGACGAACTAGAGCAACACCAACTACGCCAACACAGCGGGTAGGGGTTCTGCGTGCAGGACTCCTACCCGCTTTGTCGCGCGTGTGAGTGCGACGTAGAGCGCCCGCATGCCTTGGCGTTCCTCTCGAACGATGCGTCCTGGTTCGATTACCAACGCGGCGTCTACCTCGAGGCCCTTGACCAACTGCACGGGCACGAGCGTGACCTGCTTGTCGAGCCCTGACCTGGTGGCACCACCGAACGCAATGTTGGAAGCGGTCAGCGCAGCACCAACGTCGTCGATCATCGACCGGGGCACGATGATCGCCAAGTTTCCTGAGTCGACTTCGGCTTGTTCCGCGGCGACGACGTCGGCCAGCGCCGATGCGATGTCGTCCACCTGTTGCACCCTCGGTTCAGCGCCTTCGTTTCGAATCGCGACAGGAGGCTTCAAACCAGGAGCGGCCTCGGTGAGCACCTTTGCCGCCAATGCCATCGCTGGCGCGGGGATGCGGTAGCCGGTCGTGAGCTCACGCCGGCGGGGCTCGTGCTTACTCTGCGGCAGTTGAGAGATCAGTTCGTGCCAGTCGTTCCGCGCCCATGATCCGGTGGCTTGAGCAATGTCGCCCACGACGGTCATCGAGCCGTTCAGCGAGCGTCGCGAGATCATGCGAAGCGCCATAGGTGAAAGGTCTTGCGCCTCGTCGATCACGATGTGGCCGTAGGTGCGAACGGCATCGGTGTCTTTGCGCTTCGGCCGACTTCCGAGAAAGGCGCGAGCCTCGTCGAGAATCGGCGAGTCGTCGAACGACCACACAACCTCGTGCGCCCGAAGTGCTGCCTGTTCGGGTGATACATGCAGTGTTGCGAGCTGCTCGTCGGTGAAGAGACCACGACCAGCGGCCGCAAGCAGGGCGTGGCTCCGGTAAAGGTCGTGAACGAGCTGTGCGGGCGTGAGCACCGGCCACATCCACTCGAGGGCTTCGCGCAACGGCATCGTCCAGCGCATTCGATCGCGTAATTCACCAGGGTCAACTTCTTCACGACCGCTGTTCGCAAGTGCGGCGAAGACTTCGGTCTCGATGAACTTGCGGGCGGCGTTGTGGGTGCGGAACCGACGCCGTGCCTCTCGAACGATCTGTTCGCTCTCGTACACGGTGAGTCGAAGATTCTGAAGCCCGTAGCCGAGCACCAGATCCTGACGAAGCTTGCGCTCACGCTGGCGAACGGCTCGATCGATGAGGTCGACCATGCGAAGGTCGCCCTTCACCGCGGCTGCCGCCTCGGTGTCGAGCCGGTCGGTGCGGACCTTCGGTACAACGAGGTCGGAGAGCACCGCAAGGCGGACGCCGGCCTCGCCGAGCGATGGCAGCACCTGTTCGATGTACGCGAGGAAGAGACGGTTCGGGCCAACGACGAGGACGCCCTGGTCTTGGAGTGGGAAGCGATGCGAGTACAGCAGGTAGGCCGCGCGGTGGAGGGCAACGACGGTCTTGCCCGTGCCCGGCCCACCTTGCACAACCAGCAGGCCTTGCAGCTTTGATCGGATGATCTCGTCCTGCTCGCCTTGAATGGTGGCCACGATGTCGCCAAGGCGACCGGTTCGGGCTGTTTCCAGCGCAGTGATCAGTGCACCATGGCCCTGAACCTTCCCCGTTGCTGCCTGTTCTTCGAGGTAGCTGAGATCGCCGAAGAGCTCGTCGTCCATATCGAGGAGCGTTCGCCCACGGGTGGCGAAGTGCCGTCGGCGTTCCAGGCCTAGCGGGTCGGCGCCAGTTGCCCGGTAGAAGGGCTCAGACGCCGGGGCACGCCAATCGACAACCACAGGGTCTTGCGCACGGTCCCACACACCAACACGTCCGATGTACAGCGAGTCACCAAACTCGGCGCCATCGAAATCGATGCGCCCGAAGACCAACGAAGCATCACCGATGTTGAGCTGCTGCAACCGGTCGACGATGTTCTCGGTGAATGCCTCACGCTCGAAACGAGCCTGATTCGTACCACCGGCTCCAACCTCAAGCGTGCTCGACAATTTGCGCGCCAATTCCCGCGCTTCATCAAGGCACGCATGGGCGTGATCGAGGTACTGCTGTTCTGCTTCGAGTTCGGAGGAGATGGCGCCACATCCACGAAATAGGGGGACGTCAAGCGTATCCAAATGACGCGCCCAATCAGCCTCCGCGAAGTCGCCGCACAACGAGCTAGCTCACCCGCAGACCCCTAGCCTGGAAACGTGACTGCTCGATCCGATTCCAACTTCCTCGCCGCCTGCCGAAGCGAACCCCACGAGGTCACGCCGGTGTGGTTCATGCGCCAGGCCGGTCGATCGTTGCCCGAGTACCGGGCGATTCGTGGAGAGGGCAGCATCAACGACGCGATTGCGAACCCCGACCTCGCGACCGAGATCACCCTGCAGCCAATCCGCCGCTATGGCGTCGACGCTGCCATCCTCTACTCCGACATCGTGACCCCGGTGCACGCCATCGGCTTTGGGATGGATGTCGTCCCCGGTGTTGGCCCCGTCGTAGAGAAGCCATTCGCATCGAGCGACGACCTCAGCCGACTTCGCCCGCTCGACCCCGAAGCTGACACGCCGTACGTGCTCGAGACGATCGACAACCTCGTCGCCGAACTCGACATCCCCCTGATCGGTTTTGCTGGGGCCCCGTTCACGGTCGCGAGCTACCTGATCGAGGGACGTCCGTCCCGGACCTATCACAACACCAAGACGATGATGAAAGCTCGCCCAGAGTTGTGGTTCTCGCTGATGGACCGATTGGCCGACCTTGCCATCGTCTCGCTGCAATCCCAGGTGGCCCACGGCGCCGAAGCCATTCAGCTCTTTGATAGCTGGGCCGGCTCGTTATCAGCTGCCGACTACGAGAAGTACGTCCTGCCGTCGAGTGCCCGGGTACTTGAAGAGATCGGCAAGACGGGGGTCCCACGCATCCATTTCGGTGTTGGCACCGGCGAACTGCTCGGCCTGATGGCCCAAGCCGGGGCCGACGTAGTCGGCGTCGACTTCCGCCTGTCGCTTGCCGAAGCACGAACCCGTGTTCCGGCCGACAAGGCGCTGCAGGGAAATCTCGACCCAGCCATCCTCGGAGCTCCATGGGAGGTCGTCGAACGCGAAGTTGATGCCGTTCTCGAGAGCAACGGTGGCCACCCGGGACATATCTTCAACCTCGGCCACGGGGTGACTCCGGATTCACCGCCCGAGACGCTCGAGAAGGTTGTCGAGCGAGTCCACGCGTACCGTGCCTGACCCAGCAACCAAGACGGTTGCGGTCGTCGGAGGTGGCATCACCGGCATCAGCGCGGCGCTCTCGCTGTCGGGCGCCGGGCACACGGTTCATCTATTCGAAGCCCTCCATGAGCTCGGCGGCAAGATCGGCGAGACTCGTCTCGACGGGCGCACGATTCCAACCGGGCCTGACGCGTTTCTGGCTCGCCGCCCGGAAGTCACCGACCTCGCCGTTTCGCTTGGCCTGGCCGACGACCTGATCAGCCCGGCTGCAGGCTCTGCTCGCATCTTCCGTGACGGCAGGTTGCATCCACTTCCGCCGAACGTGCTCGGGGTTCCCGCCACCGCCGATGTTGGAGCTACCGGACTTGTCTCCGCCGCGGGCGTCGAACGGGCTCGCCTCGACATCGACGCTGCCGACGACCGACCCGACGGTGATGAGTCGGTTGGCGATCTCGTTCGGCGTCGACTTGGCGACGAAGTGCACGAGTACCTCGTCGACCCGCTCCTTGGCGGGATCAACGCTGGCGATAGCGACCGACTCAGCCTCGAGGCCGGAGTGCCCCAGTTGGCCGTGCTCCGGAGCAAAGATCCCAGCCTGATAACGGCAGCCGCCAACACGCTCGCATCAGCTCCGGCGAATCCAGGCCCGGTCTTCCATGGCATTACTGGCGGGCTCAACCGACTGATCGAGCGAGCACAGGTCGAACTCGAAAACCGAGGCGTCCGCATCCACCTTGGAGACCGCGCCACGTTGCAGCACGCACATGGCCAATGGTCGGTGTCGAACCTTCCTATCGATCATGTGATCGTGACGACGCCAGCACACATCACGGCATCACTGCTCACCGACATCGCACCGGAAGCTGCGAGCGTGCTCGCATCGATCGACTACTCCTCGGTAGCGCTTGGTGTTCTGGTACTTGCGCCAGACACGATCGATATCGACCCCAGCATCAGCGGAGTCCTCGTACCCCGCCTGTGCGGGCTGCACGTAACCGCCGTGTCCTTTGCATCGCACAAATGGCCGGCGCTCGCCCCCGATGGCGCACAAATACTTCGAGTCTCGGTCGGTCGCCGAACCGACACTCGATGGGCGCAACTGCGCGACGCCGAAGTTGTGCAAGTAATTCGAAACGATCTTTCGACGATCTTCGACACGATCATTCCGGATGGACCTGCGTCGCTCACGCGGTGGGATCGGGGCCTTCCTCAATATGACGTCAACCATTCGAGCAAGATTGCCGATATTGATAGAGCTACCGGTTCGCTGCCGGGGTTGACCCTCACCGGAGCATGGCGCAACGGATTGGGCCTTCCCGCATGTGTAGCTGCCGGCCAGCTACCACTTTCGACCGATTTGTGAACAAACCGCACCCTGCGGCCCATTGGGCCGCGAGATGTGGTTCACTAGCCAGTCGGCGGCTACAGAGGTGACACAGATGGACACCGACTCAATACTCGACGATGAACTCGAGATGATCGGACGAACCGAAGCATCAAACAGCGAAGTCGTTTCCGAATCGGAGGCGAAGAACGCTGGGCCGGCGCTTGACTGGTTCGAAGCAAAAACCAACTCAGGAACTGAATCTCCCGACGAGCTGCCCTCGGGCGACGCTCATCTGCACGTCGAGCGGACCTTTGTGTTTGCCGATCTGTCGGGGTTCACGAACTACACCCGCCAGAACGGACCGCATGAGGCGGTGAAGCTGTTGGGCGAGTTTCGTCGCATCGCCCGCAATGTCGCCGCTAAGCGCGGCGTCCGCGTCGCGAAATGGCTCGGTGATGGCGTCATGATCGTCGGCGTCGACCCGACAGCCGCTGTTGCATTCGGCGCACACCTCATCCATCACTTCAGTCCGACCGAACTCAACGTTCGCGTCGGCCTCGCGAGCGGAATTGCCTTGCTCTTTGAGGGCGACGACTACATCGGCGAACCCGTCAACCTGGCCGCGAAGCTCTGCGCCGCAGCGAAACCTGACGAGATCCTGGGTGCGTGTGACCTCACTGATCTACCCGAGTGGGTCAAGGCGGAGAACGCCGTTTCAGTCGACATCAAAGACGTCGGACTCATCACCGACATCCACCGCCTCGTTCCTGTGCTCTAACACGTCGACACTTCCGGTCGACATCCGCGGCAGCTTCCAAGTTCGCTACGCGAGCTCCGCTCTCCTGTAACTCGCTCGGACTTCCGCCCGACATCCGCGGCAATCTAGTTCGAAGCTGCGAAGCCGGTTCGAACGGACACGGCCTCCGGCTAACCGCAGCGCGAATCGAGGCCGCCCTGCGGCCGGATTTCGCCTGCGGCGAAACTCAGTGGTTGCAGTTTGGGCCGTGCTCGTGATGAATGTCGATGTCAAGCTTTTTTCGGACGCTTCCGCGCACGTCGAGCTGAACTGACTGGGCATAGCCCATCAAGTTCGGGGCGATGTGAATCTTCACGCCGTCTTGCCGCATGACGCGGTACGGAGCGAGGTTCTTGCCTTTGAGATGCATGTCGACCGACACGTCATATTTAGTGCGGCCTCAACCAATCGGTGGGATGAAGTCGATTGCCGCAACTCCCCCACGCTTCTTGATGAGGGACACTGCCGCTTCGGTGACAAACAGTTCCATATAATGATCAACCCTCACGAACGAGAACCGTATTCCATCTCATCGACTTAGCTGCCAAGAGTTCCTTCTGACGATGGAGTGGTTGTGCCTGGATCGGCAACCGGAGGTTCTTCCTCAGCCACGGTATCGCTACTTGGTTGATCCTCTGGGTTGGCGGCGGGCTCGTCGGAGCTGCTCTCGCTCTCCTGGACGCTGGCCGCATCTTCCACTGCAGCAGCATCGGCACTCGGCTCGGGGTCGGGATTCGCCTCGGCTGTGCCATCGATGGCGATGTTGCCGTACACCTCGTCGAAGACAGGAGGTGGAGGTACGTACACGCACGTTCCGCCCGCAAGGTCGATGGACTGTGCGTTGGTGGCCGGGACTTCCTGACCATCTGCGACGACGAGGGAGCCGTCGCTGGCTCGAGGTGCTTCCGCCCGAAGATCGGCATCGAGGCTGGCGAAGAACCATGACGTGGGCGTGTCGGTCACGAGGGTAAGGACGGCAGTATCACCTGGGGCGATGTAGAGCGTCCCGCCATTTGGCGCGCTCCACCGCTCAGCACCTCGAACGACTGTGCCGGTGGGGACGCCCTGGCCGAGAACAACGGCGAGGCCAAGCGAAACTGATGGATTCAAGAAGGTCAGCTGAGCTGCGTTGCACCCGATCGTGGAGGTCGAAACTACCTGTAGTGGTGCTCCGTACTCAATGGTCGACTTCGGTCGTGAGCTCAACGCTTCGTGGTTCTGATTCTGCGCGATATTGCTGCGAATCTCCCCAAAGTCTTGTGCCTTGATCCACCCGATGGCGGCCCGTGAGGTGGGATCGACAACGTCGAGGTACGTATCCCCCGACGATGCGAGAGCGATATTGCCTCCGTGCATTGCGACTTCACCTGATGCAAGCGTCGCAACTTCGTCGTTGCCGCCTGGCGTCTGCACAACAGAGAATGGGGTGCGAGATCGACGTGTCTGACGAAGCTCGCCCGACTTGGTCGAATCGCTCGTCAGTACCGCTCGATCAGTTGGGGAGAGCTTGGTGGAACTCACCCAACCGAGGTCGGTATTTGGTGCCGCAGCTTCGCGGACTCGAACCCAGAACTCACCGTCGCGTACCTTCGCCGACGTGGCTTGTACGAGTGAACCCGCCGCTACCTGACCTGCAGCCTCGTCGCCTTGAGAGGTGGTGTACACCGTCTGCGTACCGCTGACCTCGAACAGCCGGCCAATGTCGCGTGCCGAGGCGAATGCGAGAGTTGCCGGTGCCGGCGCTTGGGTCGTCGCCACAGTGGTGGTGGTCGTTGGTACAACGGCCGTCGTCTGCGGTGCTTGGGTTGTTGATTCCACAACCAGCGAGGTCGGTGGCGTTGTCTGTTCTTCTCCGCCGGTGCACGCTGTTGCCAACAGTGCAACCACTGCGGCCTGTGCGATTCTTTGCAACTTCATGAGGGATCCTTCGTCGCCGGTGGGATTCCGGTGCGCTTCCTTATGTTGTCGGCACATTTACCCCTCAGGCTGAGGTGTAGTAATCACCAATATTCGGGCCAGACTGAGATCCATGCGTTCCGCTCAGACCCTTCTTCTTGGCGGTTTTGCAGGGTTTCTGGTGGCTTTTTCGCTCCCGCCTTGGGGGTGGTGGCCGCTAGCGTTCGCGGGCTTTGCCCTATTCGACTATCTGTGCGGCTCGGAATCGAAGCGACTCCGGTTTCTTGGCGGTTGGGCTGCGGGCATGGTGTGGCTCGGCATGGGCGAACTCTGGATGTTCGATCTCACCCCTCCTGGGTACTTCCTTGTCTTCATCGTGTTCGGCGCGGGCTACGGGATCATTGCCGCCGCAGTTGGCTCGGGCGATCGACGACTGTTGCTACTCCCAGCGGCCTTCGTGCTGTACGAGTGGTTTCGCTGGAGCTGGCCCTTTGGTGGTGTACCGCTCGCGACCGTGCCGATGACCCAAGTCGACTCTCCACTTGCCGCCGTGTTGCCACTCGGCGGCGGGCTGCTGCTCACCGCCGTCACACTGTTGGCCGGCTCCACTTTGCGACTGATCATCCAGCGCAGGTTCGACATGGCATCGCTGACGTTCGGCGCACTTGCCGTTGCCACGCTCGCTGGGGTCGTTGCCCCCACAGGCGCCCCGATTGGCCAGCTCGAAGTCGCCGTTGTCCAAGGTGGCGGTCCGCAGCGCACCCGCGCTGACACCTGCGAGAACCAGCGCGTCTTCGATCGCCACCGCGAGGCAACGGCCACGATCGATCGCCAGGTAGATCTGGTGATGTGGCCGGAGAACGTCGTCAATCCCATTCCCGATGGCAGCCCGCTTGGCCGCTGCGACGATCTCTTCTTTATGACCGAAGCGCTCGAAGACACGGCAACGATCGCACGCGAACAGAACGCCGTGCTGATTCCTGGCTGGTTCCACACCGCCGCACCTGACTTCCCCAACAACACCGTCAACTATTCGAACGCCATCACGGCCGAGGGTGAAGCAGTGAGCCGCTACGACAAGGTTCGCATCGTCCCCTTTGGCGAGTTCGTCCCGTTGCGCGGATTCATCGAGCGCTTTTCGAACGATGTGCCAAACCGAGATGTACTCCAGGGTGAAGGACCGGCCGTCCTGGAGTCACCCGTTGCAGACCTTGGCATCAGCATCTCGTGGGAGATCTTCTTCGAACGTCGTGGACGAGCTGCGATTCTCGACGGCGGCGAGCTGCTCGTGAACCCCACGAACGGATCGAGCTACTGGCTCACCATTCTCCAAAGCCAGCAAGTCGCATCATCCCGTCTGCGAGCGCAAGAAACTGGCCGGTGGGTGCTTCAGGCGGCGCCGACTGGCTTCAGCGCAATCGTCGATCCAGATGGCAACGTCCTCGAACGAACTGGAATTTCCGAACAGCGCGTCCTGTACGCCACGATCGAACGTCGCGAAGGCTTGACACTGGCTACCCGATTCGGGGCAACACCAATGCTTGTACTTGCGCTCGTGGTCATTCCCGGCTCGGTGATCGGCAAAGGTAGATCGCGCCCTAGCGCAGACTGAATCGCTACATCTCCAGCATGATGGTGGCCGGGCCATCATTGATGAGCCCGACTTGCATTTCCGTGCGGAATCGCCCGGTCTCCGCGGTTGCGCCAAGCTCGCGAAGGTGCTCGACAAACGCGTCGAAGAGCGGTTCGGCGTGCTCGGGGCGAGCAGCGTCGATCCAGGTTGGTCGCCGGCCCTTTCGAGCGTCTCCGTAGAGCGTGAACTGGCTGACGAGAAGCAAAGACTTCGTCGTATCAGCCACCGAGAGGTTCATCACCCCATCGGCATCGTCCATCAACCGAAGATTCCAAAGCTTGTCAGCCATCTTGGGAAGCTTCGCCTCATCGTCATCGTGGGTGAAGCCAACAAGACAGCACAGGCCCCCGCCGATCCGACCAACTTCAACGCCATCGGATGTCACCCAAGCCTCAGCACACCGCTGCACAAGAACACGCATCAGTACAAGGTTACCTGGCGGTAAACTGGGGGTTGCATGTCAGCAGTTCCCCCCGTCCAGCCCAACCCCTTTCCGACGCAACCAGAGTCGCTTCGGATCGCGTACTTGACGTATCGAGGCAAGCCTCACGTTGGTGGCCAGGGCGTCTATACCCGCCATCTCACGAAGGCGTTGGTCGATCTCGGCCACAGCGTCGAAGTGCTTGGCGGCCCGCCATACCCCAACCTCGATGAGCGGGTGCCGTTGACGAAGCTCCCGAGCTTGGAGACCTTCAACGACCAGTTCCCGATGCGCAAACCTCGCATGTTTGAGCTCAAGGACCGCTGGGACTGGATCGAGAACACCTCGTTCAACCTTGGCAACTTCCCCGAGCCGATGGCGTTCTCGTGGCGTGCGTGGGACAACCTGCGAACTCGCCACACCAACTTCGATTTGGTCCACGACAACCAGACGCTCGGCTGGGGCTTGCTCGGACTGCAGAAGCTTCTTCCGGTTCTCGCCACGATTCACCACCCGATCACCGTCGATCGCCGGCTCGAGATCGAGCACGCTCGAACCCTCATGGAGCAGATCGGCAAGCGCCGCTGGTACGCCTTCACGCGGATGCAGACCCAGGTCGCCAAGCGTATGGATCGGGTCATGACCGTGTCGGGCAACTCCAAGATCGATATCGCTGCTGACCATCAGGTTGACGAAGACAAGATTCATGTCGTCCCCGTTGGTGTCGACCCTGAGCTCTTCAAGCCAATGCCTGAAGTTGCCAAGGTTCCGGGCCGAATCATCACGACCGCAAGCGCCGACGTGGCCATGAAGGGCCTCGTCTATCTGCTTGAGGCCGCAGCCAAGGTTCGTGCTGAACGCCATGTCGAGATCGTGATTATCGGCAAGATGAAAGAAGACTCCAAGACCGAGCAGACCCTTCGAGACCTCGGCCTTGAAGACGCGGTCGAATTCGTGAGCGGCGTTCCCGATCAGCGCATTGTCGAGCTCTATTCCGAGGCTGAAGTGGCATGTGTTCCGTCGCTCTACGAGGGATTCTCACTGCCGGCGATCGAAGCGATGTCGTGCTCGACTCCGCTGATCGCCACAACGGGTGGTGCGCTTCCAGAGGTCACCGGCACGCACAACGAGACGTGCTTCCAGGTTCCACCGGGCGACTCCGATGCGCTGGCGGCGATGATCAGCACCGTGCTTGACTCTGCTGAGCTCCGAGCTCGTGTCGGCGCCGCTGGCCGAGAGCGTGTGGTCAACCACTGGAGCTGGCGTCACACCGCCCTGAAGACCGTCGATCAGTATCGAGCGCTTATCGACGAAACCCAGTCGAACTACGCGGGCCGCTAAGTGCTGACTGTTGACTACGACGTTCTTGAACTGCACGCGGGTGACCGCTTGTTGGACATTGGGTGCGGGTTTGGCCGTCATAGCTACGAGGCACTTCGTCGCGGCGCCGATGTGGTGAGCAGCGACTTCTCGCTTCCTGAGCTTGTCGAG
>CAKZVC010000076.1 GCA_937922235.1 uncultured Acidimicrobiales bacterium | reverse complement strand
CGCTCAATACGTCGATGTCACGTTCCTCAGTCCGCTCCGCTTCTGGTCGTTCGGGTTCGGCATCTGGCTCTTCGTGCTGCTGGCATTGGCTGCCGTTCGGTTGACCTCGGTGGCCGCTGGCACAAAGTGGTTCACCGCGGCGGCGTTGGCGAGCTGGATGACGTTCCTGTTGGTCTTCGCTGTGATCAATCCCGATCAGCGGATTGCCCAGCACAACTTCGATGCGTTCGACCCGACGGTCGAAGTGGCGGACGGTGAGCCTCGCTGGGTGGCCGTCAGGCTGTTGTCGTGGCTCTCCGAAGACGCCACGGTCGTCATTGCCGACAACCTCGAAACGCTCCGTCCGATGCCGAACACGCGTTACGAGCGAATGCTCGATCATCTGTGCAGTCAGGCGGACGACGCGTCGTGGCGAGATTGGAACCTCAGTAGGGCCAAGGCTCGGAGTGCGATCAAGGATCGATGCTGACCCGATAACCTTCGGCCCATGAAACGTGTGTTCAGTGGCATCCAACCATCTGGTGATCTTCACCTCGGCAACTTGTTGGGCGCGCTTATCAACTGGTCGAAGCTTCAGGACGATCACGATGCGATCTACTGCGTCGTCGACCTGCACGCCTTGACTCTGCCGCAAGCACCCGAGGTGCTTCGCTCGAACACGATCGAGTTGGCGCAGCTGCTCATGGCGGTCGGCATCGACCCCGAGCGTTCGACGTTGTTCGTGCAGAGCCAAGTGCCGCAGCACTCCCAGCTGGCGTGGCTCATGGAGTGCACGGTCAGCTACGGCGAGCTCAGCCGCATGACCGCGTTTAAGGACAAGTCCAACCGAGACTCCACGAAGTTCGTGTCGGCCGGCCTGTTTACCTACCCGGCGCTCCAAGCCGCCGACATTCTTCTCTACGACACCGACGTCGTGCCGGTCGGCGACGATCAGCGACAGCACATCGAGATCGCCCGCGACATCGCCGAGCGATTCAACTCACGCTTTGGCGACACCTTCGTCGTGCCCGAGCATCGAATCCCGGCAGCTGGTGCGCGCGTCATGGACCTCCAGCACCCCGATCGCAAGATGTCGAAGTCCGAGGGGGAAAGCCCAGGCACCGTGTTCGTGCTCGAAGACTTCAAGAAGATCGAGAAGAAGTTCAAGCGAGCAGTAACCGACAGCGACGGTGAAGTTCGCTACGACATCGAAGCCAAGCCTGGCGTATCGAATCTGCTCGACATTCTCTCGGCCTGCACCGGAACCGCACCTGACGAGCTGGCTGGCAACTACACCCAGTACGGCCCGCTCAAGGGCGACACCGCCGAGGCGGTCATCGAAATCTTGAAGCCAATTCAGGAGCGCTTTGCCGAGCTCCAAGCCGACCCAGCCGAGACCGAGCGTCTCCTGAAGATCGGTGCTGACAAGGCAGAAGCGATCGCCGCCGACGTCCTAGCCCGAGCCAAGCACAACATCGGCCTCCTGGGCTAACGCGTCTCCCCCCAGCTCAGCGAACCCTTTCGCTCGGTTGCGAGGACCGTGCTTGCCTCAGATTCCGCGTCGCTTCGCTCGCTCCAGAAATCGGCTGCGCCCGACCCTCGCCCCGGCTACGGGTTCACTGAGCTGCCCGCCGTCCTAGCTGGCGAAGTGGTGGAAGGCGATGGCTGCGGCGTTGGCGACGTTGAGGGAGTCGACGCCCTTGTGCATTGGGATGCGGACCTGATGGATGGCGGCAGCCATCGTGGCATCGGTGAGGCCGGGGCCTTCGGCTCCGAGGAGGATGGCGACCTTGGATGGTCGAGCGAGGTCTCGGAGGTTGGTTGTTCCTGCCGGCGACAGGGCGACAGTTTCGATGCCGTGACCGTGGAGTGTGTCGAGCCCGGCTGGGAGCGTCGGTATGCGGGCGTGAGGGAGCGCGAAGACTTGGCCCATCGATGAGCGGATCGCGCGGCGGTAGAGCGGGTCGCCACACGTCGGATCGAGAAGGACAGCATCGACGCCCAGTCCCGCTGCGTTTCGCATGATGACGCCGAGATTGTTCGGGTTGTTGACGTTCTCGAGGACCGCGAACGTCGAGTTCGAGGTGAGCAGCTTGTCGAGCGGCGTCGGCTCTGGCCGGATGAAGCAGGCGATCGGGTCGCGCAGTGCTGGTCGGCCGGTGATCTCGGTAAGCACCTCATCGTTGGCGGCATAGATCGTGTGCCCATCGACCGCATCGGGAAGGGGCTTCGTGCGCCGTTCGCCGATAAGCACCGAGTCGAGTGTGAAACCATGCTCGAGCGCACGCTCGATAACGAGATCGCCTTCGGCGATGAAGAAGCCCGCCATGTCGCCACCAGGTTGTTCACGCTGCTGTCGTGCTACTTGGTCGCGAAGGCCGAGGTACACCTCGATCCGCGGGTCATCAGCGTTGGTGATTGGCGTGCGCACCGGTTCAGGGTACGCGCCGATCAGGGACACATGGCCCAGGCGACCTAGACCGACCGGCACGTACCGTGGGCTGACGTGCCTGAAAGCTCACACGACGCGCATCCGTCGGGCTGGTGACCGGCGTACCAACGTCAACAGAGGGAACCGAGAATGTCTGATCCGCTTGCAACGCTGATGCTCGATGTCGACGACCTGTCCGCGGTCATCGCGGACGTTGGCCTCGACGCATTTATGGACGAGCTCATTGCCGAGCTGCGTTCGGAAATCGGCAGCTTTGATGCCGCTTGTGTCGAGCATCAGATTCGTTCGGGCTTCAACTATGAGACTCCCGAGCACGGCCTTGTCGAGTGGATGCCCACCATGGTCGTCGGAGACGTCGTATCGGTGAAGACCGTTGGATACCACCCTGCCAACCCTCAGCGTCGTGGCTTGCCGAGCGTGCTCGCCACCACCGCGCTGTACGACACGACGACGGGAAGCCTGACCACCATCTGTGAAGCGACGCTGCTTACCGCTCTTCGTACCGGAGCCGCTTCTGCCGTGATGACCGATGTGCTGGCCGCGCCGGGTCCGGTCACCCTCGGCGTTGTTGGGTGTGGAGCCCAAGCCGTCACGCAGATCCATGCGATCAGCCGGCTTCGTTCGATCGAGTCGATCGTGGCGACTGACATCGACCCGAGCGTCGCTGCCACGCTCTCGTCTCGTTTGCCGGAAGGCCTGCCTGTTCCGGTGATCATCGATTCAGCCGACTTCAACGACCGAGTGCCCGACCTCTCTGTTGTGTGCACCTGCACGTCGGTTCCGATCGGCGACGGTGCGGTCGTCGACTTGGCGAACCGCCAGCCCAACCTGCACGTCAACGCAGTCGGAGCGGACTTTCCCGGCAAGACCGAACTCGACCTCGACGACCTTCGTGCATCGGTGGTCATTCCTGATGTTGTCGAACAGTGCCTGATCGAAGGTGAGTCACAACGTCTCGACCGCGACGAGCTCGGTCCCTCGATGACCGACGTTCTCCGCGGTGATGCTCCTCCGTTGGTCGAGAGCTTCACGGTGTTCGATTCAACGGGATGGTCGTTTGAGGATCTGATTGCTGCACGTCTCTTCCGGATGCACGCGGAACGACTGGGGCGAGGAACCTGGGTGTCGTTGCAGCGAACTCCTGTTGACCCGTATGACCCGTATGAAACGCTGCGAGGTAGCAGTGCTACTGCTGGGCTTCGATCCAGCGGAAACTTGGCTTTGGTTCGCGATCACGGCTGAACACGCCAGCGTCGACGAAGGTTCCTGCGCCTTCGCTGTAGCCATCGATCGTTGGTTCAACAAAGATCGCCCGGATCGGAACGCCATCGTTTCGTGCGCTCAGTATTTGGTCGAGCCACCGCTCGAAGAGCTGGCTACGCCAATGATCGTCTCCGTCATGGACGCCGAGCTGGGTGATGAGCAGGTCTTTGCCGGGGAGCATTTCGCTCGCCCGATGAATGACATCGGCGAGTCGGTCGGTGATCGGGCTCCAGCCTGAGGCGTCGCGACGATGGTGGCCGAGCGGCCAGGGCATCATGTTGCCATCGGGATCGACGCCGACTGGCGGGGTGAGCGCTATCCCGATGGCGGAAAAGGCATCGGCCATATCGGGCCGTTCGATGGCTGCTTTCCATGGCAGTTCGAGCACGCCCTCGGTGATCGCTCGGCTCCAACTGCGCCAGCGAACGTCTTCCCACATCGACGCTGCCGTCTTCGCGGTGTCATCGATCGGGTGGACTGGTGGAAGACCAAACGAGCCCACGACCGGGGTTGACCCAGACGCCAACAGTCGGTGAGCATCGAAGGTTGCGTCGAGAATCCCCTCGACTGCGTCTTGGGCATCGGTAATCGAGCGCCGCCCCGGTGGTCGACGACCGAGCGCATGGCTATCGAACGCCCAACCGATCGGATCCTCGACCGGAATCCATGCAGCTGCGTAGTCATCGAACTGCTCTGCCATCGAGTCGACGTGACGGCTCCAATGAATCGACGGGCCGGCGGTAGTGCGAAAGCCTTCGGTGTCTTCAGCGAACCATCCGGGGAGGCTGCCGTGGTGCAAGGTCAGCCAAATTGATAGCCCTGCGGCTTGGGCTGCTTGGAGATATTCATGAATGGATTCGAGCTCTTCGAAGTCGGGGCGTCCGGCGAATGGTTCGATGCGAGCCCAATCGAGAGTGACGCGAACCTGACGAAGCCCGTGTTCGGCAAACAGCGAAAAGTCCTCAGAAAATCGGTCGGAATGGTCGTATCCCGCGCCCGATGGGGTGAGGTTTCGACGGTCCTCCCAGCGGAACCAATCAGACCTGCGGCCAGCTCCTCGGCTCGAAACTGGCGCATCTCCAGCACCCCACATAAGTTCGTCCGCGTTAACCACTGAGGAATTCTCGCGCGACAAACCAGCGTTGTCGTGCGTCACGACCTTGGAAACTCTCTAGAAGTGGGCGAATGCAATCATGAGCGACAATGAGTCAGAGAACAATGACGACCTTCACGAAGACATCGAGGGCGTGATTTCAGATCCTGATGGCGCAGCAGCTTCGGCGAAGGATGCTGCAGCCGGCGCTGCAGACTCGGCGAAAGACTTGCTGGGCGGTGCCAAGGACAAGCTTCCCGACAACCCGTTGTCTGGCAAGGGCGCAGCTGCTGCGGCCGGTGCTGCAGGTCTTGCAGGTTCGTTGAAGGGCAAGGCCGGCGATCTGCTGGGTGGCGGTGGCGACGCTGCCAGCTCACTCAAGGACAAGGCTGCTGCGGCGAAGGCCAACCTTGGCGATGCTGCGAGCGGAGCGACCGACAAGCTGTCGGGGAACGCTCCTGATGTTGATGTTCCCGATGTTGACGCGCCTGACCTCAAAGGTAAGGGCGCGTCGCTGAAGGATCGTGCGGCAGCAGCGAAGGCCAACATGGCCGATGCCGCTGGTTCGATGAAGGACAAGGCCGCTGGCGCAGCTGATTCGGCAAAGGGTGCCGCCGCTGGCGCAACCGATGGTGTGAAGGGCGCAGCTGCTGGTGTTACCGGCGCCGCGGCTGGAGCAACCGGTGCTGCCGCGGGTGCCGCTGGTTCGATGAAGGACAAGGCCGTCGGTGCAGTTGACTCAGCCAAGGATGCAGCCGCTGGTGCAGCTGATTCGGCGAAGGGTGCTGCCGCTGGCGCAACCGATGGTGTGAAGGGCGCAGCTGCCGGTGTTACCGGCGCCGCAACGGGCGCTGTTGGCGGCGCAACCGATGGTGTTAAAGGTGCTGCTACAGCAGCGACCGCAGGAGTTGCTGGGGCTGCGGCTTCGGCTTCCGACAAGGTCAGCGCGGCAACGTCGAGCGTGACCGAAACGGCGACGAGCGCGGCGGCGAGCGTAAGCGGCGGACCAGTTGATGCAGTGCGCTCCGGCGGTTCGGGCGACGGTGGATCTGGTTCCGGCTCGAGCGGCGGCGGCGGTCGTGATGATGATGACGACGACGAAGCGATCATTCCTGGCCTTCCCATTTCGGGAGAGTGGCAGATCATCGGGCTCGGCCTCTTGGTTGCGAGCTTCTTCTTGTTTGGCTCGACCATTTGGGGCTGGATCTCTGGCGGCGACGACCTCGGCGTTGGCGACGCTGTCGAATCGGTAGCGGTCGACCCACTGTGTGAAGACGTGTGGAGCGAGCTCCGTTCGTCCGACCTCGACCCGGACAGCTACGACGGCCTTTCGTGCGAGGTACGTGGCGGCGAGGCATTCATCACCGGTGAGGTGGCCTCACCAGGTCAGCGCACTGCGATTGCAGCAGTGATCGCCGGCGCATCGGCCGAAGCAGGTAGCCGCTTGACGCTTCCGAGCGTCGACGAGCCCGAGGTCGACGAAGTCGAAGAGGTCGCTGCTGAGGTAACGACGACGACGGCAGCTCCGGAAACGACGACCACAACAGCTGCTCCAGAAACCACGACGACCACCGAAGCAGAAACGACCACCACGACCACCGAAGCGCCAGCTCCTGAGCCGACCAACATGTGGGACGCACTTGGCGAGTCCGGCCAGGCCGGCCAGTTCATGGCAATCGGTGGTGCTCTTGGTCTGCAGGATTCACTCGAAGGCACCGAGCCAGCACAGCGCACCTTGTTTGCTCCGTCAGACGAGGCGCTTGCAAAGCTCGACCCAGCAACGATCAACGCCATTGCAAGTGACCCAGCTCGTGCGAACGCACTCGTCGGCTACCACTTCCTGCCTGACGCACTGACCGCAGAAGATGTCGTAGCGCTCGACGGAACAACGGTCGACTCGCTCACCGGTCTTCCAATGGCTTTCTCGGTAGTCGACGGCGAAGTGTTCATTAACGAAAACACGAAGATTGTCGCAACCGACTACACCTCGGACAACGGCATCGTGCACATCATCGACACCGTGCTCGACCCGCCATCGGTGAACGCAGTCATCGGCCTCGAGAACATCGAGTTCGAGGTGAACTCCGATGTCATCACCGCAGCTGGCCAGGCCGAGCTCAGCAAGGCCGTTGCCTACTTCACCGAGAACGCAACGGCGAACTCGGTCATCGAAGGACATACCGACACCGATGGTGCCGATGCTGACAACCTCGACCTCTCTGAGCGCCGGGCAGAAGCAGTCAAGGCGTTCTTGGTTTCGAACGGCATTGCTGAGGATCGCCTCACGACGCAAGGCTTTGGCGAGACCCAGCCGATCCTCGTCGACGGGGTAGAGGACAAAGCAGCATCACGTCGCATCGAGTTCAACCTCCGCTAACTCGCCCGCAACACAACACGACCGCTAGAAGGCGCAGCTCCCCGGAGCTGCGCCACTTGCGTTTTTCGCAACGCTTAGACGAACGGTGCTTGGTCTGCCGCGTGCCGTAGATCGGTGGCGGCTACTGCTCGTGCGTGAGGCTGGGTCGGCCTTCAGATTGCAAGCGAAGTGTAGGGAGGGGTCGTAGCTGGATGTGGGGACGAGTCGAAGCCGACATTTGGCGGAGCGAGCGAAGCGATGCGGAGACTGAGGCGAGATCGTTCACACAGTCGGCGAGAGACCCCTCACTACGCTGGGCGCGCGAGGAAGAAGGCCGGTACAGTCCGAACATGGTATTTCGCCGAGGTAGACGTCGTCGCCCGCAGCGGTTTACGTACTCGGCATGGGATGGCACGCAGGCCGACTATGAGATGAGCGCCGACGATCTGTTTAAGCAGATGACGGACGATCTGGCCTATCACGGCGATCCGAACGCGGCGCTGCGCAACATGCTGCAGAACGGGTTCGACCAGGACGGCGAGCGCATGCAGGGCCTTCGCGAGATGCTCGAACGCTTGCGTGAACGTCGCCAAGAAATGCTCGAATCGGGCGATGTTGGTGGGGTCTTCGAAGACCTGGCCGAGAAGCTGCGAGACATTGTCCAGGCCGAACGCGACAACCTTGCAGCACAGGCTGAGTACTCCGCTGGTGGTGACGACGAAGCCCAGGCAGCTCGCGATGCAGCAGCCGAGACCGAGCGAAACCTGCAGCTCGACATGTTGCCGCCCGACCTGCCCGGTCAGGTGAAGTCATTGCAGAACTACGACTTCACGTCGAAGAAGGCGCAGCAGGATTTCGACGATCTGCTCGACGAGATGCGCAATCAGCTGATGCAGCAGACCGTCGACGGCATGACCGACGCCATGCAGAATATGTCGCCGGAAGACATGGCGGCGATGAAAGACATGATGGCCGACCTCAACGACATGCTTGAGCAGCGAGCCAACGGTGTCGAGCCCGACTTCGACGAGTTCATGGAGAAGCACGGCGATTTCTTCCCCGAGAACCCCGAGACGCTCGACGAGCTACTCGAGAACATGGCGGCCCGGATGGCGGCGGCGCAGGCGATGCTCAACTCGATGACGCCCGAGCAACGTGCGCAGCTTCAGGAGCTGTCCGATCAGCTGCTTGGCGACATGGATCTGCAGTTTCAGATGTCGCAGCTGGGAGAGAACCTCCAGCAGATGTTCCCTGACATGAACTGGGGCGAGGGATACAACACACAGGGTGTCGACCCGATGAACTTCGGTCAGGCGATGGACCTGATGTCGAACCTCGGTGACCTCGACCAGATCGAACAGATGCTGCAAGGCATGTCGAACCCGGGTGCGATGGCCGAGATCGACTACGAGCGGGCAGCCGAGCTGCTCGGTGACGACACGGCCAGGTCGATGGAGCAGATGGCGCAGTTCACCCAGATGCTCGAAGACGCCGGGTTGATCAACAACAAGGACGGCGTCCTCGAGCTCACTCCTCGGGCGCTGCGCAAGGTCGGGCAGAACGTGCTCGATGACTTGTACACGAAGCTCTCGGCCGACCGGCTCGGACGCCACAACGTGGCAGTCTCGGGTGTTGGACACGAGCGCAACTTCGAGACCAAGCCCTACGAGTTTGGCGACCCGTTTACGCTCAACATCGAGCGCACCGTCCGCAATGCGATTCGTCGAACCGGTGGAGGCACGCCCGTTCGGCTGACGCCGGACGACTTCGAGGTCGAGCGAACCGAGCGCACCACGCGCACGTCGACCGTGCTCATGCTCGACCTCAGCTTGTCGATGCCGATGCGCGACAACTTCGTTCCGGCAAAGAAGGTTGCGCTTGCGCTCGAGTCGCTGATCTCCGGCCAGTATCCGCAGGACTACCTCGGCATCGTGACGTTCAGCGAGGTGGCCCGTGAGGTTCCGGCTCGTGACCTGCCAGAGCTGTCGTGGGACTACGTGTACGGCACGAACATGCAGCACGGCTTTCAGATTGCCCGGAAGCTGCTGTCGAAAGAATCGGGCACCAAGCAGATCCTGATGGTTACCGATGGTGAGCCGACGGCGCACATCAATGCGTTCGGCCGGCCTGAGTTCAACTACCCGCCGACCCGCGAGACGATCGACTCGACGCTCAAGGAGGTCAACAAGTGCACGCGTGACAACATCCGCATCAACGTGTTCATGCTCGACGCGACGCCGTACCTCACGTCATTCATCGAGCAGATCACCAAGATGAACGGCGGCCGCGCCTTCTTCACCGACAACCAAAACGTCGGCGACTTCGTCCTCGTCGACTTCGTAGAACAAAAGCGAAAGATGATCCGCCGAGCGGGCTGATCAAACGCCGCAGCGGCTCCGCCGCAATTCTGCGGCATCTGCTCAACCCGCCTTCTGTCCCTCCGGGGGCCGTTCAAGCGCCACGGAGGCTGGGCGCCGGAGGCGGCGGAAGCTGCCGCGCGGCCTTTGGGGTCAGACCCTCTTGGTCATCGCGCGGCTTTTGGGGTCAGACCCTCTTGGTCATCGGGTGCTTCGGCCAAGGGAGCCTGAAGTACCATTCGGAGATGGCTGTGGATCGTGTTGCTTACGACGAGTTCTCCTACTTTGCTGACAATGCGTCGGAGTTCGGGATTGCCTACGACGGGCCTCCGGTTGTTCGTCGTGAGAACGTGGCAATGCCCGACGGGCGAGAGCTCAGCTCGCTGGTCTGGGGTGATGGCTCACCCGAGCTCGTGCTGATCCACGGCGGCGCACAGAACGCTCACACGTGGGACACGGTGTGCTTGGCCCTCGGCCGCCCGCTCATCGCCATCGATATGCCGGGGCACGGACACTCCGATGCGCCCGCCCATGGTCCGGCGAATGTCTCGCGCAATGCTGAGGACATTGCGGTGGTCATCCGGGCCCTCGCTCCCGATGCTCGAACAGTAGTGGGCATGAGTCTTGGCGGACTCACGACGATGGCCCTGTCGGCCCAAGAGCCCGACCTCTTCGACACGATGGTGCTCGTTGACATGACTCCTGGCGTCACGCGCGGGAAGGCCAAACAGATCGCCGACTTCGTCAACGGCCCGAAGAGCTTCGAGAACTTTGACGAGCTGCTGGCGCGTGCGGTCGAGTTCAACCCGACGCGAACCGAGGCGTCGCTGCGCCGCGGCATTCTGCACAACGCCGAACAGCTCGACGATGGCAGCTGGGTATGGCGCCATGCTCGTCACAACGTGTTCGCGAATCATCCGTCCCCCGATGAAGCGACCGACGACAAGAAGCCGAACTACGACCAGCTCTGGGATGCACTCGAGAACCACGACGGGCCGCTCGTCCTCGCTCGTGGCATGCGTGAGCAGTCGGTCGTTGATGATGACGACGAGGCCGAGTTGCGCCGCCGCCGTCCTGATGCCCGCGTCGAGCACTTCGTCGAGGCTGGCCACAGCATTCAAGGCGATATGCCGGTCGAGCTCGCGGCATTGATCGCCGACGTTCTGGATTCGTAGTGGACGACACCGTTTCCGAGATCGTGCGGTTGTTCGCCGAGTTCGGGTCGAGCAACTACGACGAAGGCGTCACCCTCGAGCAGCACTGCTTGCAGACTGCTGCGCTAGCGGCCGCCGAGGGCGCCAGCGACGAGCTGATCATCGCTTCATTGCTGCACGACATCGGCCATTTCCTTCAGGCCGAAGCTCGTGGCAACGAGAACTACCTCGCCGGCGACTGGGACCACGACGTAGTTGCGGCCGATTGGCTTCGCCCACGGTTCGGCGATGCTGTAGCAAATGCAGTCGGCCACCACGTCTCGGCCAAGCGTTGGCTCTGCGCAGCCGAACCCGCGTACTTCGACGCGCTGTCGGCTGCCTCGATTGCGAGCCTCGCGGCTCAAGGTGGCACGTTCACCGATGCCGAAGCTGAGGCATGGAAGGAGCAGCCCGGCACTGACGATGCTGTTCGTCTCCGCCGATGGGACGACGACGGCAAGATCCGCGGCCTGACTGTCCAGCCGCTCTCGGCCTACGCCGACCTTCTCCATCGTTTTTCTGAGGATGGTGCACGGTGAGCGTGGGTCAGGCTCAGAAAAATGCTCCCAGGGTCGTGTTTCTGATTGAAGATTCGTTGCCCAACGGGCGAGTGAGTCCGGAGCTCACGCCCACGTTGTGGTCGCTGATCCAGGAAGGTGGCTGGAACCCCGAAGGGGGCGTGTCGGTTCTGGCGAGCTCGACCTATCCGAACCATGCAACCTTTGCGACTGGGACTGGCGTTGCGAGCCATCGCATCTTCACCAATGACGTCTGGGACGGCGAGCAGTTTGTGTGTTCGTCGACGCTCGGGCCGGTCGGTGACACGATCTTCCTTGCTGCACAACGAGCAGGGAGATCGAGCGCGGCCATCGTCGGCGACCAAACCATGGTCGGGTGCATGGGGGCGGCTGAAGCCGACATCCACTGGCCGCCCAAGGGTGTACTGCCGAATGGAATCGAGCGAGATTGTCTCGGCTACGCCGCGAACAGTGCGGTCATCGAACAGCTCAGATCGACCGATGCGCTCGATACCGACGTGCTCTACGTCCACATGAACGACCCTGACTCGACGCTGCATCTCTTTGGCCCCGATGCTCCCGAAACGATCGACCGGATTCGCGAGATCGACGATGACCTGTCGTCGATCGTTGAGATGCTTCGACCTCGATGGGACGACACGGTGCTTTTTGTCGTGAGTGACCACGAGCAAGAGGTCGTGAACCAAGAGATCGAGCCGATCAACTTGATCGCCGAGCTCGAACAAGCTGGATTGTCCGGGCACGCACACAACGAAGGCACCGTCGGAATCGTCTACGACTCGCCCGGCGCAGCAGAAGTCAAACGGCTGGGCCCGATCGAGGATGCGATCGATCTCGACCTCAACGCCGACGGCACCGCAATCACACTTGCGTGGTCGAGCGAAGGCCGCGTGTTTGGGCGGTCGAACAAGACCCTCGCCGGCCAGCACGGTTCACCACGAACCCGCACCCAGGTCGCCACCGTGTCCGGCGGCCATCCAGCTGTCGCGGACATGGCCACCTTCCTCGCCGCCAAGCGTCCCCACGCCACCGACTACGCCCGCTTGATCGCGAACCTCCTCGACCTCCCCCTCAATCGCTAGAGATTTGTACAGACTTTCTGACCACTACGGTCTGAAAATCGTCACAAAAACCTGCTGCGAAGATTTGTACAGATTCTCCGACCGTTACGGTCTGAAAATCGTCACAAATCTCTAGGAGGTGATGGGTGGGTGGCTGGTGATGAAGTCGACGACGTCGTCGGGTTCGTCGAGGACGGCGATCATGTCGGCGTAAGGGCGTTCGCCAGCGAGTTGGCGGAGAAGTAGGGGAGCGGCGAGGCGGTCGTCGGCCCAATACGCCGAGTCGACGAACACCATTGGCGAGATGATGTCGAACACGTTGTAGTGGTTCTGGGTGGCGTCCATAAACACCTCTTGCACCGTGCCCGCGGCTCCGGGCGTGTAGACGACACCGTGCGTGGCGATCGCGAGCAGTCCATCTTCACGGATGCTGTTGCTGAAGTATTTGGCGACATCGGTGGCGAAATCGTTCGTCGGTTCATGGCCGTAGAACCACGTCGGGATTGCGAGGCTGGCCTTGCCCTCAGGGAACCGTTCGACGACTTCAACGCCGAGCTCGCGATAGCGGGTTGTGTTGTAGTCGACCTCTTCGGACAGCATCTCGATTGCGGTGGTGAGCGCGTCGTCGGGATGTGGGGCGAGCCATGCTCCGAGGTTTCCGGCCTCCATTGCTCCGGGGCCTCCGCCGGTGACGACGAGATGGCCTGAGCGGGCGAGTGCGCGGGCCACGATCGCAACGGTGCGGTAGGTGTTGTGGTCGCGATGGAGGCTGTGGCCTCCCATAATCGCAACGACTTTGTCGTGCTTAGCGAGGTAGCTCGTGAGCGCATCGTCGACCGCGTGGTCGTGGATGCGCTGGGCGAGTGCTTCGAGGATTGGTGCTGGTGGCTTCTTCCGCCACCGCACCTGGTGGTAATAAATCGCGCTATCAAGGTCGCCGTCTCGCAATTCATCGGGGGTGTACAGCGAACCGCGGTACGGGTTGTACGGCAAGTTCTCGAATGGCGGGAAGATCGTGGCGCCGCTAGACGCAACGTGAGACTCGGCAACCGGTTCGAGTAGACACCCAAGAAACGCCGCGTGGGGCCATTCGTTGCCGAGCAAGTCGGCTGTTCGTTCGGTGAGATCGAGCCCTTGGAGCGCAATCGGGTCGCGCGTACGGTCGTTTTTGATGGCCTCATCGAAGGCAGAAAGTGACGCGATCTCGGAGCATTCGGTGATCATCGGGTTGATCAGTCGTGGGGTCGGGTCTGTCGTCATGAATTCGTCATGTCCGTTCTGCGGCTTATGTTGAGGGCGCGGGTGATGTTGCTCATGTTGTTGATGTTGTTGGAAAATTGTGGCAATTCAAGGATTCCGGCTTTACATTGGCCGGATTACAGTGTTGTAATTACATCACGGAGATACGGCGAAGTCGTCGTTTACGAACAATTCGACGACATTGCCTAAGCCGCGCGCGGCTACACGGCGGTCTACTGGGAGCAGGAAATACACGATGGCAATCACAGGCGCGTCCGACAAAGACGAACCAACGTGGCACGATTTCGCAAACTGTCTGGGAGTAGATCCTGACCTCTTTTTCCCCGAGCGGGGAGCTTCGACGAAGGAAGCAAAAGAGGTGTGCCGAGGGTGCGTCGTGCGAGATGACTGTCTTGAGTACGCCCTCCAGAATGGCGAGAAATTTGGCATCTGGGGCGGCATGAGCGAGCGTGAACGTCGCCGCATCCGTCGCCAACGTGCACTGGCTCGCGCTGCTGCCGCAGCTGAAGCCAGCGGCTAATCGCGGTCGACTCCGACGAGCGAACTGCTACCCTTGCCCTCATGGGATCACTCGGTACATCAGAACTGCTCATCATCCTTGTCGTCATTCTCGTCCTGTTTGGCGGTGCGAAGCTGCCAAAGCTCGCCCGTTCATTGGGTGAGGCGCAGAAGGAATTCAAGGACGGGGTAACCAAGGGTATGGACGACGAAGAGGTCCAAGACGCCTAGTCGTTCCCCAACAACTGAACGCAAAAACGTGAACGCTCCGGGGCCGAGGCCCCGGAGCGTTGTTCGTTTTCTCGATCTCAGACTCTGCTAGCGGAGAACCGCTGCGATTAGCGAAGGAGCTTGCGTTCCTTCTTCTGCTCGGCCTTTTCTGCCTTCTCGGCTTCCTTGCGGCGAGCTTTCAAGATGCGACGACGTTGCCGTTCGGAGCATCCGCCCCAGACACCGTGGTCGATACGGTTTGTCAGTGCGTATTCGAGGCACCCGTCCTTGACGGGGCACTGTGCACAGATTCGCTTTGCGACCTCGACCCCAACGCCATCGCTGGGAAAGAAGGTCTCGGGGGGCTGGTTGGCGCACAGACCTCTTGCCATCCAAGTTGGTTCCATTAGACACACCTCCGCGTGTTCACAAGAGTACTACGCCCAAAGTGGACCGAAAGTTCCCGTAAAGAAGGACTTTCGACCTACTCCTTGGAAAACCTTACGCCTCTCGCGAAACAGAACGCTAGCCTGTGCGTTGAGTTCACGCGGAGTTTTGCGTGCATTGAGAGGAAACCATGTCGAATACGATGGAAGAACAGCTCCCGGCCCAGGGACACGCAAAGATCGTCTACAACGGTCCTATTGCTCCGCACTGGGACATTCGCACCATCTCGGGCGATTCGGCTCTTATGGACGGTTTCCGCGATCGGGTGACTGCCCGCCTCCTGCTGCTTCCCCCACACGATCCGCAGTTCCGCCGCAACCGTGAGCGCGTCAACCGCGATGGCGAGCGTGAGCGCATCTACATCGAATGGGACCTCGGATACGAGGAAGAAACCCCCGAGCCTCGCTCGTAAGGATTCCGCAGGCCGGTCACCTCGCAGAGTTGACCGATTTCGTCTGGCAATCTGGCTTCGTCTCGGCTGAACTAATACCCCCGACGAACTAGCCGATTGGCAGCCATGGCCGACGACATCGAGATGCAAGCAGACACACCCGTGCTGTCGCTTGACGCGCGCACGTTTACGGTCGCCTCTCTTGATGACAACCCGACGAACTATTTCAACCGTGAGCTGAGCTGGCTGGCGTTCAACGGTCGGGTGTTGTCGATGGCCACCGACGTCAAGGTGCCGTTGCTCGAACGGGTCAAGTTCTTGGCGATCTATGCCGGCAACCTCGACGAGTTCTTCCAGGTGCGAGTGTCGGGCTTGCGCGATGTTGTTGCCGGCGAGGTTCGCTTTCGGGGACCGGACGGCCGCACGCCCCAAGAGCAGCTCGACGCCATCCGTTCAGCGGTCGAACAGCTCGAGGCGCATCGCCAAGACATCTTCACCAACCAGCTCCTCCCACAGCTTGAACTGCAGGGCATCTCGATCAAGCGTTACGACGAGCTCGGCCCCGACGACCAGAAGCTCGCCGACGCGTACTTCGACGACCAGATCTTCCCGATCCTGACGCCGCTCGCCGTCGACCCCGGGCATCCGTTCCCGTACGTCTCCGACCTGTCGCTAAACCTTGGTGTTCGCGTGCGTCGTGGGGGAGATGAGCGCACCCGTTTCGCCCGCCTCAAAATTCCTGATCAGCTCGCTCGCCTCGTGCCGCTCACGATGTCGGGCTCGTTCGTTCGCATTGAAGACCTGATCGTGGCGCACCTCGACCAGATGTTCCCCGGCCTCGAAGTTGTTGAGCACCTGGCGTTCCGAGTCACCCGAAACGCCGACCTCAACTACCGCGACGAGGAGGCGGACGATCTTCTCGAACACGTCGAGATGGAGCTTCGCCGCCGTCGGTTCGGTAGTGCGGTGCGACTGGAGATCAGCGCCGGTGGCAGCGATTCGATTCGGTCGTTGCTTCGCCGCGAGCTTGAGCTCGAAGATGCCGACATCTATGTCGACCGTTCGTTCTTGGCGATGACCGACCTCTGGTCACTGATGAAGCTCGACCGTCACGATCTGCGCTTCGACGACTTCTCGCCGGTTGTTCCAGCTCGCGTGCCGCAGCGCAGCGGCGACGACATCGATCTGTTCGACGAGCTTCGCAACCGCGACCTCCTCGTCCATCACCCCTACGAGTCGTTTAGTGCGTCAACCCAAGAACTCATTCGCCTTGCGGCCAAAGACCCTGACGTCGTCGCGATCAAGATGACCTTGTATCGAACGTCGAGCGACAGCCCGATCATTCGTGCCCTCATCCGTGCTGCGGAGCGTGGCAAGCAGGTCGCGGTGCTCATCGAGCTCAAAGCTCGCTTCGATGAACGGGCCAACATCGAATGGGCCAAGCGCCTCGAGCAGGCCGGCGTGCACGTGACCTACGGACTCACCGGCCTGAAGATCCACGCCAAGCTCACCATGGTTGTGCGCCGTGAAGCGGGCCAGATCGTGCGCTATTGCCACTTCGGCACCGGCAACTACAACCAGGGAACCGCCAAGCTCTACGGCGACTTCAGCCTGATGACCTCGAACGACAAGCTTGGCGACGAAGTGGCCGTGCTCTTCAACACCCTCACCGGCTACGGCGGCGATGTCTCCTATGACGATCTTCTTGTCGCACCAGCTGGCCTGCGTCGTGGTTTGAACTCCCTCATCCGAAACGAGATGCGGTCGGTTGACGGCCGCATCGTGATGAAGATGAACTCGCTTGTCGACCCGGGCATGATCGGGTTGCTGTACGAGGCCAGCCAGGCTGGAGTTCAGGTTGACCTGATCGTCCGCGGCATCTGCGGCCTGCGACCAGGAGTACCCGGGCTGTCCGACAACATTCGGGTTCGTTCGATCATCGGCCGCTACCTCGAACACGCTCGCCTCTACTACTTCGCCCACGGCAATAGCGACGGTTCGCCCGTGGTCTACATGGGATCGGCCGACCTCATGCAGCGCAACCTCGACCACCGCGTCGAGACGTTGGTGGCTGTGTCTGACGATGCCGTAGCCAAGGAACTGGGCAATGCACTCGAGCTCGACCTCGAACCGAACCTGCAGAGCTGGTACCTGTCTCCCGACGGCTCGTGGACCCGCGACGGCACCGACGGGCTGCTCGACCTGCACACCGAATTCGAACGCCTCGCAATACAGCGCCGTAAGTCGTCCCGGAAGTCGAGGGCCTAGCGCGTGGCAAACGAACCAGAGATCAAGGCCGCTGGCGGCATCGTCGTCCGGATGGCCAAGAAGGGCCCCAAGGTCCTTCTTGTGCATCGGTCGCGCTACAACGACTGGAGCTTCCCAAAAGGCAAGCTCGACCCGGGTGAGAAGTTCAAGAAGGCTGCGCATCGCGAAGTGCTCGAAGAGACCGGCTTCGACTGCAAGCTTCACAAGCCGTCGCTGCCGTCGATTCGCTACGCCGATCGCAAAAATCGCCAGAAGGAAGTTCGCTACTGGCTCATGACCGCGATTGCCGGCGAGTTCGAACCGAACGAGGAAGTCGACATGATTGCCTGGGTGAGGCTCGACAAGGTTGTCGACCGCCTGACCTACGCCAAAGATCAGAAGTTCTTCCAAGACGTGATCAAATCTGGCCGAATCGGCAAGGTTCTCAGTTCGTAATCCGCAGTTCACCCTCGTGAGTTTTGGTGAATTCGGGGCAGGTGGGAGAACACAACCGCCTTGATAAATCAACAAATTTTGGCTGTTCACCTGCTGTTTACCTGAGCGGTTCCTACTTGTTAAACGCTGTCCTTACCGTTTTCTTTGCCGGCGAAGGGTTCGTCGGCTCATCTAGGAGGGTTTCTCCGTGAAGCAAGGATTCCGTCAGCAACTCAAGACGCTGGCCCTTATCGCAACAATCGCTCTTGTCGCCGCCGCATGTGGAGGCGACTCCGACTCCGGATCAACTGACAGCGCCTCAGCAGACGGCGTTTCAGGCTCGGTCTTTGTCTCGGGCTCATCCACCGTTGAGCCGATCTCCGTTCGCGTCGCCGAGCTCTACGAAGACGTCAACTCCAACGTCAGCGTCGATGTTGAAGGCCCTGGAACCGGCGACGGCTTCCAGAAGTTCTGCGCCGGCGAAACCGACATCTCTGATGCGTCTCGCCAGATCAAGGACGCTGAAGCCGAAGACTGCGCCGCAAATGGCATCGAGTACACCGAAATCAAGGTGGGCATCGACGGCATCGCCGTAATGACCAACAACGCAAACCCAGTCGACTGCGTCACCTTCGACCAGCTCTTCAACCTCATCGGCGTGAACGGCGAAGGCAAGGACACCTGGGCCGCCGCCGATAGCAGCCTCCCTGACGCACCACTCGACATCTTCGGCCCAGGCGCCGAGTCGGGCACCTTCGACAGCTTCATCGAGATCGTCATCGAAGACCTCGCTGAAGAAGCTGGCGTCGAGCACACCGTGCGCACCGACTACAACCCATCAGCTGAAGACAACCTGATCCTCCAGGGCATTCAGTCCTCCGACACGAGCCTTGGATGGGTCGGCTACGCATTCGCCGCAAACGCTGATGTGAAGCTCCTTGAGGTTGACGGTGGCGACGGCTGCATTGCGCCAAACGAAGAGACCATCGCGTCGAACGAATACCCAATCGCCCGCGACCTGTTCATCTACGTGAACACCGGCAATGCCGCCGAGAACCCTGCACTCCAGGCCTACGTCGACTTCTACGTAGGTGAAGGACTCGACGTCGCCGTCGGCGAGGTTGGCTACGTGCCACTCAGCGACGCAGCGAAGGACGAAGTCCGCGCTGGCTGGAACAGCTAAGCAGTTCGTCTAACAACCCTTCCTCAGACTAGGTTTCTCGCTCATGGCTGACATCAGCATCCCCTCCACCAGCGCTGGCGCAGTTGGGCGTGATCCTCTCACTGTTGACGCCCTTGCGGGTCCGCGAAAGCGGGCCCGCAAGGAGTCATTTATCAAGGGCATCTTCTTCATTGCCGCATCGGTGTCGATCATCATTTCGATCCTGATTGTCGCAAGTCTTGTCCGCGAAGCATGGACGTTTGCCACGGGTGTTGAGTGGGCAAAGACCTGGGGCCAGAACGGCTGGTTCCCTCGACAAGGGGTCTACGACATGCCGACGCTCCTGGTCTCGTCGCTCATCGTCACGGTCGTAGCGATGCTGGTCGCCGGCCCGCTCGGGCTTGGCTCGGCGATCTATCTCAGCGAGTACGCCAGCAAGAAGACCCGCTCGCTGCTGAAGCCCGTTCTCGAAGTCCTTGCCGGTGTGCCATCGGTAGTCCTCGGCTTCTTCGCTCTCTTCTTCATCAGCCCGCAGGTCATCGAGCGCATTGGCCGCAACGGTTGGCTCGTCATCGGTGCACTCATTTTCGTGGCCTACATTGCGCTCGTCATTGGTTGGGCTCGCAACCTGGTGCAGCGTGAGGCTGGCACCAGCATCGGCACGCAGGTCAAGCGAATTCTGATTCTCACTGCGCTTGTCGCCACAGCGCTCATCCTCTTGTGGTGGATCAACAGCGTTGCTGGCTCGGCCGACCCCGCCGCCGACAACTTCTTCACCGTCAAGCGGAGTGGCCAGCTCGCAGCGGCCGCGGTTGGTGTGGGCATTCTCACGATCCCACTGGTCGCCTCCGTCGCCGAAGACGCACTCGCTTCGGTTCCAAAGGAACTGCGCGACGCATCGGCCGGACTTGGCGCTCGCAAGATGACGACAACGATTCAGGTCGTGCTGCCCGCCGCAGTGTCCGGCATTGTTGCGGCATTCATCATCGGCATCAGTCGTGCGCTCGGCGAGACCATGGTGGTCTTCATGGCCGGCGGTGCAGCAGACGCAGCACGATTTACCTCCTCGCCGTTTGAAGGCGGCCTCACAATGACAGCAGGCATGGCGTCGCTCGCAACCGGCACCGACAACGTCGTCGGCGAGGGCCTCACCTTCCAGAGCTTGTACTTCGTTGGCTTCGTGCTCTTTGTCCTCACGCTCACCCTCAACATCGTCGCTGGCCGGTTCGTCAACCGCGTGCGCGAGAAGTACTAGGAGCTCCCATGGCAGTAAGCACTCTTGGAAGTTCAAGCGACGTCACCAAACGGGTTGAACAGGAGATCTTCCGCCAAGGATCCGACCTCAAAGGTTCTGGATTTCGGGCGGCGCTCCTCGCGACGTTGGGTATCAGCGTTCTGATCCTCGTTGTCCTGCTCGGTCAGGTCATCGTCGACGGCTGGCCGGTTCTCACAACGAACTTCGGCGACTTTTGGAGCGGCACACTTCGTAGTCGTTCGAGCGACTCCAAGCTCGGTATCTCCCAGGGCCTTGTCGGATCGTTCTGGATTGCGATCACGGTTGCCGTCCTCGCCTTTCCCATAGGAATTGCTGCAGCCATCTACCTCGAGGAATATGCCCCGCAGAACCTCATGACCCGAGTGATCGACATCTCGATCCGCAACCTCGCTGGCGTCCCATCGGTCGTCTACGGCCTGCTCGGTTTGTTCCTCTTCGTCAAGCTCGCCAACAACGGGCAGAGCTCGCTCTACGCCGGCGGCATCACGCTTGCGATTCTTGTGCTGCCGATCATCGTGATCACCTCGGCCGAGGCTATTCGCGCCGTACCGTCAAGCCTGCGCCAAGGTGCCTACGGCGTCGGTGCAACGAAGTGGGACGTCATCCGCACGCAGGTCTTGCCGTTCGCCGCACCCGGCATTCTCACCGGAACGCTGCTGTCGCTGTCACGAGCCGTCGGCGAAGCAGCGCCGCTCATTCTTGTCGGCGCCATCACGGGCCGCCTTGCTCCCCGCGACGGGTCCTTCCTGGATCTCGGCCAATTCGGCGACCGCTTCACCGCAATGCCGATCGTCATCGTGGGTTGGGTGCAAGAGTCTGGTCGCGATGCTGGCTTCGCTGCTGCGGCTGGCGCGGCAATTGTGGTGCTCCTGGCATTGGTGATCGCGATGAACTCCGTCGCAGTGATGCTGCGCAACTACTTTGAAAACAAGCGAGGGTAAGCCGATGGTTAACCTGACAGACGCTGAAGACGTGAACCCGAAAGGCCTGAGTGTGAGCGCTGAGAACGACGCCGACATCACTGTCGAGCAAAACACCGACACACCAGTCGACGAATTTCCAGCAGAAGACCTCGTCTTCGACGCCTCCGACCTGTCGGTGTACTACGGCGACTTCCGAGCCGTTCGCGACGTCAACATGCTGATCAAGCGCAAAGAAATCACCGCGCTGATCGGACCATCTGGCTGCGGTAAGTCGACGGTTCTTCGCTCGTTCAACCGCATGAACGACCTCATCCCAACCGCACGAGTCGAGGGCACCTTGCTGTACCGCGGCGTCGACCTCTACGACGAGCGTGTTGACCCGGTTGAAGTTCGCCGCCGCATCGGCATGGTCTTCCAGAAGCCGAACCCGTTCCCCAAGAGCATCTACGACAACGTGGCCTACGGGCCGCGTGTTGCTGGCCGCAAGAAGGGCCTCGACGACGTCGTCGAGCACAGCCTGAAGAAGGCAGCGCTCTGGGACGAAGTCAAAGATCGCTTGCAAGAGTCGGCGATTGGCATGTCGGGTGGTCAGCAGCAGCGTCTGAGCATCGCTCGTGCGATTGCGTCGGACCCTGAAGTTCTCCTTATGGATGAGCCATGTTCGGCACTCGACCCGATCGCCACGGCGCGCATCGAAGAGCTGATGGCCGAGCTCAAGGACGAGTACACGATTCTCATCGTGACGCACAACATGCAACAGGCCGCTCGTGTGTCTGACCGGACGGCGTTCTTCTCGGTTGAGGTCGATGAGACGAGCGATCGTCGCACCGGTCTCCTCGTCGAATACACGAACACCGAGAAATTGTTCTCAAACCCCGACGACGAACGGACCGAGAACTACATCACCGGCCGTTTCGGCTGATCGGAGAGCAGACATGCAAAACGAACTACGAGGCAATTTCCACGAAGAGCTCGACGCTGTCCGCGACATGATTGTCACGCTCGCCGCACACGTCACCGAAGCCATCCCTCGCGCCACCGAGGCGCTGATCGACAACAACCTCGAGATGGCGCAACAGATCATCAGCCACGACGACGATCTTGACGCGCTGTCGTTGCAGATCGAAGAGCGCTGTTACGCCCTTATTGCGCTGCAGCAGCCCATGGCGATCGACATGCGCTCGATCGTGACCGCCATGAAGATCAACGGCGATTACGAACGTTCAGGCGATCTGGCCGTGAACATCTGCAAGGGCCTTCGCCGAATCTATGGCATTCAGTTGACGCCGACCCTTCGCGGTTTGGTGACGTCGATGAGCGAGGAAGCGGTTCGCCTGACCAAGGTGTCGGTCGACGCGTACGCCGAGGGGAGTGCTGGCCTGGCGTCAGCCTTGCCCGACATGGACGATCGCCTCGATGACCTTCAGGTCGATTTCATTCAGGAGATCTTCGCGTCACATGCTCGAGGTGAGCTCAAGCTCGAAGAGACCGTGCAGCTTGCGCTGATCGCTCGCTTCTACGAGCGCATTGGCGATCACGCCGTCAACATCGGTGAACGTGTCATGTACATGGTCACCGGCGTCACGCCCGAAGTCGCTGGTGCAGCTCAGGCCAAGCATGCCGCCGAGGTCGATGCGTTGGCTGAAGTTGCCGAAGGCGTGGCTGAGGAAGAAGCCGAGTAGCCAGTGTTCTGGCCGTTCCTCACGCTGGTGCTTGTCATCGTGTTGGGAATTCAGATCTTCGCGAACCGCCAGCGTGAGCTGTCGATTCTCGGCAAGCTCAATCGGACCCTCAAAACCGCAGGCGACGACCGCACCGAACCCAAGTCGGTCGATAGTGCGCTCGACCGTCTGGCCAACATGGTGCACTCCGACGAGTCCGACGAAATGCCTCGACGAGTTGCGGTGGCCTTTGACGCCATGGCCACCGGCGCGGTGCTCGTCGATGCTGATGGTGTCGAGATCATGCGCAATGCTAAGGCCCAGCCATATGCCACCGGCCGACACGGCGATGCCCTGATCGAGAACGTCATCCAAGATCGATTGCAAGATGCCTTGCGCGGCGAGTCGACCGACGAGGAACTGCGCCTGCATGGCCCGCCCGAGAAGTTCCTGCTCGTGGTCGGAAGCCCGTTGGTCGAGTCGGGTGAGCTGCTTGGCGCGGTGGTGCTGGTCGACGATGTCAGCGAGCAGCAGCGCCTCGATCAGGTGCGCCGAGACTTTGTCGCCAACGTCAGTCACGAACTTCGCACGCCTGTCGGTGCGTTGAGCCTGCTTTCCGAGACGCTCGAGGGTGAGACCGACCCGCAGATCATCGACCAGTTCCTCGGTCGTATTCAGGACGAGTCGACCCGGCTTGCTGGGCTTATCGACGACCTGCTCGATCTCAGCCGTATCGAAGGCGGCATCGACGCCGAAAGCGTGGCGGTCGATTTGGGTGCGGTGCTGCACGAGAGCGCCTCAGCTGTGCGCGCCGCCGCAGACAAGAAGCAGATCACCATCAGCATCGAGATCGACGATGCACTCTCGATCATCGGTGACCGGTCCCAGCTGATCTCGGCGGTGACCAACCTGTTCACGAACGCCATCAAGTACACCGACGAGAACGGCTCGGTCAGCGGACGGCTCGTAGCCCACGGCGACGAGATCGCCATCGTGGTCGAGGACACCGGCATCGGCATTCCGCAGCGCGATGTACAGCGGGTGTTCGAGCGCTTCTACCGAGTCGACCGAGGCCGCGCGGCCTCGACCGGCGGAACCGGTCTAGGTTTGTCGATTGTGCGAAACGTTGCGATCAATCACGGCGGTCGAGTCGAGCTGACCTCGCAAGAGGGCGTTGGTTCGACCTTCTCGATGATCCTCCCGGTCTCTGGGGCCGAGCTCACCACGCGCCCCGCAAGTGTGCAGTTAGGCGAACTGGATGGCTGATGCTTCGGTGCTGGTCGTCGAGGACGAAGCCAGCTTCGCCGAGGCCTTGACGCTTGGACTTGGCCGCGAAGGGTTCGCCGTCACCGTGTCGTCTGATGGCGCCGATGCGCTGCGTCGCTTCGAGGAGATTCAGCCCGACATCGTGCTGCTCGATGTGATGTTGCCGACCCTGTCGGGCATCGACGTGTGCCGTCAGATCCGCACGACATCGAACGTGCCGATCATCATGGTGAGCGCCAAGGGCGAGGAGCTCGACATGGTCGTCGGGCTCGAGGTGGGTGCCGACGATTACATCATGAAGCCCTATCGATTGCGTGAGCTCGTGGCCCGAATGCGAGCCGTCATGCGCCGCTACGACGCAGCACCAACAAGTGCTGGGCCTAGCGAGGATGCACCCGAGATCATCGAGCCGATCACGATTGGTGATGTCACCATCGATGCCGACCGGCACGAAGTTGTGGTGCGCGACGAGGAAGTGTCACTGCCGCTGAAAGAGTTCGACTTGCTGTCGATGCTGATGCGTAATGCCGGCCGAGTCATGACCCGCGACATGCTCATCGAACAGGTCTGGGGCGCCGACTACTTCGGCGACACCAAGACGCTCGACGTCCACATCAAGCGTCTCCGCGACAAGGTCGAGTCCGACCCCAAAAACCCCACCCGGATCCTCACCGTCCGCGGCGTCGGCTACAAGTACGACGACACCATCCGCTCCACCGACTAGCGCTCGCGCGGCTTTCGGGGTCAGGGTGAGTTCAGGGGGTGACGGCTACATGTAGGTAGCTGGGTGTCCACCGGTCGATGCGTGTTGGCGAGCAGAGTGCTCGTTGCACCCAAAGACCCAACGACCGGTGGAGAACATCACAATGCCAGCGAATCCT
>CAKZVC010000075.1 GCA_937922235.1 uncultured Acidimicrobiales bacterium | reverse complement strand
GTGGCCTGGTTCCAGCCGTTGTTGAGCTCACCGATGAGCCAGTCCTTGGGGATGCGCAGGTCGGTGAAGAAGACCTCGTTGAAGTGCTTTCCGCCATCGATTTGGTGGATCGGGCGGATCTCGACACCAGGTGCCTTCATGTCGACCATGAACATCGAGATGCCGGCATGCTTTGCGACCTCGGGGTTGGTGCGGGCAATGAGCACGCCGTAATCAGACTTGTGGGCGAGGGTCGTCCACACCTTCTGCCCGTTGATGATCCACTCGTCGCCGTCAAGGATGGCGCGGGTCTGCAGGCTGGCGACATCGGAGCCGGCGTTGGGCTCAGAGAACATCTGGCACCACATCTCTTCGCCGCTGATCATTTTCGGCATGTACGTGCGCTTCTGCTCGTCAGTGCCGAAGTCGTTCATAACGGGCAAGCACATGCCGTGCGAGATGACGAACTCGCTATCCATCGTTGGGTACTTCGACTTCTCGGCGCGCCAGATCTTGTCGTGGGCCTTCGTTAACCCAGCACCACCGAACTCGGTGCCGTAGACGATGCCGCCAAGTCCAGCCTCGTTCACCGCAGCGAGGAACTTCTTCGCTATCTCGATGTCGCGGCCACCGCCGGTTGCGTGCTCCTCGAGCACGTCCTGACAGCGAAGGCGAAACGCCTCAGCCTCGTCAGCGGTCAGTGCAGCAGTATCAGCCATGTCCAACATTGTATGCACTCATACAATCTTCCGACGGATCCAAGCCCCGACCCCGTTAGTGCTCGATGACTTGGCGGATGGTGTCGGCGTCGCCGAGGGAGTCGAGCGCGTCGTTGATGTCGTCTAGGCCAATGCGGCGGGTGATCATGCCTTCGAGGTCGAGTTCGCCGCTGCGGTAGTAGCCGAGGAACTTCTCGAAGTCGGTTCGCACATCGGAGCTGCCGTACATCGAACCAACAACGGTCTTGCCGTTGAAGAACTGCTCGAACGCATTGAGCTGCAGGTGCTGATCGGATGGGCCGACGCCGACGATGCACGCGGTGCCGCCTCGACGGATGAGGTCGTACGCCTGACGCATGGTGGCAGCGAGGCCGATGCACTCGATAGCAAAGTCGAAGCCCTCTCCTCCGGTGAGCTCGTTCTTTACGTCGTCGATCTGGTCGGGAGTTGCCGTGTGGGTAGCGCCGAAGGCTCGGGCCTGGTCGAGCTTGCCCTCATGTAGGTCGATGGCGACTATCGCTTCGGCTCCGGCGATTCGAGCACCCTGGATCGCAGCGATCCCGACTCCGCCGCAGCCGATGATCGCAACAGATGAACCTGGAGTGACCTTTGCTGCGTTCATCGATGCGCCAACACCGGTGGTGACACCACAGCCGACAAGGGCGGCGACATCGAGCGGAATGTCATTGTCGATCTTGATCGCGGCCATGCCGGGAATGATCGTCTCTTCAGCGAATGTACCGAGGCCTGCCATCGAATTCACGGCCGTGTCACCTTGCATGAATTGTTGATGTCCCATCATCGTGAACGTTCCCGTGATGCACAGGCTGGCCTGGGCTCGTTCGTTGCAATACGGACAAGCACCACACGCCGGCGAGAAGGCCATGATGACGTGGTCGCCCTCGGACACGTGGGTAACGCCCTCGCCCACCTCCGTCACGACGCCCGAGCCCTCATGTCCAAGCACTGCGGGCACCTCGATTGGAATGACGCCTTGTGTGACCGACAAGTCGGAGTGGCACACACCGCTGTGGGAGACCTTGAGCCTCACCTCACCCGGCCCGATTGGGCGAAGCGTCAGGTCGTCGACGACCTGCATTTGGGTGGTTGGAACTTCGAGAGCAATGGCAGCACGCATGGTTCGAAGATAGACGCACGTCACATCCAGGGCCACCATGGCACCGCGAGTGGCGGATGAGGGACAGTCCCTAATTCGCCACTCAGGTCGCGTTCGAGCGGCTAGACAGGGGCGATGACCGGAACGGAATCTCAGCCTCGCCGCTTCTTTGACAGTCGTCAGAAGTACCTCATGTTCGTGAACACCTGCGATGAGAAGTGGCGCGTTGCCGAACGGGCTGCGTCACACGTTGGCAAGCTTCAGCCCAAAGCTCCGGGCATTCGCATGTTCGATGCTGGCATCGGCGACGGCACGGTGCTCGCGCACCTCCTGACGGCAATGCACTCGAGGTTTCCGACGATCCCGATTCACGTGGTGGGTAAGGAAATCAGCCTCGAAGACGTTCGTCTCACACTCGGGAACCTGGCCGACCGATTCTCCGAGCACCCGAACCTCGTCGTCACACTCACGAACTTGAACTACTCCGAGGCTCCGAACCTGTGGCCAAACACGCCGGAGAAGCAAGACACGATGGTGTTCGAGACCAAACAGCTCGCAGGCGACTGTGCTCACCAGTTCGGTGAGCAGCTGCGCAACCTCGACAGCTTCATTGAAGAGCACTGGACCGTTCGCACGAGCGAGAAGACAGGCAACCCGCTGTACGTAACGCCGACGGTCTTGACCATTCATCGGGCCGATCACGAGATCGCCCTCGACAATGTGGTGCCGCATCGTGGCGAGGAGCTCGACGGGTACGACTTCATCTTGGCGTCGCAGCCGTGGCGGTCGCGAATGGGCGCCGAGTTCAAGGCCTCACGCATCCTCGGTCCGTTGGCACGGGCGCTTCGCCCGTCGGGGATGATGATGGTCATCCAGTCTGCCGGCGACGATCCCGGCAGCGAGATCATCGAACGGGTATGGCCAGGCGAAGACCCGTTCCCCGTCGACCGCTTCGCTCTCGTCGACGCCCTGAAGTCGGAGATGGAAGACGACGGCAGCAAGTTCGTGATCGATCCGCTCGATGACAAGGACAGCCAGATTCGTTACTCACTCCATGCGCTCCCCAACGATCCGACTGTTTCGATCGGCACGCCGTCGCTGTTTGCGGCGTGGAACGCTGCGGTCTACGTCGGGCAGATGGAAGATGACCGAATCGAAGAGGCCCTCGCTGGCAACGCGTTCGACGTGGTGCGCGAGGTCGTCGAGAAGTACGACGGCTTGTGGTTCAACGATGAGTCATTCCTCGTGCATCGGCGATCGTAGCGAGCTACTCGTTCATCCAATCGAACTGGGTTCCTTCGCCAAACGGCGGGAAGTTGGCCTGGCGCTTCTCGAGGAAACTCATCACCCCCTCGGTGAGGTCAGCGCCCTTGAGCGACTCGTACATCAAGTTGTTCGAGTGTTCCATGGCTTCGAGGATCGACATCTCGGCCTCGAGCCTTACCTGACGCTTGATGGTGGCCATTGATGCCGGTGACACGTTGGCGGCAAGCTGTTTGGCCAGCTCTGTCGACCGGGCCATGACGTCGTCCCTCGGCACAACCTCATTGACGAGGCCCAGCGCCAGCATCTCTTCGGCGAGGGCGACTCGAGCGGTCAACAGCAGGTCGAGCGCCACCGCACGGCCGGCTACTTGGGTGAGGTGCCACGCCAGGCCGTATTCAGCAATGAGCCCGCGTTGGGAGAACGCGGTGGTGAACTTTGCTCCGGCTGCGGCGATACGGAAGTCGCACATCATTGCGTGGCCCAGGCCAGCGCCAGCGCACGCTCCGTTAATCGCTGCGATGAGCGGCTTGTTCAGCGACAGTGGAAAGCTGTTTGGGATGACGGCGTTCGGCAGCGGCAGATCGTCTGGGCCAGCTTGGTACGCGAGGTCGGCGCCCGGGCACCAGCCCTTCCCCGCCCCGGTGATGATGATCGCCCGAACGTCGGGGTCGGCTTCGGCCTGCTGGAGTCGCTGGAAGTAGGCGAGCTCCATGTTTCCGATCATGCCGTTGAGGCGATCGGGCCGGTTGAACGTCAACGTGGCTACGCCATCGTCAACCTCGTACAGACAGAGCTCGGGGTGCTTCATGGCGAGATCGTAGCCCGAGCGTCTTCACCACGAGCAGACGAACTACTCGCTACACCCAACTGGCTCGGTCGAAGCGATGACCTCGTCGATCATCACCCCCGGAGCCAGGTCTTGTTCGTCGAGCCAGGTGGGACCGACCTGCAAGACAAATGCCGATCCGTACTGTTGCGCGCCAGCGTCGGGGAATCGCATCGGCGTTCCATCGACGGTGTAGGTCGCCGGACCACCTGATGACACCGGCACCGTGAGCTGCAAGCAGAAGATGTGGTCGGTCGGCGCCGCGGCGACGATGAAGGTGCCGCCGTAGTCTTCGTTTGCTGGGTCGCCGTAAGCGCCATGGAATGACAAGTCGCCGTTTGAATCGTGTCGAACGTTGAGGGACCACGAGTGCCGAAGTTCATCGGTCACAACGAAGAGGTTCTGGAACCATCGCCGGTCGGAATCGCTCGGCGGAAGGTCATCGAACGCAAGCGAGACACGGACGTGTAAGTCATCGCCATTCCCGATCGCACCTAGCGATCGCTCTAGGTACGAACCGCCGGGTTCGGTTCCTGAACCTGACGTTTGCCGCAACACCGACCCACCTGCGCTTCTGGGCGAGCGTTCAAGGCTGAGCCGCGCCACCGATGCATCCTGCTGCAATTGCCAGCCATCGAGCGTTTCAAAAGTTTCACACAGCAACGCACACCCGCCTGCTGCCACAGTTGGTTGTGGAGCAAGCGTCGTTTGAGAGGCTGTCGTTGCCGGCGCAACTGTCGTCGTCTCGCCAGCAGTCGTTGCAGGGGTTGCGGTTGTTGCCGGAGCGGTTGTTGCTGGAGCGGTTGTTGCCGGAGCTGCAGCGGTATCAACGACCGCGGCAATGCCATCAGCGACTGTCTCGTCCGGGGTCGTCGCGTCCCCGACAGTCGAGACCGGGCTCACCGTCCGCTCTACCGCAGACGACACAAGCTCAGATTCTTCCGGGCCAGCAAGTGTCCGCGTCGGTTCGGGGTCGACTGCCGCAGCGACCTGGCCTGTGTCCGACGGTCGATTGGCGAGCCACACGCCACCAACCACCAGGGCAATCACTCCGAGCAGCGCCACTGCGATCGCTCCCGCACGCCCATGAGCTCGCACTGTGGGGGCAGGCACTGTGGGGGCAGGCGCTGTGGGGTCAGACCCCGCCTGCGGTGTCCGCAGGAGCGCGAGCGCCTCTCGGGCCGAGGACGGGCGATCGCTCGGGCGGTGTGCCATCAACGCGGCGATAAGCCCCGCAAGATCGGCAGGCACGCCGGGTGGAAGCTCGGCCATCTCTGGGTCGGCGATTCGGCGAACCAACACGCCGATCGGCAACGGCGTATCACGTTCCTCGACGAACGGAGGGTGCCCCGACAGCAGCGCGTACAACGTGGCCCCAACCCCGTACAGGTCGGACGCGTTCGTCACCTCGCCGAGCTCTACGGTTTCGGGAGCGACGTACCCGAGCGACACGCCAGCACCGCCGGTGAGCGTCACGTCATCGACTCGGGCCACCCCAAAGTCAGCAAGCACGATCGCTCCGTTCGGCCGCATGAATACGTTCGCGGGCGTGATGTCGGCGTGAACCACACCGGCATCGTGAGCGACTACAACTGCATCGAGTAGCTCTCCCGCGATCGTTCGCACCTCGGTCGGATCGAGCGTGCCGAGCGAGGCCAGCCGCTCAGCAAGGGTTCCCGCCAACAGCTCCATGACGAGAATCGGTCGCCCCTCCGCAACGAACGCTCGATGGAGCTGGACGACTTCGCTCCGTCCGTGCAGCCGATGCATTGCATTCGCCTCTTCGGTGAACGCCCGAACCTCTTCGGGGGAATCAAGAGTGGCGTGCAACGCCTTGATCGCCACCGGTGCGCCGCTGGAGCGATCGACTGCTCGGTACGCTACGCCGTGACCGCCCGCGCCAAGCAAACCACCAACGTCGTAGGCGTCAAGAACCGCTTGTGGGAGTACTTGTGTCGTCACATGAATCGCAACCCGCGCCACTCATTGTGTCCTTTCTGGAGCATCGGCGCGAGGTCGAACCAACTGAAACTCTTACGTTCGGCCGGGCGGGCGACGTGGTCATCGACGAAACCAACCGTGAGCTTCATCGGGTGCAAGGAACGATCAGCGCCACAAATGGCCAGTGGCTGATCGAGAACAATGGCCGCAGCGCAGCGCTCATTGTGACCGACCTCGATGGAGCGTCGTACGTTCGAATCGCAGCTGGCGCCACCCTGCCAATTCCCTTCAAGAACAATGCCGTGACGTTCTCTGCAGGGCGCTCGAACTATCGCCTACAGATCGAGCACCCATCCCACCCCGGTCCGCGAAGCGCGTCAGTTATCGCCAGTTCGGTCGCTGACCGAACCCTGACAACTGGAGCGCTCGTCTTCAATGACGAACAGTTCCAGCTGATGGTTGCGCTGAGCGAGCGACGTCTTATTGGCCCCATCACCGCAGCCGACCTCCCTTCGAACCGAGAGGTAGCGAAGCGGCTGGGTTGGAGCCTGACCAAGGTGAACCGCAAGCTCGATCATCTCTGCATCAAACTCGATAAGGCCGGCGTGGGCGGACTCCGTGGATCGATCGACAACGTCGCTGTTGAACGGCGTCTGGCCCTTGCCGACTTTGCGGTCGAACGTGGCATCGTGACCGAAGCGTCGCTGACTGCACTCCCCTAGCCCTCACGCACTGCTCTGAAACTCGACCGGGTCGCGATCCCCGGTGCGGACATTGCGCCTCTCTGTCGAAGGTTGACTACCGGGCAGCACGAGGAGCAACACATGTTCAACCATCGACGAATACCCCTGATAGGTGCCGGCGCGATACTTGCTGTCGCCTCGCTCATCGCAGCGTTTCTCGGCACCCAGGCCGGAGCCAATGCATCAGCACCGCAGTACGACGACAACTTGGCGATGATCCACGCGAGCAGTGTTCGCAATCGCAACCATGACACAAGTGCGTTCGCCGACACGGCAATGGATGACCTGGTGATCGAGGATCACCTCGGCCCTCGCAGCGACTATCTCGGACAGCCCGGCGGTTCGTCGGAGCATGCGTTCCCCACGATCGAGGGCGGCCAGTTCCGCACGTCGTGCGAGTTCAGCCATTTCGGCTACGACGATCCAATCGTGTCGCCGAACCAGCCGGGCGCGGCACACCTGCACATGTTCTGGGGAAATACCGACACGAATGCGTACTCAACGTACGACACGTTGCTCAACTCGGGTTCGGGCACGTGCCAGGGCCAGGAGCTGAACCGCACGGGGTATTGGGCTCCGGCGATGTTCGACGCATCCGGGGATGTCCGAATTCCTGAGCGAATCATCGTCTACTACAAGGGGTATGGCCTGGCGAAGGGCCGCTCCGAGGTCTACCCACCTGGCGCCGCCATGGTGACCGACAATCAGGTCCACACGACGAGCTGGAACGAGGGCGGCACGGCCGGACCGAGCACTGGTGAAGCGTCGTTCATGTGTTCAAACCAATGGCGGGGAGACCGAACCGACCAGTCCGAGACCATCCCGAACTGTGACGGCGACAAGTACTTCATCGAGTACGGCGTCACCGACGACCCGCACCGAACCATCGAGATGCACGTGAAGTTCCCGAACTGCTGGAACCGTGAAAACCCTGCAGACCCCGGCAACTGGGGTCTTGCGCGCGTGGGTGGCTGGTTCTACAGCGAGTGCGAGGAGCGAGCCACGACACCGAACATCGAGTACATCATCGTATATCCGCTCGAGGTCGGCGAGACCACCGAAGGCTGGTACCTCTCGTCAGATGTCGATAGCGAAACCGGAGAGATCAAGGCCGATCGGGGAACCTCGGTCCACGCTGATTGGTGGGGCGGATGGCACCCCGAGGTCAACCAGATGTGGCTCGACAACTGTGTGAACTTCTCCAACGACGAGCCGTCGGGTTGCGGCATGGGCTACCTGACCAACAACGGGCCCGACGGAAAGAACCCGCTGCCGGGACCAGCGCTGAAGTTCCGGCCGCAATACGACGGCCCGATCAAGGTCGACTCGGCAACACTTTTTGCCGAGCTCTGCCGCTCAGGTCGATCGATTACGACCGCTTCTGACCGGGCGTATTGTGCCCCCAACGGCATGCCGCCAGTAGCGGACACGACGACCACAACGGCTCCGGCACCAACAACAACCAGCACGACCCAAGCGCCGGCGACAACCACAACGACTTCCGTCGTCCCGACAACAACGACGACCACATCGACGACCACCACCACGGCGGCTCCTGAACCATCCACACCAGAACCAGAGGAAACCCTGCCGGTCCGGTTCTGCCGGGGCGAGCAAGCAACGATCGTCGGCACTCGTGGCAGCGATCGACTCGACGGGACACCGGCGGACGACGTCATCTGGGCCGGGCCTGGTGATGACACCGTCCGCGGAGGCGGTGGCGACGACATCATCTGTCTCGGCTACGGCAATGATGTGGCGCTCGGTCAATCCGGTGACGACCGGATCTTTGGGCATCAAGGAGCCGACATCATTAGCGGAGGAGCCGGAGCAGATGAGGTCCGTGGCGGCGCTGACGATGATGTCCTCCGCGGAGGTCCCGATGACGACCGGCTCTATGGCGGAGCGGGCAACGATCGTCTCCGAGGAGACGGCGGCGATGACCTCCTCATCGGCGGTCGAGGCAACGACACCCTCACTGGTAACAGCGGAAGCGACAGAATGCGCGGCGGGTTGGGAGTCGATCGAATTGCTGATGCGACGTCGGCCGACGACGCTCGCCGATAGGAACGCAACTTCGTGTGAATTTCATCGATCTTGAGACTGGCTGATCAGTCGGGTCTGAGTAGCGTGGTCGTCTTATGACCGACCTCGAAGCCACCACGTCCACTCAGTACTCGATCGCCCTGACGGTCAGTCTCAAGAACGTCCCTGGCGTGCTCGGCCGCCTCACCACCGCGATCGGTGAGAACGGTGGCAACATCTTTGCCATCGAGGGGTTCGTGGCCAAGGGCCCAACCCTCGAGCGCACCATTGTCGTGAACTGCTCGAGCGTTGAGCATCAACAGCAGATCGTCGATGTTGTTGTCGATCTTCCTGATGTTGACGTGCTCGGGCATCACGATCGGACGTTCCGCATGCATGAGGGCGGAAAGATTGAGACACTCCCGCTGTGCCCGGTCGACGACGTCGACGACCTCTCGATGGCCTACACGCCGGGCGTTGCCCGAGTCTGTTCGGCGATCGCCGAGGACGAGCGCTTGGCCGACGAGTACACGATTCGCAAGAACACCGTGGCCATCGTGAGCGACGGCACTGCCGTGCTTGGCCTCGGCGACATCGGCCCCAAGGCCGCAATGCCGGTTATGGAAGGCAAGGCGCTGCTGTTCAAGGCCTTTGCCGGCGTCGACGCGTTCCCCATCTGTCTCGACACAACGGACCCTGACGAGATCATCGAAACGGTTGTCCGTCTGGCTCCGACCTTTGGTGGCGTCAACCTCGAAGACATCGCGGCACCAGGAGCGTTCTACATCGAAGAAGAGTTGAAGAAGAAGCTCGACATTCCGATCTTCCACGACGACCAGCACGGCACCGCCATCGTCACTCTCGCCGGCCTTCGCAACGCACTCAAAGTCGCCGGCAAACAGATCGAAGACGTCTCGGTTGTCATGTCGGGTGTTGGCGCTGCCGGTGTCGCGATCGGCAAGATCCTGCTCGGTGCTGGTGTTGGCCATCTGGTCGGGGTCGATTCACAGGGCGCTGTCTACGACGGACGCGAGGGCCTTAACCCGGCAAAGCAGTGGTTTGCCGAGAACACCAACCAACGTGGCCTGCAAGGTTCGTTGAGTGAGGTCATGGTCGAAGCAGACGTTTTCATCGGTGTGAGCGCTCCGAACATCCTCACTCCAACCGACATCGAATCCATGGCCTCAGATCCGATCGTGTTCGCTATGGCCAACCCCGACCCCGAGATCCGCCCCGAGCTCGTTGAAGGTCTCGTCTCGGTCATGGCCACTGGCCGTTCCGACTACCCGAACCAGATCAACAACGTGTTGGCGTTCCCGGGCATCTTCCGCGGTGCGCTCGATGCCAAGGCCACCGACATCACCGAGAACATGAAGCTCGCAGCGGCGAAAGCCATCGCCGACGAGGTGACCTCCGACGAACTGTCGGCCACCCACATCGTGCCGAGCGTGTTCGACCCGGCCGTCAGCCTCCACGTGGCCAAGGTCGTCGCCGAAGCTGCGATCGCCGATGGCGTGACCCGCTAGCTATTCACCCACCCCAGGAACGGGGTTCGGGTAGGGGCGCTCTGGCGGGAGCATGTTTGCGGCCTCGTCGTCACGGCCCGCGATGACCATGTCGTGAATGCCGTGGGCCAGGCCTGGTAGACCCGGATGGTGTCTTCGTCGTAGACCGCTCGGATCTCACGTGTCGGGATTGCTTGCCCCTCAGTGACGGAGCGATCCGTCTGGATGGATTGGCGGATGTGATCAGTAGTCATTCTCTTTCCACTCGTCTCATCTGCGGTCGACCCTCGACCGCAGGTGGTTATTTATTGTTACTCAGACAATAAACCGAGAGGGTTGTGGGGTCAATAGCCCCCTAGAGAGCGTCGTTGATGGTCTCGAAGAGGGCGGCCTGTGTTGCTGGCAGGAGGCCAAGGCTGCAATCGATGTGTGTCGAGTGGGTCTCGTCTGCCGAGTCGAAAATGCGGATGAGCTTTGCGTCCGTCTGCATGTTGTCGTCAGCCATCTTGGTGATCGACCCCTTTGGCAGGAAGTGGCCACCCCAAGCGGTGCGGGTCCGGAGATCTGAGGTGGCGTAGGTGATTACCGCAGTTTCTAGAGCAAATCGCTGCGTCACGAACAGGTTGCGTACGACGATTTCGTCTCCCTCGATGGTGACAGCGAGCTGAACAAGACGCCACGCCGTAAGCACACCCACGAACGAGGCGGCGACGGCCACAGGATCGGGCCACGCAAGCAGGCTGGCTGCAGCGGCCACGGCGGCGACACCGGCGCCGATCTTGGCGAGAAGAGGAGCTCCAGTAAGAACTGAGCTCTGGTGGATAGGTGCATTGAGGTTGCTGTGAAGTGTTTCCATGCTGAGTAGTGCAACCGACTCCAAGAAACCCTCCGGAATTTCCAAAGAAATCTCAGATTGTTGATTTTCCAGCCCGAGTTACACGTCTGCGACGTCGAATCTCGTCGTGAATTCACCAAGCCGCTCCCCTGTCCAGAGGTGCACACACAACGTCACGTCGATCGAGCTGCCGCCATCGTCGGCGACTTCAACCGTGCCGAACTGGCCCGCGTTCGAGAACACACCGTGACTGTACGGATCGTTCGTGCGAGCCCCAGGGCGATCAAGTGGCGCGCCATGGATAAGCGGAAAGCCGGGATAGTCGTTGTCGGCGTACGCCGTGTTCGTCCCGTCGTCGATCGCACCGAGATGCCAGTCACCGCTAATCATCACCAGGTTGGAGATTCCCGCTGTAGCGATCGCGTTTGCAATTCGGCGCCGCTCTTCGGGGAAGCCGCCCCACACATCGCTTCCCGGGATGTCCGGAAAGTTCCAGGGCGTCGGCATGGCCCACACGACAAGCGCATGAGTACGGGCGCTTTCAACAAGCTCGTCGATCAGCCAAGCTTCCTGCGCTTCGCCAAGCATTGTCGACGCGGTTCGCTGCGACCGAGTGTCGCTGGTGATGATGCGAACTCTCCCAACGGTGAAGGCCTGGTTGATCGCTTTGTTGACATCGGGGTCGACCGACCAATGCGGAACAGCGTTGCGATAGGCAGCGAGCGCTGCATCCCGAGCAGGGCTCGTCGAGTCAGAGTTGTTGGGCCCGAAGTCGTGGTCGTCCCAAATCCAGGCGCTCGGCACCGAGCTGTAGAGCGCCGACTGCGCTGGCGTTGAGAGCGACCGGCCGAGCATGGTGATGTGGTCGGCAGGCCGGTTCGAGGTGAGGTTGCCGTAGTGGAGGTCGCCGAGCTGAACGAACACGTCGGGGTTCATCCCACGGATGGCGTCGAACACCGCGCCGTTCGAGCCGGTGCTGGCACACGAGCCGAATGCGATCGTGACGTCGTGCGCTCCGGTTGGTGGCGTGGTGAACGGAACCACGTCTTGGCTGGGGTCTTCGCCGCTGGCATACACGCGGTAGACGTAACCCGAGTCAGGCTGCAGGTCGGCAAGCTCGAATCGGGCGACTCCGTACTCGTTCGCAACAGCCGTCAGAGTGGCCGGGGTTTCGTTCGCTCGCCAGTAGCTCAGCAGGTGTGAACCTGCCGACAAACCGCCAGCGGTGACAACTGCGGAGGTCGGACCGACGGCCCCGAGCCACATCCAGTCAGGTCGCCAGTTCGGCGCTGTGGCCACTGAGTCATCGTGGGTTGGCGTGAATCGGTCGGCGTATGCGGCGAGCATTCGCCAGATCAGGTAGCCGCCGATGGCGATCGACCCGATCGCCGCACGCCGACTCTCGACTGAGGGGGCTCGGGTCGCCGACGGACTCACGAGCAAACCGCTGGAGACAAACAACGGCACGACGAGTACGAGCACTGGCGTTCGGAACTCCCAGGCAATGAAGAAGATCGACAAGATCGTGCTGGTGAAGATGAGCGTTCGCCCAACGGTGGCAAGGCGCCCAACGACGACAGCACCAACGATGGCAACAAGGCCGAGTATCCGTAGCGCCCAGGTCGACGGATCGAGACCGATGGTCGGACCAAACGGATCCTGCGGCACGACGAGGAGTTCGGGAGCTACCAGATGCGCAAGCCCACCTGCTCCGGCGATGACCCGCGCCACTCGCATTCGTGTCTGACGCTGATTTGGTTCGTCGATCTCGCCCACACCCAGAGTGAACGCTGAACGAGCGAAAGTGCTTCGAAATGTTGTGTTGCGAGGCCGTCATATTCGTCGACCTGGCAGACTCGATGCATGGGTTTCTTTGAAGATCTGTTCGGTTTCACCGAAACGGATCGGCACACGGTTCACGCGAGTATGGAGCTCGACGGAAGGACGCTGACCTCGTTAGCCAACGGGCGAACGTTCGATGTCGGCTCCGTCTCGATGCCGTCGTTGGCAGAGCTCCGGGCGAGCAACGTGCGCCGTGCGGGAAACCTTCGCGTGCGCGAGGTTGTTGCAAACGTGCAGGACCTTCACCGCCTCCCCGAGAATGCCGGAGCCTTCTTTCAGGTCGCGTCACAGTTCAACCTGCTCGAGATGGTGTCGCCTAGCGTGAGCCCCGACGAGGGTGTTAGCGGATACGAGTTCGATCTGACTCAGGGCCCTGCGTGTGCGATCGCCTGTGCGCCGGGGACGGTGTATCGAAACTGGTTTCTTCCTCTCGACGGCGAGCTTGGGCAGAGCGAGAGCCGACAGGTTGACTGCCTCGCCGACCTGGCAACGCCATTGGCTGGCCAGCGTTGGAAGATGCGCAACGGCTATGCCCTTGCCGACTCGACGGAGCTTACGGACATCGACAATCTGATCACATCCATGACAGCAGATGACCGCTACGCCGCGATGGGGTATCTCCGCATCGGCATTCACGCCGACACCGAAGTGTCGCTCGGCAACAACGGCCAGCTCGTCACCCAGGCGTACTGTTCGGCTCTGCCGATTGCGTATTCCCCGTATCAGGCGAGTGAATGGGAATCGTTTGCCAAGCTTGTCCTCGACGCAAGCTATGAAGCCACGATGCTCGCCGCAGCTGCGAACGCCGAACGAACCGGCAACCCAGCAGTCTTTCTCACCCTGCTGGGCGGCGGCGCCTTCGGCAATTCGTCATCGTGGATCGTGGACGCTATGGAACGAGCCTTTGAGCTCGTCGCAGATGTCGACCTCGATGTAGCCATCGTGAGCTACGGATCGTCAAGCCCGTCAGTACAGGCACTGCTCTCCTAGATTGCGTCGCCGCGATGACAGACAGCTTCAGTCCGCAAACTTTCGCCGTTGCGACAGGGCAAGAAGGCCTCCGCCACCGACTGCGAGCAACGCACCGATGAGTGCGAGGAACGTACTGTTGTAACCAGTCACCGCGAGTTCCGCGGGCTCGTCCTGGGCGACGAATGTAAGGCGCACAAAGCTCACAGCAGAGCCGATTTCGTCATCCGACAGTCGCTCACCAAATGCTGGCATATTGCCCTTACCGCTGGTCACGCTTGCGATGTGGGTCGCTCGGTCGCCCTGCGAAGCAATGCCGGTAAGTGGTCGGCCCCGATCCGAACCCTCACCTTCTGCTCCATGACAACCGGCGCAATTCGATTCGTAGACAGCCATCCCGGCCTCGACCTGTCCGGGGTCATCGGCACCACTTTGTGCCGAAGCAGTAGAAAGTCCGACTGCCATCACCATCGCTATCGCCAGCAGAATCGTGGCCCCGACCCCGACAGCGTTTCGTTTCACTGTGCCAAACGTGCCAAACATGCAATTCCCCCTAGTACCTGACATCGGCTTTCCTTAAATTTTTAAGCAACACTCAACGTAGTAGGCTTGAAACGGCGTCGCAAGTGAATCGTCAGCGACGTAGGGAGAGCAGTGACAACGTACGACGGCACCGGTGCCCATCTGACGCCAACCCAACTACGAGCGTGGACGTCGCTGCTGGACGCCGTCAGAATTCTTGATCGAGAGCTTGAGATTGAGCTCGTCACCGATCACCAAATGACGCATCGCGAATACGAGATTTTGGTGCGGGTGGATGGGCACGGCGGCCAGGTCAAGATGTCTCAACTTGCTCGACAGATCGAAGCGTCCGCTGCGCTTGTCACCCAGACCGTCGCCCGTCTAGAAGACCGGGACTGGATCCAACGTGAGCAGTCAAGCACCGATGGCCGCGTCGTCAATGCGACGATCACCGCCGCCGGACGAGAAGCCCTCCGCTCAGCGGCGGGCCAACATGCCGCCACGGTCGAACGGCTTCTGCTCGCACCGATGGGAGGCGAACTCGAAACGGTCGCTCAAACATTGGGATGTGTGGCTGACCACCTGCGCCTACACCGGGCGAACGGTGCGTGCGACGACATCTCCTGCAAGCTCCCTTCCGAGCCGTAGGCAAGTACTGTCCTGAGATGCATCTCGACCCACCGAGCCCTGAAGCTGTCGCCGCCCTTGCCCCGACCGGCACGCTGCGAGCAGCCATCAACCTCAGCAACTTTCTCCTCGTCGTGGAAACACTCGACGATGGAACCCCGGTGGGCCCGTCACCCGACATGGCCCAGGCCCTGGCCCGCTCGCTTGGGGTTCCGGTCGAGATGACGACCTACCCCTCCCCCGGCTCGGTGGCCGATGGAGCGACTGAGGGAGTTTGGGACATTGGCAACATCGGCGCCGAAGCCCAGCGTGCGGTGCACATCAACTTCACCGCGGCGTATGCCGAGATCGAGGCGACGCTGATGGTGCCGGAGGGATCGTCGGCGCAGAGCCTGGCCGATCTTGACCAGCCGGGCATGCGCATTGCGGTGAAAGACCGAGCTGCGTACTGCTTGTGGCTCGAGCGCAACATCGAGCACGCCGAGCTCGTCAAAGTCGAGAGCCTCGACGCGTCGTTCGAGGCGTTCGCCGAACAGAAGCTTGACGCGAACGCTGGCTTGCGACCGCGGCTGGCGACCGACCTCGACTCGATGCCATCGGCTCGGCTACTGGAAGGCAGGTTCATGACCGTGCAGCAGGCAATGGGCACACCCAAGGACCGCGACCCGGCAGGCTTTGCGTACCTCACTGCATTTGTCGAACACGCAAAGGCAAGCGGCATGGTCGCCGAGGCAATCGCCCGGCATGGCGTCGAGGGCAAGCTCGCTCCCGCCCCACCTGCCTGAGAAGACAAAGGCCGCACCGGAGGAAATCCGATGCGGCCTTGTCGTCTTTCCCCCGACAGGAAAGAGCCGTTCGTTCTAGGGCTTCGCCCTAGAACTGGTTCATGGTGTTGGCGCTGCCTCCGGCGAGGAGTGCCTGTTCACCGGAGAAGTACTCCTTGTGATCGTCACCCATGTTCGAACCAGCCATGTCCTGGTGCTTCACCGTGGCGATGCCCTGGCGAATCTCCTGACGCTGCACGCCCTTGACGTAGGCGAGCATGCCTTCCTTGCCGAAGTACCCCTTGGCCAGGTTGTCGGTCGACAGCGCAGCGGTGTGGTAGGTAGGCAGGGTGATGAGGTGGTGGAACATGCCAGCGTCGCGTGATGCGTCGCTCTGGAATGACTGGATCAGCGCGTCGGCTTCGATCGACAGCGGCGTGTCGTCGTACTTGGCATCCATGAGCTCGGCCCGGACGTACTCGCCCATGTCCTTGCCCTCTTCGGTCCACGCATCAAATACCTGCTGGCGGAAGTTGATGGTCCAGTTGAACGATGGCGAGTTGTTGTAGACGAGCTTGGCGTCTGGAACGACTTCGCGGACCGAGTTCACCATTCCGGCGATCTCGGCAACGTTTGGCGTTGCGGTCTCGATCCACAGCAGGTCGGCGCCGTTCTGGAGGCTGGTGATGCAGTCGAGGACCACACGCTCTGCGCCGGTGTTTGGCTTGAACGAGTAGAGGCCGTTCGGCATGCGAACCGGGCGGGTGAGTTTGCCGTCGGTCTTGATGAGAACTTCGCCGTCTTTGGCGTCCTCGATCGAGATCTCTTCGGTCTCGAGGAATGCGATGTACTTACTTGCGAGATCACCTGGCTCCTGGGAGACCGGGATCTTCTGGGTGAGGTCTGCGCCGAGCGAGTCGGTGCGAGCAACGATGACGCCGTCTTCAACCCCGAGCTCAAGGAACGCGTAGCGAACGGCGTTGATCTTTGCGAGGAAGTCCTCGTGAGGAACGGTGACCTTGCCGGCCTGGTGACCGCACTGCTTGGCGTCAGACACCTGGTTTTCGATCTGGATACACGCAGCCCCCGCCATGATCATTTCCTTGGCGAGCAGGTAGGTCGCTTCTTCGTTACCGAAGCCTGCGTCGATGTCGGCAATGATCGGCACGACGTGGGTCTCGAAGTTGTCGATCGCCGAGATCGCTGCAGCTTCCGCGTCGGCGTCGCCGTTTGCACGAGCTTCGTCGAGGTCGCGGTAGATGTGGTTCAGCTCGCGAGCATCAGCCTGCTTGAGGAAGGTGTAGAGCTCGGCGATGAGCGATGGCACCGAGGTCTTCTCGTGCATCGACTGATCTGGAAGTGGGCCAAAGTCGCTGCGAAGTGCGGCGACCATCCAACCCGAGAGGTAGAGGTAGCGCTTGCTGGTCGAGCCTTGGTGCTTCTTGACCGCAATCATCTTCTGCTGACCAATGAACCCGTGCCAGCAGCCGAGGCTCTGGGTGTACTGCGTGTTGTCGGCGTCGTAGTCGGCCATGTCTTTGCGCATGATGCCGGCGGTGTACTTCGCGATGTCAAGACCGGTGTTGAAGCGGTTCTGCAGGCGCATGCGGGTGGCGTACTCAGCGCTGATTGCGCCCCACTCGCTGCCCTCGTTCGCAATGACGGTCTGGAGGGAGTTGATGTCTTCCTGGTAGCTCATGAGCTGTCCTTTGTTGAATGTCGGGGAGTGTTGAATGTCGGGGTGCTGCATGGACGTGCAGCGGTTGGGGGTGTGTCGTCGGTGGACGACGCTCGTTCACGAGTAACTCGTGCGAACTGGATGTGGAGCCGCCGCTCCGTGCTAGACGTGAGGCCGAGCAAAGGAAAAGCGCCACCTCAAGAGGTGACGCTCTTCAAAGAGCTGTTAGTCGTCGATAGAGGTGTCGAAGCCAAGCGCCATGTGCATTGGCATCTCGCGCATCTCTTCGAACGTGAGGTGATCAGGAGAGTCACCGTACGGGGACTCGGTCACACCAAAGCCGAAGCCTGCCTGTGGCTGGGTGCTCATCAGGTTGTTCGTTGCGTTTGGAGGAGTCATCGTGATTTCCCTTGGTTGTCGTGACCGACGGTTCCGCCCTCGGTCGTTTGTTCCGTGAGATCACTATCGAGCATTTGCACGCCAACTACCAACGATGGAGAAACAAAATTCGCCCGTTTTTATGATTTCAGCCGCTTTTTGGGAAAAACGACAAAAGTTTGGTTTCCAATTTTTGTGATTCTTTCGAAAACCGAAGATTCAGCCACTCTGCTGCCGCCTGGCTCGCTTCCGAATCGGATCACTATCCCCAGACGTGGGGTCAGACCCCGTACTAGCGGAACGGCGTGGGGTCAGACCCCGTATTGGCGGAACGGTACGTAGTTGGGGTCTGACCCCCAAATCCACCGGTTTTTGCTGACGGCAGGCCCGATCTAGGGTCACGGCAAGCAAAAACAGGGGGAATTGATGGCTGTTGAGGCACAGGAAGCGCAAGAACTGACGTTGTTTCCGGGCCATTGGGCCGGTCTGACCCCAGATAAACCTGCGATCATCATGGCGACGTCGGGCGAATCGATGACGTACGCCGAGCTCGATGCCATGGCAAACAAGCTCTCGCATTGGTTCCGCTCGCTTGGGCTCGCGCCTGGCGACCACGTCGCGTTCTGCATGGAGAATCGGCTCGAATACCTGCCCCTGCTGTGGGGCTGCCACTACGCCGGCCTTATCTACACCGCCATCAGCAGCCGCTTGAACGCCGACGAGTCGAGCTACATCGTCAACAACTGCGGTGCGAAGGCACTCATCGTGTCGCCGTACGTCGCCGAAATGGCCGCCGGCCTCGTCGACAACACCCCCGACGTTCGCTCTCGGTTGGTGGTGGGCGGAGCGCTCGAACACCACGAACCGCTGGAAGTGGCGATTGCCGACTCTCCAACTACGCCCCTCCCCAATCGCCTCGAGGGGATGGACATGCTGTACTCCTCGGGAACGACCGGGCGCCCCAAGGGTGTGCTTCCGAACCATGCGGTCGAGCCATTGGGAACCGGCGATGCAGTGGCGAGGCTCGCAGGGGCATTGTTCTCGTTCTCACCAGGCTGTGTCTACCTCTCGCCCGGGCCGCTGTATCACGCGGCACCCTTGCGCTTCTCGCGCGCCGTCAACCGCGTCGGCGGCACCGTTGTACTGATGGAGCGATTCGATGCCGAGGGAGCGTTGGCCGCGATCGAGAAGTATCAGGTGACCACAAGCCAGTGGGTCCCAACCATGTTCCTTCGCATGCTCAAGCTGCCCGAGGACCTGCGCACGAAGTACGACCTGTCGTCACTCGAGTGCGCCGTCCACGCCGCCGCACCATGCCCAGTCCCGGCCAAGGAACAACTCATCGACTGGTGGGGCCCGATCGTGCACGAGTACTACGCCGGCACCGAAGGCAACGGCCTCACCTACTGCAACAGCGAACAATGGCTCGCCCACAAGGGAACGGTTGGCTCGGCGGTCCTCGGCACACTCCACATCCTCGATGAGGACGGCAACGAGCTACCCGTCGGCGAAGAAGGCGGCGTGTACTTCAGCGGCGCTGGCGAGTTCGAATACCACGACGACCCGGAGAAGACCGCGGCTGCCAAGGTCGACGGTGGACGTTCGACGCTTGGCGACATCGGCAAGGTCGACGAGGACGGCTTCCTCTACCTAACCGACCGCAAGGCGTTCATGATTATCTCCGGCGGCGTCAACATCTACCCGCAGGAAGCGGAGAACGCGCTAAGCATGCACCCCGATGTAGTCGACGCCGCAGTCTTCGGTGTCCCAAACGAGGACTTCGGCGAAGAAGTCAAGGCCGTAGTCCAGCCGGCCACGATGCCTGCCACCGACGAGGAAGCTGCTGCGCTCGAACGGACACTCATCGCTTACTGCCGCGAGCAGCTCGCCGATGTGAAATGCCCACGCTCGGTCGACTTTCGCGCCGAACTACCCCGGCACCCAACCGGCAAGCTCTACAAGCGGTTGCTACGAGACGAGTACTGGGCCGCCGAGGGGGCGTCATGAGCCTGCAGCCGACCGACACTGCGCTGGTCACCGGTGCTTCGAGCGGCATTGGAGCCGCAACCGTCCGAGCGCTTCGTGCTCGCAACGTCAACGTCATCGCTGCCGCTCGCCGCATCGAGCGCCTCGCGGCGCTCGCCTCCGAGACCGGATGCGTTCCGCTCGAGCTCGACGTTCGAGACCGCGACGCTGTAGCTGCGATCGAGCACAACCATCAGGTCGACATCCTCATCAACAACGCAGGTCTTGGACGAGCGATGGGATCGTTGGCGACCGCTGACATCGCCGACATCGAGCGCACGATCGACACCAACGTGACGGCGCTTATCCACATGACACGGGCAGTCTTGCCCGGAATGCTCGAACGCCGCCGCGGCCACGTTGTCAATATGAGCTCGACCGCCGCAATGCACGCTGGGCCCACAGCGCTCTACGGCGCTTCAAAGGCCGCCGTGCACAAGTTCTGTCGAGACATGCGCAACGAGCTCAGTGGTTCGGGTGTGCGTGTCAGCGAGATCAACCCCGGCCGAGTCGCCACCGAGTTTTACGACGTTGCCGTCGACGATCCGGAAGTGCGCGAGCGAGTGCAGAACACCGGCATCACCGAGCTGCAACCCGAAGACGTCGCTGCATCGATCATCCACATGGTTGACGCCCCATGGCACGTCAATATCAGCCAGCTTGAGATCGTGCCCCAGGAGCAGATCTACGGCGGTTACCACTTCGCTGTTTTGTCCTAGCTTCGCAATCCGTCGCCTAGCGGCTCCTCGATGCTCGCCAGCTAGCCAGAGGCCCCCGACCGGACGAACCGGCTCCGCAGCTTCGTCCTAGCTTCGCAATCCGCCGCCTCCACTCGCTTCAGATAGCGTGATCGTGTGACGATCCTCGACGCCCTCATCTTGCTCGTGGGCGGAGCGTTCGCTGGAGCGGTCAACGCCATGGCGGGCGGTGGCTCGATGCTGACTGTGCCGCTTCTCGTGATCGCGGGCGTGCCTGGTGTGGCCGCGAACGGATCGAACCGCGTTGGCATTCTGACGTCGAACGTCGCCTCGTTCTTGTCGTTTCGCCGTGAGGGCAAAACCGTCGACCCAAAGTCGCTGACGCTGATCATCCCGCCAGCGCTCGTTGGCGCTGCGGTGGGTGCGTTCGGTATCAGCCAACTCACCGACGAAACCTTCGAACGGGTCTTCGGCCTGATCATGATCCCGCTGATCATTCTCACGGTCCGCAAACCCCAGGTGAAGACCGACGGCAACGACTGGCCTGCAGCCATCACCGTGGCGGTGTTCTTTCTGATCGGGATCTACGCAGGCGCCATCCAAGCGGGCGTCGGGCTTGTGCTCCTGGCTGCGCTCAGCCGAGCTGGCCTCGACTTAGTGACGGCCAACGTCGTCAAAGTCATCTTCACGTTCTTTGCGACGTGCATCGCCCTGCCCATCTTCATTCTCGAAGGGAACATTCGCTGGCTGCCAGCACTCGTCCTCGCAGTCGGGCTATCGATCGGTGGATGGGTGGGAGCCAAGCTCGCCGTACGAGGCGGCGAAGGCCGCATCCGCATGGTCATGATCGTCGCTGCCATCGCACTGGCATTGAAGCTTCTCGGCTTCTGGTCCTGGGTCTTCTAAGACGTGGCCGACCTGTACAGCACGTTTCACTCACTAGCGCTCGTGTTCGCGCTCGGGAGCAGCGTCGCCGTGTCTATCTGGGGCCGTTGGGCGATGTTCAGGATGAGAACAACCGGCCACAACGACGAAACCATGAACAAGGTCGGCTTCGCGTTTCGTTGCCTCCTGTATGTCCCGCTACTCCTGATTCTCGTGTTCGTCCCGGCCTTCGTGTGTAGCGACGAAAGTTGTCAGCCCGGTGACTTCGGGAACGCCGGCCTCACGCTGAGCATCATCTGTGGCCTGTTGGCATCGGCGCTTTGGATCGTCACCCAATGGCGTCGAAGCTTCAAGGTTCACGCCGACAGAATCTTTGAACCATTCGTTCTGCTGAATGAGATCCTGACACGAACTACCGCCTTCGTTGCCTTGGCCGCCCTCGTTCTCATGGCCACGAACCTCCCAAGCTGACGCCAAAAGCGAAGAAGCCCCGCTGTTTCCAGCGGGGCCCCGTTTCGTAGTGCTGTTCAGTTCGTGTTGCTCAGATGAGCAATGTGCTTAGCTCTCGCGGCGACGTGCGAGGTGCAGTGCACCTGCGCCAGCAACCATGAGTGCTGCGCCTGCGCCTGCGAGGACGCCGGAGTCAACACCGGTGACAGCGAGCTGACCAGCAGCTGCAACGTCAACGATTGGAATCCAGACTGCGCCGCCCTGGGCCCCGTCAAGAGTTCCGGCGGTAAGGAAGAAGTTGTCGCCGATCGTGGCGGTGACTTCCTGGCTGAACTTGCCATCAGCGTCGGTGGTGACCTGGAGTGCGTTGGCTACGTCACAGTGCTCGAGCGGCGAGATGCCACCTGCAGCAGCGCCGATCTCCTCTGGAGTCGACGTACCGGGTACGAGCGTGTCGCCAGGAGCCGTGCATGAGCCGAGCAACAGCGTCGAGTCGGGCAGGAAGTCCGAGCCTTCAGCAGTAAAGGTGTACTCGCCTGCCGCAGGAACGGTTGCAGGGTCAGACGTAACCGTACCGACCACGCTGTCTTGAGCACCGGCGACGGTCGCGAACGACAATACGAACATCAACGATGCTGCCATCACGGACAAAATCTTCTTCATTTCTCATTTCCCCCTCGTGTGCGCGACGCTGGAGTGCGATCGCGTGAGTTACCAAACGGTAAACCACCCAGTCATTCATCAACGAATCAGGGGAATTGTGTCAACCATCTACGACGAAACTCACGAAATGTTTCGGTCGAGCTTTGAAGCGTTCGTCTCCTCCGAGCTAGCACCCCACGGCGACGAATGGGAGCGCGCCGGGATCATGGATCGAGACATGTTCGTCGAAGCTGGGAAGCACGGCTTTCTGGGCATGTCGGTTGACGAAGAGTTTGGCGGAGGCGGCATCGACGACTTCCGCTTCAATGCAGTGCTCAGCGAAGTACTCGCCGGCGCAGGTTTGGGTGGCGCTGGCCTTGGCTTCACGCTCCACAACGACATCACGACCCCCTACTTCGTCGAATACTGCACCGACGAGCAGCGCCAGCGGTGGCTGCCGGGCATTGCATCAGGCGAGCTCATAACTGCGATTGCGATGACCGAACCCGGCACCGGTTCGGACCTCCAGTCGATCGCCACGCACGCAACCCTCGATGGCGACGAATACATCCTCAACGGTTCAAAGACGTTCATCACGAACGGCATCAACTCGGACCTGATCATCGTCGTTGCCCGCACGAACCCCGATGGTGGGCGGAATTCGATGTCGCTTTTGGTCGTCGAACGCGGGATGGACGGGTTCGAACGAGGTCAGAACATCGAGAAGGTGGGGCAGCACTCCCAAGACACCGCCGAACTGTTCTTCACTGACGTGCGGGTGCCGGCGGCCAACCTTCTTGGCGAAGACGGTCGAGCCTTCGACTATCTCACGTTCAACTTGGCTCAAGAACGCTTGTCGATTGGCATCTACGGCCTCGCAGCGGCCGAAGCCGCCCTCGAGTGGACGGTCGACTACGTCAAAGAACGCACCGCCTTCGGCTCACCGATCGCCAGCTTTCAGAACACCAAGTTCGAACTCGCCGATGTCGCAACTGAGATTGCCGTGACCCGCCCGTTCATGGAGCAGTGCATCACCGAGCTGAACGCCGGCGAGCTCAGCCCAGCAAAGGCAGCCCAAGCAAAGCTCTGGGGTTCCGAGCTTCAGGGCCGAGTTACCGACCGCTGCCTCCAGCTCTTTGGCGGCTATGGCTACACCACCGAATACCCAATCAGCCGGGCCTGGACCGACGCCCGTATCGCAAGGATCTACGGCGGCACCAGCGAGATCATGAAAACAATCATCGCAAAGGACGTCCTCGCCTAACCCGCTTCATCCTCAGCCGAACGCTTGCCCCAGTCGCACTGCTCCGGCCTCAGCGTTCCGCATCGCTTCGCTCGCTTCACTGAAGTCGGCCAACGCAGCACGTCTACGGCAAGCTCCACCAGGCCAAAACCCGCTAGCTCAAAAAGCGAGAGCGCCAGAGGCGCGATCTACGGGTTCTGTCGATAAGCCGTGTCACCACCGCCTCCGGCGCCCTTGCTATGGGGAGCGAGCAAACGCTGCAGGTCGCAGAGCAGCGGTCGCATGATGTATGTCTGATCGCGCCAGCTCGGGGAGAGAATCCGTCGGGTTGGCGACGTGTCCGGAGGACCGGCGGGGTCGATGCTGCGCAGGCCGACTTACGGAGCGAGCGAAGCGATGCGGAGGCTAAGGCCGAAGCAGTTCGGACACGACGGGACGGGAGGGCACGCCGTCAACCCGAGCGGGCCGGGACCGAGGAGTGGCTGGCGGATAAGACCTACAGGACCTGGCCGTCCTGGTAGACGGCATCGATTTGATCGGCGTACTTCTCGTTTACGACGTTCCGCTTCACCTTGAACGTCGGCGTGAGCTCACCGCCGTCGGTCGAGAACTCGTTCGGTAGCACGACGAAGTTGCGGATGTGCTCGACGCGAGCCATGAGTGGGTTGACCTGCGAGGTGATCGCCTCTTCGAGGTGCTTTCGCACGGCATCAGATTCATGCATCGTTGCAACGTCGAGGCCATGTTCTTCGGCAAAGCGACCAGCAGCCTCTGGTTCGAGCGTCAGGAGAGCAACGAGGAATCGCTGCTTCTCACCAACAACGACAGGGGTGCCGACAATGTCGATTCCGGCGAGGGCTTCCTCGATGTTTTGCGGTGCGATGTTCTTACCGCCCGAGGTAATGATGATGTCCTTCTTGCGGCCAATGATCGAGAGATAGCCATCGCTGTCGAACTTGCCGAGATCGCCGGAGTGAAGCCATCCGTCGATGAGGGTTTCGGCGGTTGCTTCGGGGTTCTTGTAGTAGCCGGCGAAGACGTTCTTGCCGCGAACAAGGATCTCGCCGTCGTCGGCGATCTTGACCTCGACGCCAGGGACGGCGCGACCAACGGTGCCGAAGCGGTTTGCGCCAGGCAAGTTGGTTGTCGTTGGGCCGGTGTCTTCGGACTGGCCGTAGAGCTCGGTGATCGTCATGCCGATCGAGGAGAAGAACTCAAGCGATGATGCTGGGATTGGGGCAGCGCCCGAAACATAGAGGCGGCAACGATCGAATCCGAGCGCTTCATGAATCTTTGAGAACACGAGCTTGTCAGCGACTTTGTATTGCGTCTCGAGCGCCTTGGATGGCACGCGACCAGCGTTCTTCTCGGCGATGTACTTCATGCTGACCGATTGAGCGGCGGCGGCGATCTTGGCCTTGGCGCCGGTTGCCTGGCCAAGCTGGCTCTTGACTCCTGCCTCAAAGCGCTCCCACACACGTGGGACGCCGAAGAACGACGTTGGCCGGGCTTCTTTGAGGTAGTCGGCAAGCTGAAGTCCGTCGTGACAGAAGTAGACCTCGTAGCCGAAGATCAGGGGCATGATGATGGACGCGGTCTGCTCGGCGATGTGTGAAAGCGGCAGGTAGGACAGCGCAACATCGCTGGGGTTCATGCCAACGGTCTTGCCGAGCTCAGAACCGGTCCATTCGAGGTTCTCGTGACTGAGCATGACGGCCTTTGGCGGGCCGGTCGTTCCGGAGGTGTAAATGAAGTCGGCCGTCTGACTTCCGGTCAGCGCGTCGAGGCGAGCGTCGACCTCGGCGTCGTCGATCTCGGCTCCGGTTGCGATGAAATCTTCCCAGGACGAAACCCGTGCGTCGTCGTGTTCGCCTGCGCCGCGCATCAACACGACTTGTTTTAGCGTTGGGATGGTGTCCCACACCTCGAGGACCCGGCCGAGTTGCTCAAGCGTTTCGATGATCAGAATCGGAGACTCGGAGTGCTCGACAATGTAGCCGATCTCTTCAGCAGAACATGTGGTGTACACGCCGGCCGAGATCCCGCCGATGCGCATGGCCCCGAGCGCAGCAATTACCCACTCGGGCCGGTTGGCACCGAGGATCGTCACCACCTGGCCTGGCTCGAGGCGTGCGGCGATCATCGCCTTTGCGATATCTCGCGTGGCCCCGTTGTAGTCACGCCAATTCATCGTGCGCCACGTGCCCGTCACCTTGTCGTGCAGCGCTGCTCGGCCTCCGCGCTCGGAAGCATGACGTTCAAGATGGTGAATGATCGTTGGGGCTGACAAGACGGCCTCCCGGTAGGCGGACCACCATATTCGCATGAGTTTTACGAATTCGCTCATCTCACAACTCGTGAGCCCATAAGGCCACGGTTCCAATTCCTCAACACGAGGGCGCTTCTGCCGAAAGAGCGAGTATGACCGAGAGCAATGGAAACGTTGAGCCAATTCGCATTGTGCTGGCCGATGACGACGAAGACGATCGCCTGATGGCGCGCGAGGCCTTCGCCATCAGCCTTCTCACCAACCCTCTCGACGAGGTCACCGACGGCGTCGAGCTCATGGATCACCTCTACGCCCTGTTGGAGAGCGACAGGCCGCTGCCTGGCCTCATCCTTCTCGACCTCAACATGCCCCGCAAGGACGGCCGCGAGGCGCTCGCCGAAATCAAAGGCCACCCTGAACTGCGCCGCATCCCCGTTGTCGTCCTCACGACATCGAAGGCCGAGGAAGACATCTACCGCACATACGACCTCGGCGTGAACAGCTTCATTTCGAAGCCGATCAGCTTTGATGGCCTCGTTGCGGTGATGGGCGAACTCGGACGCTACTGGCTCGAGATGGTCGAGCTTCCCAAGAGCGCATAGTGTCCCGGGAGCAAGCCGCGGAAGAGGCTCGTTTCGACGAGCGCAGCATGGCACTCGTGAAGCAGCTGCTTCACAACCAAACCAGCCCGATCATGGCGTACGCCCGCGACGGCACACTTGTCTATGCAAACAAAGCGTACGACGAGCTGTTTGCCGATCGCTTCCCAGACGGCTGCGTTGGACTCAAGATCACCGAGCTCGAACCAGATAAGTCTGACCTCGTGCAAGAAATGATCGACATCAACTTGGCGCAGAAGCCAGGGGACCCTGACATCGTTGTCGAGAGCCCGTCGGTCGATGCCGATGGCGAGAGTCGATGGTTCGAGTGGCGCTGCATGCAGGCCTTCGATACGGACGGAAACGTCACCCTCGTTACCGCAGTCAGCCGAGACATGACCTCGCAACGCCTGGCCGAGTTCCGCTCGGTCCGCGCCGCAGAGCGCCTCGAAGAGAGCAACCGTGACCTTCTCGAATTCGCGCAGGTTGCCAGCCACGACCTTCAGGAACCACTCAGGAAGGTGACTGCCTTTTCGGGCCGCCTTGCAGCACATCTTGACGGCGACCTCGATGACAAGGGCGAGGACTACATGCGCCGCATGAACAGTGCGGTCTCGCGAATGCAGAACTTGATCGATGATCTACTGACCTTTGCTCGCGTCACCACCCGCGGCACCGCCATGGTCCCGACCCCTCTGCGCTCGGTCATCGACAGCGTTGTCTCCGATCTCGAAATCGCGATCGAGGAGTCCGGAGCGACGATTGACATCGGCCGCATGCCAACGCTGCCGGTCGACGAATCACAAATGGGGCAACTCTTCCAGAACCTGATCGGCAATGCCTTGAAATTCCGTCGCGATGGCGTTGCTCCGCAGATCATGCTTCACGCCAAGCATGTCAAGTCGCAGTCTCGAGTGGGAGATGAGCCGCCGAACGGTTGGTACGACATCACGGTCACCGACAACGGCATTGGCTTCGAGGAGCAGTACGCCCGAAAGATCTTTGCCCCGTTCCAGCGTCTGCACGGGCGTTCGGAGTACGAAGGCACTGGCGTTGGTTTGTCGGTCTGCCGCCGAATCGCCGAACGCCACCAAGGTTCAATCGCCGCAGACAGCACGGTTGGCGAAGGCACCACGTTCACGATTCGTTTGCCGACCTCGCACCTCGACATCATTCCGGTTGGGTCTGACGCGCTCGAGCGCGACTCTGCTGAAGCGCTCGATGTTGAGCACACAAAGATCTACACCGAGGCTGACGCCGCTTAGTTCGCCCGCTGAGGCCGGGGTTCTCGGGGAAGGCCGAGCACGCGCTCGCCGAGGATGTTTCGCATGATCTCGCTGGTGCCGCCGGCGAGCTTATAACTCGGGCTGTAGCAGAACTCTTGACTTTGCTGATTGTCGAGCGTCATTTCCGGGCCAAGGACATGCGCAGCAAATTCGGCAACGCGCACCTGGTGCTCTGTGCAGAACACTTTGGTGGCCGCGCTAAAGCCCTTGGGTGCTTGTCGGAGCACCTCTCGGTAGACGAGCAGCCGCCCGACGTGGTAGTCGGCTTCGAGCCGAGCGAGCTGTTGCCGGACGAGCGGGTCGTCGGTGTTTGCCCGAGACTTCGCACGTTCGTATAACGGCCGGTTCGAGACGAGACGGTCGATACCACCGCGTTCGTGTTCGAGCTGCACCATGGTTTGTTTGAATGCGCCGCCTTCAACCCCGACGAGGTTCTCGACCGGCACCTGCACGTCGGTGAGAAAGATCTCGCAGAAGTGCGTGTTGTTGACCATGTCGCGAATCGTTCGCACCTCGATGCCGGGGCTATCCATCGGCACGATGAGCTCGCTTACTCCTTCGTGGGGCTTACCCGTAGAGTCGGTTCGACAGATCAGGTAGACGTAATCAGCAAGTGCGCCACCCGAGGTCCAGATCTTCTGCCCGTTCACGACGTACACATCGCCGTCGCGTTCCGCCGTGGTCTTGAGGCTGGCGAGGTCTGAGCCACTATCGGGCTCGCTCATGCCAATGCCCCAGGTGGTCGAGCCATCGAGCATGCCCGGCAGGTACTTCTCTTGTTGCTCGACAGTTCCGTAGGTGTAAATCGATGGACCGAACTGACGGTCAGCGAACCAGCTGGCGGCGATCGGTGCTCCGGCCCCGATCATCTCTTCGGCCATGATGACTCGTTCGATATTTGGGCGACCTCCGCCCCCAAACTCGGTGGGCCAGGTCATGCCGACCCACCCTTCGGCGGCAATCGTTGCCGAGAACGCCTTTGAGAAGCCGTTGATCCAGCTGTCGTTATGCACACCGTGGTCGGCAACGCCCTGCTGGGCTACGGCACGGGATCGCTTCTGAAGATCGACGAGTTCTGGCGAGAGGGTGAAGTCGAAACCGGCCATACCTACTTCTTCGAGATCTTTGCCTTGAGCGAGCTGACCATGTCGACGAACGCCGGTTGACTCATCGACCAGACCTGCGTGTCGAGCTCGTTGTCGATGGCCGCGTCGCTTTCGGTGATCGCGAGCGTGTTGTGAATCGTGTCTTTGGTTTCCATCAGAAGCTCGCGTGGTGCTCGGGCAGCCTTGGCTGCGAGTTCTTCGGCGGCGGTGAGTAGTTCGTCGTTCGGGACGCACTTCCAGGCCAGGCCAATCTCGGCCGCTCGCTGACCGTCGAGTACCTCACCAAAGAGCACCATTGCTTTGGTTGCCTGAAGTCCGATGTTGTTTCGGAGTCTCCAGGTGTGGCCGCCGCCCGGGCCGAGGCCGATCTGCAAAAACCGACTGTCGAACTTGGCCGACTCGGCGGCGATCACAACATCGCACACCAGCAGTGCGTTCATGCCAGCCCCGACCGCCGCGCCGTTTACCGCAGCGACCGTCGCCAGTCGGCTGTTGGCAATACGCACGAACCCGGCGTAGATCTTCCGCATGCCGTCCGGGCCGGGGTTCTCCAGCAGCTCGTCGAGGTGTCCGCCCGAACAGAACCCTTTGCCGGCTCCGGTGATGATGACCGAGTTGATCGACTCGTCTGCTTCGAGCTCGTCGAAGATCTCCTGCACCCTGGCACTCATGTCCAACGTAAACACGTTTCGACGGTCGGGATCGTTGAGCGTGACGATTGCGTAGCCATCACGTCGGTCAAGAAGCACGGTTTCCATTCGTTCTTTCTACTGGTTAGTGAGACGCAG
>CAKZVC010000074.1 GCA_937922235.1 uncultured Acidimicrobiales bacterium | reverse complement strand
TGACCGAGCACAACGCCGGCAAAGCAAAGAAGTAAGTAGGTCCTGTTTCATGTGCTTCAAGAACCTGCCCATCGAGTTCGATAGCGACGGCAAAGCAAAGTTGCTCGAGAGCGCAGGTGACCCGTACGGCACCGCTGCCAGCAATACCAAAAAGTTCGTACGCGCAGCCGCAGGTAGCGCTGCGCCCGCTGGTTCAGCAGCGAGCACCAGACCACCCCGCTTCGCCGGGTGGGCCACCAAGTAGGACCAACCTATGTCATTCAAGAACCTGCCCATCGATGTTGGGGCCGACGGCAAAACCAAGATTCGCGACGGAGTGAGCGACCCGTACGGCGTCGTTACCAAACCCATACAGGAGTACGTTCCGGGTGAATCCGGAGCGAGCGCAGCGCCGCCTCGTTTGAAGGAGTGGAGCATCGACCCGGTCACCCGCGTTGCTGGTGCACTGGCTGTTCACACCACGCTCGACCTCGAGAACCGGAAGGCGGTCGACGCCTACTCGCAGGCAATGTTGTTCCGCGGCTACGAGATCATCCTGCAGGGTCGCGATCCGCGAGATGCGATCGATATCAGCTCTCGTGCGTGTGGTGTCTGCGGCGGCGTGCATTCGACCGTTTCATCGATGGCTATTGAGCAGGCCTTCGGCATCGTTCCGCCCCCGCTCGGCGTCGTTGTGCGAAACCTCGGCGAGGTAGCCGAGATGTTCTACGACCACCCGATCCACCTCGGCCTGCTCGCGGGACCCGATTACTCGACCGCTTTGGTGTCGATGACAAATCCCGAGCTCGTAACTCTCGCCGAACAGACCCCGGCCAAGAACGCACACATTCACGGGTACAAGACCGTGAAAGACATCATGGATGCCATGAACCCGCTCGAGGGTCAGATCTACCTGGAGGCGCTCGAGTACACCCGCATCGGACGCATCATGTGCACGCTGATGTTCGGCAAGTTCCCGCATCCCTCCACGCTTGTGCCCGGTGGTGTCTCAACGACGATTTCCACCTCGACGTTCAACGAGTTCTATAACCAGCTTGCAAAGATCTTCGACTACGCAAAACGACTTGCCGGTTGGTGGGACGACATCTGCGACTTCTTCCTCGAAGCCAACCCGGCCTACGAACTGGTCGGGGCCCGTCCGTCGAACATGATCCAAACCGGCATCTGGGACGACCCCAGCGTGTACGACGCCACGTTCAAGAACATCGACGAATGGGGCAACGCCCGCTATTCGGCACCAGGCATCATCGTCGATGGCAAGCTCGTCACCTCCGACCTCACCCGCATCAACATGGGTATCGAAGAGTTCGTCGAACACAGCTACTACGAGGACTGGACCAAGAACGGCCCGCAACGCTTCGACACGGACCCGCTGGGTAACCCGCTCAGCCCGTATCACATGATGAACAAGATCACGATCCCTCGCCCGGAGGGCAAGAACTTCAAAGAGAAGTACACCTGGGATACCGCCCCTCGCTGGGATCGAATGTCCATGGAATCTGGCGTGTACGGACGCATGTGGACCACGGCACTCGCCGGCAACCTGCAGGACAACCCGTACATCAGCTCGACCGGCGACGGTCTCCGTATGTTGATGCCCCGCCACGAGTTGCCAGAAATGGAACTCAACTGGAAGATCCCAAAGACGCTCAACGCTTTCGAACGGAACCGCGGCCGGGCCTACGGAGTGGCCTTCACCGCAGCGATCGGCATGATCAACCTTATGCAGGCCTTCGATCTGTGGCGGGCTGGCCAAACCAAGACCGCTACCAAGTTCACGGTTCCTCAGGACGAGCGGGTTGGATATGGCTTCTGGGAAGCTGGCCGTGGCTATCTCACCCACCATCTACACATGGACAAGGGCAAGATCGTCAACTACCAGATCAACACGCCATCAACCTGGAACGCAGCACCACGCGATCCGTTCGGCATGCCTGGACCGTATGAGGAAGCGATCGTCGACACTCCGATTCTTGAGAGCGTCGGCGACGACGATGTCAAGGGCATCGACATCCTTCGGGCCATCCGAAGCTTCGACCCGTGCATGCCATGCACTACGCACATGGACACCGGCAAAGGCATCATCACCCGTGAGGTCAACTCCTGTAGTTGCACGTTGGAGTAGCACATGCCGGTAAGTGATCAATCTCGCTCCGGTGAAGCTCGCCAACTTCCTGATCTCGTCATTCCGGGGCTCACCGTTCCCGACCCAACGCTTGCCAACGACAAGCTCTATGTGCTCCCCGAACACGACACCGGGCGCATACTTGTGGGTGGCATTGGCCTGCCGTGGCTACGCGACCTCGACTACGGGACCCAATGGGTGAATCGGGTCGTTGACCTCGACTGGCCCGAGCACGTCATCATCGAGGACATGTCGTATGCCGCGCATCGCGTCCTTCATCGGCTCCAGGAGGTTCGGCCCCGCAAGGTCGTGCTCGTCGGTTGCATGCCGCGCCGTGAAGACCCGCCCGGAACGATTCGCCACTATCGCCTCGACCTGACACCGCCCGATGACGATGAAGTTCATCAACGGCTTACCGAAGCTGCCACGGGAATCATCGATCTCGACCACACGCTGGCGGTTGCGCGCTACTACGGCGAGTTTCCACCGGACACCGTGGTGATCGAAGTTGAGCCCGAGGACGACACATTCGGACTTGGATTCTCCGACTCGGTCGAAGCTACTGTCGACGAAGTGCTCGCTCTCGTGAGGTCAGAACTTGAGTCGTAGCGATGAACGCCTGGCATTCGACGAGGTTCTTCCTCGGATCGCAGAGCTGGCCGAACGTCTGGCCGAACACGACGACTCCGACGTTGCCGAGACTGCGATCGAGATGCTCGACTGGATCGACGTATTCCACGCCAACGGCGTTGGACGAATGGTCGAGATGTTGCGCGAATGGCGTGGCGAGATTCTGCTTGAGGCGGTTGCTGCCGATCCTGTCGCCGGAGCACTGCTGGCCGCCTATGGACTGGGCGACACCACCGATCTCGACGCCGCTCGCGTGAGCGTTCAGAACGC
>CAKZVC010000073.1 GCA_937922235.1 uncultured Acidimicrobiales bacterium | reverse complement strand
GCGGTCGGAAACAGTTCGCAGATCTTGGTGGACGATCGGTGCTGCAGCGCTCGGTTGACGCGGCAGATTCGGTCTCGACGGGCATCGTCATCGTCGTCCCCGCCGACTCTGTCGACGACATTTCGCTCGAGGCAGACGGCCATGTAGTCGTCGTTGCGGGTGGTTCGAGCCGCGCTGAATCGGTGCGCGCTGGGCTTTCCGCACTTGCCGGTGATGCTGCAGTCGTGCTCGTGCATGACGCTGCGCGGCCGCTCGCCACGCCCGCGCTGTTCGCGCGCGTGGTCGACGCCGTGTCGAACGGGGCGGCCGCGGTCGTGCCCGTCGTGGCTGTGGCCGACACGATCCGCTCGGTCGACGGAGGTGTCGTCGACCGTGACCGTCTCCTCGCCGTGCAAACCCCGCAGGGCTTCAACGCTGCGATCTTGAACGAGGCACATGCGTCATCAGCCGAAGCGACCGACGACGCGACACTCGTCGAGGCTCTCGGCCACCAGATCGAAACCGTCGAAGGTGAACCGGCAAACCGTAAGCTCACCGAACCGACCGACCTCGTGTCGGCAGCTGCGCTCATCGCGGCAGCACAGGAAGGGTCATCATGAGCACGCCATCGATCCGAGTGGGCCAAGGCTTCGACATCCATCCGTTCTCCGGCGACCCGGAGCGGGTCATGACGCTTGGTGGCGTGGTGTTCGACGGCCCGGGCCTGGCTGGCCACAGTGACGCCGACGTGATTGCGCACGCCGTGACCGATGCGATTCTCGGAGCTGCCGGCCTCGGCGACATTGGCTCACATTTCCCCGACACCGACCCGGCGCTTCAGGGCGCTGACAGCATCGAGCTGCTCCGCAGCGCTGCGGCAAGCGTGCGCGCTGCTGGCTGGGAACCACAGAACGCCGACTGCTCGGTTGTGCTCGACGCACCGAAGCTCGCCCCCCATCGCGACCAAATGCAAGAGCGTCTGACCGAAGCGCTCGGAGCGCCGGTCACCGTCAAGGGCAAGCGGCCCGAGGGCATTGGAGCGCTCGGCCGCCACGAAGGGATTGCCTGCTGGGCGGTCGCCCTCGTTGCTCGCTCCTAGTGGCAAGCGAAGACGCACGCGATCAGACGTTCACCTTTGGTCCGCTACACATTTACCGGATCCGCGATCCTAAACCACGTCGCTTTGGGCAACTCATCGTCGGCCTGTTCTGTTTTGGTATCGCCCTCGGTCTGTCGGTTGAAGCAACGCTCGGCGTCAACCCATGGACTGTCTTCCACGGCGGTCTCAGTGAACGGCTGCCAATCAGTATCGGCGTTGCCACCGTGCTCGTCGGGCTCAGCCTGCTGGTGTTGTACCCGATCATCGATGAGCCACTGGGTCTGGGCACCATCCTCAACGCAGCGCTCATCGGTCCGATCATCGATCTCACGCTGCACGTCGTTCCCGATCTGACCAGCCTGCCACTGCGAATCGCCGCACTAGCGGTGGCTCCGATGCTCATAGGACTTGGGTCTGGTTCGTACATCGGCGCTGGCCTTGGCCCCGGACCACGCGACGGGATCATGACCGCGCTCGAGCGTCGTGGCATGCCGGTCTGGGCGGCGCGAACTGCTATCGAACTGACGGCGCTGACGCTTGGAGCGCTCCTCGGCGGAGATGTTGGTTGGGGCACGATCTGGATGGCGGGATCGGTCGGGTTCTTCGTGCAGTTCTTTCTGCGGAGGCTCCGAATCGACCCACCGCCCAACGGCTAACGTTTACCCCGCACGCAGCACTGTGGCGAGCCCATCACGCACCGTGACTCATTGGTCACTACGCCTTGTCGGACTCGGTTGATACTCGCTAGCGTCGACATGTCTCGCAAGAGGCCGGAAAGGTAACGATGCGTTCTCGAATCAAATCGGTATTGCTGGCGGTGCTTACCCTCGCAACTGTCTCGGTGGCTACTAGCCCTGCTGCTGTGGGCGCTCAAGCAACGCCCAAGTGCAACGGCAACACGGCCACGATCGTTGGCACCAACGGCGCGGACACCCTCTTTGGCACCACCGGTAGGGATGTCATTGTCGGACTTGGCGGCGCCGACAAGATCTTTGGCCTCGGCGGCAACGACATCATCTGTGGAAACGCCGGCCCCGATCTTCTGCAAGGCGGCCCTGGAAAGGACCAGCTCTTCGGCGGCGTCGGAAATGACGAACTCATCGGTGGGCCTGGAAACGACATTTTGCGCGGCGGCACTGGCGCTGACGAGCTCTTCGGTAAAGCTGGAAATGACGACCTCAGGGGCGAGGGGGGCAACGATCAGATGACCGGCAACCTGGGCGTCGATACCTGCACCACAGTTTCGACATCCGACACGTTCATCACCGGTTGTGAGCGCGGCAATTCGGTCACAAAGCTCGGCACCGGCGATGGAGTAGCACGACCCGTCATACCCGACACGCTGCGCGTTGCCCGCTACTGCTTCTCTGCAAACAGGTGCGACGACTACTACGCCGCATCGGTAACGCTCGACGGAACAGGCACCTTCGATGCGCTTGGTATCCAAGCGTTTGATGTCAATGGAAACCTGCTCGCAACCTATGCCGGAGTTGGCGACACGTACGGCGGTTCGTTCCTGTTCCGGGGCAAGCCGACCCGCATAGAGGTGGACTCGGGTGGCGGTCAATGGCGAATCACGTTTGTCAACAAGTTTGGGCTTGAAACCAAGAAGGCAAGCGCGACCGGTCGGGGAAACACGGTCTACAAGATCTCGAACCAGGTGAAGAACTTCTCGAATGTGAACGCCAGCTGGAACGGCTACGGCAACTTTGCCGTCATGGGTGTGTCGAACACTCGTGGACGTGACCTGATGGTCAACGAGGTTCGCTTCCCCGGCGGCGACACCCCGCCATTCAGCGCAACCGCCACCGCTCAGGCCGGAACAGCGGTTGTTCAGGTGCTGTCCGAGGGGACCTGGTCAGTTCGACTCGGCTCATAGGTGGCTAGCGGACGAGGTCGCCAAGGCGGTCGCGGGAAGTCCGGCGGCTCGCGCAAAAATTCGCAAGGCAAGAGCGCCCAAGGCAAGGGTACGCAGAGTAACCGTGGCCCGAAGGGTCAAGGCGGCCGCGGCCAAGGTGGCCGTCCGAACCGCAAGCCTCGCGCCGCGTCAGCAGGTCGTGACGACGATGTCGTTGCGGGCTCCACCGGCGAAGGTCGGCGGAACAAGGGTCCAGGTGGCGAGCGTATTGAGGGTCGTCAGGCCGTGCGCGAACTGCTCATTGCCGACACGCGCCGCGTGCGCGAGATCGTCATGCAAAGTGGGCTCGACTCGTCGCCGATCATCGAAGACATCACGATGCTCGCTGAAGACAAGCGAGTCCCCATCCGTGAAGTCGGCCGCGGGACGTTCGATTCGATCTCCGATACCGAGAGTGCCCAAGGTGTCCTGGCCGATGCTGACGCGCTGCCGTCTGTCGACCTCGAAGAAGACCTCATCGAGGCGCACGACAGCCCCTTCCTCATCATGGTCGACGGCCTCACCGACCCCCACAACCTCGGTGCGATCATCCGCTCGGCCGATGCGGCGGGCGTTACGGGGCTCATCTTGCCCAAGCACCGATCAGCACGCATTGGAGCGACCGTCTCCAAGACGGCAGCAGGCGCAATTGAACACGTCCCGATTGCAAACGTCGCGGGCGTCCCCAACGCCATCCAAACCCTGCAGAAGCACAATGTCTGGGTAATTGGTCTGGATGAAACGGGAAGCCGATCGATCTTCGACCTTGACCTTGCCGACCAGCCGCTGTGCCTTGTCCTCGGCGCCGAAGGCCCTGGCTTATCTCGCCTGACGAGAGAACGATGTGACGAGCTCGTATCGATCCCGATGCAAGGCGCGGTCGCCTCGCTAAACGTCTCGGCCGCAGCGACCGTTGCCATGTTCGATGTTGCTCGACGTAGGTTGGGCCTGGGGTCGTAACCATGTTGCGCGCCGGGATCATTTCGCTTCACACCTCACCGCTCACCCAACCCGGTGCGGGCGACAGCGGCGGCATGAACGTCTACATCCGCGAGTTCGTATCATCGCTCACGCAGGCGGGCGTTGCCTGCGACGTGTACGTGCGTCATTGGTCTGACGAGCTCGAGCCGATCGTCGAAGTCGAACCAGGTTTTCGCGTCATTCATGTACCCGCTGGCCCCGTCGACATGCGCAAGGAAGACCTTCCGTCAATCGTTGACGAGTTCACCGAGTGGATGCGCTCGTGGCTAGCCGACAACCCGGTCGACGTGCTGCACGCGAACTATTGGCTGTCGGGCGTTGTTGGACACCAGCTCAAACACGAACTCGACCTGCCGCTCGTGACCACGTTTCACACACTGGCCCGCGTCAAAGCCGAGATGGGCGACCTCGAGCCCGGGGCGCGCATGGAGGCCGAAGCCAAGGTGGTCGCCTGTAGCGACGTGCTTGTAGCCAATGCCGACGAAGAACGTCGTCAGCTCATCGAGCTCTATGGCGCCGAGCCAGATCGGGTCCAGATCGTTGCCCCCGGCGTTGACCGGGCATTCTTTTCGCCGGGGTCGATCGATGGAGCGCGTTCGGCGATCGGTTATGACGGTGGTCCATTGGTGCTCTTCGTCGGGCGTATTCAGCCGCTCAAGGGTGTCGACATTGCGGTTGAGGCGCTGTCGCAGCTGAGCGACCCAACCACCACTCTCATGATCGTCGGCGGTGCAAGCGGTCAACAGGGGAGTAGCGAAGTCGCCCGCATCTTGGCGATGATCGACGATCTTGGGCTCACCGATCGTGTTGTCTTTGTCGACCCACAGCCGCACTACGCACTTTCCACGTATTACCGCGCTGCTGATCTGCTCGTTATGCCGAGTCGCTCGGAGTCGTTCGGGCTCGTGGCACTTGAGGCCGCTGCGTGCGGTGTGCCCGTTGTTGCCGCCGCAGTCGGTGGCCTCCGCACGCTGGTGCAAGATGGCACGACGGGGTATCTCATCGACGAGCGCGACCCTGCGCTCTACGCCAAAGCCATCGACCGCATCCTCGGCGACCCATCGCATCGGGCCGCTCTTGGCGCTGCGGCGAGTGTGACGGCGAGCCGCTATCCATGGTCTGGTCTCGCTGGCCGGCTTCGATCGCTCTACCTCGAGCTCGTTGAGGCCTCATCTCCGGTCGACTGTTCGTAAGCTCTCGCTATGGATGAGTTCGCACCACCCACCGACGCTGAGCGCGCTGCGGCGCTGGCCGAGCTCACCAGCTGGCTGACTGCGGTCGAAGAGAACCCGGTCGTGGCCGCAGTCGTCGAAGACACCGAGGCGATCGATCGATGGTTCGTGCGGGTAAACGGTGAGGCCAAGGACGTCTACTCGGTGTGGTTCGAGCTTGGTCAGCGGACGCTGGCGTACGAGACCTATGTGATGCCCGCACCTGAGGAGAACCCTGCGGAGTTCTACGAGCAGCTGCTCGTTCGCAATGACACGCTTCGCGAGGTTGCGTTCACGATCGGCCCCGAGCATGCGATCTTCTTGAAGGGCCGCATCGACCTGCGCCATGTGGGCGAAGAGTCGCTCGACCGAATTCTCGGCACGATCTACGAGGCGATCGAACGCTGCTTTCAGCCTGCGCTCCGTATCGGCTTCGCGTCTCGCTTCGCCTAAGTCGAGACGTCTCTCCGCTCGATCATCAGCCATCGGTGTTTCGCAGAATGAGTTCGGTGGGTCCCGCCAAGAGGCCTACTTCCCCGAAGGCGCACCTTGGCGGAACCCGATGTATAGAAGAATACATGAAAAGCATCGAAAAGCAATCTGGAGTATTCACGGACGGTGAACCTCGGTGTTGAGCTTCAACTCGATGTCTGCGCTGCCGACGGTTACAACCACGGCGCGGCGTACGCTCCGTCACGTGCGCGATGTCAACGCGCAGCAAGAAATGGATGCACCCGGTGGCTGAACTCGATCACGAACAAGCTGCATGGTTTGCGGCTGAGGCAAGCAAGCTGTCGCAGAACATTCAGCAGATCATCAAGGGCAAGCCCGAGATCGTCGAGCTCGTCATCGTTGCTCTGCTTTCGGAGGGCCACATCCTTCTCGAAGACGTTCCAGGTACAGGTAAAACCACGCTCGCTCGAGCCGTTGCCGAATCGATCGACGGCACGTGGAAGCGAATCCAGTTCACCCCGGACCTACTTCCCTCCGACGTCACCGGCGCCCAGATCTACAACCAAGCCACCGCAAGCTTCGAATTCCACCCAGGCGCCGTCTTCGCAAACATTGTCCTTGCCGACGAGATCAACCGAGCATCACCGAAGACCCAGTCGGCGCTGCTCGAAGTGATGGAAGAGCGTCAGCACACCGTCGACGCACAGACCTACCCAATGCCTCGACCGTTCGTCGTTATTGCCACCCAGAACCCGGTCGAGCAAGACGGTACCTACCGACTCCCCGAGGCTCAGCTCGACCGCTTCCTACTCAAGACCAGCCTTGGCTACATGGCCATCGAAGACGAAGTTGCGGTCATGACAGGCTCGTCGAGCGCCCGAGCGAACATCGCGCCGTGCATGAGCGCCAGCAGCATCCGGGACCTCATCTCGATCGCCGACCGAGTACATGCCGAGGATTCGCTGACGACCTACATCGCCCAACTCGCTGCCGCCACGCGCGAACACCCGCAACTGCGACTCGGTGTGAGCACTCGCGGAGCGATCGCACTACTTCGCTCATCACGTGCCCTCGCCGCAATTCACGGGCAGACTTTCGTTACTCCTGACCATGTGCAGCATCTCGTACGCGCCGTCTTCGGGCATCGCATGTTGCTCACGCCCGAAGCTGAGCTCAAGCGCATCTCGCCCTACGACATCTTGAACGAGCTGCTCGCCAGCGTTCAGCCGCCGGTTGGACGCTCGAGCTAACTCACAGTTGCTCGAATAGTCGCGCTACACGATGTGCCCGGTGTTCAGCCGGAACACGCGGTCGCCCACGTAGATGATTGTGCCGATGTCGATCTGGGTTGGATGTTCGCCACGCAGTCGGGTGCGACTGGTCGAGTCGGGAGTCGTGCTGGTGAACGTGCCGTTGACGCTGTTCTTGTCGATGAGCTCGATGTCCCAACCAATGAGATGTACCTCGACATGAACTCGAGAGATGAGCCCCTCAGCATCGGTGATCGGAACCACGTAGGCCGGTTCACCGTTGATCCGGTAATCCTCTGGAGGTTGGCGGCCAATGACTACCGGACGGTCGAGGGGGATCCGCACACCGTCATCGAATTCGATGACGCCCAGGATCGGACGTGGCCCGGACACGATTGGTCCGTCCATGTCGACGGGCTCGGAGCAGGTTCGACACAGCGGATGCTGCATGCTCGATAGGTGGCCGTTCGGGCAGTGCACGCCGCGCAATTCGCCGCCAGCGGTCGGGTGTTCGCCACCAGCATCATCGACGCCGCTTGTACGGCGAGGGTCGGGTTCGGCCGAACGTGCTGCTCGAACCGCATCGCTGAGCGCCGCCCCAGAGAATGCGGTGGTCATGTTCGGGTCGAAGTCTTCGTCGGCCGGACTGGCGGCGTGGCTCGACGGGTGGTCGACCGAAGGTGTCGAGATCGTCTCGGTCTGCGCGAGCTGCTCGGGTGTGAGCGGGCCATCGTTGTCGGGCAGCGAGGTGAGGGTGTCGGCGTCGTATGCCGGATGGTCGGGCGAGATCTGAACCTCCGGCGCTTCGGGAACTTCTTCGGAAGTGACGTCAGCAACCGACGCGTCTTGGATAGCCCCATCGATTGGGGAGACCTCGTCGACGTCGTCGGGCATTACTTCTTCTACAGGCGCCGGTTGCGGGGAGGCCGGTGTGGCAGTGGCGGCAACGGTGGTTGCTCCGCTAATCGCGCTCAAGAGAGAACCGGAGGACTTGGCCGGTGAGGTGGGCACCAGGCTGAAGCCTCCACCTGCCGCGATGCCTCGCCCGAGCATGCCAACCACGCCGGTACTGAAGTCGGTGTAGCCGCCACTGGCAGACAACATCGACCCGGAAATGGTTGCTTCACGCCAGGTCGTCACGCCCGCACCGGTGACTGTCTCGGTGCTTTCGGACGTTTCGACCATGATCGACAGATCACCGAAAACGAAGACGTCGACCGACTGGTCGAGAATACGCATGCAGGCGATCGGTGGGTGCGCATCGAATCCGATGGTGCTGATTTTTGAAGCCAAGAAGCGAAGCAGGCCCGCCCAATCTGTGGAGGGCACTAACTCAGCAAGTTCGTTCGTCATCCGACGGAGATGTGAGGCATCTCCCTGAGCGAAAATCACAAGGTCATCGTTGCGTGCAATGAGGTCATCGCCAGGGGAAACGAAGAGCGGAAGTGGTGACATGAAAATCTCGCAAAAGTGTCGGTTACTCCGACGAGTCTGTCACCTCTTTCACCCCTCGGCGAAGACTGCTCATGGGGGGTCGTACCCATGTCCAAATCGCCACTTTCTGTGGTATCCAGGAGAGGCTGGGCTACGTATTGAGTTCCCGGCGACACATGGGTTTAGGAGCGCATAATCGGTGGAAGTTACACGGGGGCCGGGTTCCGGCAATATGCGTGAGCGGCCAACACCGTCACGACGCGCCCGACTGCACCGCGCCACTGAGTCGATTCTTCCACTCGGTTGGGGAGTGATCATCGGCGGACTGCTCGCCTGCGTCGGAGGCACCCTTCTTGGATGGGATGAGCTTCGGCTGGTGTTCGTTGGAGCGTTGGTTCTTACGCTGCTGTCGATTCCGTGGATCATCGGTCGGTTCCCGATCGAGGTCACCCGAGAGGTCGACCCTCCGCGAGTGACCGTTGGCGACACGGCCATCGCCATGCTGACTGCGCACAACCCAACATCGAAGCCGACGTCGCCGAAGCTTGCCGAAGATCGATTGGGCGACCGCGTCGTGCCGGTGCCCCTGCCGATCCTCGCTCCTGGCAAGAGCTTTCAAGTTCCCTACGCACTGCCGACCGATGCCCGCGGCGCGTTCGACCTCGGCCCGGTCACGCTGGTTCGAGCCGACCCCGTCGGGCTCTTCCGGCGTGAACGCGAACACGGCTCGGTCGACACCTTCTGGGTGCACCCTCGAACCGTTGCTCTCGCGACGATGCCGACCGGTCTGGCTCGCGACCTTGAAGGACCGACGAGCGACAAGTCGCCAGCTGGCGGTATTGCCTTCCACACGCTTCGCGAATACGAGGTCGGCGACGACTACCGGCACATCCACTGGCGATCGACCGCCAAGACCGGTTCGCTCATGGTCCGTCACTACGTCGACAACCGTCGCCCGCACCTCACCGTCGTGCTCGACGACCGGCGCTCGAGTTACACCAGCAACGACGAGTTCGACCGCGCCGTCGAGACCGCAGCGTCGATCGCGCTTGCTGGTCTGCGCTCGGGGTACCCCGTGTCGGTGCACAGCAATGACCACGAGTACGGGTTGGCATCGGGGCGAGCCAACACCGACGACCTGCTCGACCGATTCGCAGAGGTCACCCTCAGCGCTGACGAGTCACTCACGGAGACGATGAGCATGGCCGCCCGAGCAAATGTGGGCACCACAATCTTCGCCCTGGTGACCGGGTCGGTTTCGCTCGACTCGCTCCTCGAGCTCATGGTGCACACCCGCACTGCGCAGCGCGTCCTCGTCGTGCGACATCACAACGACGCACCGAACGAACACGACGCGCTCCCTGGCGCCACGCTGGTCGACGCCCGAACCGTTCGCGACCTCGAACAAGTGTGGTCAGGAATCGTGCGATCATGAGCCGCCGATCCCTCGAGCTCACGCTCGTCAGCCTGACATGCCTCGCCGGCGCGCTGGCGCTCAAGAGCGCCTTCATCGATTGGGGTTTCGCTCCGTTGGTGCTGATTGCGGTCGTTGGTGCTGCAGGCGTCTCGTGGTTCGCACACCGGGCCAACGTGCCAGCTCCACTTGCGGTCGTCGCATCGATCATCGCCTACCTGGTGATCGGCACGGTGCTCACCTATGGAGCTCCCTGGAAGCTGCCATCGTTCGCCCTCGACAACATTCGGTCGTGGCGCCGCATCCTGACCATTGCCGCTCCGGTCGACGCTCAGTCAACCCTCGTGGCTGTTCCGCTGGCTGCGGCGTGGCTTGGATCGCTCATCGGTGCCGAGCTCGTGCAACGCACCAAGCGGACGCTCCTCCCACTACTGGGTCCGCTCGTGTCGGTGTCGCTGTCGATCTTGTTTGGCCTCGACTCCAAGGGCATCTCCACCACGATCGGCATCGTGTTGCTCGTGCTTGGCTCGCTGTTCCTCGCTGTTCGCTCGGCAGGCACCTGGCTCTACGCCACCGACCGTCGAGCAGCGGGCCGGTCGAGCCGACTTGTCCTCGCTGCGGCGACCATCGCTCTTGTGGCGATCATCGCGCCGCTCATCACGCCGTCGATGCCGCTGGTGAACGCCCGCGATCGATTCACTTTTCGAGACGAGGTCGACCCGCCGTTTGACCTTCGCCGACTGCCAAGCCCACTCGCCGAGATCAAGGCGTACCTGCCAACTGCCGAGCAGACCGAAGCTGGCGATCTTGGCGAGCTCTTGTTCACCGTCTCGGGCGACGAGGTCGACCGGTTCCGTCTGTCCGTACTTGACGACTACAACGGCGTGATCTGGCTGATCGCCAGAAACAACGACGGCGCCGACTTCATCCGCGCAGGCACCCAGTTCCCGGCACCCGATGAGATCAACCGTGGCCCTGAAGTCGACCACACCATCGAGATCGCTGCGCTGCGTGAATCGTGGCTACCGACGGCAGGCACGGCAGTCCGGCTCGACATCACCTCTGACGTGTTGGTCGACGGCGTTGAGCCAGTCGAATTGATCCGTCTCGATCGAGCGACTGGCAACCTGATCATGCGCCCTCGCCTGACCACGGTTGCGGGTTTGCGCTACGACGTTGGGTCGGTGCCAGCCCGATCTGCCGAGGCGCTCGCCGAGGAGCTGACGAACACCCCGCTCATCCCCGATGCCCGCAGCTCGCAGCTTCCCGAACTTCCGCCGACGATCGCCCGTCGTGCCCAAGAGATCGTCGCCGGTGCCGAAACACCATTCGAGCGGGTCCGAGCGCTTGAGTCGTTCTTGGGTGATGCCGTCTATGACGCTGAGGGCACCCCGGGCCACACCGTCGCCCAGATGTCCTCGTTCGTCGAACGCGACCCAATCGTTGGTTACGACGAGCAGTACGCCGCAGCTATGGCGATGATGCTGCGATCGATCGGCATCCCCAGCCGGGTTGTGGTTGGGTTCATCCCCACCGAAGACGCCCGCAGCACGCTGGCCTCTGGCGGTGCGCTTGACATCTACGAGAACGACATCGAGACCTGGGTCGAGGTGCCGTTCGAGGGTCTTGGCTGGGTGGCCTTCGAGGCCGGCCCGGCGGACACGCAGACCGAAGAGGTCGACGAAGGGCAGACCGAGACACAAGCCGAGAGCCTGTCTGCCAACCCGCCACCACCAACGACGTCAACGACCTCGACCACGATTCCCGAAACCATCGAGGAAGAAGAAGACGAGCCCGAGGAACAACCTGACGTCAGCACCGGTGTGCCCACGATTGTCTTGGCCCTCGGTATCACGGTGGCTGTGCCGATCGTGCTGTTCGCCGTGTTCGCCGCCTTCGTCCTGGTCCTCAAGCGCCTTCGTCGATCACGGCGACTCAAAGCCGCCGCCCCTTCGGAACGAATCCACGGGGCGTACCTCGAACTGATCGATCGATCTCAGGACAGCGGCATCGAGATCCCTGCAGGTGCAACCGCACGCCAGGCGATCCAGACCGCTACCGAGGACGACGACAACATGAGCCGCTCTGGTTCGCTGGCCACCTTGGTCGAACGAGCGGGCTTCGCCCCGACGCCGCCCGACAGCGACGCCGTCGACAGCGCATGGGACCATAGCGATGCACTGATCGGTCGGTTGAGCGCCGACAAGAACCTGATCGAACGCACCCGGGCTCGCCTGTCTCTGGCGTCGGTGCGCCGTTCCCGTCGAGGAGGCTCATCATGAACCTCTCTCCTCGGTGGAACAAGCTTGGCTTCGGTGTCCTCGGACTCGCCCTCGTGATGGTCGTGAGTTTCGCGGTTAACGCTGCCGGCTTCAGCGGCGTCGATCTCGAGCTCAACGATGGTTCAGCCTGGTTGATGGACGGCAGCGATGCCGCTGGCGGCCGAGTGAACGGAGCAGTCCGCGAAGTTGAAGTGCGACTTCGAGTGGCTGAGCAGAATGACGAGTTCGCCATCGAGCAGGCCCCTGGCGCTGTGCTCGTGCACAACAAGACAGCCCAAACGCTCACCCCGATCGAAACGTCGACCTTCTCGCTCGGCACGCCGCTGTTACTCCCTGCCGAAGCTGAAGTTGAGGTGGGCCCGTCATCGGCGCTCATCACGGTTCCGGCCCGTGGCTCGGCCTGGCTCGTTGCGGTGAACGGACGCTCAATCGGAACGATCGACGTCGAAGAACCGACCTACCAGTCGATCGGGCCCATCCTTGCGTCGATGGGACGCGACGGTGTGGCCCACATTTGGGAAGCATCGAACGGCGATGTCGTTCGCCTCACCGCCGATGGCGTCGAGCCCGCCCTTCCGGGCAACCTCGACGTCCAGGCTGTCTCGACCTCGGGTGGCAACACCTTGCTGCTCGACCGCAACCGCCTCACTGTGCTCGGTGAAGGCCGTTCGAACGTGCCGCTCGATGGCACGCTCGACTACACGATTCAGCAGAGCTCGTTCGCTTCTGATGACGTGGCGTTGGTGACGTCAGACGGGCGTGTGTGGCGCGCCGACCCAACGAACGAAGCCGAGCCACTCGTCCAGGCAGCCGCGGGTGTTGGCGCCGACTTGTTGGCCCCAGTTGTTCTTGGCCCATGTGTGTTCACCGTGTCGCCCGAGACGGCCCGTGCTGTTCGACAGTGCGGCGATGACGAGGCCGTCACCTTCGAGATCGACGTTCGCCGGGGCACTCCAATGCGGATCATGCTCGTCAACGATCGGGTGTGGATCGACGTGCTCGACGAACAGCGAGCGATCTACCTCCCCGAGGAGGGCGACCCCGAGACGATCGAAACCTGGGGCGACGCAGTCTTTGCTGGGGAACCCGACGAAGGCCAGAATGCCAACAACGGTGGCGGCGACCTTGTCGAAGGCGACTCTGGACTTGAATCAAGCCTTGTCGGTGTCGGCGAAGTCGTCGGTCAAACGTCGACCTTCGGCGGCGGACCGAACGTGCCGCCCGAAGCCCGACCGGACGACGTGAACGCCCGTGCCGGCCGCTCTCGCAACATCCGTGTCCTACAGAACGACTTCGACCGCAACGGCGACATCTTGCTCATCACCGACGTCGAGCCGATCCCGCCCGAGCAAGGCATCGTGGTCATGTCGTCGGACCGACGGACGATTCAGTACACGCCAACCGGCGGCTTTGTAGGCACGGTCACGTTCGTCTACGGCATCTCCGATGGTCAGGGCGGAGCGGCGCGAGCAACCGTGACGGTCACCGTGATCGATGACGGCGTCAACTCGCCGCCAGTTCCACTCGATGACGTTGGCACGACACGCGCCGGTCAAGAGATCTCGCTCACCGTCCTGCAGAACGACGATGACCCTGACGGCGATTCGCTTCGCTTGCTCTCCGTCGAAGGAGACGAAGGTTCGGTGCTTGTCGATGACCGTCTTGGCATCGTGACGATTACGCCGCCGACCGACGCTCGCGGCGAGCTGGTCTACACGTACACCGTCGCTGACGATCGCCTGGCCGAAGCAACAGCAACCATCACCCTCACGGTGATCCCGGTCGACGGCCCGAACCAGCGGCCCATCCCGCAACCCGACCTCTACATCGTGAACCAGGGCGACCCCTTGACGGTGTCGGTGCTCGCCAACGACACCGACCTCGAAGGCGACACCCTGCTTGTCACCGACGTCGAAGCGATCGTTGGCGACATCGAGCTCCAGATTCCTGCCGATACCGGTGAAGCTGACTTCCCAACCGACACTCCGGGCACGTTCGTGTTCACCTACGAGATCGAGGACGACAACGGCCCAGGCGAGACCCTCGGCTTGTTGCGGGTCGAAGTCACCGACAACAAGCAGAACCTGCCGCCCGTCGCCGAAGCTGACGAACCGCCAACCCTCGAGCCGATCGATGGTGGGTCGACCCGCGTCTTCAACGTGCTCGCCAACGACAGCGACCCCAACGGCGACGCGATCGTCGTGGTGTCGGTGTCTGGAGTTGACGACCGCCTCGGTCTCGTCGAGAGCCCAGACGGCAACTTCATCTTCCAGCCATCGACCGATCTCGCCGGCCAAGACGTCACCTTCGAATACACGATCACCGACGGCTTCGAAGAGTCGACCGCCACCGTGACCGTCCGGGTCGTGAGCCCACCGGTGATCGACAACCCACCGGTCGCCGAAGACGACAGCGCCACCGTGCGAGCCGGCCAGAGCGTGCTCGTCGACGTGCTGGCAAACGATCGTGACCCAGAGAAGCTTCCGCTCGAAATCGCCCCGGGAAGCATCACCGTTCCGACGCTCGATGGCTCGCCAATTACCGTGCTGCAAGAGGGCCAGCGCCTCCGGGTAGTCACCCCCGACACGGCCTCAGGCACGATCGAATTCCGATACGCCGCAATCGACCCATCCGGCCAAACCGATTCCGCGGTCGTCCGCATCGACGTGCTGCCGCTGGAGGTTCCGAACCAGTCGCCAACGGCCACCAACATCGATCTGTCCACCTTCGAGAGCGAGCCGGTCATCGCCAACGTGTTGGCGAACGCCGAAGACCCCGACGGCGACCCGTTGTCGATCGCTGACGTGTCGCCAGCGCTGCATGGCATCGTCGAAATCGTGCAGGTTGAAGGGCAGCCCAACGTGGTTCGCTACACGCCCGACGCCGGCTACGTGGGCACCGACGAGTTCACCTACATCGTGTCCGACCCGAAGAACGCCCAGGCTGGAGCTCAGGTCCGCATTGTTGTGCAGGCCGCCCCCGTACTGAACAGCGCACCGAACGCCATCGATGACTCTGGGTTCGACGTGCGTGTCGGCCGGACGATCTCGATCCCGGTGCTGGCGAACGACCGCGACCTCGACGGCGACGTGTTGAGCATTGCCAAGATTGGCACCCCATCGCTCGGAATCGCCGAGATCGTCGACGGGCAGATCTCGTTCACTGCGCCGCCTGAGCTCGCCACCCGCGAACCCGCGTCTGTGTCGCTGCAGTACTGGATTGGCGACGGCAACGCGATCGTCGAGGGCCGTGAAGAGGCCTACACCGCCATCGTGTCGATCACGGTTTTGCCGCCCGACCCGAAACCGCCAGAACCTGTTCGTGACGAGTACGGTCCGTTCAAGGAAGGCGAGTCGGTCAGTCTGAACGTGTTGGCGAACGACTCTGACCCGGATGGTTCGCGCGATGCGCTGTCGATCATCTCGATCGACGGTGGCCCTCCCGGTCTGTCGGTCGCCCCGGATGCCAAGTCGCTCAACCTGCTCGTTGGCGACTCGCCGTTCTCGTTCACCTACACCGTCCAAGACTCCGACCAGGAGATCGGATCGGCATCGGTCAGCGTGAACGTGACGCCGAACCGTCCACCGGTCGCTGGCCTTGATACCGCCGAGGTTCGCCAGAAGGAGAGCGTCCAGCTGAACGTGCTCGACAACGACTTCGACGACGACGGCGACCCGATCGAGCTACTGACGATCAGCGACTTCCGAGGTGGCTTTGCCGAGATCATCGATGTCGGCAAGGGCACGATCCGCTTCACCCCTGACGACGGGGTGAACCAGGGCGGCTTCAGCTATCGCATCAGCGATGGCCCCGGCGGCCATGAGGTGACCGGCACTGCGCAGGTCACCGTGCTTCCACCAGCGAACACCCCGCCGACGGCCACCGCTGGCGTGTTCTCGATTCCCGCTGGCGAGACCCAGTCGTTCAACCTCCTGCAGCTGACCGACGACGCCGAAACCCCGAACGCCCTCGACATTGTCGCCACGGGCGGCAACGACCAGATCTCGATCGTCAGCAACGCCGATGGCACCGTGTCGATCACCTCGGCGATCGATGGACGCGGCGCCACAGCGACGATCAACTACACCGTCTCCGACCGGGGCCCCGGCGACTCGCTCAGCGCGTCGAGCACGCTTGAGGTCACGGTTGTCGAAACCCGACGACCTCGCCCGCAAGCTGTAGCCGACGGCCCGTTCACCACGAACCAGGGCGACCCGATCGATCTCAACAACCTCGTCGCCAACGACCTTCCGGTCGACGCCACGCTGAGCATCGTCAGCGCCTCGCCAACCGGCGGCGGCGGAACCGTCACGGTCAACGGCAACGGCCAAGGTGTCACCGTCACCCCAGCCGCAGACTTCTTTGGCACGTTCGGGTTCACCTACGTCATCGGTGACGAGACCGGGCAAGCCGACCGTCAGAACACGTCAGCTCGCATCGACGTGAACGTGATTGGCCGACCTGCTGCTCCGTCATCGGTTTCGGGTACGGCGTCGAACGGCCGAGTCGAGCTGACCTGGCCAACGCCTGCGAACAACGGCGCTCCGATCACCTACGAGCTCGAGATCAACGGCGGCACCCCGATGGATGTTGGCAACGTCAACGCCTTCACCGTCCAAGGGCTGGACAACGGCCAGAACTACACCTTCCGCGTCCGAGCGGTGAATGTCGCCGGACCGTCGGATGCCTGGAGCCCACCGAGCGCAACGCTACAGCCGAACGCGCTGCCCGATGCTCCAGCTCCACCGGTTGCGATTCCGGGCAACACGGTCATCGACCTCACATGGAACACCCCGAACGCCGAGGGCAGCGCTGTTCGTGAATATCAAGTGCAGCAGATCGGCGAGAACGCGCTGCCACCGATCACGACCACGTCCACCCAGATCACCGGGCTCACCAACAACCAGCTCTACCAGTTCCGAGTGCGGGCACGCACCGATGCCCAAGAGAACGACGGCTGGGGCGACTGGAGCAACCTGTCGGTGAGCGCACGGCCGTTTGGTCCGCCGGCAGCGCCGGATGCTCCAACCGGTTCGGTCGACATCCGGTCGGTCACGCTCAACTGGAACGAACCCGACAACAACGGTGCAGGAATCACGGGCTACATCGTTCGCCACATGAACGTGAACGAGACGGCACCCGCCAACACCGGCACATCGCTGACCTGGACCGATGGCCTTTCCAATGGCGACCAGCCGTGCTTCCGAGTGCGGGCAGTTAACGCCGCAGGCCCAGGTGATGAAGGCCCGCCACGCTGCTTCGACGTGCCAAACGTGCCAAGTCCACCGCAATCGGTATCGGCGACCTCATCGCCGAACTCAGCAAGGGTCACCTGGGCTGCTGCGAACCCGAACGGTTCCGACGTCATTACCTACATCGTCACCTCAAACCGAGGCCAGGAAGTAACGACCAGCGCCCTGAGCGCCGACTTCGGCAACCTGACGAACGGCACGAGCTATTCGTTCGAGGTTCGAGCTCGCAACGCTGTTGGTCAGGGTGGGCTCAGCAGCCCGTCGAACGTGGTTACACCGATCGATCGCCCCGACGCGCCATCTGGCGCACCCGTTGCCGAACCAGGTGATGCCAACGTTCGGATCTCGTGGAACGGAACCCCAAACACGCAAGGCTCGCCCGTCACTGGTTATCGCTTCCTGAACGTCAACACGGGTGAGGCTCGAACCGAGCCTGCGCACATCTATCGATGGCTTCAGCTGAACAACGGCACGACCTACACCTTCCGGGTGGCGGTTTGTAACGCGGTTGGCTGCTCGGATTACGGCCCACCGTCGAACCAAGCCACACCCGAGTCTCCAATCTCGGCACCAAGCCAGGTGGCAAAGCCAGCCGTGAGCGGTGGCTACGCGTCGCTCTCGGTCAGCTGGAACCCGCCCGCCTCCAACGGCGGCGAGAACCTCGGTTGCTACGAGCTCGAGATGGAAACGATCGGCCAGGGCTGGGCAGACGCTGGTTGCATCGGCGGCCAATCCCGCACGCTTCCGATTTCCGACAACCACGTCGACCGCCGCTTCCGTGTGCGAGCGTGCAACCCAACGGGCGGTTGCGGTGCTTGGTCAGAGAACTCGAACATCGTCGTTGCCAAGGCACGCGGCACCACGATCGGCATGGTCGACTTCTGGAACGGACCGACTGGCGACATTTGGGTTGGCTCGAGTTCGGGCACCTACGACATCCGATGCCGCGAAGGCGATCGCTTCGACCTCGGCGTCACCGGATGGGTCAAGATGTCTGACATGACCAGCCTCGCCCTACCGGTAAACGGCACCGTGCAGTGCAACCAGCTCTAGGAGCTTGACACTCTTAACTCTCAGCGCAGGCTTGGTCGGACCATTCGCTGAGGCGGCTGGCTCGGACGGTTCTGATCTGGACGCAAGGTTCTCGGTCGGCGTCGAGCGGAAGGGTGATCGTCGTCTCTTCGGTTGACTCGGTGTCGTCGCTGCCGACCTGACGGAGCTCGAACGTGGTGTCGGGTCCGGCTGATGCGGTCCAGGTGATCTCGTAGCCTGCGGTGCCTGGGCGAGGGGTGACGACGATGTTTGTTGGCGTCCTTGGAAGAATCGGCAGCGCGTCGTCGGGATCGACGGGGTTCTGGGCTTGTTCGCTCGGATCGACGAGGTCGTTGTCGCCGCTGCGGGTGAAGCCCCACACCACGGCCGCGAGGAGAATGACGCCGGCGAGCAGGGCCGCTGGCTTCTTGAGGCTGCCTGGTGCCTCGAGTGGTGAATCTTGGGCGTCGGCGGTGATCTCAAACTCGGCTGAGCTCCGGGGCGCGGGTTGCACCGTGGCCATGCGTCCGAAGACGGTGGTTGCGTCGGGGTCGAATTCTTCGTCCGACTGTGGCTGCTCTTCGCTCGCCGGAACTGCGGTGGTGGTGTTCTGGACCGAGACCCTCGTTGGCGGCAAGCCTGCTGCCACCTGGATGCTGTGCAGCGCCTCGGCAACCTCGCGTGCGCTTGCGGGTCGGTCTTCAGGTTTCTTGGCGAGCATCGAGTTGATGAGCGCCTTCAGCGCCTCGGGTGCATCGTCGGTGATCGGCGGTGGTGGCTCGGACAGGATCTTGCGAACAACCGCACCGAGCGACTCGCCAGCGAAGGCCAGGCGGCCGGTCAGAAGGGTGTAAAGCGTCGAGCCCAACATGTAGACATCGGTGGCAACCGATGGGCGCTCGTCGTCGAGCACCTCGGGTGCCGAGTGCGACGGCGACAGCGCGACCTCGGCCGACTTGGTGTACGCCGTGTGCTGAGCCGAGAACGAGGAGATGCCAAAGTCGGCGAGGGCGTGCTGGCCGAAGTCGCCCTGGAAGATATTGCTGGGCTTCACGTCGCGGTGAACGATGTTGTGCTCGTGGGCGATGTGAAGTGCCGACGCAATCTTCACGCCGACGTCGAGCACCTCGGAGTACGCAATGCCGCGGCCATCTCGAATCCGATCGGAGAACGTGCCGTTCTCGTAGAACGGCATGACGATGTAGGGCCGGCCGTTCTCGCTGAAAGCGCTGTCGAGCAGCTGAACCACATGCGGATGTGAGCCGATCATCGCCATGGCCTTGCGCTCACGGTCGAACGCCTTGCGTTGCTCGTCGGTGACGTCTGTCGGGTTGAGCACCTTGATCGCCACGGTGCGGAAGTTGTTCAGGTCGTTTGCTCGATAGACGCGACTAAACCCGCCGCCACCAATATCGGTGAGCTGGTCGTACCCAGGTATTGAATCGCCGTCCATTCGTTCGACAGAGTACAGCTCAGCGGTGGGCTGACCTAGAGCCCTATGCCTCGTCGAGGAGCGGCAGCATCGACGCGTCGATCAACCCGCTGGAGATGCCGTACTCGGCAAGGTTGCGTCGCCGATCCGTGTTGAGCGAGCTCGCCGACGACTTGAGCCCGGGCACCCCGGCCTTGGTCAGTTTCTCGCACACGTTGTCGAGCTTGCGGTTGAACTTGGTGAGCGACCACCCAAGCCGAGCTGCGCATTCCTTGCTCGCCGGCACGACCAGAGGTGCCTGCGGTTCGATCAGCTTCTGTTCGGCCAAAGCCAGCACCAGCTGTAGCTGGCTGTCGGTCATCGGCAAGTCGCTGAGGGCGATCGTGTCGGTTGATTGTTCGAACTCGAGCTCGGTGTCGTCTTCGGTCGTCACGTCGATCTCGTAGGTCGTCGACCCAGCGGTGAAGCGGATGACCATGTCGCTGCCGGGCAATGCCTGTTCGGTGCCGGGCATGATCTTGGCGCTCGACCGAGACATCCGATCGTAGATCTCGATGGCGATCGACGACCCGGTGTTGACGAGCCACCAGCGATCGTGTCGGGCAACGAAGCGTCCGACCTTGCGATGCATGTAGGGGTTCTCGTCGACCTCGAGGTCGGCCATTCGGCCAAAGGTGAACTCGCTACCTGGCGACACCTCGTGGATCTCGCCGACGAAGTCGATCGTGAGGACTCCTGCCTCGACGCCGTCGTTTGCGTTGTCACTCATACGAACCCTTACTTCCTGACGGCCTCAGTGTAGGTCAGCGGGTTCTGCGGACTGCTCGGGGGCTTACCCCAGAGTTTGTGCAAGTGCGACGACAGCATCGGAGCCGCCGGTCTCGATCGGGTTGCCATGGCCGAACACCACGGTCTCATATGCTCGCTCGGCCAAGCGCTTTACCGAGGCGTTCGCCTGACCCATGTCGGTGGTGAACTGCTCGTTCGGGCCGAGCACCATGCCGCCGCTCTCGTTGATGGCGTCGCCGGCAACCAGCAGGCCCGCAACCGGATCGAGCACCGAGATGTGCCCTGGCGTGTGGCCGGGCGTGCCGATGATCTGCAGTCCGAACAGCTCGTCGCCGTCGTCGACCGCTTCGACGGTGGCTCCGGTGATGCGTTCGGCATCGGCGCGACCTGCGTAGGCGGTGGCGTTGGGGGAGAGGTCGATGACCTCGCCGAGGCCGCCGGCGTGGTCGCCGTGTGCGTGGGTGAGTATGACGCTGTTGACGTCGCCCCAGGCAGCGCCAAGCGCTGACAGCCCACGTTCGATATCGCTGGCGCTTCCAGCAAGGCCGGTGTCGACGATCGCTACTTCCGACCCACGAGCCAGCACATACGCAGACACGAATCCAAGTTCGACTCGTTCCCAGCGGAGTGCCTCGGTGGTGTCGGCCGGTTGTGCGGTGCTCGCTGCGGCTTCTTCAGCTGCCTCGGTCGTGGCGGGAGCGTCGCTCGAGGACGAAGGCGCAGCCGTATCGCCCGTGCTTGCTGTCGTGTTGTCGACCGCGATGTCGCCATCGCTGCTGCACGCAGCGAGCACACCCGAACCCAACACCGCAATCGCCATGGTTCGGCGACCCATGTCTGACAGAAACAATCGACGATTCACACGATGAAGCTCGGGACGGTGCAGCTCAGTCATATGGCGAACCTAGTTGGCGTGTCTTCGGCGTGACGGTCGCGAGCCCGACTGTTCCGCGGTCGTTCATCTCGACACCGGATCGGCCCAACTACGGTGGGCACCACGTTCGGGCCCTCGGGGTCGCGCAGAGAAGAGGCCATGACATGAAACTGCAGATCGTCGGTGGGGGAAAGATGGGCGAGGCGCTCCTCGGGGGTGTCATTGCCAACGGTTGGGCCGACGCGAGCGAGATTGCTGTCGTCGAGCTCAGTGCCGATCGTCGCGCCGAGCTCGCTGCTAGCCACGCAGGAATCGTCGTCACCGACACCGTGCAGGCCGGCGTCGATGCGTTGATCGCGGTCAAGCCGCAGTACGTCGTTGACGTGTGCACCTCTTTGGGCGAAGCAGGGGCCGGGCGATTACTTTCAGTAGCTGCCGGTATCACGATTACGGCCATGGAAGCCGCAGCACCGGCGTGCCGTGTGGTGCGATGCATGCCCAACACGCCAGCCCTTGTGGGCCAGGGAGCGTCGGCCATCGCTGCCGGATCTCAGGCCACCGACGCCGACCTCGACTGGGCTGAATCGATCCTGGGTGCGGTTGGCATGGTTGTTCGGGTCGAAGAATCTGAGCTCGACGCGGTGACCGGCCTCAGCGGAAGCGGGCCCGCCTATGTGTTCCGCCTCGCCGAAGGGCTGATCGCCGCTGGAGTGAACGCCGGGCTCAGCCCAGAAACCGCAGATGCACTGGCCCGCCAAACGCTGCTCGGTGCAGCAACGCTGCTGTCCGAATCGGGCGAAGACCCTGGTGTTCTGCGTGAGAACGTCACGTCACCGGGCGGTACCACGGCCGCTGGCCTCGCGGTCTTTGACGCAGCCAACTTCGTTGGACTGGTCGATGATGTCGTTGCCGCAGCAAAGGCTCGATCGATCGAGCTCGGCGCGTCGTAGAACCCGCCACTAGCAGACGCGAATCTGTGACCAAAAATTGGTACAGAAACCACGTCAGAGCGCGCGAAGAATCGCGCTAAAAGCGCGAACTTCAGACTTTTTCCGTCCCGCATTTGCGTTCTGCTCGCGAACGTTTAAGTTCAAGTTCGCAAGCGGAGAAGGGGCCAACCAACGTGAGCCAACTCGACGAACGTCGACACTTCATGACAGTCGCAGAAGTGGCACAACTGATGCGGGTATCCACCATGACGGTGTACCGACTAATCAAGGCGGGAGAACTTTCCGCCATTCGGGTCGGGCGGTCCTACCGCCTTCGTCCCGACGATGTCGACCGGTACCTCGGTGATCGATATACCGAAGCCGGCTGAGTCCGTCGAGCCTCATGCTTGAGGCGCCTGAAAAATTGCAGAAGGCCGGGCTATTGCAGCCCGGCCTTCGTGCGTTTCGCCCCTAGCCAGCCCGGCCTTCGTACGTTTGTCCGATCCATGAACGAGCTCGAAGCTGCGAAGCCGGTTCGAGCGGACGCGGCCTCCGGCCAGCAGCCGAGCATCGAGGAGCCGCTAGGCGACGGATTGCGACCGCTGTAGCATTGCGCCGTGCGTTACGACACCATCTCGTTCCTTTCCGACTTCGGCCACCAGGACGAATTCGTCGGCGTAGTGCATTCGGTGCTTCGCAGCATCGCTCCCGATGTCGGAGTGGTCGACATCACCCACGGCATCCGAGCTCACGACGTCCGAGCCGGCGCTCTCGCACTGGCCCGCTCGGCGCAATACCTGTGCCCAGGAGTAGTGCTGGCCGTTGTTGACCCGGGCGTCGGCACCGATCGCAAGGCAGTCGCTGTTGAAGTCGGCGACGGCATTTCGGTCCTTGTTGGCCCGGACAACGGCGTGCTCGCATCAGCCGTCGCACTGGTCGGCGGCGCAACCCGCGCTGTCGAACTGACCAACGAAGAGTTTCAGCTTCCTCGGCTCGGCAGCACCTTCGACGGGCGAGACGTATTCGCCCCCGCAGCAGCGCACCTCGCAATGGGAGTTGACCTGCTCGAGCTCGGCCCTGAGCTCCCGGCAACTGCGCTCATGCCCGGCCTCCTGCCGATCATCGACATCGAAGACGGTGGGCTCGTTCTCGAAGTCCTCTGGATCGACACCTACGGCAACGTGCAACTGAACATCGGGCCCGACGACCTGACCGAATGGGGCGACCCGTTCCTGCTCACGGTCGGCGACCGCAAAGAAACCATCGGCGTTCGACCTGCCTACCGATCGCTCGCAACCAACGAGGTCGGCGCAATCATCGACTCGTCCGGTTTGGTGTCGCTGTGCGTGAATGGCGCATCAGCAGCGGCTCACCTCGGACTATCCGCTGGTGATGAGCTCCGGATCGACAAGCTCGACGGCCCGCCGCCGGGGCAAGCAACTCCCGTGACCCTCGGCCGGAAGGATTAGCTATGCGCCCAATGGTGACGTTGACGATCGTGCTCTTGTTGCTCGTGATCGTCGGAGCAGCATTGCTCCAGTTCGTGTTCCTGGCTAGCTGAGGTCGTGAATCGCCTCGAGTAGTACCGGGGCTCGTTCTTCCAGCACTGCCAGAGGCTGCCTGTCCGCAGGCACAAATCCGAGAGATGCTGGTGGGTTGTCAGGGGTGTCCCCTGCGCTGGTGCTCTGATCAGGTTCCTGATCGGGAGAACCGCCGTCGTTCGTGGAGGCAGGTGGGGCTGTTGTAGCCGGAGCCTGCGTGGTGGTCGGCGCTGCGGTTGTCGCAGGGCTGGCCGTGGTTGTCGTAACTGGAGCCACCGTTGTCGTCGGAGCTGTGGTCGTGGTTGGAGCTGCGGTGGTTGTGGTTGGGGCTGCGCCCTGCAGCTTCATGAACCGGTGCGTCGTGAACATCCGGTTGCCGTCCCACACGACGCCGACGCCAATGTGGGTGAACTCAGGGTCGACAATGTTCGCGTAGTGGCCAGGTGAGTTGATGAAGGCGTTCATCACCGCGGTGACATTCGGGCCGGTACCGACGTTCTCGCCGAGCTTCTCCCATGGCTGAGTAACGCCAGCGCTGATCGGGCTTGCGTGGCAGATGAAGTTGCCAGCGCCACACACGCCGTCACGCATCTGCCCTGCCCATTGGCGACCGAGGTTCGTGAGCTCCACGTTGAGCGTCAACGGGGCAAGACCCTTCGATGCCCGAGTGGCGTTCACCTGGTTGATGAACGCAGCTTCTTCAGAAGCCGACACTGCGGCTGCTGGGCTTGGCATCAAAACGGCCATCACCAACATCCAGACGGAGAGGATCCCAAGGATTCGCCCGCCGGATTGCCACTGTGGGTGAGATTTCGTAGACACATGAGGAACTACGACGGAAATACGGGCCTGCCTAAGTGAGGCATTCGACCCATATGCACCACCCAGCGTGACTGTTAACAGATGATTTCTTTGGCCGTCTCACGAGATCCCAACGGGATTATGGGCGGTGATACGTGTACCGTAAGGGGCGTGGTGATGGCGCGAGATATCCCTGATGCGACGGTGGCGCGCCTGCCGATCTATCGACTTTCGCTGGTCGACTTGATGGCCGACGGTGCCGAAACTGTTAGCTCGGCTGCATTGGCCGAACGGGCCGGCGTGAACGCTGCGAAGGTCCGCAAGGACCTCAGCTTCCTCGGTACCTACGGAGTTCGTGGCGTTGGCTACGACGTCAAGCTTCTGCTCGGTCAGATCGGCGATGCCTTGGGCCTCGACGTGGTGGCACCTGTCGTCATTGTCGGCATGGGTAACCTCGGCCAAGCGCTCGCACGCTACGGCGGTTTCCTTAGTCGAGGATTCCCGATCGTGGCGCTTGTCGATGCATCGGCAGAGAAGGTGGGCTCCGAGGTCGACGGCATCACGGTGTCGCACATCGATGAGCTCCCCGAGCTCGTCCGCGATCTCGAAATCGCCATCGGCATCATCGCAACCCCATCGTCAGCTGCTCAAGAAGTCGCTGACGTGTTGGTCGAAGCCGGTGTTGGCTCGATCTTGTCGTTTGCCCCGACGGTCTTGCAGGTTCCCGACAGCGTTCCGCTTCGCAAGGTCGATCTCGCTACCGAGCTGCAGATCCTCGGCTATTACCAACAGCGTGAAGCCGGTCCGGAGACCGACGCCGACAAGTCGGCCTAGATCTCAGGAAGCTTCTTAAGGGGCCTCTGCTCGCATCCGTTACCTGTTGGAATGCGATTTCTAGCGGGCCTCGTGATGACGGTGAGTTTGCTCATCTTCAGCGCGCCCGCACTCGGAGCTCAGCCAACGGATGGGCTGTCGTACTCCGAAGACACGGTGTTCACCGTTCGAGAAGGCTCGGTTGACGTCGAGACCACTGCGGTCATGAGGAACACGACGGCCGAACGTCGCCGCGGCAACACGATCTACTACTCGTACTTCGACAGCCTGATCATCGTCGTGCCAACCAACGCGCAGAATCTGAAGATCGTGAGCCGTGGCAGCACGCTGTCGAGCACGGCGTCGGAGATCGATGATGACTTCGAAGTGCGAACTGCTCGCCTTCCTACCGAGCTTCGTTCTGGTCAGCGGCGCAGCTTCACCATCACTTACTCATTGCCACTCGGCGAGATTCGCGGCGAAGGGATCTTCTTCTCCAACCCAGCGTTCCACGCCTTCCCCATGTGGTCGTTCTCCGACCCCGGCACTGGTTCATTGCTTCTTCGAATACCCGAAGGTGCGCGTCTCACGGAGTTTGGTGACATCCTCCGCCAGGTCGACGACAGTGATGCTGACGGACTGAGCCTTGAGGACGACGAGCCTCGCTTTGTGGAATGGGAACCCCGGGTCTTCGATGTTCCCGAGGATATCTTCACGTTCGTCACAATCACGATCGACGAAGGGCTCGACACTCAGCGGTTCACCGTTGCTGGTCAGGACATCGAGTTGCGAACGTGGCCGGGCGATGACGAGTGGTCGAGTTTCGCAAAGCAGACGATCACGGAAGGACTTCCACAACTCGAGGAGCTCATCGGGTTGCCGGTGCCCGACCAGTCGGTCCTCGAAGTGACCGAGTCGGTCAACCCGTACTTCTACGGATACGCCGGCTGGTACAACCCCCTCGACACGTCGATCGAAATCGGCAACGAACTCGACTCGGGCGTCATGATTCACGAGCTCAGTCACGCCTGGTTCAACAACGGACTGTTCGCGGAGCGATGGATCTCGGAGGGTCTCGCCGAAGAGTTCTCGTGGCAAACCCAGAACGCACTCGAGTGGGAAGCCGAAGACGTGCCTCGAAGGCCGCTGACCACCGCCAAGAACGCGGTGCCGTTGATCGAATGGAGCCGAACCTCCACGGCTTCAGGCGTTGACGACGCCGACTTCCGAGCTCGGGAGGCCTACGGATACTCGGCGTCTTGGTTTGTCGTGCGCGAGATGGTCGACATCATCGGGCTCGACGGCGTGCAATTCGTGCTGCGTGCTGCGAACGACGACCTCACGTCGTACCCGGGCGAGAACGAGGAAGAGACCACGCTCGTCCGAGACGACTGGCGACGCGTGCTCGACCTGGCATCGATGCACGCAACCGCCGAACAAGAAGCCGAGCTCGAAGCGTTGTTCACCAAGTACGTCGTGGCTGACCGGCACATCGAGATGCTCGATGAACGACGCGACGCGCGAGCTCGCTATAGCGAATTCATCAGCTTCGAGGAGGACTGGACCATTCCGATCGACGTCCGTCACGAGATGGTTCGCTGGGACTTCGACGATGCCGTGACCCTGATGGGTGGCGCGTCGCAGGTGCACGAGCGGTTCCGCGAGGTCGCCACGATTGCGGCTGACGCCGAGCTCGAACTTTCCAACGCCGCCCAGATCTCTTACGAGCGAAGCAGCGACGACTACTCGCGGGCACTGAAAGTCCTCGCCGACCAAGAGATAGCGATCGGCAAAGTCGAAGGCGTCCGTCAGATCGCCACCCGTGAGCTGACGACCGAAGAAGCATGGGGACTGCGCGACGTTCCCCTGGCTCCGTATGCGGCTCTGGCTGAGGGCGCCTTTGCCGAAGACGATGTCGAGGGCATTGATGATGCTCGTCAACGCCTCGAAGCAAAGCTCGCAGAAGCTGCAACGGTGGGCGCAACTCGTCTTGTGTGGGCCAAGGTCGGCGCGGCTGCGCTGGCGATCATGGTGGTGCTGTTGACGTGGATGGTGATCCGTCGGCGTCGGGCGAAGAAGCAGGCAGCTGAGGTGCTCGTGGAGCCTGACGTAGAGGTGATCGACGAGCATCCGGACGTCGAGCACTCTCACGCGGCGTGACGTAACAAAAGTCACCCATTTGGAAGCCCAGTTGATTTGGCAGGGTTAGGCAATCAACGGGATCCTGTAGGTGGGTACACTGCCTACACCAAGCGCCTGAAAGTGGCACCAAATGTCTGTCGTCGTTATCGGAGTGAATCAGCGGTCGATTCCAATTGGCGACTTCGAAAAGCTTGCCATCGACGACGAGCGGATGCCCAAGGTTCTTGACGATCTGACCGCCTCCGACGACATCTCCGAAGCGGTCATTCTCTCCACGTGCAACCGCACCGAGATCTACATTCGCGCCGAGCGTTTCCACCCGGCGTTCGGCGATGTGCGCGACGCACTCGCCCGTCACTCTGGCCTGCCGACGATGTCGTTCGTCGATCATCTGTACGCCCACCACGACGCCGACGCTGCCCGCCACCTTTTCTCGGTGGCATCTGGGCTCGATTCAGCAGTCCTCGGCGAGACCGAAATCCTCGGCCAGGTTCGCACGGCATACGACAAGGCCCATTCGGCCGGAGTTGTTGGCCCGTCGCTCTCGCGTCTCTTCGGGGCTTCGTGCACTGCTGGCCGCAAGGTCCGTGCCTCGACCGGCATTGCTCGCAACATCACCTCGGTATCCCGAGCTGCTGTCGCCATGGCAACCCATGCCCTCGGCAGCCTTGATGGCAAGGCCATCTGCGTGCTTGGTGCAGGCGAAATGAGCGAAGGCATGACCGTTGCGCTTCGTGACGCCGGCACTCGCCGCATCGTGATCTGTAACCGCACCGTCGAACGAGCCGCCGAGCTCGCCGAACGAGTTGGCGGAGATGTTGCCCCGCTGTCCGACCTTGCCTCGGTCGTCGAAGACGTCGACGTCATGCTCACCGGCACCGGCGCCAACGAGATCATGGTCAGCAACGACACGCTCGAAGAGATCATGGCGGCCCGCCCGAAGCGCAAGCTTCTGATCGTCGATATTGCCGTTCCTCGCGACGTCGACCCTGCAGCTGGCGAAATCGACGGCGTGACCTTGCTCGACATGGAAGATCTCACCGAGTTCGCCGAAGCCGGCCGGGCCGAGCGTCGCGGCGAAATCGAAGCGGTCCGCACCGTCGTCGACGACGAAGTTGCCCGCTTCATGGCGGTTTCGACTGCCGAGCAGGTTGAGCCTCTCGCCCGAGCATTCCGCCGCGAGGTCGAGGCCTTGCGCCTGGCCGAACTCGGACGCATCGGCCCATCGGTCGACGACGACACGCTCGGCCAAGTCGACGCAGCGACGAAGGCACTCTTGAACAAGTTGCTTCACCGCCCCATGGCGCAGCTGCGTGAGTCAGCGGGAACGCCAAAGGGCGACCGCATGGCCGAAGCTCTCCAAGAGCTCTTCGACATCGAACTCGACTGAACTTCGCATTCCCGGCTTCTGCATTTCTGGCTCTGCGACCCTGAACTCTAGGCTCCTCTTATGACCAAGATCCGTGCGGCGACTCGTGGGAGTGCCCTTGCCCTTTGGCAGGCCAACTACGTGGCCGAGTTGCTCGCCGCAGGTGGCGTCGAAGTTGAGCCAGTCATCGTCTCGACCGCAGGCGACCGTGACAAAACCACGCCGCTGCACGAGATCGGTGGCAAGGGTGTGTTCGTCAAAGAAGTGCAGGCTGCGTTGCTCGACGGCCGTGCCGACATCGCCGTCCATTCGGCGAAAGATCTTCCTGCGCTCACCCCAGACGAGCTCACGATCGCCGCTGTTCCTCCACGAGCTGACGCACGCGACGTCCTGGTTGGTTGTGCTCTTGCCGACCTGCCCGACGGCGCCCGAGTGGGTACGGGTTCGATTCGTCGACAGGTGCAGCTCGCAGCCCTTCGTCCCGATGTCGAGCTCGTCGAGATCCGCGGCAACATCGACACTCGGCTCGGACTGGTGAAGGCGGCAGGCGGCGAGCTTGATGCGATCGTTGTGGCGGCAGCTGCGCTCTATCGTCTCGGACGCACGCCCGACGTTGTCGATCACCTCGCAGTTGATGTGATGCTCCCGCAGGTCGGCCAGGGAACGCTCGCCGTCGAGTGCCGTGCCGATGACGCGCAGACGATCGAGGCGCTCAGTGCAATAGACGACGCTGTCGCCCGTCGTATCCTCAACGCTGAACGAGCGTTCTTGGTTGAGCTCGGTGGCGACTGTGACCTTCCCGCCGGAGCCCACGGCGTGCTCGACGGAGACCAAGTCATCCTCACCGCAATGCTGTCCGATGGCGCCGAAATGGTCTTCACCGATACCCGCAGCGGCAGCGATGGTGTGGCGCTTGGCCATGGCCTCGCCGCCGACCTACGGGCGAGGCTTGCCTAACATGCCCGAGCTCGCTGGTCGACAGATCGTCGTCACGCGAGCAACTCCGCAGGCCGCGCCGCTGATCGCGGCGATTGCCGAACGTGGGGGAGAGGCCATCTCGCTTCCATTGCTCGAGATCCTCGATGCTGAAGATGGCGGCCTTGCGCTGCGCGATGCGCTGGCCGAGCTCACCGCTGGCGATTGGCTGGTTGTGCTTTCGCCAAACGGCGCCCGGCGAGTCGTCGAACATGCCGAGGCAGCACTCCTTACTCCTGGGGCCTGTTCGATCGCCGTTATCGCAAGCGGAACCGGCGCCGTGCTCGAGGCTGCTGGCTGGACCGTGCATTTGCGTCCCGATGCGGCTTCGTCAGAAGGCTTGCTCTCGGCATTCGACACGATCTCGATCACGGGGCGTGTCCTCATTGCTCAAGCAGAAGTTGGCCGCACCGTTCTGGCCGATGGCCTTCGCGAACGCGGCGTCGATGTCAGCACCGTTGCGGCCTATCGCAACGTGATGCCCGAGCTCGAACCGGCAACGGTCGAGGATGCTCTTCGAGCTGACACCGTGGTGTTTGCGTCGCCGTCAGCGGTCGATCGCTACACCGAGCATGTCGGAACAACTCCGACCCGAGCGCTGTGCATTGGCGGTGTTACTGCCGCTCGGGCGCTCACGCTGGGGTACGAAGTATCGATCGCTCCCGAGCCGACCGTCGACGCAATCGTCGGCCTGCTCTAGCGACCGTTACACCCCATCAAGCGCTTCGATGATCGGCGCGAAGTCGTCCATCGCACCCGCATCGATCGAGATGTAGGACATGGCCCAGCGCTCGCGCCACTGCTGGACCTCTTCGACGATCTGCTGAGTGTTTCCCACGAGCGCATGCGGTGAGGCCAGCGCTTCTTCGGCAGAGATGCCAAGCAGAGGCGCCATCTCGGCGGCGACCGCCTCACGGTCGTCGGTAACCATCGCAAGGTGAATGCGGGTTTGGAAGATCAGCGAATCGAATCGATCGCCCGCACCCTCCTTTACCCACTCGAGCTTCTGATCAGTGCGCTCGAGGGTGGCGTCGCGGCCAGCTCGCTCGTCGATCACGCCTGCCGTGAGGCCGGGGTTGATGCCGATGATGTCGGCCTTCTGTCCGGCCAGTGTGAGCATCTTCTGCTTGCCGCCAGCGAGCATGATCGGAGTGGACGCGTGCGGAGCGCCAGCTGTTCCGTGAACTGAATAGAACTCGCCATCATGGTCGACGGTGTCGCCGCGCATCAGGGCGGTGATGATGTCGACCGAATCGCTGAGCTTGCGGATACGAGTGCCGGGCGAGTCGTTCTGGATTCCGGCGAACTCGTAGTCCGACGTCATCCAGCCAGCACCCAACCCAACTTCGAGTCGACCGCCCGAGAGGGCATCGAGGGTGGCGAGCTCCTTAGCCAGCACAACCGGCTGGCGGTAGTCGTTCGCAAGGACGAGCGGAAGCAGGCGCAGGGTCGAGGTTGACGCCGCCACAGCCGAAAGCGCAATGAGCGGAGCCGGCTGATCGTCGAGGTGGTCGGGCACCGTAACCGAGTAGAACCCGAGCTCTTCGGCCCGCTGGGCGGTAGCGACGATCTGATCGGCGGGAACTTGGCCTAAGGAGGCAGAGAAGCGAAACGGTGCAGGCATCTCGACAATGTAGTCGGAAACGGTCGTGGGAATTTTCTTTGAAATCGTGTCCCCCGCGAGTGGGTAATGGTGCGTGTCAACGTGCATGAGCCTCCTCCTGCGAACCGATACAGAGCAGTCCTGGCAGTCGACAAACAACGGCACGATCACCTCCGTTGACCCCGGACCCGACCACGACTACGCCGATGCGGTCCGGCTGGAATCGGCCAACCCAGCGCGGTTCGGTCGCTTCCGCGCCGTACCGGCGCCTGAGATGGAGAACTACCGGTTGAACGTTGCCCTGCGGGGTCGGAACTACCACCTCGTCTACGTCGCTGTTCGCACGAACCAGGGTCGTCGTGTCTTCAAGTTCAATCCGGACGATCGCCGCGACTCGTTCCGATTCGGCTACCGATACGAAGGTGGCCTCGGACCGGCCACCCGCGATGGCGAGTGGAACGAATTCTCCGTCGACCTTCAAGCCATGGCAAACCGCCTAGAGCCCGGCATCGAGCTCACCCGCATCAACAACATGTGGGTGCGAGTAACCGGTGTTGTCGACGTGGCGCTCTGCCTTGAACCCGGCGCACCTCCGCCTCCTCCGCCATCGACTGGCGAGATCTCCCAGGCCGATGCGGTGCGATTCCTTAACCAGGCAACCTTTGGCGCAACACCAGAAGCGATGGCTTCGCTCGCCGAATCGAACGATCTCGAAGGGTGGATCGCGGCGCAGTGGGCCGAACCGCAGTCCGAAACGATGCCCTACATCCTGTCGCTCCCGAACCAAGGCAGACGGCAGAACCGCCATGAGATCTGGTGGCGCAACGCCGTGGACGGCACCGATCACCTCCGCCAACGGGTGCAGTTTGCCCTGAGCGAGATCTTCGTTGTCAGTGACCTCGACTACGTGATCGGCAACGCTCAGGCCGCGGTATCGAACTACTACGACATGCTCGGCCGTCACGCCGATGGCAACTTCCGCGACCTCATGACCGATGTGGCGCTGCACCCAATTATGGGTGTGTACCTCAGCCACCTTCGGAACCAGCGGGCCGACCCAGCGCGCAACATTCGCCCCGACGAGAACTTCGCTCGGGAGATGATGCAGCTGTTTACGATCGGCTTGTACGAGCTCGACCTCGACGGCACCGAACGCATGCGAGACGGCGTGCCGATTCCCACGTTCACCCTCCCGATCATCGAGGGGTTTGCGCGCGTGTTTACCGGCTGGAACTTCAACGGTCTTGAGTCGATGACGTCGAACAACATTCCCAACGACCGGTACTGGCTGCCGATGACTCCGGTCGAAGCGTTCCACGACGACGAACCAAAGACCCTTCTCAACGGCGTCACCCTGCCCGGCGGGCAAACCGCCCGTCAGGATCTCGACGCGGCGCTCGACAATATCTTTGCCCACGCGAATGTCGGTCCGTTCGTCGCCAAGTCGCTTATCCAGCGGATGGTCACGAGCAACCCGAGCGGTGACTACGTCCGCCGAGTCGCCACCGTGTTCAACAACAACGGGTCAGGCGTCCGGGGCGACTTGCGTGCGGTGATATCGGCGATCTTGCTCGACCCCGAAGCTCGATCTCGAGAAGCGGTCGCCCGACGTGACTTCGGCAAAGTGAAAGAACCGATGCTGCGCCTGCTGCAGGTGTGGCGAGCGTTCGACGTTCGGCCGTCTCCTCAGGCGGCTCCGAACTACGTCGTGTACGCCGACCACATTGGCGTTATCGACAACACGCTCGGCCAGGCCCCGTTGAAGGCCAACTCGGTCTTCAACTTCTTCTCGCCGCAGTACTCACCTGCCGGCTCCGACCTGGTAGCTCCCGAGATGCAGATCCTCACCGAGGCGAACCTGGCCGCGACCAACGACATGTTCTTCAGCATGGTCCTCACCGACAACACCCAATCGGGTGATGCCCGACCAAACCCGGCGCGCATCGATTTCACCGAAGAGATTGCGCTGGCTGGCGACCTGCCGGCGCTCGTGGAACATCTCGACACGCTGCTCTTCGGCGGAACGATGCCGTCGGCAATCGCGACGGCGATCCAGTCCAACCTCTCGAGCATTCCTACAGACGCTGACGGCCGTTACCTGCGGGCGGTCGAAGCGATCTTTATCTGTATCGGTTCTCCCGCATTCATGGTGCAACGATGAACAACGAACCAACTATCTCCGACCTCATGATGAGCAACGACGATGTCAGCGGGCTCAACCGCCGACAGTTTCTTCGCCGAGCTGGCGTAGCTTCGGTCGCCGCTGGTGTCGCCATGTCAGGCCTGCGTGCAGACCCGGCTGGAGCAACGATCTGCGGGCCAGCGGGCAACCGTAGCCTCGTGTGCATCTTCCTCGACGGCGGCGCCGACGGGTTCAACATGTACGCACCGTTGAACACCCGGCAGTCAGGGTCGACGTACGCCGACTTCGCAGCCACTCGTGGCAACATTGCACCTGCTCGGGCCTCTCTGCTGCCAGCCGGAAACGGCGACTTCGGATTCAACGAAGCGCTGCCTGCCTTTGCCGAGATTTTCAACCGGGGTGATATGGCAGTGGTCAGCAACGTTGGGCCGCTCACCGGCCCAACGACGCCGGCTGATGTTCAGGCCGGTCGCCGATTGCCTCAGAGCCTCTTCGCTCACGATGCTCAGGCCCGACTGTGGGCGACCGCCACCTCGACCGTTGGCGGTTCGGCCGAGGGATGGGGCGGCCAGATCGCTGACATCGTTGGCGGCTGCGACCCGAACGGCGTCGTGAATGCCGCGATCAGTGCGCTTGGCTCTTCGGTCTTCCTCAGTACGGCATCGGGCGGGTACCTGCGGTTGACCCCGAACCAGACGCTGCGTCGGATGGGTGGCTACGACCAGACGCAGGCGACGTGGCATCCGGCCGCCCAGCGAGAGCGGATCGCCAACGCGCTCGACTCGATCCTCGACGCATCCGACATGAGCAGCAACGAGCTCGAACAGCTGGTCACTCGAACGACCCGCCGCGCCATCGTCACCAATGCTGAGCTTGAAGACGTCACGTCGAGCGAGCTCGACATGGGCAACGTGTCGGGCAATCCACTCCGAGCGCAGCTTCGGCTGGTGGCGCAGCTCATCAACAACCGCGAGCGTCTGGGCATGAGTCGCCAGGTGTTCTTCGTGACCGTTGCCGGTTGGGACACCCACGGCGATCAGAACACGCGCTTGCCGGTTCTCCTACGCGATCTCAACGACGCCGTCGAAGCGTTCGACCAGGCCATTGGCCCGAGCGGCTTGGACGTGGCCGATTCGGTCACCACGTTCACGACCAGCGACTTCGGGCGAACCCTCACGAGCAACGGCGACGGCACCGACCATGGCTGGGGCAACCATGCCTTCGTGATGGGTGGGTCAGTCAACGGCGGCCAGCACTACGGGGACATCCCGAACTTCTCGGCCCGGAACAACCCCGACGACGTCGGCACCGGCCGCCAGTTCGGCGGGCGTCTCGTGCCACAGATTTCGGTCGGGCAGTACGGAGCGACCCTTGCCCGTTGGGCCGGCGTCGAAGACTCCCAGCTCGATGGCATCTTCCCCGACCTCCGCCAGTTCGACACCCGAGACCTCGGGTTCATGGCGGCCTAGATCGGAGTGTCCTGCGCTGTTCACCCGTCGACCGAACAGCGCGGGACTCTCCCTCCGTTTTTTCTGAGCATGATGCACGCCAGGCGTGGTTGACGCTCAGAAAAACGTCGCGTTGCATGGAACCGACCCAGGGTTCACAGCGTGTAGTCATCGTGCGCATTACAACTGTGGCTATGGCCGATAGTGGCTCCGCCGCCAACGCAACTGAATTCTCGGGCTCTGCCTCCAACGGCGGTCAGACGTTCGCGGCGTTCTTCTCGGCGAACCGGAACAACCTTGTCCGTGCGCTTTCGATGACCATCGGCGATAGCTCGCTGGCGGCCGAGGCGGTCGACGAGGCCATGACCCGAGCGGTCCAGCGATGGGCGAAGGTGGGGCAGTACAGCAAGCCCGAAGCCTGGGTGTATCGAGTTGCCTACAACTGGGCGACCAGCCGATTCCGTCGACGCAAACGCGATCGTGACTACGCCCCACGTATTGCTCGCCCTGACGCGAGCGTCGACCCCGAGTTTGATCCGACGATCGAGGAAGCACTCGCTACCTTGAGCGACGAACATCGCTCGGTGCTCGTCCTCCGTTACTTCTACGACTGGGATGTGCAGGCCACCGCTGACGCCCTCGAGATCTCTCCGGGAACGGTGAAGAGCCGCACCAGTCGAGCCCTTGACGCCATGGCCCGCGAACTTGGCGAACCCTCCCCGAACGGAACCCCCTTATGAACCTCGAAGATCGCCTCCGATCACACATGCACTCCGGCGAAGACCAGTTCGTCGAACCGGCCACCTCGGCCGATGACATCACCGTCGCAGGCGCTCGCAGGACCCGACGCAACCAAATCGCCGTCGGCGCTGTCGCTGGTATTGCTGTGCTATCGCTCGTGTTTGGCGCGAGCTCGTTGAGCCGCTTTGGCGATTCGCAACAGCTCGCAACTGACGAGCTTCCAGGTTCCGAGCTCATGGCTGCCGAGGCGGCAGATCCCGGCGAAATTGGCCCCGCTCCGGAGGGCTTCGTCCCACCGCCATTCGATGTCATCGCTGGCATCGACAACGACTTCGTCGGTCTGCGCAACACCAACGGTGTGTTGACGGCGATCACGTCCGACGATGGCCTGGTGTGGGACGAGCGAGCAACCGACCTCCCGAACGATCTCAACGTCTCGCAACTCATTGCGGACGATGGCGTCTACGTTGCGGTCGTTCAGTCATTGCAGTTCGGCATCGCAACGTCACGTGACCTCACGTCGTGGACCATCGTGTACCTCGAAGAAGGCACCAACGATGTCTTCGTGAACGGGCTCGCCCTCTCAGATGATGACGTGGTTATTGGAGCCACCATTCTCCCGGCGATCTCAAGCGACGAAGAGGACAGCAGCTTTCAGGCGCCCCTTGACGTCGTGTTCCGCGGGCCGCTCGAGGGGCCATATGAACGAGTCGAAGTGGCGAGCTTGACCGGCGGGATTCTCGGAGTTGCAAGCGCCGACGAGAATGTCGCTATAGCGCCGCTCGACGACTCTTCTGCAGTCGCGATGTCGAACGATTCTGGCCAAACATGGTTTGAGTCGACCCCAAGTAGCTCCCTCACCGTTGGGCTCACTTCCGCAGACGACAAGATCATCTGGTTCGGTTCGCCAGGTGGCGTCCGAGATGCCGTGCCGCCGCTCGAGGCGAGGGCGAGCAAAGACGGAGAATCGTGGGAGTCGATCACATTGCCCGAAGCGGTGGCCAACGCCGGCTGGTGGTCCTTCAACGCCAAGACCACAGGCGACACCGCGGTCGTCGTCCTTGATGGACCTGACGGCGACAGGTCGAAGCGGTCGGTGATCGTCTCGACTGGCGGAGACTTCATCGAACTCGACCTCACGGCACACATGACAACTGAGCAAATCGAGAACTCGATGCTCGTTGCAACGAGCGATGAGGAAGCCGTGTTCGAGTTCTTCGGCACGCCATCGGACGACCCAACACTGGCCAGCTCATCCGGAGTTGCCGACGGCGACAATAACGGCGAGAGTGCCGCTTCCGGTCCCAGCTACATCTCCGTCCCCCTCAAGTAGCACGCCGCCGGTCAGCCGTTGGGGTCAGGCCTCAACAACTAACAAGTACCGGTTGGGGTCAGGCCTCAACAACTAACAGGTACCTCACTAGTCGTTGAATTTTCAGGGTTTGACGCGATCACGAATGGCGACTTTGGGCGAAATTTCCGTGATGTCTGCTGAAGCGAAGTGTTGATGTTTCAACGATTTTCGCCAACTTGTTAGTTGTTGAGGCCTGACCCCTGGGTCAACTTGTTAGTTGTTGAGGCTCGACCCCGGTGTGCGCGAATGGGTGGTTGGGGAAATTTCTGGGAACCTTTCCTATGAGATGGGCGTAGAGCAGGCGTGGAGACAATTTCAACCTCGGTGGCTGCACGCCGGCCGGTTCCTCGAGAACCGCTCGTGGCGCGACGTCTGGCGACCTCGGTGACCCACGCTGACTTTGAGACGGTCTACCGAAACGACCGCGATCGGCTCATTCGAGCACTGTCGATCTCGCTCGGCGACGATGCCCTCGCCACCGAAGCGGTCGACGAAGCCTTCACTCGGGCGTTGCATCGCTGGAACGCTGTTGGCTCGTTCGAAGAACCCGCTGCGTGGATCTATCGAACGGCTCGCAACTGGGCGACGAGCCGTTTTCGCCGTCGCAGCCGAGATCGTCGTTTTGCGCCGAAGATCGCACGGTCCGAAACTGTCGACCCAGTTACCCCCGACCCACAACTCGCCGAAGCGCTTCGATCGCTTCCTGCCGACCAGCGCAACGTGCTGGTCCTTCGCTACTACCTCGATTGGACGATCAACGCGATCGCCGATGCCCTCGACATCTCGCCCGGCACGGTCAAGAGCCGAACCAACCGGGCCCTGAACGAACTCAACCGACTTCTCGGAGAACGATAATGAACCTCGAAGACCGCCTCCGCGCCGAGCTCGACCGCTCGGGCCGTTCCACCAAGGTGGGCGTCGCCCCCGGCATTGATGAGCTCGCCTCCGTCGCCGATGGTCGACGTCAACGCAACCGACGCCTTGGTGCTGGTGGCACCGTAGTGCTCGGTGGCGCCGTGATCTTTGGTGCGTTGCTGTCGACGGTCAACAACGACCCGTCGATCGTCGACGTTGCTGCTGACGCCCCCGTTGCTGTCGATGCTGCCGCAGCCGAAGAGGCTCTCGCTGACGTTGGTGTTTCCCCAGCTTCGGCTGACGCTGCAGTGTCTGCAGACGTTGCGGATGTGGACGTCGATGCTGCTGTCGAGGAGAAGGTGGGAACCGCACCTGCTGAGGACGTTGAGACCCTTCAGACCCTCGAGGAAGCTGATGACCCTTCGACCCAGTCCGCAGAAGCGGTCGAGGCGCCAGCCGCGGTCGAAAGCCCACTGGCACAAGGTGCTGCACAGTTGCAGGCCGAAGGCGAATTGAACGTACAGAAGCGCGAGTCGGCTGTTGAGCTGGCGAGTGCGTCTGGTGTGCTCGTCGAGAATGATGGTGCCGGCGGCTACGTCGGTTTGGCGGTTGCCTTCGGCGACTCGACCACGCCACTGTCGCTGAGCTCACCGAACGGCCTCGATTGGACGAGCGCCGACCTCGTCGGAGTTCCCAACGGAGCGTCCGCCTCAGTGCTGCGCGAATACAACGGTACCTACGTTGCGCTGTTCGAGCGGTTTGACGCAAACGCTGGTGTGAAGCAGTTCCTCATCGGCACCTCGGCTGACACGGTCACGTGGGATGTGTCGGCACCGCTTCCCGGTGGCGAAGTGTTCGCAACTGACATGGCTGTGGGTTCTGGTGGCGTGATCGTCATTGGTGACAATCAGTCGCCCGACGTGTGGGCTGGCCCCCTCGGTGGGCCTTACACCCGCACCGGCCGGCTCGACGCTCGTGCGTTGAGCGGCGTCACCACCGTTGATGGCCAGTTCGTTGTCGCCGGTCGTTCGTCCACCGGTTCGGCCCTGTTTACGTCGTCCGATGCCACGGCATGGGTGACGATTGGATTGGGCGAAGGCGCAGGTCCGGTGCTGTCGGCCAACGATGGCACGGTCATGATGCGCAGCCTCGACGACTCATCGACGCTGATCTCCAACGATGCCGGTGCAACGTGGAGCGCACTTCCCGCTTCGACGAGCCGTGGCGTCACGGTGAGTAACTCGACGATGGGCTTCCTCGGCGGTGATGCCTCTGGTGCGGTCGTTGCGGTTGCCGATGAAGAAACGTTCTCGAGTGCCGCTCTCGATGTTGCGGCGCCGGATCGGTTGGCCCTTGTTGCTGCAGGCAACAACGAGATCGTCATGGTGCAGACCACCGAGTCGGGCGGAACAACCTGGATCGTGGCACAGCGCTAGTTGCGAGCTACAGCGTTAGCTGCGAGCTACAGCGTTAGCTGCGTGTAGCTGCCAATAGAGCACCGACTGTCCTTCGTCGTCGGCCCGATCAGTGGGCGAACGTGTGTATGGTTGAAGCAATGTCGAGCGCACTCATTGAAGGACTCAATCCCGCCCAAGAAGATGCAGTGCTGCACGATGCAGGGCCGCTTCTGATCATCGCTGGAGCGGGGTCGGGCAAAACTCGGGTACTCACGCACCGGATCGCACATCTAATCCAAGAACGCGGAGCGTCACCGTTCGAAATCTTAGCGATCACGTTCACGAACAAGGCCGCCGACGAGATGAAGACACGTGTCGGCGCGCTGGTTGGGCCGGTCGCCGAGAAGATGTGGGTCAGCACGTTCCACTCGGCATGCGTTCGCATTCTGCGTAGCAATGCCGACCGGTTGGGGTTCCCGTCGTCGTTCACGATCTACGACCAGTCCGACGCGGTGCGCCTCACCGGCTACGTGCTGCGTGACCTCAACCTCGACACCAAGAAGTTCCCTCCCCGAACGGTGCACGGAGCGATCAGCTCGGCGAAGAACGACTACAAGACCGTCATCGAATACACCGAAGCCGCGCAGACGATCTTCGAGCGCAAGATCGCCGACGTCTACGCCGAATATCAGGCTCGCCTGCTGAAGGCCGGCGCGATGGACTTCGACGACCTGCTGTTCAACACCGTCGAGCTGTTCAAGAAGCATCCTGACGTGCTCGACCACTACCAGCGCCGGTTCCGCCATGTGTTGGTCGATGAGTACCAGGACACGAACATGGTGCAGAACGCCATCGTTACGATGCTCGGCGAGGCGCACCGTCAGGTGTGCGTGGTGGGCGACGGCGACCAGTCGATCTATCGATTCCGCGGCGCTGACATTCGCAACATTCTTGAATTCGAAACCACATTCCCCGATGCGCGGGTGGTGCTCCTCGAGCAGAACTACCGAAGCACCCAAACGGTTCTCGACGCAGCCAACGCTGTCATCGAAAACAACGAGGGTCGCAAGCCGAAGGAGCTGTGGACCGAACAGGGCCACGGCGAGAAGATCCTCCGCTACTTCGCCGACGACGAGACCGACGAGGCGCAGTGGGTGGCTCACGAGCTCGCCCGCATCCACGAGGGCGGTCAGCATCGTTGGGGCGACATGGCGGTCTTCTACCGCACGAACGCGCAGAGCCGTGCGCTCGAGGAATACCTCGTTCGGGTCAATATCCCGTACAAGGTCGTTGGCGGCACCCGCTTCTACGACCGCCGCGAGGTCAAAGACACGCTGGCGTACTTAAAGGCCGTGGTGAACCCGGTCGACGAGGTCAGCATCAAGCGGATTCTCAACACGCCCAAGCGTGGCGTGGGCGATTCGACCGTTGCAAAGCTCGATCAGTGGGCACAGATGAATGGAGTGCCGTTTATCGATGCGCTCCGCCACTACGACGAGGCCGGCGTGACTGGCCGAGCTCCGAAGGGCATCGACGAGTTCTTGGTTCTCATCGACGATGCGGCGGAGAAGCTCACCGACACCGGACCGGCGGAAATGCTCCGCTACCTTCTCGATGCCTCGGGCTACATGGCCGACCTCGAAGAAGAACGATCCATCGAGGCCGAGGGTCGCATCGAGAACCTGGCCGAGCTCGTCGGCGGTGCCGAAGACTTTGAGTCGGTCGAGGAGTTCCTCGAACAGGTCAGCCTCGTGGCCGACACCGACAAGCTCGACGACGACGAATCGCAGGTGGTCTTGATGACCCTGCACTCGGCCAAAGGGCTCGAGTACCCGGTCGTCTTTCTCATCGGTCTCGAAGACGGGGTCTTTCCGCACATGCGGTCACTTGGCGAGCCTCGGGAACTCGAAGAAGAACGCCGCTTGGCGTACGTGGGCATCACCCGCGCTCGAGAGCGCCTGTTCTTGTCGCACGCGTGGAGCCGAATGTTGCACGGCACGACGCAGTACAACCCGCCGAGTCGTTTCCTCGATGAGATCCCGGCCGAGCTGATCACTGATGCAGAAGGCAGCCGAGCTCGTCGCAAGTCGTCGAGCTTCGGTGGGTCGTCGTCGAGTTACGGTTCGAGCTTTGGCTCGTCGAGTTACGGGGGAGGGTCGGGCTATACCTCGCGCGACCGAGAAGCTCGTCGGGCGCAGAACCGCGATGAGATGGTCGAAACGGCAATGCGTCGCACCGGCCCAACGCCGTCTGGCGCCGACGAATTGGGCTTAAAGATCGGCGACGATGTTCGCCACGCCAAGTTCGGCGAGGGCATCATCATCGACATCACGGGAAGCGGCGATAAGGCCGAGGCGCGGGTTCGCTTTCCCGATGCCGGCGAGAAGCAACTGCTGTTGAGCTGGGCCCCACTCGAGAAGCTGTAAACGCCACTAACTCGCGTTTGTTGCCAAAACGAGGAAAGTGGCCCGAGAACCCGCCGTTCTTGAGCCACTTCACTCTGGTGAACGAGCCCGCCTGCAGGTTCACCTCGAAAGAATCCGCCACGCTGTGCAAAAACACACGGCTTCTCCCGTACATCCCATTTCGGCATCCGGGCCCCCGAAATGAGAGGTACCGCTAACAAATTCAGTTACCCAAAGTGGAGTCTCAGCCGGCGTAGCCAGCGAAATCACTGGCCTCATGGATTCCGTTGATGTCAATCACGAGGGTGAACTCATCGATGTACACCGGAATCTGCGGCAGTCCATCGCCGGTTTCCGGAAACACCTCGTCGGAGCACGCGCCGGTGAACGTGCGGTCGGTAATACTCCACTGCACGTTGCACTCTCGGCCCTCGCCGGCACGTCGGGCGTCGAATGCGAACCATCCCTCGCCCGGGTCGTCACCGGTGTGCTGCAACCAGATGTCACGCGTGCCGTTTGCGATATCTGGCCAGAGGATCGGACCGTTCTCCGCAATCTCTGCCGACATGTTTGCGGCGCTGATCGAACTGAAGTTGGTGTCTCCCAAAACCAACCGGTTCGACCGGCTGCCGAGGGTGATTGCGACGAACCCCAGCACGATGGCGGCGACCACCGCGAGGCCGCCAAAGATGAGACCACTACGGATGTTGAATTTCGGACCCTTAGCAACGGGCATAAAGCTCTCTCCAACCACCTGGAACGCTGGCGTAGTCCTTTAGTATCGCTGGAGAGTCTGCCGATCACGACGTCAGACCAAGCCCGACGAAAGAGGAACCAGTGGATCTGTTCGAGTACCAAGGCAAACAGTTCTTTGCCGAATATGGCATGCCCGTGTCGCCAGGAAAGATCGCCTTCTCGGTCGACGAGGCAGTTGCTGCCGCCGAAGAGCTCGGAACCCCGGTGATGGTGAAGGCACAGGTCCACACCGGTGGACGTGGCAAGGCCGGCGGCGTGAAGTTCGCCGCCACTGTCGACGACGTTCGCGAGCACGCCAACAACATCCTCGGACTCGACATCAAGGGACACATCGTCAAGCGGGTGTGGATCGAAAAGGCCTCTGACATTGCCGAGGAGTACTACGCCAGCTTCACCCTCGACCGCTCAGCCAAGAAGCACCTCGGCATGCTGTCTAAGGAAGGCGGCGTCGAGATCGAAACCGTCGCTGAAGAGAACCCCGATGCGATCGCCAAGATCTGGGTTGACCCAGTCGTTGGCCTCAGCGAAGCCGATGTTCGTGGTTGGATCGCCGCAGCAAACCTCCCCGAAGCCGCAGTCGAAGGTTCGGTCGACATTCTGCAGAAGCTCTACACCGCGTACGTCGAAGGCGACGCCGACATGGTCGAGATCAACCCACTGATCCTTACCCCCGAAGGCGTCGTGCACGTGCTCGACGCCAAGGTCACCCTCGACGGCAACTCCGAGTTCCGCCACCCCGACTACGAGCAATACGACGCCACCCAAACCCGCGACGAGCGCGAAGCTGCTGCCCATGCAAAGGGACTGCAATACGTTGGTCTCGACGGTTCGGTCGGCGTCATTGCGAACGGCGCTGGTCTTGCGATGAGCACCCTCGACGTCGTCAACCAGGTCGGCGGCAAGCCGGCGAACTTCCTCGACATCGGTGGCGGCGCGAACGCCGACGTGATGGCCGGTGCGCTTGAGGTCATCAACAACGACCCGAACGTCAAGTCGATCTTCATCAACATCTTCGGCGGCATCACCCGCGGCGAAGAAGTCGCTGAGGGAATCATCGAAGCAATGAAGCGAGTGAAGATCGATAGCCCGATCGTCATCCGCCTCGACGGAACCAACGCGCAGCAGGGACGAGACATGCTCGAACCGCACCTGGGCGATGCACTCATGATGGAACCCACGATGCTGAGCGCCGCCGAAAAGGCCGTATCGCTCGTCGCTGGCTGAACCCGAACGACTGAATAGGACTGAAGAACAATGGCAATTTTTCTCGATGAAACCACCAAGGTCGTCTACCAAGGCCTCACCGGAAGCACCGGTCGCTACTACGGCAACCTCAACCGTGAGTACGGCACGAACATCGTCGGCGGCACGCACCCCAAGAAGGCCGGAACCGACGTAGACGGCATGCCGATCTTCGCATCGGTAGCCGACGCAAAGGCAGAGACTGGATGCAATGCAAGCTGCGTCTTCGTGCCCCCGCCAGCGGTGAAAGGCGCAGTCATGGAAGCTGCCGAGGCAGGCATGGAACTCGTCGTCGTCATCACCGAAGGCGTCCCTGCCCATGACGAAGCGTGGTTCTACAACAAGCTGATCACCGACTACCCGGGCACTCGCCTGCTCGGCCCGAACTGCCCAGGCATCATCGGCCCCGGAAAAGCGAACATCGGTATCACCGCCGGTCACATCGCAAAGGCTGGCGGTCCGGTTGGCGTCGTGAGTCGCTCGGGAACGCTCACGTACCAGGCCGTGTACGAGCTGAAGGAAAAGGACATCGGCGTCACCACGTCGGTTGGTATCGGTGGAGACCCTGTGCCTGGCACCAACTTCATCGACTGTCTTGCGGCGTTCGAAGCTGATCCCGAAACCGAAGCGATCATGATGATTGGTGAGATCGGTGGCTCAGCTGAAGAAGAAGCTGCTGAGTACATCAAGGCCAACGTCACGAAGCCAGTCGTCAGCTACATCGCCGGCGTTACGGCACCTCCCGGCAAGAAGATGGGTCACGCAGGCGCGATCGTCTCCGGAGGCAAGGGCACCGCGAAGGCCAAGATGGAAGCGCTCGAAGACGCAGGCGTGAAGGTCGGGCTCAACCCAACCGAAGCTGGCGACCTCATGGCCGAAATCGTAAAGACCCTCTAGCGCTACGCCACGTAGCAGCCCGCAAAAACATGGAGGACCTCCTCGAGCGCTTCGACGCCTTTATCGGTGCTTCTCGCACTGAACTGGCTCTACTCGAGGGGGTGCTCGGTGCCGCCCAGGTTGAAACGGCCATAGGCGAAGCCCGGCACGGCACAACGATCATTGGAAAGTACCTCGAAGGTACAAAGACCGTGCTCGAAGTTGGAGCTGGGCTCGGAGTACTCAGCGGCTTCGTTGCCAGTCTTGGGCACTCGGTGATGGCGCTCGAACCGGGAGGTCTTGGGTTCGAGCACCGCAGGGAACTTGATCGTGGTGAAGGGGGCTGGGAAGCGGTTACCTTTCGCACGAGCGGTGTGGAAGATCTCGACGCCGGCACCGACGGACCCTTCGACCTCATCTACTCGATCAATGTGCTCGAACATGTCCAAGACCCAACAGTCGCCTTGTCTTCGATGGCTAACGTGCTTGCACCCAATGGACGCATGGTGCACGAATGCCCGAACTATGCGGTTCCATTCGAACCGCATTTTGGTCGGCCTCTCGTGCCGTTCGCCCCGGCTCGGTCGACGGTCATGCTGTCGAGCTCGATCACTGATAGTTCGCTCTGGAAGTCGCTGAACTTCATCACGGCGTCGCAAGTTCTCGCGACCGCTGCCGAGCTCGACCTCGAAGTCTCGTTCGAGCCATCTCTTCTTGCGCGCTCTATTGAGCGCCTACATCACGACGAGGTCTTTCGAAGCCGTCACGAACAGATCGGGAAGATTGCCTCGGCGCTTACGTCCATCGGAATCACACGAGCTGTCAGCAAGCTTCCTGCCACTTGGTCAACCCCGATGATCTTCGAGCTTCGGCGCTAAGAGATCTCTACAAGCCACTTTGTTCGAGAGCTACCGGGTGACGTCCCAGAGATGATGTACCGGGTCGTGAATCTCGTAGCGGGCGAATGACTCAACCGTGAAGCTAGCTCCATCGCTGCGACGGCCCGTGCGGGCGAGTTGGTCGGGCGTCAGTTCGGCGAACCGATCGGCGATTGCGTTGGCCGCTTCGACGATCTCGCCAGAAACCGTTTCGGGATCCTGCAGGTCGTAGCGCTCAGCTTCTTGGGTTTCGTTTGGATTCCAATTCGCGAACATTGGGTCGTCCTCGGACAGCATCAATTCGAGACGCATGAGGAACAGCCGAAACACGTCGCGCACATGGCAGCCGTATTCGAGTGGGCTCCATGTCTCGGGAGCGGGACGCTCAGCGACGGCCTTGTGGGTTCGCAATACCTCGGCCCACGACTCGCCACAGCTGCGATTGAGCTCAGCGACCTCGTCGATCGACATCGTGCCGACTGACGCGTTGCAGTCGGGGCAGGTGCGATCGAGGACCCACGTCCAATCTTTGTCGTCGGCTTCAGCGGGCGGAGGAGATGTCGTCATGGTTTCCAGTCAAGCAGCCCCATTCAAGATCTGTTGACCGTTGACCTCAGATTCTCGAATGAAAACGCAGAACCGGCACCTCCGAGAAGGTGCCGGTTCGCAGTCGCTTCGTGCCGAGCGCTAGTGGTTTAGCGTTTCGTTAGTGCTGGCAGCCAGGGCCGTGCTCGTGATCATGATGATCATCGTGGGTGTGGCCACCTTCAGCTTCGTGCTTGGCGATCTCGGCATGAACAGCGTCCATGTCGAGCTTCTCGATCTGGGAGACTAGATCCTCAAGCGCCTCTGCTGGGAGGGCCCCCGACTGGCGGAAGACCTGGACGCCATCACGGAATGCCATGATGGTCGGGATGCCCTGAATGCCGAGCTCGGCAGACAGCTGCTGCTCTTCCTCGGTGTTCACCTTGGCGAAGGTGACCTCAGGGCGCTCTTCGGCAGCGTCTTCGAAGATCGGACCGAAGACTTTACAAGGGCCACACCATTCGGCCCAGAAGTCGACGATGACAATCCCGTCACCGAGGACGGTCTCTTCGAACTTGTCAGTAGTTAGGTCAATAGTGCTCATGTTGCGGGGCCTTTCTGAAGACGCCACCTGGGGGGAAGATGGTCGTTCGTAGCATAAGTAAGAACCCGGTGAGTGGGCTCCGTATTTCGTTTTTCAAAAGATCGCGCCTCGTCATACGGAGCGGGCCATTCTCCACGGCGCACTGTCCGACAGGTACGGTTGATACGTGGCTACTGAACCTTCAGAAATCCTCACTGGGCTGAGGCGAATCTTCTCCATTCCTGCGGTCTATCGATTTGCACAACGGACAATCGGGGCCGACAAGTTTCGCGACGCTCTCGTCGGAAACATCCTTTCGGTAAAGGCTGGCGACCGCATCCTGGATATTGGCTGCGGAACCGCCGACATTCTTGAACACCTCCCGAATGTCGATTATGTCGGCTTCGATCACAGCGAGAGCTACGTCCACGCAGCCAAGGAGCGGTTTGGTGACCGCGGACGCTTCATCAATGTGGCTGCTGGAGACGTCGACCTCGCGCAGTTCGGAGACCGAGACCTTGCAATGTCAGTAGGCGTACTTCATCACCTCAATGACGACGAAGCGCGCGAGGCGTTGCAAACCGCGAAAGATGCCCTGGGTGTCGATGGACGCTTTGTCTCGGTGGACCCAACGGTCGCCCCCGGTCAACATCCGATCGGGAAGTTCCTGGCAATGCGAGACCGCGGACAGCACGTTCGAACACCCGATCAGATCGAGCAACTTGTCGGTGGAGTATTCGAGAACGTCACCGTGACGGTGCGTCACGATCTTCTTCGGGTGCCCTACTCCCACGTTCTCGTCGAAGCTCGGGCCGCCTAAGTCAACGTGCGCGGTGGGCGTTGTCCGTGACGTCGGAGCTCACTGTTTCCGGCCCAATGGCGGCCCGAATGGTGTAGGCGGGTCGGCCCATGGTTCGAAAGTGCATCCGTGCGAGATACTCGCCGACGACCCCGAGGCTAAGCAGCTGAACACCCGAGAAAAGCGAGATCGCTGTTGCGATGAACGTGAAACCCTCGACATCGGTTGGGTCGATTGCGTAGCTAACCAGGGTGAACAGCAAGAGGAAGAACCCGAGCAGGGAGATTCCGAGCCCTATCGCACTGACAAGGCGAAGCGGTCGAGTGCTGTACCCCGTGATCATGTTGAACGCATGCCGAACCAGTTTGAAGAACGTGTATCCGCTGGTGCCCTCCTGTCGCTGGTCGAAGTCGACCTCAACGACGGTGATTCCCCGAGTTGCCCAGCTCAGCAGTACATCGATCGAAATGTACGGGTCGTTTGCCATGGTGCTGCCGCTGAGCAGTCGTCGGCGAAACACTCGGAACGCGCTCAGACGCGAGTTGATTTCTGGCCCGAGCATCCTGCTCATAAGACGTTTTGTTGTGACCGAGGCGAAGTTGCGAAAAAGTGTCTGGCTCTCAGAAATCGGTGAGCCGTAGACAAGATCGACGCCATCGACAAGTTCGGCCAGCAGTTTAGGGACCTCGGAAGGACGGGTTTGGAGGTCGTCGTCTAGCGTGACGACGATCGGGTGAATCGCTTGGCGTAGCCCAGCGAGAAGCGCGTTGTGTTGCCCGTAGTTTCGCGACAATCGGATTCCGCGCACCCAATCGTGGCGCTCGGAAACCTCGCTGATCCGGCCCCAGGTGTCATCAGTGCTGCCGTCGTCGACCAGGATCAGCTCGATCGAATCAGCAAGCGGAGCGACATGTTCGGTGATTTCTTGGCACACCCGCTCGAGAGAACCCGGCGTGTGATAGCAGGGGATTACGACGGAGATCCCAGAACGGTCGTCATGAACCTCAAGCGCACCCATCAGGATCGGTACTATACAGCCCATGGTTGTGCAGATCCCGTTTAATCGCCCATGCCTAAGCGGTCGCGAGCTCGAGTACATGGGCGCTGCCGTGATGAACGGGCACAGCTCGGCCAAGGGTCCATTCACGGCCGACGCCCAAGAATTGTTGCGGGACCGACTCGGCGCCAAAGACGTTCTGTTGACGACGTCGTGCACCGATGCTCTTGAGATGTCGGCGATGCTCATCGACCTCGAGCCCGGCGATGTGGTGATCGTTCCATCGTTCACCTTCTCCTCGACTGCAACCGCCTTCGCTCGCCAAGGAGCAAAGCTGCGCTTCTGCGACATTCGTGTTCCCGACCTGGGGCTTGACCCCGATCATGTCGAAGCATCGATGGACGACCGCGTGAAGGCGATCGTCACCGTGCACTATGCCGGAGTCGCGAGTGACGTGAAACGACTTCGTTCGATTGCCGACCGATACGGCGTTCCGTTGATCGAAGACAATGCGCATGGACTGTTCGCTAAACACAATGGAGAGCAACTCGGAACGTTTGGGCGCATGTCCACGCTGAGCTTCCACGAGACAAAGAATTTCATCTGCGGAGAGGGTGGCGCTCTGGTTCTGAACGAAGAGCGAGACATCGATCAGGCACACATTTTGCTGGACAAGGGCACGAATCGAAAGCAGTTTCTCGAAGGCCAAATCGACAAGTACACGTGGCAGGGACACGGTTCCTCGTTCGGGATCTCCGACCTACTCGCTGCCTTTCTTCTCGCTCAACTTGAGCGGGCGCCGCAAATTATGAAAAAGCGCCGCAGGGTTCATGCCAACTACCAAGCAATGCTCGTGCCTCATGCCCAACGACTCGGCTTGACCCTTCCGTTTCACCACCCCGGAGATACACACGCCGACCACATGTTCTATGTGCTCCTCCCGACAGCGGGAATGCGATCCGAAGTTATTTCGTCGATGCGAAAGCAAGGTGTGAACCCGACGTTCCATTACGTGCCGTTGCATTCGGCACCAGGCGCTTCTGTCCTCGCTGACCGATATCAAGACTGTCCGGTCACTGACGACATCAGTGCCCGACTTCTCCGTCTGCCGATGTTCAACGACATCAAGCTCGATGAACAAGAACAGGTCGTTGAATCTCTTTGCGCTTCGGTCAAGGCACATTCGGCCGTCGCCGGGTGACATCTCGGCACATAGCGGGCCCGGGATGATCGAACGACTTCGACAGGAGGCTCTTCGATTCTCCCGCTACGGTGCGCTCGGAGCAATCACAACGGTCGTGTTGTATGTCGCTTACCTCGGGCTGCTCTGGGGAGGAGTGTCGCCAGTTAGCGCAGCAGGCATTTGCTATGTGCCCGGGATTGCTGTCAGCTACTTCGGCAATCGGCGCTGGACCTTTGAAAGCAATGAGAGCCATCGGAGCGACCTGCCAAAGTTCGCATTTGCCTATGCTGCAGGGTTTGTGAGCACGCTTGCGACGGTGTCGATTATGTTGCGTTGGCTACCGCCGGCGCTCGCGCAGGTGGCGAACTTCGGAGTGACGCCAATCGTGATCTACATCAGTCTGCGGCTCGTTGGCTTCGGCGGAAAGGAGCAAATCGGTGCTTCTTGAACCAAACGAGCTTGAGTCCAAGAGGTTCGGCATCGTTGCTGCTCACGTTGTGAGTCACGCATCTGCAACCGATGCGATCGATGCGGAAGCTGATGAGCTTGGCATCGACATGTTGACGGTTCGGATAGATGCTCACGACCTTTCAGCCGTACACCGATTCGAGCGCGCTGGCTTCCAACTGATGGACACACTCGTCTACTACGGACGTTCACTCAAGAACGTCCAGGCACCGAAGGTCGCACCGGGTATTACGTTGAGCGCCGCAGGCTCGGAGGACGTGGCTGGCGTCCATGCTGTCGCCGAATCGGCATTTCGCGACTACATGGGGCACTTCCACGCTGACCCTCGACTGGACAACGCCGACGCCGATGCCGCCTATGTTCAATGGGCCGAGGTCAGCGCGCAGACAGCCGATAGAGCCCGACCAGTCGTTGTTGCCCGTTCAGACAGCGGCCAAGTGATCGGGTTTCTCTCACTTCGGGACGTCGGCGATGCGCAGGCAGAGATCGTGCTCAATGCCGTGCACCCGGATGAACAAGGACGCGGCATTTACACATTGCTCGTCGAGCACTCGTTGGCAGTCGCCTCAGATGGTGGATCTACGCGGATTGTTGTCTCGACGCAGATTCAAAACTACGCCGTCCAGCGCGTGTGGTCGCGTCTGGGTTTCGTTCACACGCGAAGCGTCTACACCCTTCACAAGTGGTACGACCGGGAGCCGAAGTAGTTACTTCTCCTCGGCCGATTAGGACGAACTATTCGCCCGTCTCGTCGAAGATCTTCCGCGCTGCTGACATGAAGTTGGTCAGTGCCTCGTTCACGTACTTGTCTGTGTCTTCGAACACCTGGCCGGCTGTGGCCTGGAAGTTTCGGCCAGCGGTCTTCCAATCGTCCGAAGGCGAGTGTGGGTCGCCGATCTTGTGATAGTCACCGCCGAGGATCGTCGCGTACTCTCCACCGTCGACCCAGTTCTGGAGCTCGGCGACGCGGATGACCGGGAAGTCGTGCGAACGGCCGAGCGTGTTCATGAATCGGTAGTAGGCCGCTAAGCCGCCCTCACCACGATATTCCTCAGCTTGTTCGACAAACGCTTCAACGCTGAGTTCGTCGCGACGTCCGCGGACGCCACCGGCGAGCACACAGTGCATGCCTTGCGCATGCTGCAGATTCTGCGTAGCGAGCAGGCCAGCGCGGTCGCAGCTGATCTCGGCCTTACGGCTCCATTCGAGCAGCGCCAAAACGATCGGCATGATCGTGATCGGGTTCACGAGGCGCGAGTAGTTGAGGAGCATGTGCAGCAGTGTGCGATAGAGAGCGTGCTCGCTCATGATGTGGGCTACCTCGTGCCCGAGAACGACTTCGAGCTCCTCGGGCGTTGCTAGCTCAACAAGGCTCGAGTTCAAGACGATGAACGGTCGGTCCATGCCGTAGGCGCCAGCGTTCACGATCGGCGTTTGCGAGATGTACAGCGGGGGTACCTCGGTGTCGAGAACTTCGCAGACACGAACGAGCGAGTCGTGAATCGAGGCGTACTGCTTCGGGCCAACCCGGACGGCAGCAGCTGTGAAGAGCGTCTTGACGTTCTTCTCGCCGAACGTACCGACGAACTTTCGCAGTAGCCCGTCGAATCCGGGAATCTGCTGCAGCGAGGTGAGCGCCGCTCGATCGGTTGGATGTTCCCAGGCGTGTGGGCTGATCTCGGGAAAGATCACTCGGCCTGATTGGTGAAGTTCGAGTTCGCTCTTCTTCTTTTTGGCCACGTTCAGCTACCTGGCCCGAGCGTCGAGCGAGCCAAGAGGTAGCCGCCGCCGATCATGCCAAGTAGGCCAACGACGAACGCCATTGGCGAGAGTACTGAGCCAACGACCCAGATTTTGCCCGCCAACGGTTGTACGAGAAAGAACAGAAGTGCGCCGACAACGAGCAGCGAAGCGCCCGGTTTCTTCAAAAGGTTCATACCTAACTGTACAGATCCCACCGCTTTGGCGATAGGTCCGTAAGACTCATGGACGTGAGGGCACGAAAATGGTTCGTCATGGCGGCGTTGACTGTTGTAGCCCTCAATGGGTGCAGCAGCGACTCGTCCTCCTCGGCGCCACCCGTTCTGGCTTCGGAAGCATCGTCGTCGACGACGGCGCCAACCACGACCACGACAACAACGACGACCACGTCAACCACTACGACGACCACGACAACGCTCGCTCCACCCCTCGACTTGGACGGCGTGCCCCGGGTACTTCGGTCGACCACCAACGTGATCATGCCTGTCGTGAATCAGATCCCTCCAGGGCTGATTGTCCAGACCCCGTGCCAGAACGCTGTGGTGATCGCCGATGGTGAGACGATCGATCGTGTGCATGTCGTGCTCGACCCCGGGCACGGTGGACTCGAGCCTGGGGCAGTGACCAACGACGGTCTCGCAGAGAAGGACGTCAATCTTGAGACGGCTGTGCTCGTCGAGAAGTACTTGAGCGAGTTGGGTTTCGAGGTTCTCCTGACGCGCTACACCGACATTCGACTCCCGCTCCGCACCCGAGCGCAGATCGCGGACTCCCTTGAAGCATCGCTCCTGGTCTCGATCCACCACCAGGGGACCGAAACTAATATCCCGCGATCCGAGATCCCGGGAACCGAGGTCTACTACCAGCAGACAAACGTTGAGTCGAAGCGCTTCGCTGGACTACTCATCGAGGAGGCACGAGCCGAGTTCGCTCAGTTCCCGATCGAATGGTTCGCCGGTGTAGACGCAGGTGCGACCTATCGTCCCAACGCTGTCACCGGGGAAGACTTCTTCGGGATGGTACGCATCCCCGAGACCCCCGCCGTGCTTGCCGAGATGGCGTTCATGGGCAACCCCGCTGAGGTTGCGCTCCTTGAAAGCGGCGAGCTTCAAGAGGCGTCGGCACAGGCCATCACCCGCTCGATCGTCCGGTGGTTTACCACCGACGATCCGGGCGTCGGATTTGTCGAACCCAGCTTTGGTCTGCGGTCATCGGGCGGTGGAGGCGGGCTCGAAGGGTGCACCGACCCCGAGCTTCACCAGTTGCTTGATTAATCCATCGGCGAGGACTCACACCTCAATTGAGAATCTCCGGGTTGCGGGTCGTAGAGATGGCTAGGGAGACACCAGGCCAGCGGGTCGATGGCTGAAGTCGCTGCAGCAGGTTCGCTACGATGTGACCTATGCCTGCGATGATTCCGTTCAACCGTCCGTGTCTAAGCGGTCGTGAGATGGAGTACATGAGGGCGGCTGTCGAAAATGGTCACAGCTCGGCAAAAGGTCCGTATACAACCCAGGTGCAAGACCTCCTTCGCTCGAAGTTGAATGCAAAAGACGTGCTGTTGACGACCTCGTGCACCGATGCGCTGGAGATGGCGGCCATGCTCATCGACCTTGAGCCTGGCGACGTCGTGATCGTTCCATCGTTCACCTTTTCTTCGACGGCGACGGCGTTCGCCCGACAAGGGGCGAAGGTCCGCTTCTGCGACATTCGTATGCCCGACCTCGGCCTTGATCCAGAGCACGTCGAGTCGTCGATGGACGACAAGGTCAAGGCCATCGTCACGGTCCACTATGCGGGTGTAGCGAGTGACGTTCGCCGGTTGCGTTCCATTGCGGATAGGTACGGGGTGCCGCTCATCGAAGACAACGCCCATGGCCTCTTCGCAGACCATGGTGGGCAACAGCTCGGCAGCTTTGGCCGGATGTCAACGCTCAGTTTTCACGAGACGAAGAACTTCATTTGTGGTGAGGGTGGTGCGCTCGTGTTGAACGACGAGGGTGATCGTGGTCGCGCCCACATTTTGCTGGATAAGGGAACGAACCGTCGTCAGTTCCTCGAGGGGCAGACAGACAAGTACACGTGGCAAGGTCACGGTTCGTCATTCGGCCTGTCGGACCTGCTGGCAGCGTTTCTGCTCGCGCAGTTGGAGAGTGCTCCCGAGATTATGGCGAAGCGTCGAAACGTACATCAGACATACATGCAACTTCTCGAACCGCACGCCTCGCACCTCAACCTGGGGCTTCCATATCAGCATCCAGGCGACACACCAGCTGATCACATGTTCTACGTGCTTCTTCCGTCCGCTGGTATTCGTGCCAATGTCATCACGGAGATGCGACACCACGACGTCAACCCCACCTTTCACTACGTACCTCTACATTCCGCTCCTGGGGCGATCGAGTTGTCTGATCGACTTCAGCCGTGCCCAGTCACCGATGATGTGAGCAGCCGGCTACTTCGCCTCCCGATGTCCAACGATCTGCAAGCTGCTGATCAGGAGCGTGTTGTCAGCGCACTTGTCGAGGCTGTGGAGGCCAATTCGGTCACTGCCGTGTGAATCTCTGCTCAACTTGCGCGGCCTTGGTTGTACGTGTGGGGGTCGGGGCATTTTGCGAGCCACGTCGATTGAGGCGCCACAAAGATCGGAAGTAGGGTGGGCGGCGTGCAAATCTCCGAGTTAGTTGGTCGTTTCCTCGACCGGCCCATCGCCCGAGGCGTATTGCTCGCTACGTTCGGTGTGCTCGCAGTCATTCCGCTTCGGGTTCGAAGTCCGCTGAGCTGGGACGAGGCCGTCTATGCGGCGCGGGGGAAAGATCTGGCCGAAACGAATTTTGATTTTGGCGTGGTCACCGGCAGCTACTGGAGTGATCTTCGCGCGCCTGGCCTTCCCGGCTTCCTCGCCACAGCCTTCGAGGTGTTCGGTGCCTCAGACTTTATTGCCCGTCTCGTTGCCGTTGCCTTCTCTGTTGGTCTGCTGTGGTTACTCGCAAAGACCCTCGACCTAGTCGCAGCTCCGCGTGCGGGAACTACTGCGGTGCTTATCGCCGGTGCCTGCCCGGGGGTGTTGGCGACATCGACGCTGGCCTTTGCCGATCACCCTGGGGCCTTCTTTGCCGTGGCCGGTGTGTATTTCCTGTTGCATTCGTATGTCCATGGCCCAGGATTGCGCTTAGTGATGGTGCCTCTCTCTATAGGTATGGCGACCACGGTTCGGTTCGGGTCGGGCATGTTTGTTGCTGCTGCCTTCGTTGTGATTGCGATCGCGGTCATTGCACAGGCGCTTCGTGAGCGCGACGCTCGCTCGCTCGTCCCCTACATCGGCTCTGGTGTCATGACGGGTGCTATTGGGTTGTTCCTACTTGGCTCAACCTTTCTCACGGTCCAAGACTCTCCGCTAGACGCTACTGATGCACAGGTTGAGTCTCTTGGTCATTCCTCGACGAAGTGGCTAACCGACCTGCAGACGATTCTTACCCCGGGCCCAGTTGACTATGGCTTCAACGGGCCATTCTGGGGGTGGTCCTATGCTTCGATCTTCGTGCTCCTCGTCGTTGCCGTCGTTACGAAACTGCTCGTTAGGGGCCAGTTTCTTTGGCTCGCGGTGTTCACATTCATCGCGTTGTCTCCCGTTGTTCTGTATGGGATCTCGGTTGGACAGTTCGTCACGAACTATCTTTCGCCGCAGTTTGCAATTGCTTCGGCCGTGCTTGGTTGGGCACTGTGGCTACCGGCGCGAAACTCAGAGGCTGAAGCCGACCCGGCTGGTGTTCTAGAAGCAGACCCGGTCGAGCTTTCGGGTCTACTTCGTGCCGGAGTCCTGTGTGGTGTCCTGGTCTTGTCGTACGTTACTGCCCGAAGCTTCCAAGGGGTCGAGGCTATGCATGAACGGCTGACAGGATTCGAGCAAGTTCGGCTGGCATCGATGGCCGCCGACGACATGCTCGGTTCGAACTGTCGGCTGTATACCGCACGGGTGCCCCAGGTGTCGTGGTACTCAGATTGTGTCACCTACGGATTTGCCGGGTCGTTTCGGCCGGATGGTGAAACGGTCGGCGACGGCTTGCCATGGGATGAGTTCATTTCGACCCAGGCCAACCGTGGAGGCGTCGGGGACGGAGCAACGCTTGGCTTCCTGATACTGGAAGGCGCAAGCGGCCAGGCCCGGATGGACGACGTTTGGAGCAGTGCGGAGCCGGACAATTCGCTCATCCTCAGCTCGCCTGCTGGCCGGAGAGTCGCTCTTTTTGAGGTGTCAACAAGCGACAGCGAGCTCGTCGGCGACACCGCTGGCGGATAAGTCTCCGAGCCTGATCATGATTGCAGAAGCTGCTCCCAGAATGGCCGAACGACCGGAAAGAGGTCGTCTAGGGTTATGGCGTGTCTGACTCCTTCGTTGGCAGCCGAGGTTTCTGCTGGAGCAACTATGGCGTCGAAGAGGCTGGCGTCTTCACGATCGATGGAGCGGACCTCTCACTGACTCCCGACTCCGCCTTTCGAAATGGCACTGAGCTCATTCGATTTGATGATGTCATAATCACCGAACCGCAGACCGAGAATGGCCATGCGATCGCGCTTGCACTTTCCGCTGCGTGCACAACACCAGTGCTGCTTCAGGACGACGGTTTTGGAGTCACCGAGGCTCGGCTTGCCCCGTCGGTATTTCCAGATGAACCACAGGCGCTCTCAGAACCTCCATGGCCTCAGCGCATGGACCCAGATCTTGATATCGCGAGGTCGGCGTCCCTTGGCAACGACTACCGAAGTCTTATCCGCAAGGCACGCGATGCGCCGATGCCCAATGACCCGATATCGGTGGTCATCCCGGTCTACAACCGCAAGACAATGCTGCGTCGAACGCTTGCTTGCCTCGTGCATCAGACCTACCCGACCGATCTCATTGAAGTAGTCATTGCCGATGATGGCAGCCATGACGAGCCTGAAACGTTGGTTTCAGAGTTTCGTCAGTACTTCGACAACGTCCAGTGTGTGAGCCAGGCCGACGAAGGATTTCGGGTTGCGCGAATCCGCAATCTTGCCATCGCAGCCGCTACCCACGACAGGGTCATCACGCTCGATTGCGACATGGCTCCGACTCCTCGTCTGGTCGAACTGCACGCCCGGCATCTCGCAGCACACGCTGACGCCGTGTACGTCGGCAATCGCCGGTATGTCGACGCCAACGATGTCGACCCCGAGAGCGTTCTCGAGAGTATTGAATCGATGCTTGGGCTGCATGACATTCGGCCCGACAACTCCCTGCTGACGATCGAGGGTGAGGTTGGTCCAAGCGTCGACTGGCGCCTCGCCATCTATCACGAGACCGCAAGCCTCCGACATGACCGACACCCGTTCCGGGTCGTTGCTGGCGGCAACCTTGGCTTTACGAAGAAGACATTCGAAAAGGCGGGTGGGTTCGACGAGGAGTTTCTTGCTTGGGGCGGAGAGGACCTCGAATGGGGATATCGGGCTTGGAACACCGGCGCTCACATCGTTCCGATCGTTGACGCGTGTGGACTTCACCAGGAACCACCCGGCGGTCGCAACGAAACCGACCGAGAGGCAGGACAGAAGGAAACGCATCCGTTGCTCATCGACCGGGTTCCGGCGCGATATCGCAAACCGAAAAGCACCGAACTGCACGCCGTGCCGATGGTGTCGATCTACATTCCGGCATACAACGCCGAGTCGACCATCGTGAGCGCTGTGAACAGTGCGCTGAACCAAACCTTCCCCGACCTTGAAGTGTGCATTGTTGACGACGGTTCGACCGATAACACCGCGTCGGTACTCGAGGAGCACTTCGCGAACGAACCTCGGGTTCGGTTCGTCTCTCAGACGAATCAGGGCATCGGACCAGCGTCGGAGGCTGCGGTTCGCATGTGTCGAGCCCCGTTCATCGGCCAACTCGATTCAGACGATCTTCTAAAAGCAAACGCTGTCGAGCGGCTTCTTGGCGTTCTACGTTCAGACCCCCGGATTGGGGTGGTGTACAGCTCGAGTGAACTCATCGACGAGAACGGCGACTCGCTGGGCGACTCGTATGAGTTTCCATACTTCAGCCGACAGCACCTGATGTACGGAATGATCGTGCATCACTTCCGGATGTTCCGGGCCCGAGATTGGTATCGAACTGATGGCTTTGCTTCCGACATCGCAAACGCCGTCGATTTCGACATGTTTCTCAAGTTGTCGGAAGTAACCGAGATCGTTCACATCCCGGAGCAGCTATACGAATATCGACGGCACAGCACCAGTACCTCGCGTGCGAGGCACGGCTTGCAGCGAGCTAACCACCGTCTCGTTGTGCAGCGCTCCCTTGCTCGTCGGGGACTGTCCCGGACATGGAAGATGTCGCCAGACCGTCCAACCGACGTGCGCGTCTACGAGTTTGCGCCGACCGAACCCACAACGTTCGGTCAAAAGCTCGACATGGTTCGTCTCTCGATTGATGTGGGATGGAAGCGTGACGAACTCCTTCCAGAGCTTCATGAGCTCTTCCCCGGGTGGACGTTTACGAAGAAGCGGGCAGCTGGCCGCCCGCGTCTTGTGACCCAAGAACTCTCGCATGCGAGAGGGCTAAGTTGTATGGAAGTAATCGCAAAGGCAATCCCAGCTGCGACGATCTATGTGGTGTATGCATGATGGCTATGGCTCGCAAGTTTGCTTCGATGATTCGACAATTCGCCAGGTGGTACCGGACTCCGGCTGGAATTGTGAGCTTGGCATGCATCGGACTTGTGCTGGTTTTTGCGGCGCTCGGGCTGGTCACGGCGGCCCTCCTCGTGACTCTTGCGTGGGTCGGAGTGATTGTCCCGCACAAGCTGATGCGGGAGCGTCGCGACTGGGAGCTCGCAGTCCACCAACTCACAGCAGCGCAGCAGCAGCAATCCCACGAGCTTCGCAGCGAGATTGAGTCGCTCTCCAAGCAGCTTCGGCGGATGAATGCCAGCCTCTCTGCTGTTCCGACCGGCGAAGAGGTGCGAACCTGGCAAGACAGCGTTGAAACATCGCAGGCCGAGTTCAATGGCGGGTACGAAGAGCAGCTTGGGGCGCTCGATGAACGCCAGGTCAACGCCTTCTTCCACTTGGCTTCGCTGGAGGACCGGGTTCAGACACTGCACGAATCGGCAGTGAGCTCCGATCAGCGGAGCAAGATCTCCGAAGAGATCCAGGCAATGAGCTCGTTGTATGCGCTGCTGGCGCCTCACACGCCGTTGCCCCCGATCAACGCTGAAGGATTGTCGCCCAATGCGGCACTCGAGTTGTGCCGCGTGATCACCGAGCAGGAACCCTCAACTGTCGTGGTTGTGGGCAATACCTCTTCGACGGTAATTGCCGCTCTCGCAGCGGCAAAGAACGGCTTTGGACACGTCATTTCGCTAGAGCATGACATTGGCTACGCACGAAATACGCGTAAAGCGCTCGAGGAGCGCGGACTTGACAAGGTCGCCAAGGTCGTCGAGGCGCCAATCGTCGATTTCCGCATCGAGGGCAATGAACAGCGGTGGTATGAACTTCCCGAAGGTCTCTTCGAGACGCCGATCGAGGTGCTCTACCTCGGGCATCGTGACGATGACGACGTGTCGAAGAAGCCCGCACTCGCGTTGCTTTACGACGACCTCACCTCGAAATCTGTCGTGCTTCTTGGCTCAACGGATCAGTCGAGCGACACGGCTCTCCTCGCGGAATGGCACGATGGTTATGGCCTCATGCAGGAGTCGGTTACATCAGACGAGCAACTGCGCCGTTTGCGGTTTCGCGAGTCCTGAGCGAACGTAGATGTTCCGTCGGAAATGTCGCTGACGTATGAAGAACAGGCTCGAGCTGATCATCAGTTTCTATTCGGGGCGAAAGCTGATTGCGGTTCTTGTTTCGATAGTGCTTGTACTCATAGCGCTCAACATCGACGGCGCACTGTCGGACATCGCTGTGGTACTTGCGATAGCCATCTGGATGGCGTTGTTTGCGTTGACAGCGAACCGAGTGGGCGAGCTCGAGAGAAGAGAAGCCACGATTCTTGAGCGTATCGCCGCGGCAGAAACTCGGCTGCAGCATGGTGATGATCGCGCTGTCGTTGTGACCAACGAGATCGAAGAAACGAAAAAGCTGTTGCGTACAACAGTGGCCAATGTCGCCCGACTGTCGGCCCCGCAGCCCGCTCGCGGCACAAAGGCATCAACCAACAAGCCTCAGCAATCTGTAGCGCCCGAATCGCCGGAGGTTACGACCGGGCAGGTGATGTCGCTGTTTCAGCTCGTCACCGGGTTGCCGGAGCAGGATGTTGTGTCGATCGTCGTGCCGTGTTGGAACGATGCAACCTTTGTGACCGACACAATCTCATCGCTGCAGTCTCAGTCCTTCACTCGGTTCCGGGCAATCATCGTCGACGACGGCTCGACCGACGATTCGGTTGCGGTGATCCGTTCAGCATGCGCTGACGACGAACGATTCTCGGTTATTGAACACGGCGACAATCGTGGTCTGAGCGCGGCACGCAACACGGGCCTGGGCGCAGTTGACACACCCTTCGTCGGCTTTCTCGATTCTGACGACTTCTTCTTTCGCGAGAACTTGGCCGAACGGACCCGTCACTTGCTCGGATGGTGCGACCGTACCGAGGTCGTTGGCGTGTTCTCAGCAATCGATCAGGTCGAGGAACACGTTCGATTTGATGATGCGACACCAAGCGACCGAAGGAACCGCACGCGATTTCACGATCACCTGACCGCCGCAGGCCGGTGTCCATTCAATTGTCATGCACCGTTGATGCGCACGGACGTGTTGCAGCGCTTCGGAGGGTTCGACGAATCGATGCGGCAGGGGGCAGAAGACTGGGACCTCTGGCAGCGAATCATGCGGCACGGCTATGTCTTCGAGGCCACGCCGAGTGTGCTTGCCGTGTACCGGCAGAAGAAGGCCAGCATGGTGCGGACCATGCCAAGTTCGCATCTAGCTGAAGCAGACCGGCTGTCCGAGCGGGTTCACGCGCCGCTTGCAGCGGCGGACATTGTTCCTGGCACACCGTATGTCTTTAGTGAGGCGATCGGCACGTATCAGCATCGGCTTGCAACAGCGGAGCGAATTCTGCAATTCCTTGGTTTGTCGTACATGACCGATGGGGATGAGCAAGTGCAAGAGTCTATTCAATTGCTCGACCCCACATTCTGGTCGGTGGTCGATCGCCACTTGTCCGTGAGCGGATTGTTGGACGCTGGAATCCGCCGTGGTTTCGCACTCGACCTTGAGAGCTTTCGCCACCTCGAAGGAAAGATCGCGCCGATCCGAAAGGAACTCTTGGAGCGGCTGGCAGCGCACGCAGCCTCGGCGGGGGCGTAAGTCGGTCTCTACGCTGGAGGCGCTTGAGGTAGCGCGTTCTCGTGGATGTCCACCACGACATTCTGGTGCTCCCGAGCAATGCCAACGTGATCGAGAAGGACACCGACTGCCTCAGCGTCATGAAAGGTCTGTTCGAGGTCGAAGATTCGGAACCGGTCCCCCAACTCTTCGGACAGCTGTAGCGTCTCCTCGTTGTATTCGTCCCAGTATCGGGCGATTGCGTCCTCCTTTTCCATTGCCTCATACGAAGGCATGGTGGGATCCCAAATCTCGTTGAGGTCCCACCTAGAACCGTCGTGATCGGCCCAAAGGTTGTAGTTCTGCGTCTTTCGCATCTGGCTATCGATGACCATTTCCCGGTTGCGTCGCATGCAGACAAACCGCGCCTCAGGCAATCGCTCGGCGATGTAGCGGACGTACGGCAGGTAGTAGTACGCGACATCGCCAACCATGCGTGTGGGTCGTTGAGCAAGGTAGTCCAAACGCTCATCGATCAAGCCCTGGTCGTACTTCCAAGGCAGAAGTGGACGCACCTCGTGGGTCACAGACGAGGATGCCTGTGCCTTCAGGAGGCGAGAAAGAGACACTGTGCCGCTTCGCCCTGTGCCGAGGCCAAAAACATACTGGCGGCCAATGCCGAGCTGGAACTGAAGCTCGGAGGTGACCTCTGATTGGTTCCGTTGCAGGAGTCGCATGGATTCTTCGAGCTGTCGGAGTTGCGCGCTTGTCGCGTCGTGCCGACGTGACGTCCGTTCCAGCGCACTGACGGTCCACTCATGGGCCCTTTGACGTTCCTTGGGCTGCGCGTCGAGTTGCGCCTTTTGGAGTCGGAGTTGTTCGGCCTGCTGTTCGATCTGGCGAGCTTGGTGCTCGATCTGGCGAGCTTGGTGCTCGAGCCTCTTGCGTTGGTCGGACATTTCGTTGCCTTGGTCGCCAATTCGCGGCCCGGCCTTAGCTCGGAATTCGGCGGCCGTCTGACTGTCTGCACGCTGTCGTTCTTCGGTACGCGCAATTCGAGCGCGGATTCTGTCCAGCTTCTCGCGGTCGCGCCTGCGCTCGGTCTTGAGCAATGCTTGAATCCGCCTACGGGGGAGGGTTTCTTCGAGCCGCGTTCGAAGCGCTGCAGTATCGGCGGACGTGTCGGCTGCGAATCGTCGAAGTTCGTTTTGGTGGCGCATGAACTTCCAGGGAACGACCACTGCGACGTCGATGATGAGAAGGAGCAGCGCAAGGCGTGGCCGATCGATTGCGGTCAGGAATCCTGCGACCGCAAGGCCAAATCCGAACGCCAGTCCTACGGGAGAGAAGTACCAACCGAAGAAGTCTGCGAAGTGTGAATTGTGCTCACCTGAGGAACGACTCGTATCCGTCATTGGTTCTCCCTTCGTCTCCAGGCTCATACTAGTTTCAGTAGGAACCTCTCCGGCTCAGTTGGGCTGATCCCGGTTCGTGGCTGGTCAGGCCAGGAAGCACATGTCCGATGTTGGGCCTCTGCAGCACGTCGGTTACGTTGCGAGTCGTGCGACTCGCCGTGTGTATTTCGGGATCTGGAACACTCTTGCAGGCAATGCTGCACGCCGCGCTGCCGGTGGAACTTGTTGTTGCCGACCGACACTGCGACGGCTTGGCGCACGGTGCTCGTGTTGGCGTTGACACCGAAGTGCTTGCTCGCACCGACTGGGGCGCAGGTTTCGATCGTGCCCGCTACTCATCATCGCTCGTCGATCTACTCACCAGTCATTCAATCGATGCAGTTGCCATGGCCGGCTTCGGCACCGTGCTCGCCGAGCCAGTGTTTACCGCAATGCCGAATCGTGTGCTCAACACTCACCCAGCGTTGCTCCCCTCGTTTCCTGGCTGGCATGCCGTCCGTGACGCGCTCGACTTTGGCGTAAAGGTGACTGGATGCACAATTCACATTGCGACCCCGCAAGTCGACCACGGCCCAATCCTTGCCCAAGAAGCCGTCGCTGTTCTCGAAGACGATGACGAATCGTCGCTCCACGAGCGAATCAAGACTGTGGAGCGGCGACTCTATGTCGACACGCTTCGCACAATCGTCGAGAGCGGTCAGATTCTCGGCCAACCGATCTAACAACTCAGGAGTTCGACATGGCGAAGATCGCCCTACTTTCGGTATTCGACAAGACCGGCATCACCGACTTTGCAAAGAGTCTCGTCGACGCGGGCTGGACCTTGCTTTCGAGCGGAGGCACCGCAAAGGTGATCGCCGAGGCTGGACTCCCCGTGACCGACGTTGCCGACCACACCGGGTCGCCGATCATGCTCGGCCATCGAGTGGTCACGCTGCACCCAAAGGTGCACGGCGGCATCTTGGCCGACCGAAACAACGCCGAGCACCAGGCCGACCTCGAACAACACGAGATCGCCCCCATCGATCTCGTGGTCGTCAACCTCTATCCGTTCACGACCGAACCGAGCATCGAGACTATCGATATTGGCGGGCCCACCATGGTCCGAGCAGCAGCGAAGAACCACGAGTTCGTCGGCGTCGTAGTCGACCCCGAGGACTACCCAGGCGTCGCCGCAGAAATTGCCGACGGTGACTTGTCGGCAGACACGAAGCGGAAACTTGCTCGAAAGGCGTTCGCCCACACGGCGGCCTACGACGCCGCGATCGTGTCGTGGCTTGACGAGACCGATGGTGAAGGCGACAGCGACCCGCTTCCCGATTCGATCCATCTCGCTGCCGACCGTGTGCAAGACCTGCGGTACGGCGAGAACCCTCACCAGGTTGGCGCACGATTCCGTTTCGCGGGCCAACAGAGTTGGTGGGACGATGCTGTCCAGCACAATGGCAAAGCCCTCAGCTACCTCAACCTGCTCGACACAGAATCGGCGTGGCAGCTGGTCCATGCCCTGGGGTCTGACCCCACCGCCGTAGTGATCAAGCACGCCAACCCGTGTGGCGCCGCAGCCAGCGATGACATCACTACGGCCTATACCCGAGCCCACGAATGCGACTCGGTCTCGGCCTTCGGCGGCATTGTCGCCATCAACCGAGAAGTCCCAACTGAGCTTGCTGAACGCCTCGTCGAAGTCTTCACCGAGGTCATTGTCGCTCCCGGTTTCAGCGCCGGTGCCATGGATGTGCTCACGACCAAGAAGAACCTGCGAGTCATCGAGGCGATGGCCCCCTCCTCATCGTTGCTCACCATGCGGTCAATCGATGGTGGCTTGCTCGTGCAGACCACGGACCGACTGATCTCGACCGCCAGCGAATGGACGATCGCCACCGATCGGGCACCGACCGCCGAGGAAATGATCGACCTCGAGTTCGCATGGCAAGTTGCCGCCCGAGTCACCTCCAACACCATCGTGCTCGCGAAAGACCGGCAGGCAGTCGGCATTGGAGCAGGCCAGCAGAACCGACGCGACGCAGGTCGAATCGCCGCCGAGAAGGCTGATGGCCGAGCAGCCGGCGGTGCCTGCGCCAGCGATGCGTTCTTCCCCTTCAAAGATGGGCTCGAAGCCGCCATCGACGCCGGCTGCAGCGCAGTCATTCAACCAGGAGGCTCGGTGCGCGACGACGAAGTCATCGCCGCAGCCAACGACGCCGGCATCGCCATGGTCCTCACCGGCGAACGGCATTTTACGCACTAGTCCTCGGTGGCAGCGGCTCCGCCGCGATTTTGCCACCTGCGGGCTAGTGCCTGTGTTCCCCTTCGGGGGAGCGTTCAGGCGCCACGCAGGCTGGGCGCCTGAGGCGCTGTTCGTTTTGCGGGGGCGGTGGTAGCGCGTGCGATGTTTCCAGCCTCCAGGCGAGAAACTCGGTTAGTGAGCGTAGCGAACGGCGGGGAGCGTTCAGGCGCCACAGTGAGATGCTGTTGTTTCGATTGTGGTGGCACTCACCGGTCGGGCGTCGTTAGCTACATCCTGTAAGAGGCAGGTTGTTTCTTCGGTTCGCCGTCCCGGCAAGTGCGTGTCACCTCTGACAGAGATGAGGCAGAGATGACAGTGACGATTTTAGGCGCGGCGCGTGTGGTGACGGGTGGCGTGGACACTCATAAGGATGTTCACGTGGCGACAGTGATCGATGAGATAGGTCGCTTGTTGGGTGTCGAGTCGTTCCCAACAACGGCAGCGGGGTATCGAGATCTGCTCGAGTGGATGTCGAGTTTCGGGCTGGTGGATCAGGTTGGTGTGGAGGGGACGGGGTCGTGGGGTGCGGGTCTGTCGCGGTTCCTGTCGGCTGCTGGTGTGACGGTGGTTGAGGTGTGTCGTCCTGATCGTCAGGCACGCCGGTTTAACGGCAAGTCGGATCCGATTGATGCTGAGGCTGCGGCGTTGGCTGTGTTATCGGGGCGGGCGTCGGTGACGCCGAAGTCGGGTGACGGGCCAGTGGAAGCGATTCGCATGTTGGCCCGATGTCGTGACTCGGCGGTGAAAGCAAAGCTTGCCTGTTGGAACCAGTTGCTCGCCACTGTTGATTCGGCTCCTGACGAGGTTCGTGACAGGTTCCGTGATCTCACGGAACGGACGTTGATTCGTAACGCGTTGCGGGCCCGGCCTGTTGGCAGCGTTGACGATCCGGCGGTCGCGGCGGTGTTCACGATTCGGGAGCTGGCCCGCCGATGGCGATTTCTCGATGCCCAGATCGGCGGGCTCGATGACGAGCTGGGCAAGGTCGTAGCGGGCGCGGCTCCGAACTTGATTGGTGTGTTTGGTGTGGGCACGCACACGGCTGCGGTGTTGTTGATGTGTGCCGGGGATAACCCCGGCCGGTTGCATAGTTCGGCGGCCTTTGCTGCTCTTTGCGGCGTGACACCAGTGCAGGCGTCATCGGGCAAGACCGTGCGGCATCGATTGAATCGGGGCGGGAACCGTGACGCGAACAGTGCCCTGTGGCGGATCGCGATGACCCGGTTGTCTCACGAAGACCGAACCAAGGCCTATATGGCTAAACGCACTGCTGAGGGTCTTTCCAAACGGGAGGTGATCCGTTGTTTGAAACGGGCGATTGCACGCGAGGTCTATCGGGCTATCGTCGCGGATCTCGCCACGGAATCGAGCCTGGTCGCGGCCTGACCTGTTGCGTAGTGGTTTGACCCGATGCGCCACCAGACCATCGAACAGGTGTGTCTTTCCTGCGAATTGTCGACCGCTGCGCAACCTCATTGGGCGTTGATGACCTGATAGAAGCCCGCACCAACACCACTGTTGGCTTGCCAATCACTGTGCTGTCTCAACACCCACATATCCCGACACTTGACACATAGAAGCTTCGCAGGCTCCAGGCCTTAGCCGCCAGCGACTTCGTCGCCGATTTTGGCGGCACGGTCCTGAAGCGACGCCACTCCCTCCGGGGGCCGTTCAAGCGCCACCGAGGCTGGGCGCCGGAGGCGGTGTTTGCGTTTTGGGCGGGTTAGCGGGAGCGGCGTTGGCCTCCGCCTTGCTTGCCGCCGCCGGAACGGCCGCCGCCTGAGCGACTGCGGCCGCCTCCCTGGCCTCCGCCAGACTTTCCACTGCTTTGGCCACCGGACTTCTTTCGGCCGCCTCCGCCCTTTCGGGCGTCTCCGCCGCTGTTCTTTCGGGCGTCTCCGCCGCCCGGACTTGACCGCTTGCGGCCGGTCGACTTCTTCGGGCCGCTGCCCTTACCCCGGCCCTTTCCGCGGCCACCACTGCGCTGACCATTCTTGCCACCGCCGCCGCCCTGCTTTGGCTGGATGATCGGGTCGCCGTGATCGAGCTTGTCAGCGGGAGTCGGATCTTCGAACTCGCACTTCACCTTGATCTGACGCTGCAGCTTCTTGGTGTCCTTCAGGTCCTCGTTCGTAATGAGCGAGACGACCACACCGGATGCACCAGCGCGAGCAGTACGACCCGAACGATGGGTGTACGCCTTGTCATCTTCAGGTGGGTCGTAGTGGACAACGCAATCGACACCGTCAACGTGGATGCCGCGAGCGGCCACATCGGTTGCGACAAGTGCCTGGGTCTTGCCCTCGACAAAGGCCTTGAGTGCCGAGTCTCGCTGGCTCTGCGTGCGACGGCCGTGAATGACGCCGGTCTTCACGCCATAGCGCTTTAGCTGCTTCGCAACGCGATCAGAACCATGACGGGTGCGACAGAAGACGATCGTTTGGCCATGGGACCGAATCTCGTGCGCCGCAAGCGCAACCTTCTCGGCACGCTCGATACGCACGAACCGATGTGTCATGCGGGTCATGTCGGGTTCGCGTTCACCAACCTCATGAGTCACTGGCTTGTGCTGGTAGGCGTCGGTGAGAACCTTCACCTCTTTGCCAAGGGTCGCAGAGAACAACACGGTCTGACGGTCGGTGTTCGTCTTGTCGAGGATGCGCTTAACGACCGGAAGGAACCCCATGTCGGCCATGCGATCGGCTTCGTCGATGACGGCGTAGCTGACATCGCTCAGCTTCACCTCGCCCTGTTCGATCAGATCGAGCAAACGTCCCGGACACGCAACCAACATGTCCACGCCGTTGCGCAGGCCCTTCAACTGGTTGCCGAATCCGACGCCGCCGTAGACAGCCATCACGCTTCGGCCCCGGACCGCAGCGAGCGGTTCGAGCTCGCGGCGAATTTGCTCAGCGAGCTCGCGAGTGGGGGAGAGGATCAGCCCGGTTGGCTTGTGCGGCTTCGCCCGCTTGAGCCGGACAACCATCGGAATGCCGAAGGCGAGCGTCTTGCCAGATCCCGTGGGGGCACGGCCCAAAACGTCCCGACCCGCTAGTGCGTCGGGAATGGTCGCTGCCTGAATATCGAACGGCGCGGTGATGCCGTTCCCATCGAGCGCTTCGACGACATCGTCGGGCACGCCAAGAGAAGCGAAGGTTTTTTTGCCGTTGCTGGCAGAAGAAGATGACACGGTGGCCTCCTGTGAGGTCGGCCCCATGAAGAACGCCTAGTGGCAAGAATCACGAAACACGAGCACCCTCATCCTACCTCTCTGTAGGAAAGGCAAGCGCTAGTGTGACGGGCGCATGAGTCTTGAAGTTTCTGAACGGTGGCAACGCCCAATCTTCGTCGCCAGCATGGGCCGATCGGGGTCGACACTGTTGCAGCGGGTACTGAACGTACATCCGGACCTCACCATCTGGGGTGAGCACGCCGGGTTCCTGTCGGGAATCCTTGCGAGTTACACCGCAGCGAACCATCCGGACGCAGCGCAGAACCTCATCAACGGCTACGAGCATCGTCAGATGGTGATCGGCGAGCTATCGGACAAGGAAACCTTCAAGCCGTGGGTCTCACCCTTTCGCCCCGACCATCTCACCTCCGCAATCCAGTCGATGATGATCGGGTTGTTCACCGAGGGGCTGAACCAATCGATCCGGTGGGGCTTCAAGGAAATCCGTTACACCGACACCGAGCTCCGGGCCCTGATGCAGCTCTTCCCACAGGCGCATCTCATCGTGCTTGGCCGTGATGTGCCCGGTTACGCAATGTCTCGCTTCTTCGCCTTTGGAAATACCGACTTCGATCTCTCTACCGACGAGGGCCGCGAGAAAGCAAACAAGCGCCTCACCACCATCAGCAACGGTTGGATTGCTCGCTACCAGGGCCTTCTTGCACTGCAATCGGAGTTCGCCGACCGCTCCTCGATTGTGGCGTACAGCGACCTGACGCCCGAATCTGACCGGGTACAGCGACTCTTCTCTGAGCTCGGCGAACCAGCAGCGCGCCAAGAGGCGATCGATACCGTGCTCAGCAGCGTCGCCGGAAGTTCGTATCGGCACAACTCAGCTGCGCGTGCGGGCCGCGACCAACTCGAAGCGCTGTTGGCAAGCCTCGACGTCGACTGGGATGAGTGCGCCCGCCTGTCAGGCGCACTCGGTCTGTCGTGATCGACGGCCCGAGCGCAATCGACCCGCTAGTGGCCGCTGGGCCGCTCGCCCCCGTCGAGTCGCTTCGTCCCGCCCCAAGCCTCCAACGACTGGTCATCCTCGACACGCCAACCCCTCAAATGGTTGACCTTGAGCAGGGCAACGTCCGGCCGTACGAAAACGGTCCGCCCGTCTCGATCCCGATAGCGTCAACCCGGTTCAACCTCGCAACGCTCTCCCGACTGCAAGTCCAAGTGCTACGCGACCCCCGTCCATCATCGGTCGACTCGACCCTGTTCTCCCTGCATCTCGCCGAAGCCGGCCAGCGGGTCGACATTCGCGAAACGCCACAGGGAAAGCTGGTTGTCGACGATGGGCAACGCGAACCAGTCATCGGCCCGATCGGTGCCTCGTTAGCGATCGTTGTCGTTGCCGAGATCTCAAAGGTCGACGACTCCCATCGCCTCGTGATCTCGGCGAGGAACGCAGAGACAATGGATTCGCTCTCACACGAGCTTCAACCCTCGAGCCTGTCGCGGGCGTTAGTCACCATTGGCGGTCCAACGACCGAGGTCACCGGCGCAAGAGGCCGTCGACGAACGATCCCCGTGTTGATCGATACGGCCCGGGCTCCCGAAGCAGCCGACCAAGTTCGTCGAGCCGTTCGCGGCGCAAAGCGAGTCGCGGGCTCGATTCGTAACCGGGTGACCTAGCAATGCGCGTTGCTGTTCTTTCCGACCTGGTGCGTCCAAACGGCGCTGGCATCATGTCGCTGCTTGCTGCCGACATGTTGACCAACGCCGGTCACGACGCTGGGGTGTTTGCTGGGGCAATGCAATCGGCTCTAGCGGAACAGCTCGGTCGAAAGCACCACGCCGCAATGGCGTTCACAAACGACGAACGGGCGCTCGACGGAAGCGTCACCGCTACCGATCACGTGGCGTTCGTTGCTGCCTTCAGGCGCTGGCTTGCCGCCGAGGTCGAGGCGTTCGCTCCCGACGTGTTGTACGTGCACAATTGTGGCCGCGTCCTCAGCCAGCTCGACCTGGCTGACTGGAGCGCAATCATTCCCGTCGTGCACACGATGCACGACGAGTGGTTCATCACCGATGCGCACTACACGTTTGCGCCCGAGCTCGGGGCTCCTGTCGTGCGGACGTTCGAACCAGGTCGGTCCGACTCGGTGCTTGAGCATCGCTACGACCATCTCTTTGAGGTCCCGAGTCGATCGAAGAACCTGACGTTGGTGGCCCCGAGTTTGTGGCTAGCACAGCGGGCCAAATCAGTTTTCCCAACGTTGCCGGTTGCGCATCTTGCTAACGCCGTCGATACGACCATGTTTGATCTGCAGGACCGATCCGAAGCGCGAGCTCGTTTGGGGCTGCCCACCGATCGATCGATAGTGCTGTTCATCGGGAATCCAACCCAGCAGCGGAAGGGCTTCGCCGCCTTTGAGCAGGCCCTGCGCCACGGTGTTGGTCCAGATGGTGAGCCTCCGCTTCGCCTTGTCGCTGGCGGATCAGGATCAGTGGCAGTGGGTCAGGCGGCTGCGCTACTGGCGCCTGGACCGGTCGCAGACCGGCTCGCCACCCCTGACAGTTTACCGATCGGCAAGCTTGATATTGCTGGCGATGGGATCGTCCTGAGTGGTCTCGACCGATCCCTCATGCCTGCCCTTTATGGCGCAGCTGACCTGCTCGTTCACCCGTCGCGCATCGACAATCTACCGACCGTTCCGATTGAGGCGGGCCTGTGTGGCACTCGTTGTCTTGCGTCTGACGTTGGGGGTACCGAGGAGACGATTGCTGACGTGAGCGACTTGTTCGCGCTCGACCTTCCAGCGGAACAACTCGGACTCCGGATCAGCGAAGCGCTTGGCGAAGTGCACACCGAGACCGAGGCTGACCGACAGCACCGACGGAACCGCCAACTCGAGCGTTTCGCTGTTTCAGTGCACCAGCCCAAACTCCTTGAACTTCTCCAACACGTGCAGACGGGGGGTCAGCGATGATCGAATCGATCTGTCAATCATGGGAGCACGCCACGTCGGTCGAGGCGGTGAGTGACGTTGTTGCGTGTCGAAGCGCGATCGTCCTCAACAACGTCGACGAGTCACCAAGGTTCTGCTTCGTTTCGGTAGCGTCGCCGCTCGAGCAGATTCTTGGAGATTCCAGCATTACCAGAAACCGCGATGGCGAACAGATAGCCAACGTTGAGCTCGCTGATCGCCTCCTGGGTGGCGAGGTCGCTGCAGTTCTGGCGCCCGTCGGGCGTGCCGATATCTCTGCTGTTGGGTCCACGATGGTTTCGCTTCCCCACGCCCTCATCGAGCGGCGAAACACAATTCGTCACGAGAACGTCCTGGCTCGATTTCTGATCCGGCAGATCGGACTCGAGGAGGTCTCGTCTCATCGGGGTGCCCCGGCACAGCTCTACGACGACTTGGCATTGCTCTGGTCGATCGACCTCTCACTCTGTATCGACCCGGCAATGTTGCTTACGTTGGGAGCCGATCGTCAGCGATACGTAGACGAGCACTTCAACGAACGTGCGACCGACCGATTGCCCCGCGCCCTCGGTCGGCTGCATGACCTCGGGGTCAGAAGCTACCCCCGGTTGGTGATCGTCTAATGAAGATCAGCATCATCATTCCCAGCTACCGGCAGCCCCAGTTCCTCGGGCGTGCAATCGAGAGCTGCCTCGAACAAGACCACACCGACATCGAGGTCATCGTGGTCGAGGACCGATCACGTGATGCGTCCCTTGGAGTGGCTCTGTCGTTTGACGACGATCAGGTGAAAGTAATCGAATGCGAACACAACGGTGGCCTCGGCGCGGCTCGCAACATCGGGGTGTCCGCGGCGACCGGCGAGTACCTCTGCTTCCTCGACTCCGATGACTACCTTCTCGACCGGTCGCTGAGCTCGCGCATCGAAGCGCTTCCAGCAGCGGTCGCTGAACATGGCGAGCATGTGGTTGGGGTGTACGGCGACTGGCAGCACGTGTCGGAGTTCGTCGATTATCCAAAGGTCCGTGCTGCTCGAACCGCGATGCCCCTTGTGCACGCCGAGAGCTACACCGGTGAGAACGCGTTCATTTGTTCTGCGCCGATCGTGCGACGGGATGCGGTGATTGCAGCGGGCGGGTTCCCCGAGGGATTGCCCATGCTCGAGGACTTTGCGATGTGGGCAAAGATCATCGCTGCTGGAGGCATCTTTGTGCCGGTGCACCATGTGGTGGCCACCTATCGACAGCGGCCGAACTCGATGCTTCGTGGCGACGGCGTGGTGGTCATGGCCGAGCACGTCGACATTATCAATCGGTGGATGACGGACGCCGACGTTCCGTTGGCCGACGGTGGCGCGATGGAGGCATGGTTAGAGGGGCGAACGCCATACTCGTTCGGACGGATGTCGTGGAACGTGCCGTCGGTCTTGGGGAGCTTTGGCGGTGCAGCAGGTGCGAACGCCGTGCATGCATCCGAACAGCTCGAGTCGCAGGACCAGCTGGCGGGGCTCGACGACTTCATGACGAACCCCGATTCGGGCGCTCTGGAGCGGTCGCCGACGTTCTGGACGAACCAGGCCTTCGATGCCCCGACGTCGCTCGTTCTCGTTCATAGCGTTCGCGACTGTCTCGATGCCCTCGCCATCACGCGTGAGATGTCGACCGCCGCGATCGCTGCGGTCGATCCGCTCGACTGGACCGTGACGTGGCCGCTTGCACTTGCAGGAGTGCAGGCGTTCCGGCTCGATGACTTCCCCGGAACGGCAATCATCGATCTGGCGTCGACTGAGCAACGGTTTGCAACCCGGACAGACCTCACCGAAAAAGGGGTCGCTCTCGTCTGGCCGCAGCAACCAGCTCGCCGCGGTTCCATCGTCTACGTGCCCGAATCGCTGTCTGGCTATCCGGCACTCGATGCGTGGATCTCGACATCGCTGCATGCCCTGGCAGAAGCTGGCCACGAACCAACGCTCATGTGCGACCCGACTATGCGCTCTCAGCTCGGCGGGTATCGAAGCACATTGTTGAGCGTTGATTCGCTTCGGGCGTCGGCACTCGTCGTGTCGCCCGTCGGATCACACGCCGGCTTGGTCGAGGCGCTCGCCCCACACGTGGTCTTCGCTCCGTCGTCGGTCGACGGTGATCACCCTCGTACAAGAGCCGAACTCGACGATGCGATCGCCCGCAGCGTCGGCGACGTCTAACGACTAGCTGGGGTAGACAACTGAGGCGATTGCCTTGGCCGAGCGAGTCGCGCTCGGCTCATTTCCGATATCGATCTGCGCTCGAAAGTACGGCTCGGCGACGGTTCGGTAGGACGCCCGGTTCTCAACGGCGAACTGCAACGCGGTCGTCAGTTCCTCGACAGTATGGACGTGATCGAAGGCCGGGTCAGCGGCGGCAAACGTCGGAACCTTCTCGTGATGCGGGTTGAAGTAGACGAACGGGGTGCCGTAAGCGATCGCCTCGAACGGGACGGTACTGAACCGGGTCACCAGTGCCTCCACTGCGGGGAGCATCGATGACATCGATCGGTCGGTCCGGTACTGAACGAACTCGCCCGGTAGGGCGCGGTCGGCCGGATGTTGGGAGATCACCGGCTCGAGGCCGACCGCCAGGATCGCCTCGACCGACTCAGCCAGGAACGCGTCTCGCTTGTCGGTGAGCACGCCGTAGGTGAAGTTTGAGTTGATGACGACCTCGCCGTTTCGCTCAACCGACGCAGGACCTTCGGTCCATGCGGTCTCAAGGTTTGCGTTGCCAACGACATGCAGGCGCTTTCGGTCGAGCGCCGCGACGTCGTTCGACCCCTGGACGAGCACGTGATCTGCGGCCATATACGGCAAGCGGATTCGGCCGGTGTCGACGTCGGTGAAGTCCTGCACACCTTCGACCTTCGCAAACGACGGGACACCGCGGACCCTCGCCAGGTGATAGATCGCTCGCGATGGATCACCCCAGTCGTTCATGGCCACGAACGCGTCGAACTCGCCGAGGGCGAAGCGGTCGTAGTTTCGGTCGGCCAGAATCCGCGGGTGAGCGCCGAGATGTTTGTCAACAACTTCAACGAGTGTGTCCTCAACAAGAAACGTGCACGTATGGCCGGCAGAAACAAGCGCGTCAGCAACGGCGCCGAGCTCGCGGCCGTGGTACTCGGCAAGCGGCATGAGTAGAACACCGAGAGAGGTGAGCTCGCCAGGTGCTGAGTACGAGTCGAATATGGCCGGTCGTGTCTGAGGCGCTGCGTGCTGAGGCACATGAGTCGATGATGCTCCTCCGGTGGTCGTTGGGGTGGGGCTTGAAGAGGGGCTGGCTGGAGGAGGTGCCGATGGGCCCGTCGGTTTCAGGATCTGCTGAGCCTTGCGTCCAACTCGACGCAGAATTTCGGTAGGGATCACGTGCTACTCCGTTGACAATCGAATGGTGGCGCCGCCGTCGAGCACAAGCATCTGTCCGGTCGTGTACTTCGACTGGTCATTGTCGGCGAGGTGGATGATGCTCGGCGCAATGTCTGCGGCACTGGCGACGAATCCGAGCGGAGTTCGCTGCGCGAGAATTCGCAGGTTGCCCTCGGCCCCATCTGGGTTCGGTCGGCGATCGAGTCCCTCACGAAGCATCTTGGTGTCGATTGCACCCGGAAGGACTGCATTGCATCTGATACCGTCGTCAGCGAGTTCGAGGGCCGCTGACCGAGTGAGCGCAACGAGGGCGCCCTTGGAGATCGCGTACACGGCAACGTTCATTGACGTCGCAATCGCGTGGACGGAGGCAACGTTCACGACTGCACCGCGGACTGGTTTGAGAAGCGAGTGGGCTTCTCTGATGCACTGAAACGCCGAGCGAACGTTCGTGTTGATGATGAGTTCCCAGTCCTCGTCAGAGGTTTCAACGATCGGTTTGTTGACCTGCGTTGCGGCGTTATTCACGAGCGCGTGCAGCCCGTCGATGTCGGTTCGCAGCCGGTCGAAAAGGCTGTGGACCTGTTCGCTTTGTGACACGTCGACGAGTTCGAAACGGTCCACCGCTACGTCGTCATCAGGCTCGGAGCGGTCTGCCCCGATGACCGACCAGCCGTTGGCAGAAAACGCCTTGGCCGTGGCCCTACCGATCCCGCCGCACACGCCGGTGATCAGGACTTGTCTATTGCTCATCGGCACAACCTAACCCCGGGCGCTAATCCCGTACAGGAGCGAGGCTCGTGAGTTGAGGGTAGGTGCGGTACGTGGAATCGATCATCGCCGAGGTCCCAAGGGGCAACCGGGCAGCGTGGGCAGAACGCAGTACCTCAGCCACGACCCGGTGCTGGTCGTCCGGGTCGAGTTCACGCAGCTCGTTCGACGCATCCATCGCCTCACTGATCGAAGCGATGGTCGAGTCCGCGCATGCAAGCTCGACTGATTCGAGCGCGCGCTGTGCTGGCGTGACGTGGGTGTTGAAGTTCTGTGGAAGCGAGTGCGGTCGCCCGGCTTCGGTCAGTGTCTGTGCAATCGCAGGTTCAATCCCTACGGCGAGCCTCACTTGGTCGAGCAGCTCGGCCGACAGACCGTGGGGTTCTTGACGATGCGTCGACGGTAGGCCGTCGTCGGTCTCGGTCAGATCGCTCACGACTGCCGCCTGTGGGCGAGGCAACACTTCGTCGTCGTGGAGGTACGGGGAGCGCAGTGCGTTTCGAGAGTTGCTCAGCAGTGACGGCTCGTCCATTCGACGAATGAAGTGGCACGTGTCCGCCACGACATGGTGTCGACCTCCTCGATCGAGCACGGCCATGTTCCAGCTCCAATCCTCGTAGCCAAACCCCTCGTCGAGGGTGTTCCGCGGAAACGGGAGTTGAGCGAGGTCACGACGGCGAGCAAAGCTCAAGGCAGTCCACGCGTTGTGAAGTCGAAAGCGGGCCCAGGAGAACGAAGGGTCGTCAGACGATCGATGGTGGAGCAAAGAGTGGTGGTCACCGAAAATGACGTTGACCGCGGGGTGAAGCACATCGGGGCCGTTGCTCGTTGAAATTCCTCCAGCGACCTTCAGCGCGTTCACAAGCCAGTTTTCGCTCCACAAGTCATCCGCGTCGAGAAAGGCGACCCACTCGGCATCTGACGCCGCAACAGCCGCGTTGCGGGCCGACCCGAGGTCGCCTTCATCGCATGCCACGAGTTGTGCTCCACGTTCGTGCCAGGTCTTTGCGAGCAGTGCTGTCTCGTCGTCAGGGCGATCGAGCACGATCATGAGGTGCCCGCTGTACCCAGCTGCTGCCACGGCGTTGATGGCGCGCCAGGCACTAATGAGCGACGGCGTTGCGGCACGTCCCTCACGATGCAGATTCACCGCTGCGGTGATGTCGATCGACATGAGGGGACACTGTATTGCCGCGAGTCGTTGCCCGGCGCCATCGCACTCTTTTGGTCACCGAAGAAGATCGAGCTCGCTGCGTTTTAGGCAAAGAGTGTCTTTGAAAGAGATCTCGTTACTAAATGTGGGGTTGATTCGGACTCTGGGTCCGAAACCCATCCGGTTTGCGCCTACCGTCAGAATTACTGTGCGCATTTCGCAACTCGTAGCAGAGGCCTGACATGCTCGAAAACCAACCAACGCTTCCGGTCAAGCGAGGAAAGTTCCTCCCGCTCACTGACTCGGAATTCAGCGCGGTGGCTCGAAAGGCACAAGGGTTCACCGACGCCGAGACGGCGAAAGAGATCGGGGTAGCGGTCAGCACGGTTGCGAGCTACATGAAGCTTGGACGAAAGCGTATGCAAGTTGATACGACCCAGGAAGTCATCTGGGCGTACTACCTCGAGTACGCACCAAACCTGCTGTATCCGGACTGATGTAGGCGACTACGAGCACGACGACTAGTCCAATGATTCCTGTGAGTTGAATCGACAGATTAGGGCAGGTGCGAAATGAGATTCTCGATCGCTCGCACGTGGGTGCGATGGCATGCCTCAAAGGTGTTCGACGCGTTGTGTGAGCCGAGAATCATGTTTGGCAAGCGTCGAATCCGTTCGTCGATCAGCGGCTCGATCTCAAAGACGTCGAGGGCGGCGCCCGCAAGGTGGCCCGACTCGATCGCATCGGCAACGGCATTACCGACAACGATCGGGCCACGCCCCACATTGATCAGCCACGAACCCGCCCGCATGCCACCGATGAAGTCCGAGTCGACCATGCCTCGCGTTGTGGCAGTAAGCGGCGCAGTAATCATGACAACGTCGACGCCGCGAGCGAGCGCGGCTGCATCGCCGATTTGGATGCCGTTGGCCCGAGCAAAGTCCGTTGCCTCAGGTGATGGGTCCGAACCGCTCACGGTAACTCCGAGAGCCTGAAGCTTCAGTGCGAGCGTTCGACCAATGTCGCCAAGCCCAAGCACCATTGCAGACAGCGAACCAATAGAGCGTCCTACCGGCTTCGGCCAGCCGCCAGCGCGGACTTCACGGTCAACGTCGACGATGCCTCGGACGAGTGCAAACAAATAGCCGAGGCCCTGCTCGGCAACCTCGTTGCCGAACATTCCTGGAGTGTTCGTGACGGTAATGCCGCGTTCGGCGGCGCGGGGGAGGTCGATGCCGTCAAGACCGATACCCCATTTGGAAATAACTCTGAGATCGGGAAGCTGCGCCATGACCTCGTCGGTGAACTGGTCGTCACCAGCAACGACGCCCGTGATGCCATCCATCGCCACAACGAGCTCATCGCCGGCCAGCTCCTGGCCTGGCACGTCTGGAAGTACAAGGTTCAGACCAGCATCGGCGAACACTTGGCGATAGCCGTCGATGTCACGGATGAGGTGGGTGCAGGTAACTGCAACGTTGGTCATGAGCTCGCGTCCTCCGTTCGGCGGGAGGCAACCCGCACCTTCCACATCGCCTCTGCCAGCACGAAGTCGGGTTCTTCGTCGATGTCGAGCGATCCGGTTGGGTCGGTCTCGACCATCTTGGCGTTCGGCCCAATGCGTGAGCCCGTCGTCATAATGAGCTCACGGCTGAACACGAAGGCGCATGAGTTCTCGATGAAGAGGGGCGGGAGGTCCTGGGTCCGCAGAAGCTCCGCAGGGTTGTGGTTGACCGGCCTGACATCGCTGTCCCACAGCCGCTGCTGGAGTCGGGTGACCGTGAAGACCGAATCGCAGTCTTCCTCGCGAAAGACGCGAATCGCTTCCTCGATCGCATCGGCGCCGAGAAGTGGGTTCGTCGAGTGGGTTTGCAGAATCGTGTCGGCGTCGGTGAATCCGAGGTCGTGCTCGATGATTCGATTCATCGGGATCTCGCCTGCCCGAAGATCCGCAGGCCGTTCGATCACCCGTACGGAGGGAAAGGTCTCGGCGCACTGCTCCTGAATCGTCGGGCTGTCGGTATCGATGATGATCTCGTCGATCGACGGGCAGTCGAGCAGCGTTCGGACAATGTGATGAAAGAGTGGCGCGTCGCCAAACATTCGATAGTTCTTGCCAGGCACCCGCTCGCTGGAGTGTCGCATTGGAACGAGGGCAACGGTCTTGTTCGACATGGCGACAATGTAGTGTCGCCGTCATCGTCGACCGACGACCGTTGCGTTCGGTCGTGTTGTTGGCAGCTCGACACACTCCAGTAGCGTCAGCCCATGCCCCATCTGTTTGTGTATGGAACGCTACGTCGGCCGGTTGGTGGACCTCCAGGCGACACGCACTATCACCATCGAATCGTCCACGACATCATCTCGGCCGAGATGGCCACGCTGCCCAACGCGCAACTCTACGACTTCGGCCCCTACCCAGGGATCGGACGGGACGGAACGAGCACAGGCTCGGTTCGCGGAGAAGTGTTCGAGATCAGCGACGACGCCCTAGCTGCCGCCGACCTCGTCGAAGGACATCCCGACTTCTATGAACGTCGCCTTGAGACGGTCACGCTCGATGACGGAACCACCGACGAGGCCTGGGCCTACTGGGCTCCCGTTGCGTTGCTCTCCGAAGCTGTGCTGATCGATAGTGGCGACTGGTTCGACCGTGTTCACTCCCACGATGGCAGCTCGATCGATGAACATCTCGAGACAGCAAAGAGCACCCTCATCGATGGCGCGGAAAGCTGATCGATGTCTGAACAGCCGCTTGTGTACATGGCCGGCCCACTCTTCGATGAGGGCGAGCGATGGTGGATCGAGACGATGGAAGAGCTGGTCCGCAACGCCGGCTTCCGTACGTTCCTTCCGCATCGAGACAACCCACCGAAGACTGCCGACAACGCTGGTGAGATCTTCCTCAACGACAAACGCGGCATCGACGAGTGCACATTGGTCGTCGCGAATCTCAACGGCGTCACGACCGACGATGGAACTGCCTGGGAGCTCGGCTACGCCTACGCCCGGGGCAAATACTCGATCGGCTACTTCTCGGACTGGCGACAGCGCTTTCCCAACGACGAGAAGGTCAACCTGATGATGGAACAGTCGCTCGACGTGATCGTCGAGAACCTCGATCAGCTGCGAGAGGTGCTCGCTAGTCGCAGGTAGTGATGACGCGGATTCCGTCGAGCGCTGGGCCGAATCGCATATTCCACGACACCGAGTTCATTCCAGCCGCCAGGCTGAGCACCATCGTGTCATTGCCTTCCATCGGGCCATTGAAGTAGTTCGTTGCTGGTGCCTCGAGATACGACGAGGCGTTGAGCTGAGCAGTTCGATAGATGAGGCCGAGGATCTGTTGGTTCTGAAACGTCATCTGTCCCGTCAGGGTTCCGCCGTCGTCGAGCCGGTCGCCGTGGGCGTAGTAGCTCGCGATCTTTGTGCCTGCTGGAATGATCGTTCCCTGGTTCGAGCCGCCATTGAACGAACCCGCAGTCGACCGGTTTACGACGAGATCGTTGTCGAGAACCTCACAGCCGATCTCGGGCCAGACGAACGTGTTCGTGTTGCTGTCGAGAGGAAGCGTTCCCTCCTGGTTCGTCGCCGGAGGACTAATCAAGACAGCTCCGTTCGATACGAGCGGGACTTCAGGTGTCCCCGAACCGACTGCCGCAGCCACCCGGTCGAGCGACAACACCGACGGCGCGACCCACGCGGTCGTGCCAAACGCAGCACCACCCACGAGAAGTTGTCGCCGATTTGCCATGCTGCCCCGTCGGCCGATGGGTGTAGGCCGAAAGGCCCACGGCGGCGAACTACCAGTATTGGGTGGAGGTTTCTTGGGTTTACGCGAACTATCCAGACCACTGACTGCGGGGGTCGATATCCTCAGGGTGACAATTGAGCTGGCGGGAGCCACATGTTTTGTGGCCATCCCTCACTCGGTGTCGCGACCCGACCGCAACTCTCCGAGGCCTTTTCGCATCCAATGAGCGATTCATCCAAGATCATCTATACCCGCACCGACGAAGCTCCTGCGCTCGCCACGCTGTCGCTTCTGCCCATCGTGAAAGGCTTTGCGAAGGCCGCAGGTGTTGAGGTGGATACCGCCGACATCTCACTCGCAGGCCGCATCCTCGCAGCGTTCCCCGAGCGCCTTACCGACGACCAACAGGTTGACGACTACCTCGCTGCGCTGGGTGCGCTCGCCAAGACGCCGGAAGCCAACATCATCAAGCTGCCCAACATCAGTGCATCGATGCCACAGCTCCGTGCCGCGATCGAAGAACTGCAAGCCAAGGGATACGACCTTCCCGAGTACCCCGAAGATCCCGAGAACGACGAAGAAGCAGACGTCAAGGCCCGCTACGACAAGATCAAGGGCTCGGCCGTCAACCCGGTCTTGCGCGAGGGCAACTCCGATCGTCGAGCTCCTGGGGCCGTAAAGAAGTACGCCCAGAAGAACCCGCACTCTATGGGTGCGTGGTCGTCAGAGTCGAAGTCGCACGTGGCGACAATGAACGCGAACGACTTCGCCTCGAACGAGAAGTCCGCCACCATCACCGCCGACGGAACGCTGCGGATCGAGCACGTCGCTGGCGACACCGTCACCGTGCTGAAAGAGTCGGTTCCGGTTCTTGCTGGCGAGATCGTCGACGGCACGTTCATGAGCGTGGCCGCACTTCGCTCGTTCCTCGATGCCCAGATCGCCGATGCAAAGGAGCAGGGCGTCCTGTTCTCGCTGCACATGAAGGCCACGATGATGAAGGTCTCCGACCCGATCATCTTTGGTCACGCAGTGAAGGCCTATTTCTCGAACGTGTTCGAGAACCACGGTGACGCGCTTGACGACGCTGGCGTCAACGTCAACAACGGCTTTGGCAACCTGCTCGCAGCGCTTTCGTCGTTGCCAGCAGAAACTCGGTCAGCCGTCGAAGCTGACATCGATGCGGCCTACAAGGACGGCCCCGACTTGGCCATGGTCAACTCCGATCGCGGCATCACCAACCTGCACGTGCCAAGCGACGTCATCGTCGACGCATCGATGCCTGCAATGATCCGCACGTCGGGTGCGATGTGGAACAAGGTCGGGCAGCTCCAAGAGACCAAGGCGGTCATCCCCGACAGCAGCTACGCCGATCTCTACGAGGCAACGTTTGCGTTCTGCAAGGCCAACGGCGCATTCGATCCAACCACGATGGGCACCGTTCCCAACGTGGGCTTGATGGCGCAGAAGGCAGAGGAGTACGGCTCACACGACAAGACCTTCGAGATCGAAGCAGCAGGCACCGTTCGCGTCGTCGACAGCTCTGGCGATGTCGTCTTCGAGCATGACGTCGAGGCCGGCGACATTTGGCGAATGTGCATGGTCAAAGATGCTCCGGTCCAGGACTGGGTCAAGCTTGCGGTTAACCGAGCACGGGCAACGGGTTGGCCCGCAGTGTTCTGGCTGGATGAAAAGCGTGCACACGATGCGCAGCTCATCGAGAAGGTCAACGCCTATCTTCCGAACCACGACGTCGATGGTCTCGATATCAAGATCATGAACGTGCACGACGCTACCCAGTACACGCTCGAACGCACTCGTGCTGGCGAGAACACCATCTCGGTCACAGGCAACGTGCTTCGCGACTACCTCACCGACCTCTTCCCAATTCTCGAGCTCGGAACGAGCGCGAAGATGCTGTCGATCGTGCCGTTGATGAACGGCGGTGGGCTCTTCGAGACTGGCGCTGGCGGTTCAGCACCAAAGCACGTGCAGCAGTTCCAAGCCGAGAACCATCTGCGTTGGGATTCACTCGGTGAGTTCTTGGCGTTGGCCGTCTCGTTCGACCATATTGCCGAGCACACTGGCAACGCCTCGGTGAAGGTCCTCGCCGATGCGCTCGACGATGCCACCGAGAAGCTTCTCGATACGGGCAAGTCTCCGTCGCGCAAGGTCCACGAGATCGACAACCGCGGCAGCCACTTCTACCTCGCCTTGTACTGGGCGCAGGTTCTCGCATCGCAGACCACCGACGCCGCACTCGCCGAACACTTTGGTCCGATCGCTGCGCAGCTCTCGGAGAACGAAGAGACGATCGTCGAAGAGCTCATCCGACCACAGGGTGCACCTATGGATATCGGCGGCTACTTCGCTCCCGATCTCGAACGCGGCACCGCGGCAATGCGCCCAAGCGCCACCCTCAACGCCATCATCGACGCCATGTAGAGATTTGTGGAGAAAAAGGTACCTGTGAGGTACTTTTTCCTTCACAAAAACATGACTAGGTGTGGTTGAGCTTGGTCAGATCGATCGTGCTGCGGCCCGACAGTGACGTGCGTGCGCTTGACTCGTCGGGGTTCGTCAGGTCGAGCGTGTCGCCGGCGTTGTCACCAGCGTCACCGGCCTCCCGTTGGGCCTTGCGACGCTTCCGGCCGTACCACTCACGGCCAAGCATCGAACCCAAGCTGAACATGAACGGTGCGCCCAGGAGCAGGCCGCTGAAGAACCAGGTGCGCCGACTCGGAACTCGCGTGAGCTTCTCGCGAGCCTCGGCGTCCATCACGTCGGGAGCTCGGAACTCTCTGAGCCATTCAGCGGCGCGGGTAGGAAGCCATTCGATCGCCTGATCGCCGGTGGTGCTCACCAAGCCGATGCTCGGACCGTTCAGCATCAGCCAGTAGGTGGCGCCCGCTGCGGCGAGAACACCAAGCACCTCGAGGATCTGTTCGACATCGGGAATCGCTCGGTAGCTGAAAGGACCAAGCCGATCCTGATGATGGAGTCGCCGGCTCCACATGAAGCCGAGAACGGCAATGAACGGCCCGATGCTCGTGATGCCGGTGAGCAGCCATTCGAGGCTCGAGCCGAGCTCGCACTCTGCGCCGGTGTCGCAGACGAACGTCTCATCCTCGAAGCGGCCACGGACTCGCCGGGTCGCGACGAACGAAACGATCACGGCGATCGGGAGTGCCTTCACGAGGGTGTGCTGCTGCTTCATGGTCCGGGGTGCCAACTTGGAGTCTGTCCGTCCTGAATGATCTCACGTCCGCCGTACCGAGCATCCCATTGACCCTGAGGATTTTCGGTCATGTACTTGTGCTCCCACAGCTGCGTTCGGAAACCTTCGCTCATTCTTGCTAGCGCCGCAATCAGAGCGCCGAAAACAAAACCGCCCACATGGGCAAGCCACGCAACCCCCGACGACGGCGAAATGAAGAACTGGCTGCCAAACCAGAAGGCCAGCACGATCCAAGCCTTCAGGTCGACCAACGCAATGAACGCAATCGTCTTGACCTTGGCCCATGGAAACCACACCACGTAGGCGCCCATGACGCCGGCAACGGCTCCCGACGCTCCGATCATGGGAATGTCCGAGCCCGGATCGGGGATCACGTGGGCTGCCGTCGCTACCGCTCCAGCGATCAGGTAGAAGATCAGGTACTTCGCGCGGCCAAGGTGGTCTTCGATGTTGTTTCCAAACACCCACAGGTAGAGCATGTTGCCGCCGAGGTGCATCAGGCCTCCGTGCAGGAACATCGAGTAGAGCACGGCGAGGTAGACGTTCTTTCCGGGGAAGCGGGGTGCGTCGGTCGGAGCGTTGCAGACGGTCTCTGTGGTCGCAATAGATGTGAAGGCCTCTGAGTTCGGGTTGAGGACTGCACAGAACTCTCGCTCGGTGAGCGGCTCGCCGCTGGTGAGCTCATCGGGGATCGCCGCGGTGCCAAAGGTGAAGTCGGTTCCCGCATCGATGTCGATGGGCTGAATCAAGAAGTAGACGAGCACGTTGATCACCATCAACGCAATGGTGACGACCGGCAGCCGAAGCGTTGGGTTCTCGTCTTTCAGGGGAAACATCACCAGCGACGTTAGTTCGTGGCCAGAGGTGGGCGATAAACGGCAGTGCGGCCGTGATCACGAACGCGGTGCCCAGGGACAGAACCCGTGGTGGACAGATCGATTGATCTGCTCGCGACCGGCGCTAGATTCGCCCCCATGACTGCACAGTTTCTTGCCGGTGGCCCTGTCGCCGAAGCCGTTCTCGCCGATGTACAAACCCGCGCCGCGGCGCTTGCCGAGAAGGGCGTCACCGTCGGGTTGGGCACGATTCTCGTTGGTGATGATGGCCCGTCTGCGTCGTACGTGAAGAAGAAGCACGAGACCTGCGAAGCTGTCGGTATCACCTCGCATCACAAGGCCATTCCGGCCGAGGCTGGCCAGCAGGCGCTGGTCGACGCGTTGAACGAGTTCAATGCCGACCCCACCGTCCACGGCTACATTCTCCAGCTTCCGCTCCCGGACGGGTTCGACGCTGCCGAAGCGCTTGCACTCATCGACCCATCCAAAGACGCCGACGGTCTCCACCCCGAGAACCTCGGCAAGCTCGTCCTCATGGAGGACGGACCGCTTCCGTGCACGCCAGCCGGCATTGTCGAGATGCTCAAGTTCTACGACGTTGAGGTCAAGGGCAAGAACGTTGTGGTTGTCGGACGCGGCACGACGCTCGGCCGTCCGATGGCGCTGCTCATGACCACGAAGAACCAGGGCGCAAACGCCGCAACGACGGTTGTGCACACCGGAGTCAATGACATCTCGGCGTACACCAAAGAAGCCGACATCGTGATCGCCGCAGTGGGTCGCCCCGGCACCATTACCAAGGACATGGTCAAGCCTGGCGCGGTCGTCGTCAGCGGCGGCATCAGCTGGGAAGGCAAGAAGCTCCTGCCCGATGTGAACGAAGACGTTGGCGAGGTCGCCTCGTGGATCACGCCTCGTCTTGGTGGCGTTGGTCCGCTGACCGTTGCGATGCTGCTCAAGAACACGGTTGATGCCGCAGAACGAGCTCACTCCTGAGTAAGTCGACCGCCTCTCAGGCGTCGATTCTTCGGCGGGGACTACGGCTGATCGGCCGAAGCTTCCGTGCGCACCCAGTTCCTCATGCAATAGCCATCCTCGGCGCCGTGATGTTTGCGGTCGCCATGGTGGCGCTCAGTCGCGCGCTTGGTTGGGTGACCGACGAACTGCTCACTCCTGGTCTCGAAGGCGATGGGGTGACGAACAATGCCCTTGTTAGGGGGTTCCTCATCATCCTTGGCATCGCGTCGATTCGGGGCGGCGGCGCGATCATCCGTCGCTACTACCTGTCGATGGCCGAGTCGAAGACCAAGGGAACGTGGCGCTCTCAGATCTACAGCCAGTACTTGGCCCAGCCGTTGTCGTTCCACCGAACCCGGCCAACCGGCGAGCTCATCGCCCACGCCGACAACGACCTGGTTGTGGCGGGCATGGTGTTGCGGCCGTGGGCCTTTGCGGTAGCAACGGTGGTGTTGGCGATTCTGGCGATCATCAGCTTGTCGCTCGTGCACTGGGCGTTCGGCCTCGTAGCGGTTGTCGTCTTGCCGATCTTGTTCGTATTGAACCAGGGGTACTCGACGCGGGTCGCCGGACCCGCCGCCGAGGTCCAGCAGGCAATTGCGGCAGTTACCGGCGTCGCGCACGAGAGCTTCGATGGCGTCATGGTGGTCAAGACCCTCGGTCGTACCGATGACGAAGTCGAACGCATGCGGGTGGTCTCCGAGGATCTCAAACAGAAGCGCCTGGTGGTAGGACGCCTCCGCGCCGTCTTCGAGCCGCTGCTCGAGGTATTGCCCAACCTCGGCATCATCGTGCTGTTGCTCATCGGCGCAAACCTGATTCAGTCGGGTGACGTCAGCGTTGGTGATGTGGTCGGTGCAATGTCGCTGTTCAGCGTGTTGGGTCTTCCGATCCGTGTCGTTGGGTTCTTCTTGCAGTCGATGCCATCGTCGGTTGTTGCGTTGGAGCGGATCGACAAGGTCATCGACCTCGACAAGCCGGCCGATCATTCCGGGACGGTCACCGAGCTGCCTGATGGTCCCCTCGATCTCCGCTTCGACGACGTTCGGTTCGCTCACGACGAGAACGTCGTGCTCGACGGCGTGAACCTCACCGTCGCCTCGGGCGAGACGGTGGCCCTAGTGGGCGCTACGGGTTCGGGAAAGACCACGCTCCTCGAGATTGCTGCGGGGCTGGTCGATGCAGACGATGGGCTCGTATCGCTTGGCGGAGTGGGCTACGACAACCTGCAACCTCAGGTTCGGGCATCGCGTCTTGGCATGGTGTTCCAAGAGAGCTTCCTGTTCGCGCAGCCAATTCGCGAGAACATCACGATGGGCGAGGATGCCACCGACGCAGCTGTCGAGGCTGCGGCCCGTGCAAGCCGAGCCCACGAGTTTATCCTCGAGACCGACGAGGGCTACCTCACGGTTGTGGGGGAGCGAGGCGTGACGTTGTCGGGTGGCCAGCGCCAGCGGGTTGCACTCGCTCGTGCATTGTTCCGTACGCCGTCGCTGCTCTTACTTGACGACGCAACCAGTGCAGTCGACCCGACGATCGAAGCCGAGATTCTCCGCGGGCTCGGCGGACACGACACCACGGTGCTGATGGTGGCGCACCGGCTGTCGACGATCACCCTGGCCGACCGCGTGGCGTTCCTCGAAGACGGCAAGATCGTCGCCACCGGAACCCATGACGAACTCCTTGCACAAGACGGCTACAAAACTCTCGTCCAGGCCTACGAGGTCGCTCAGTGAGCAGGTTGGGGTCGTTGGAGCAGTTGGATGCAGATCAGCCTGCGGCGATGGAGATTCTGCGGCGCGGGCTTCGTCAGAGCCCAGAGCTTCGCCGAGGTCTTGGGGTCACGGTGGTCTTTGCGCTGCTGTCAGCGGTTGCTCGCCTCGTGCTTCCGGTGCTCATCCAGCAGGCCATCGACGGCGGCATCTCGGATGGTGAAGTCGATGTTGGGTTTATCGTTCGCGCGTCGATCGCGGCCGGACTCATCGTGGTCGTCATTTACGTACTCACAACGCTGACCTATCGGCGGGTTATCGAGACTGCCGAGAACACGCTGCTCGCAACCCGGCTCCGCACGTTTGCGCATATCCAAAAGCTCAGCCTTGCCGAACACACGACCAACAAAAAGGGCGTCCTCACTGCCCGGGTGACAAGCGACGTGGAGACGCTCGCGCAGTTTGCACAATGGGGAGCGCTCGCGTGGATCGTGAACTCGTCGCTCATCGTTGGAACGCTCATCGTTATGTCGGTCTACAGCTGGCAGCTCGCACTGCTGACGATTGCGATCTACGTACCACTGCTTCCGATCTTGCGCTCGATCCAACGCCGACAGCTGACCGCCTACAACGCGGTTCGGTCGCGCACGGCCGACACGATCGGCCTCACCTCCGAAGCTGTTGCAGGTGCTGCAACCATCCGTGCGTACGGCTATCAGGATTCCGTCTTCGAGCAGCTCGAGGAGGGCAACTGGTCTCTCGTCGATTCCCAAGTCAACGCGCACAAGTTCTTCTCTATCCTCGGTCCGACGATGGACTTGTTCGGCGGGGTGGCTACCGGCGCTGTCGTGGTGGTCGGCGTGCTCCTCGGCCCCGATGTCCTCACGGTCGGCCAGGCCACAGCGTTCCTGTTCCTGGTGACGTTGTTGATCCAGCCGATCAGCCAGCTCGGCGAGGTCCTCGATCAGACTCAGACAGCCCTGGCGGGCTGGTGGAAGATCCTGCAGATGCTCGATGTCGAGATCGATGTTGTTGAAACCGAAGACGGTGTCGACCTGCCGTCGGGTCCTCCGGGCGTTGAGCTTCGCAACGTCGACTTCAGTTACCGCACCGGAGCTCAGGTTCTGCACGATGTGTCGCTGACAATCGAGCCGGGAACGTCGGTGGCGATCGTCGGCGAGACCGGGAGCGGCAAGACCACGATGGCGAAGCTGCTGGCTCGCCTTGCTGACCCGACCGAAGGCACGGTTGCGGTCTCCGGGCTCGACCTTCGCGAGGTCAACCAATCGAGCCGCAACCAGGTCGTCCGAATGGTCCCCCAAGATGGCTTCCTCTTCGACACGACGCTGCGCGAGAACATCCGTTTCGGTCGACCGAACGCATCTGACGCCGACATCGACGCTGCGGTCGATTCGCTTGGGCTGGGCGACTGGCTCGACAGTCTGCCCGATGGGCTCGAGACCTCCGGCGGTGAGCGCGGCGAGGGCATCTCGGTTGGGGAGCGTCAGCTTGTCGCCCTTATTCGAGCCGAGCTCGCCGATGCCGGGCTATTGATCCTCGACGAGGCCACGAGCGCGGTCGACCCCGAGACCGAGGTGCGAATGGCCGAAGCTCTCGAGCGGCTGAGTGTCGGTCGTACAACCATCTCGATCGCCCACCGATTGTCGACGGCGGAGCGGGCCGACGTGGTTGTCGTCATGGATGCGGGCCGGATCATCGAGCACGGCTCGCATAGCAATTTGATGAGAAAAGACGGGCTTTATGCGTCGTTGTATTCGGATTGGATCGGGAATACCCGATCGAAATAGGCGTTGACGTGTTCGTCGTCACGTCGTCAACGAATCGTCATCAGCCCAGGTGGCAACGATGTTTGGTTCGCTGCTAGCAAGTCGACTAGAACAATCCCCAATTCGGGGTCAACAAAAGGAGTCCACATGATCGGTTCGATTATTGGCACACTCATTATGGGAACGATCATCGGGTTCGGTGGCCGCGCCATTCTCCCAGGCGGCCAGGACATCGGCCTTGGAAAGACCATCGGTCTCGGCGTCGTTTCGGCATTCCTTGTCGGAATGCTCACGAGCGGACTTGGCACCATCATGTCGATCATCCTCGGGTCCGTCGTCGCCGCTGGCCTTCTTTGGGTAGCGATCAAGCAGGGTTGGCTTAGCTCCACCAGCTAACCGCCGCTACACGATTCTCTGCGAAGCCGGACCTGCGTGCAGGTCCGGCTTCGTCGCGTCTCCCCGGCGGTAACCTGCTTGTCGAAGAGAATCCATTTCTGAGGAGCAATCGTGAAGAGTCCCGTACGCGTCGCCGTAACCGGAGCAGCCGGACAGATTGGCTACAGCCTTCTGTTCCGCATCGCCAGTGGCGAAATGCTTGGTGCAGACCAGCCAGTCATCCTCCAGATGCTCGAGATCACCCCAGCCCTCGGTGCGCTTGACGGTGTTGCAATGGAACTCGACGACTGCGCCTTCCCACTGCTCGCCGGCATGGTTAAGACCGACGATGCCAACGTTGCGTTCGGTGACGCCGACTACGGCCTCCTCGTGGGGGCAATGCCACGCAAGGACGGCATGGAGCGCGCTGACCTACTTGAAGCGAATGGCGGCATCTTCGGCCCGCAGGGCAAGGCCATCAACGACAACGCCAGCAAGGACGTCAAGATCCTCGTTGTTGGCAACCCAGCCAACACCAACGCGCTGATCGCACAGTCGGCTGCACCGGACCTCGATCCCAAGCAGTTCACGGCAATGATGCGCCTCGATCACAACCGTGCGCTTACGCAGGTCGCCCAGAAGACCGGCACCACCGTCAACGATGTCACGAACATGACGATCTGGGGCAACCACTCAGCCACCCAGTACCCCGACATTTTCCGGGCCAAGGTCAACGGCGCGAACGCTGCCGAAACCATCAACGATCAGGACTGGCTCGAGAACGACTTCATCCCGACCGTCCAGAAGCGTGGCGCGGCGATCATCAAGGCACGCGGTTCATCGTCGGCAGCATCGGCTGCAAACGCCGCAATCGATCACATGCATGATTGGGCCCTCGGAACCCCTGATGGTGATTGGGTATCGATGGGCATCCCATCCGATGGCAGCTACGACGTGCCGGAGGGCATCATCAGCTCCTTCCCGGTCACCTGCGCAAACGGCGAGTACAGCATTGTTCAGGGCCTCGAGATCGACGATTTCAGCCGTGGCCGCATCGACGTGTCCACCGCCGAGCTTGCGAACGAACGAGACACCGTTGCCGGACTTGGTCTGATTTAGACGGATTTCGATGTGGTGGGGGCATGTCCGCGAGGGCGTGTCCGCATTCGTCTTTTTTGCACGCGTGGTGCCTAGGTCGGCCGAACCTGGTCGGTTTTCGTGAGGTGGGATAACCTCATGTCCGGCGGTTACTTCGGAGAGTTGATAGATATGCGTTCTTTCTCACGTTCAGCGCTCGTCGCTGTGCTCATCGCAGCGATCGCTGCTGCCGGTCTCGGCATGAGTGCAGGTCCAGCTGCTGCGGCCACGCCGAACCCAGACCTGCAAGAAACTGCTCGCCTTCTTGGGTACATGTGGGGCGATGGAAGCCGCACGAATGGCGTGTGGGACGTGAATGGACCAAGCGGCACATCGAGTGTTATCGAAGAGCTCGTCGTGGCCCACGGAGGCACGTGGGTCGACCGTCAACGTCTGACCTTCACGCTTCCCGCTCCCTACAACTGGGCGGATTGGAAGGACGGACTTCCCGATAACTCCCAGTGGGTTCGCGATGCAGTTGAGAACCCCAACTTTCTTGCTGCGGTCGTCGAAACTGAAGCGAGCGTCTTCGGTCAGATCTATGACCAGAGCAGCTGTTGCGTTGACGGTTTCACTCGAGGTCGCCTTACGGAGCTTCGTGACCTGATGCGTCGCCAGGGATACTCCACTGCGCAGCTGACCCAGTTCGGCAACGTCGACAGCGGCAGAGTGTCGATAGACGCTTCGGAGTTCGCCGAGCTTCGCTCTGCACTCAAGTTCGCTTGCCCAACAACCCAAGATGCCATCCGCGTGCCTGGCGGTACCGATCTGGCCAGCTATGGAAATCTCCGCTGGATTCAGGCCGGTCAACGCTGGGGCGACGTTGCTCGTGACGACTGCCCAATCGGAGCAGCGGTCACGGCGCCAGGATCCCAGAGCGGTTCGTGCACCGCAGTTGCCGATGGCAATCGCGTCACGGTCGACTGGACCTTCACCCGCGGCGACGCAGTCATTCGACGAGATGGTAAGTACATCACCACCGTCTCCGCTCTCGACGGCGCCTGGTCTCAGGATCGAGGCAACGGTCAGTACAGCTACGAGGTGCGCTCGATTGCCTTCGGTGTGAAGAGCACTGTCAATTGCGGAACGGTGACGGTTCCCGGCAACGGAACACCACCAGCTGGCCCATGCGTCGTGCAGGCAAACGGAAACAACGTGACGGTCTCCTGGGACAACTTCGGCAAGGATCGTTACTCGATTCGCCGAAACGGATCCTGGGCCGCAACGGTCGACGGTGGAGTGCAGACCGCAGTGCTTGCCGGCTCGACTGCCGACAGTTGGGAACTTCGCTACTTCGATGCAGGGACCCGCGTCGACGTTCCATGCACCGGGGGAGCACCAGTGAATGACGGGCCATGTCGGGTGACGGCAAATGGCAACGGCGTTCGTGTTGAATGGGATGCAGTCGCCGGAATTTCGGACTATCAGGTCCGCAAAAACGGTTCCTGGAGAGCGACTGTGACGAATACGACCCGTTTCGATGATCCGTCAGGCTCTACAGCTGACACCTATTCCATCCGATACCGACGAAATGGTGCACGAACCGATATCTCCTGCGCGTAGCAACGCGAGCCTCGTGACTCGCGGACGGCTTCGGCTACAGATCCTTGTCGTTCTCGCACTCATCAGCTCGGTGGTTGCAGGCGGGATAACCCCCGAACGCGCCGAAGCGCAGACGAGCCCGACGGTTGGCGACACTGCTCGCCTGCTCGGGTACCTGTGGGCGGATGGCTCGTACAGCAACGGCGTTTGGGACGCGACCGGCCCGAGCGGCGGGTCCGAGATCATCCAACGTCTCGTCATCACCCATGGAGGCACGTGGGTTGATCGTCCGCAGCTCAAGTTCACGTTGCCGGCCCCCTATGACTGGGCGGAGTGGAAAGACAGCGTCCCAAACAATGACGCCCGCACTCGCGAGGCTGCTCGTCATCCGAACTTCCTCGCTGCACTGCTCGAAGGTGAAGGCTCGACCGCCGGGCTGGTCTACGACCAAAGTTCGTGCTGCACGGCAGGCTTCACCGAAGGACGCCTCACAGGTTTACGCGACCTCCTTCGCGAGCGCGGATTCTCGACGACCACGCTCACCTACTTCTCGGACGCAAACAGCGGACGCGTGAACATCGCGTCGTCGGAATTCCGTGAGCTTCGGGCCGGGCATCAGTTCGTCTGTCCCGCTACAGGAGCTGCGATTCGAGTACCTGGCGCTCAGGACTTCGGTTCCCACGGGCCAATTCGCTGGTATCAATCGACCAGCGAGTACGGCGATGTCGTCCGTACCGACTGCGTGGACGGACAACCCATCCCCACTGCAGGCGCTCCTGTAGGCGACTGCGTCGTGACTAGCGACGGTAACGGTCGACTTCGAGTCTCCTGGTCGTTCCAACGTGGCACCGTCGCGGTTCGCCGGAGCGGCTCGTTTGTGCAGGCAGTGTCAGCGCTCGACAAGGTCTTCGTCGACGCACCAGCAGCTGGCAGCTACAACTACACCGTGCGCGTGACCGCCGATGGGCTTCGAACTGACAACGACTGCGGCGTTACCAATACCACGAGCCCGTTCGTCGCTCCTCCAACTCCGGGCGCTACCTGTTTGGGACGGGTCATCACCCATCTTGGAACAGGTGGAAATGACACGCTCAATGGCACGGCTGGCGCTGATGTAATGAGCGGCTTTGGCGGCAACGACACCATCTTCGGCCTTCAAGGAAACGATCTGATCTGCGCTGGCTCAGGCGATGACACCGTCTATGGCGGCAAGGGCAACGACCACATCCGCGGCGGGCAGGGGTTCGATGTGCTGTACGGCGCGCAAGGGAATGACCTGTTGCAGGCCGTAGGTTCTGGCCAAGTCGACGTTGCCGGGTCTCGAATGTTCGGCGGCATTGGCAACGACACGATCGAAGGCTCAGATCGATGGGACCGCATGCAAGGCGGCCCTGGAACCGACGTGCTTCGCGGCTACAAGGGACGAGATTGGATGCGCGGCGGACCAGACAACGATGTGCTCTGGGGTAACGGCGGTATCGACGACCTCTACGCAGGCAACGGCGCAGACTTCATTCAGGTTCAAGACGCCGATCTCGTGCGCGGTGGGGCCGGGAACGATGGCTGTTTGTTCGTAAACACCGGCGCCCGTGTCTTGTCGTGTGAGGTTCGCCTCGATGAGGGTTCGACCCCTGGGTTTATCGCGTCAATCCGCTAAGTCGTTCGCTTACTCGTCGACGGACCTACGTCCGGCGTGACGATGTAGCAAACTAAGCCATGATGCTTCGCCGATCGACACCTCTTTGTCGACCAGCCACGGCGAACGGCCCGATGGTTCGATGGCAGATCGCTGGTTGCCTGGTAGTCCTCACGCTGTTCGCTGCGGGATGTGCTCGTCCTGTGGAGCCCCGGTGGGCGGACTCGGCGACTAACGGCGAGGCACGACTCTTTGATTCCCCTCGAGAGACGGTTGTCTTGGAGCTGGCGCCAGACATTGGCGAGCTGAGGTTGGACGGCGTGGTGCGAGCGGCTACGTCAACACCAGTCCTGGCAACTGAGGCTGGTCGGATCGTTGACAACGCTGTGCAAACTGGCGATCGGATCCGCATTGGCGAGCCTGTTGTGCGATTTCAACCACAGGTTGATCGAGTCGGCGCGCTCGAACGTGAGGTATTGCTCCTTCAACGTGAACTCGCCATCGAGCAGGGCGATGACGACGGTGTTGCCCGAGTTGACCAGTCGATCGCGGCACTCGATCAGGCCGAGCTCGGTCGGGCGACCGACATCACGGCACCCGTTGCCGGAGTGGTTCTCGGGGTTACCGACGGACTCACGAGCAGCGTCGATATCGGCGACGAGCTCTTCGCTATCGCCACGTCGAACGATCTCGTCGTGGTCGTCGACACCACGATCACGCGGGTGGAAGGGGTCGGCGTTGGGGATGTGGTCGTCGCACGCTCAGCTGCACTCGGGTCGCTCGGAGTACCAGCGACCGTCGCTGCAATCGATTCTGAAGATGACTCCGAGCAGGTGGAGCTCACGATTGTCCCTGACACGCCACTGGCACCCGCCGACCTCGGTCGAGCCATCCGAATCGATGTCGACCTCACCCCTCCCGATGAGAACGACGAGGTGCTGTGGGTCGATCGCCGAGCAGTGCATCGTCGCGACGCTGATTCGTTTCTCCTGATCGAGAACGAAGCCGGGCAGCTTCAGCGCCTCGATGTGCGATTTGGTCGACGAACGGACACTCACGTTGAAGTTCGAGAAGTCGCTACGTTCGAGAGCCTGGCCCCTGGCGTGGTCTTGGTATTGCCGTGAGAGCAACACGAGCCGCTCTCCACCTGTCGTTCAGCCGACTGCGTTCGCGCCTTGCGTTGAGCGTTGGCGTTGTGTTGGCAATGGCCAGCTTGGTGGCTATCTGGGTTGGGGTGCCGCTGTATGCCGAGTCGGCGTCGTCCCGACTGCTCAGCACCCAGGTAGGAGACGCGTCGGCGGACAGCGTGCCGTTCGGCTACCTTTTCACGTTCAACCGGCTGAGCAGCGAGACGCAGACGTGGGATGCGATCGACGAACTTAGTGATTTTCTTGCCGATGGCGAGACGTCGTTTGGGTCGGCAGTTCGCAGCCAACGGAGAGTGTCTGAGACCCTGCCGTTCGATCTCTACGCTGCTGGCGATCTCGAAGTAGACGGGGTTGATCTTCGTCTCGAACGGCTGTCGTTCTCGGCCGTCAACACGTTCGACGACCCAGCATTCACACTGACCTCCGGGCAGCTGCCCAGTGATCTCTCTGAAGATGGTCCGGTCGAAGTGTTGATCAGCGACGAGCTCAGCGATGCAATCGGAGTCTCTGCTGGTCAGGACTTGGTGATTGTGAACCCGAGGGCAACGCCGGAGGAGTCGAACTGGTCGCGCCCGGTCAGAGTCTCGGGAACATGGGCGGCAACGATCGGTGATGCACGCGCAGACAGTCGGTTCTTTCGCAGTGGTGGGGTGCGTCAGAGCTTGCTCGTACCCGAGGCAACCATCGAGCAATTCGTTGCTCCGCTCGACTCGCCCACGATTGCCATGGCGCAGTGGCTCGTGCTCCTCGACCCTGCACGGGTGACGACGAACAACGTCGATGCACTCGTCGATCGATCGGACCGGCTGAGCCGCGAAGTCGATGCGGTGCTTCCTGGTGTGCGCATGTCCGTCAACCCCGGAGCGTCACTTGAGGGCTACCAGTCGGATGTGCTTCGCCTGAACGATGGGCTTCGTCTATTCAGTCTTCCAACCTTGGCGATGCTGCTGGCGGTTGTCGGGCTCACCGTTGCGGTGAGCTGGCAGTCGCGGCGAGGCGAACTCCGGATGCTCCGAAGTCGCGGACTCCGGGCCCGACCGCTTGTCGTCGCAGGCGTTGTGGAAGCATTGCTGCTCGCCGCGATCGCCTTGCCGCTGGGCGTCGTCGCTTCAGGGGCTGTCGCTCGACTCATTGGACGCACCGAGACGTTCCTGCGAATCGGATCCGGTGTCGAGCTGGCGATCGTTCCGAATTCGCGTGCCGTTCAGAGTGCGATCTCCGTTGGCATTCTCCTGGTGATCGCGCAAGTCCTCCCGTTTCTGTCGTTGGCAGGATGGACGCGCCGTGCACGCCGGACCGTGTCGTCGGCCGAGCGCGATGGTTCGTGGTGGCAGCGGGGTCGGGCGGATCTTGCACTTGCCGTTGCGATCGCCGCGTTCGCTTGGTTCGTCGCCAGTAGCCAATCGATCTCGGGCAACCTGCTCGACGATCCGGTCGCGATCTTGTTGCCAGCTGCAGTGACCCTGGCGGCGGGGCTCGTCGTTCTCCGGCTGGTTCCCGCGATCGCAGCGGCGATCGCGGCGAGCCTTGAGCGAACGAACTCGACCGCTGCGCTTCTCGCCTTCCGAAAAGCTGCTCGAACGCCGGCGGCGAGCGCGGCTCCGTTGCTGTTGTTGGTGCTGACCGGCGCTCTCTCGATCTACACCGCGTCGCTTGCTCGGACGATGGATCTGCAGCTCGTCGATCAGGCTCACCATGTGGTTGGCGGCAACAATCGGATCGAGGCTGTTCCTAGCAGTCCACCGTCAAACTTCGGCTTCCCAATTCCCGAGGGTCCGCCGATCGACGCCAGCGGTTTCGAACGGATCTGGGGACTTGAGTCGGCGAGCCGGATCGCGACGCTTGCGGGTCGGGCCCAGGGTTCGACCGGAGGCGACGAACTCCCGATCGAAATTCGAGCCGTCGACCCATCGACGTTCGTCGAGGCATCGTTTTGGCGGGACGACTACGCCACCCAAACCCTGCCCACCCTGATGGAGAGGCTGACGGGCAATCGGGACGGAATCGTGCTTCGCCGCATCGATATGATCCGCGGCGATGTCTCCATCGGCGACACCGTCAGGGTTCGGGCGAGCAACGGAGACATTGGAATCGACCTCTCGATGGTCGTTGTTGGCCACTACGACCAGTTCCCTGCATGGCAACCGTCTGAACCGCTATCCCCGGCATTGGTCTCGCTGCCTGACCTCGAGCAGCGGGTCGGGCAGTCTCTCCCGAGCTCGGTCATTTACACCGCTGCAGGCGCAGGTCGCGACGACGGCCAGACCCGAGCCGACCTCTCGCGTCTCGGCATCGGAGCTGGTCAAGTTCGTACCGCAGCTGAGCTCGTTGAACGTGCGCAGCTTGCGCCGGAACGACAGGGCGTCTTTGGTTTGCTCACGGTCAGCTTCCTCCTGTCGAGTGCTCTCACGATCGCGGGGTTTGTCTTCTATGCAGTTGCCGGGTCGCGACGGCAAATGACGGAGCTCGGCATGCTTCGGGCGTCGGGTCTGCCACAGAGAAGCTTGTTGATGTATGTCGCACTCGATCTGCTGATCGTTGCGTTCTTCGGCATCGCTGCGGCTGTTGCCATCGGGGTCACGATGTCGAGGCTCCTGCTCCCAGAGCTGGTTGGCACTTCGGTGGGTTCAGCCCCACGGCTGCTCCCCGAAGTTGATTGGCTGGCAACAACGTCTATTGCGTTGGCGCTTGCGCTCGTCTTTGTTCTTGCGACGATCGGGCTCCTTGGCACTCTGCGTCGAATCCGTCTGTTTGAAGCCATCAAGATCGGCGGCGAACAGTGACTGCTACCCCGCTCCTCGAGTGCACCCAACTCACCCAGATTTACCGGGTGGGCGCTTCTGAAGTGATCGCGTTGCAAGGCCTCGACCTGGCCGTGGCTCCCGGTGAAATGGTTGGCGTGATCGGTTCGAGCGGGTCAGGCAAGTCGACGCTGCTTCGAGCGCTCTCTGGGTTGCTCCAACCCAGCGGTGGATCGGTGCGCTTCGATGACGTGGAACTTGGGTCTGCGTCACCGGCTGAGCTCGATACGTATCGGCGAGACGATGTTGGGTTCGTGTGGCAGTCGAATGCAGAGAACCTGCTCCCGGAACAGACCGCTGAGATGAACGTCAAGCTCATCCTCGACCTGCTCGGCGTCGACGAGGCTGGCGACCGAGCCGTTGAGCTGCTCGAACGGGTGGGGTTAGGCGACCGCCGAACTCACCTGCCCACCGAATTGTCTGGCGGCGAGCAACAGCGCGTCGCGCTCGCCATGGCGCTGGCCAATAGCCCGCGGTTGCTGTTGGCCGATGAACCAACCGGTGCCCTCGATGCCGAGAGCAGTGCGGCGATGTTCGAACTGATGCGAGAGATCCAGCAAGAGGACGGGCTTACCCAGGTCATTGTGAGCCACGACGGTGAGCTCGCACGCTACGTCGATCGGGTGATTCGTATTCGGGATGGTCGGGTCAGCTCGGAGAATCGCTGGGATGATGCGGCCGGCCACGAAACCGGCGAGGCCTTGGTGATCGACACGATTGGCAGGTTGCAGCTCACTGACGAGCAGCGAGCTGCCCTCGGCGGTTCTGATCGGGTCACTGCAGAGGTCCGTGATGGCGAGGTCACTATTCGTCCGGTCGACGGAGGCGAGCGTTCATGACCAACGACGCTGTTGTGGCACGAAACGTGTGGCGCACCTATGGCGCCGACGATGCTGCCGTTGTGGCCTTACGAGGCGCTGATCTCACTGTTGCTCGGGGTGAGATCGTGGCGGTGACGGGGCCGTCGGGAAGCGGAAAGACCACGCTGTTGAACTGTCTTGCTGGGCTCGACGCGGCTGATGACGGAGCGATCGAGGTGCTTGGCACCGATGTGCGAGCGCTCGATTACGAGGATGCTGTCGAGTGGCGTCGCCAGAACGTTGCCATCATGTTCCAAGCCGTTGGGCTCTTGCCGTACCTGACAGCCCGGGAGAACGTCGAGATCGCGTTGCGGCTGCGAGGAGTAGATCGCTCCTCCCGCCGATCAGCAACCGCTGAGGCGCTGGCTCGAGTCGGCCTGGCCGACCACGCCGACCACCGACCCAGCGAACTATCCGGTGGCCAACAACAACGCGTTGCCATCGCTCGAGTGCTCGCTCAACCGCCGAAGCTCTTGATTGCCGATGAACCGACAGGCCAGCTCGACTCCGACACCACACTGGTGGTGCTCGACGAACTGCGTAGCGCAGTGAAGGATCACGATCTGACGATCGTCATGACCACGCACGACCCGACGTCGACCGCCTTTGCCGACCGTGCGGTACGTCTGGCTGGTGGGCTCGTCCTCGATGAGGATGCCGGCGCATGAGGGCGTGGCGTCGATTCCCAGCGGTGATGGTCGCCGTGTTGTTGGTTGCATCCGCCTGCTCAGCGACGAGTGACTCGTCGGCCTCGGTGGCCCCACTTCGTCAGGCTGCCTTCACCACTGATGCCATGCTTGCGTCACCAGATGGCGAGCTTCGAGTCGAGTTCGGCCTCGATGAGGCAGGCCGCGCCTCCTATCGGGTGGTTCGGGAAGTCGGGGGCGAGAACGTCGTGGTGATGTCGGACTCGACGTTGGGGCTCGAGCTGACCGTGGATGGCGTCTCGGTGACATTGCACGATGGCGCTACGGCAGTTGATGCGACGGAAGCGGAGGTCGTCACCGATTCGTTCGATTTGCCAACTGGCAAGGCTCGCCAATCGTCGATCGAAGCCACAACCCAGCAGGTGTCGTTCACCGGATTCGCAGCTGACCTGCCGCTCGTGGTCGAGGTGTGGGTCGATAATCATGCAGTTGCGCTTCGGTATCGGGTCGAGAAGCCAAGCGCCATGATTCGCCAGGAATGGGAACGGACGAGCTTTGCTCTGCCCGATGGCAGCGAGGCCTGGCTGCAGGGCCATGACGAGCCCACCTTTGTGACGCCAGCGTACGAACAGCTTCGAGCCGGAGTCACGCCCGCTGACGACCCTGGACGTTCTCCCAATGGGTGGACCTTTCCGTCACTGTTTCGGAGCGGCGAGTCCTGGACGCTGATCACCGAAGCTGACCTTGGCGATGGTGGAGCCGGGTCGCATCTGTCTCCCGTTGTCGAGTCGGGGGAGTACTTCATCGATCTTGCCGACCGCGGTGAAGGAAACGGGTTTGGTGATCCTCGCCCCGTCACTCAAAACACGTGGATTTCCCCATGGCGGGTCATGATTACCAGCACCGACCTTGGCGACATTGTGTCGTCGAATCATGTGCGGCACTTGTCGCCTCCGGCAGCGGGCGACTTCTCGTGGGTCCGTCCGGGTCGGGTGTCGTGGAGCTGGTGGTCCGACCACGACAGCTCCCGGGATCCGGAAGCTCTTCGACCGTTCATCGATCTCGCTGCAGACATGGGCTGGGAGTACTCGCTCGTCGATGCCAACTGGAACACCTTTGCCGACGGTGAGCTCGAAGCGCTTGTCGGCTATGCGAACCAGCGGAACGTTGGGCTGTTCCTTTGGTACAACTCAGGCGGTCCAAACAATGTCGTGACAGAAGCACCTCGCGATCGGATGGACGATCCGGCCATTCGCCGCGCCGAGCTCGCCCGCTTGGCTGAGCTGGGCATTGTGGGAATCAAGGTCGACTTCTTTCAGTCGGACAAGCCCGTGCAGATTCAGCAGTACCGAGACATCATTCGCGACGCGTCCGATGTTGGGCTGTTGACCAACTTCCACGGCTCGACGGTGCCTCGGGGATGGAGTCGGGAGTTCCCAAACATGATGACCATGGAAGCTGTCCGTGGCGCCGAGATCTACACGTTCGACAGTCGTTTCGCGGCTGCGGCTCCTCGACAGAACACGATCTTGCCGTTCACCCGAAACGTGGTTGGACCCATGGACTACACGCCCGTCATCCTCGGAAACACCGTGCGAAGGTTCACCACGAACAGTCACGAGCTTGCGTTGTCGGTGATCTTCGAGAGCCCCCTCCAGCACTTCGTCGATACCCCCGAGGCGTACGCCGCCCCGCCACCCGACGTGGTCGAACTGCTGTCGGCGGTTCCCGTGGTGTGGGACGACACTGTCTTGCTTTCTGGTATGCCCGAGGAACATGTGGTTCTTGCTCGCCGTTCGGGTGACGAGTGGTGGGTCGGGGCGATCAATGGAACTGGTGAGCCGTTCTCAGTGTCGATCGACCTCACCGAGCTCGATCTTGCGTTGGACGCACAGGTCTCGCAGGTCTGCGACAACGTCGAGTGGGATGGTGTCCCCGGATCGCAGGCCGATTGGGATGATGCTGCTCAGTATCTGATCGTCGATGGGCCAGCGCAACGAACGGTGCTGGACATGGCTGCGTACGGTGGCTGCCTGCTCCGCGTGAGCTAGACGTCGAGCCTGCGTTCAGAAACATGGGCACTATGTGTCCGTAACCCTCAGGTGTACGTGCGTGTCCACCGATAGAGAGGGACACCGCAGAAATAGAGCCTCCCGTATGGCATTTGAACGTTTCGTCGAGATCTTCCAACCATCGGCTATGGAAAGCGGAGGCGCACCGCGATACACGATGGCGCCAGTACCCGAATTCGATGGGTTCATGACGTCCTTTGCGGGTCTGACCGTCGGCAACGGCATCTACCGAGTGCACGAGGCGACGTCTGGCCCGCGTGCAGATGCGTTCGTCTCTGCGGCCTTTCCTGAGTACGTCAATCGAATCGAGTGTTTCGGTTTTGATTGGCTGGGCCGCCAGTACGCCCTTGACTGGGAAACGGTCGACCACGACGGGCCGAGCATTCTGCTGTTCGACGTGACTGGAGGGAGTGGGTTCAAGATCCCTCGTAACTTCGTGTCGTTCCACAACAAGCTGCTCATCGAGCAGTCTGAAGCAGCCCTCGTCGTCAGCGGCTTCCAGAAGTGGGAACTCGAAAACCCGGCGTCAATTCCGTTGCCGTTCGATCGGTGCGTTGTCGACGGAACGACGATCACGAACATTGAACAACGCTGGATCGCGGTCACCCAGCAGCGCGCTGCCGCGGCGTAACGGATCGAACTGGCGCTTCCTACTTCAGGAATTTCGACGTCGTGTTGTCGGCAAGCACCTTGCCGTTGGTTTGGCACGCAGCGCAATAGTTGACCGAGTACTTCACGTACGCGACCTCGCGAATCGCATCTCCGCAACGTGGACACGGCTCACCGGTGTTGTTGTGGACCGCTGACGGGCGCTTCTTGGACGCAACGATTTCGGTTTGCGCTCGTTCAAACTCGAGCGACCGTTCAATGCACACGCCGATAGCTGCGTGCAGCGCGTCGACCTGGTCGCTGTCGAGCTTGCCGGTCATGGCGAACGGAGAGATTTGTGCTTCGTGGCAGACGTCGTTGGCGAGCCGACGTCCAAGTCCGGCGATGATGCCTTGGCGTCGGAGCAGCCCGTGGATGCGCATGTTGTTCTCTGACAGGAGGCTCTGCAATCCATCGCGATCGAGTGTGTCGGCGTTTGGGCCGAGGCCATGAAGCGGATCGATCGACTCGAGGTCAGCAGTGGCATCGACAACCCAGATGCCAGCCCGCTTATCCGAGCCGGCTTCGGTGAGGAGCAGCGCCGTTCCGTCGTCGAACGTCCAGCGGGCCTGACCGCCACGGGGCTTTGCTGACTGCTTGGCGTCTGGACGGAGACGCCCACCCTGCATGAGATGGATGACGAATACGGTCGGCCCAAACCACATCTGCAGGTACTTGCCGCGAGTCGTGACCTTCTCAAGTGGGTGGCCAACAGCCGTTTCGGGGTCTGGACTGAACGTCTTCAGTACATAGAACGTGATCGGTCGAAACTTCGACAGCGTTGTGCCTGCGAAGTCAGCCTCGACGCGCTCGGCGTGGGCCTGGATCTCGCCGATCTCTGGCATGCCTAGCTCGCAAGACCTGGCAATAGTTGGGCAAGCAGCGGGCCATGTTCGAGCAACGCGTTGATGTCGCCGTCGATCGACAGGCGCCCGGTGAGGAAGGCACGTTGCGAGTGCAGCGTGCCGTTGCGGAGTGCCTCAGCCGTTTCGCTGTCCTGCTTCAAGACCACGTCGGGGTTGTCGGCAGCACCGCTCTCGATGCGTACCGCACCGTCGGCGATCACCACGTGATACTGATCGACGATCGTGTCGCCGTTCGTGACCTGCTGTTCAAGAACCAACGACAGGTCGCTCGGGATTTGGGAGGCGTCGACTCCGGCCAGAGCTTCGGTCGCATGTTCGCCAAACTGATTCATATCCATAGTTTGCCACGCGCGGTTTGCTGATCGTGCTGCGAAACTGCAGGTGTGAATCTGCCCGTTGGATCTGAGACGCTCCATGAAACGAATGGCGACCCGAATTGGGTCGAGGTTTGGGACAACTGGTTCGCGATTCCCGAGGATGGCATTGGCGGCTACGTCCGGCTGACGGTTCGCCCGCACGACGGGGTCTGCTGGTATTGGGGATCGATCATTGGTTTGGCCGGCCATCCACTGATTACGGTTCTCGCTGACGACCTGCCCCTGCCGCAGAAGGGCTCGATGGAGCTTCGGGGCCCGGCGATCTGGACGGAAACAACGGTGCTCCGTCCGTTCGAGCACCTGACGACCGACCTTGAGGCGTTCGGGGTTGCGATCGACCAGCCCACCGATGTGTGGACCGGGGCCTTTGGCGAGCGCGTCGCTCTTGGTCTGGAGTTCGATTGGGATACCGAAGGCTCACCCGGGCCGTCCCCGGTTGCTGGCACTGCCGGCTACCGCCTCGTCGGCCAGATGCACGGTGAGGTGCTGCTGAACGAGACCCGCTGGGAGCTCGAAGGCATGGGCGTCCGAGATCACTGGTGGGGTGTCCCGGATTCGACGCCGACCTGGCGTGCATGGGCCGGGCGTGATGGCGAGTTCGTCCACAGCGACGGCGGTCGCATCGACACGTCCGATGGTCTCGACATCAACTCGATTATTCGCGACCTGCCCGTTGGTGAGGTGCACCCTGGTCTGACCGTGGCCGGGTGGGCTCCGGCTGGCGGAGCGGGTCGTCGCCATGCCCGGGCACTGTTGATCGACGAGCGCGGTGGTGGCTGGCTGGAGATCGTCCGTTAGCCGGCCTTTGCCGGCAGCTCTCTAGCGCTGCAGGAATTCGAGAATCGTCTGGTTGACCAACTGCGGATCTTCCAGCTGCATGAAGTGTCCAATGTCCTCGAACCGCACGACGTCAGACCCTGGTGCGAGTTCAGCTTCCAGCCCATCGGCCACCTCCACACCGATGCATCCGTCCGTTCGGCCATGCAGATACAGCGTTGGCTGTGGGGGAGCGGTTTGGGCCGCGTCGTCCCAGTCGGCGAAGTCGGGCGAGCGAAGCTCGGGTTGGAACGTCGCCCGGTAGTAGCCAAGTGCCGCAGCGAGGTGGCCTTCAGGGCGAACAGCGCTGACGAAGTTCGCAATCTCGTCAGTGCCGTCGAAGCCCGGAGACCAGTCGTTCCAGAGCCCTCGGATAAACGCCCAGTCTTCGTGTGGGACGACCATCTCCGACAACGGATGTTGGAAGAAGAACATGTAGGACGATCGCCGAATCTGGGCATAGCCAAAGAAGGCAGAGGCCATGCGAGCCGACGGTGGCACGGCCATCATCACGACCCTTCGCCACCGGTTCGGCTCCATCGAGGCTGCGATGTTCGCAGCGCTCGACCCGAAGTCGTGCCCGATGATCACCGCGTCGGCACCACCGCCAAGGTGGTCATGGAGCAGGCATGCGTCTCGTCCGCGTACGCCGCTTTGGTAGAGCCCGTCAGCGGGGATCCCCGTTGGGGCGTACCCGCGCGTCCACGGCGCTACAGCCCGGTACCCGGCAGCGGCGAGCTCGGGTAGCAGGTGCCGCCACGAGTGCGCCGAGTCGGGGAACCCGTGCAGGCAGA
>CAKZVC010000072.1 GCA_937922235.1 uncultured Acidimicrobiales bacterium | reverse complement strand
GGAACTCCGTTCGGCGGTGCCCACCTGACGATTCCAGGCTCGGACAAGACGATGACGCTGCTTCCGCTCAATAACCTGTCGAGCCAGCCTGCCGCAGTGTGGCTGACCCACACCGGGTTCGCGATGCCGTTCGCAATCTTCCTCCTGCACAACTACATCTCGCAGTTGCCAGGCGAGCTCTTCGAGTCAGCTCGAATCGACGGAGCGAACCACTTCGGCATCTTCTGGCGACTCGTTCTGCCGTTGTCGATTCCGGCGTTGGCATCATTTGCGATCTTCCAGTTCTTGTGGACGTGGAACGATTACCTCATCGCCAACACGATGCTGCAGGGAGCGGCGTCTGCGCCGACCACGGTTCGAATAGCCAACCTTGCCGGCGACTTCGACAACACCGACCACTTGCTTACCTCGGCGGCGTTCGTCCAGGCGTTCGTGCCCCTTGTGGTGTTCTTCAGCCTGCAGCGCTTCTTCGTTCGAGGCCTTCTGGCCGGTTCGGTTAAGGGCTAGTCATCGCCTTCCAGGTTCCATCGAGTAGCGAGGTTGCTCAGGCAGCTGAGCGTCTTGCACCCGTAGTCCGCCGCACACCAGTGTTGGCGGTCTCGAGGCGCGAGCTCGGTTTGGTCGATGGCGTCGATGTGTGGTTCAAGCTCGAGCAGTTGCAGCACAGCGGGACCTTTAAGGCTCGCGGCGCCAGCCACTTCCTTACTCGCAACGAGGTGAACGAAGCGGGCGTGGTTGCAGCATCTGGCGGCAACCACGGCGCTGCAGTGGCGTGGGCCGCTCGTGAGCGTGGATTGGCGGCGAACATTTTCGTCCCAACGATCTCGTCTCCGACCAAAGTCGAACGGCTGCGCTCGTACGGTGCAACGGTGCATCAGGTCGGGGCGGTCTACAGCGAGGCGCTCGAAGCCAGCGAGGAGTTCCAGTCCGAGACCGGAGCAACGAGCATTCACGCCTACAACCATCCCGATGTCATGGCCGGGGCCGGCACGGCTTCGCTCGAGTTTGTCGACCAAGTCGGTGCGCTCGATTCGATCTTGCTCGCCTGCGGCGGCGGAGGCCTCGCCGGTGGTGCAGCGTGTGCAGTGGGCGACCGCACTCGCATCGTTGTGTGCGAAGGCGAAACAACGAACGCCTACGCCGCAGCTCTCGGCGCCGGCAAACCGGTCGACGTCGAGGTCTCGGGTGTCACCGCCGATGCGCTCGGCGCAACGCAAGTTGGCGAGCTTGCGTGGCAGGCACTCTCCGGGGTGGACGCACCAAGCGTGCTGGTCGACGACAAGGCGGTCCTTGCAGCCCGCCAGCTGCTGTGGGACAACTGGCGCATTATCGTCGAGCCAGCGGTGGCCACCACGATCGCCGCTCTCCAAACCGGCGCGTACGCCCCAGACCCCGACGAACGAGTAGGCGTCGTCATCTGCGGCGCCAACACCAAACTCTCCGACCTCACCTAACGCGGCCTTCGGGGTCAGACCCTCCCGGTCATCGCGCGGCTTTTGGGGTCAGACCCTCCCGGTCATCGCTCTCACCCGAACGCGGTGTGAACGGCGTCAACAAGCGCAGCCACCTCAGGCGCTACTTGTTCGTTCCGAATTCGCCATGCAGCGTTCGTGAATGACCTCGCCGAAGTGAATCCGTAGCGGAGGGCTAGAGCAGCGGTTGGTTCATTGCTCAACTGTTGTGTCACTAGTAGAACCGCTTTCCTCGCTGGATGATACGGAGCCTTTGGATTCATGATCTTGTCTCGAGCGGCACCGCTGAGGGAAAGAACGAATGCTTCGAGTTCAGTGACACTCGGGCCGATGCCAGCGGAGGCGAGCCGTCCAATTTCAGGGTGTTTGTCCGTCAGAGTGCGCACGAAAGAGGCATCACCAAGCACTCGCGTAGAAGAGATCGGTCGGGAGAAGAAGCCGTCAAGTTCACGATCTGGAGCGCCGCCCACAACAAAGTCGCGATACTGCTCAGGTGAACCAAAGCGGCTTCGAAGGTGGCTTGTCGTTAGCCATGACGGAGCCGGAAGAGTCCCGGCGTTGTACCGAAAGCTCGACCACGGATACTCATCAAGTTGAGCGACAGAGCAAAGACCAGCTGAAACAGGGTTCAGTTCGATGTAGCGAGCTAGTCGAGCGAAGTACGTTTCTGAGTCAACCAGAACAGAGTGGAACCTTCCCCGGAATAGTGCCCCATCCCGTTGGTGGTACTCGTTGAAGATCTGTGTGTAGGCGCGCCCGATGTATTGCATAGTGGCGCTGAGTTGCCCATCGGGCGAATGGACAAAGACGTGGTAGTGGTTGCCCATGAAGCAGAAGGCCAGGACCTCGATACCGAATCGCGAAACTGCCTTTGCCCACAGCTCGGCGAACAGTGCTCGATCGCTTTCATTCAGGTACGTCGTTTGTCGGGCGGCGCCACGGTTCATGACGTGGTGGAAGGCCCCTGGATAGTCGATACGCGGTTTGCGCGGCATTCGATTCGCTCGTTCGGTTGCACATGGTGGGGCGCCAAAACGGTGCCGAGACTTGGGGAAGGTTCCAAGAGCACCATACGTGTGACCTGTGACAGTACTTTGATGACCGTGAGGGTCTGACCCCAAAAGCCGCGCGATGACCGTGAGGGTCTGACCCCGAAAGCCGCGCGAAGTTAGGCGTTGAACTCGTTGATTGCGGCTTTGACGTGCTTGTCCGTGGTGTGGTCCGCAAGTGCGGGCGGGGCAACCGCTTCGATACGGCGGAGGAGCTTCGGGTTGGTCGTGGCGAGGTCGCTTTGTGTTCGCAAGACCGCCACGAGCAAGTCGCCGTCGTAGAAGTCGCCCGCTGTGAACGGGTCTTCCTCGAGCAGCTCGATTGCGAGCGGCACGAGCCATTCGAGGCTGATCTTCTGCCCGATCATGACTCGCAGATCGCCGGGCGTGAATTCGTCGATGGGCTTTCGGCGAAGCGCGTAGCACCGATCTACCAAGCTCGTCCGTGTTGCTGGTTCGCCCCAGGCAGGCGGGTCTAGCTGGTCGAGTGTTTGCCCGCCCATGAGGATTTAGTTGAGGATCTCGGCGAGGGTTACTGGGCGGTTTTCTTCGATGCTGCGGTGTGCTGCTTCGCCTATGGCGACCGACCACATTCCGTCTTCGAGCGAGACCAATGTGCCGAGCTCGTCGACTGCAGCAGAGCCAGCGGTTGCGGCCTGGGTGTGAGCTGCGGCTGGGTCTGCTCCACCATCGATCGCACCCGCGAGCGCCGAGTTGAATGCCGCGCGATGAGCTCGGATCGCCTCGGCGAAGTCGACGTGCTCGAGATAACTGGCGCCGTGGTGCAGGCCGGTATGGCGAATGTCTTCGTTGACGATCGGGCGGGTCTCGACCTTGCCGATGTCGTCGATGCCGTCGCCTGAGCGGGTGCCGAGGTGGAGTTCGGAGGTTGGGATGCGAGCATCGAGCTTGCCCTTGTTTCCAACAACGGCGATCTCTTCTTGATCCTTGGTCGCCTCGGCGAACATGCATAGGTCGAGCATGGCTCGCACGTTGTTCGGGTAGTCGACGATGACGTAGGCGTTGTCGAGAATGTCGCTCGTCTCACCGTCGTACACCTCGTCGAGGTGGTTCACGGCTTGGTTGCCCGATGCGTAGACCTGCGTTGGGCGGTCGCCAATGATCAGGTTCATCAGGTCGAAGTAGTGGCACGTCTTCTCGACGAGCGTTCCGCCGGTGTTCCGGGTGAAACGGTTCCAATCGCCAACCTTCACGAGGAACGGGAAGCGATGTTCGCGAATCGTGACCATCTTGACGTCGCCGACGAAACCATCACGAACCTCATCGATCAGCGCTCCAACAGCTGGCATGTAGCGGTATTCGAGGCCCACCCAGATGACGGCTCCGTAGCCCCGGGCGAGTTCGATCAGGGTCTTGCAGTCGGCGGTCGTGGTGCAGAGCGGCTTCTCGCACAGCACGTGTTTGCCGGACGCAATGACATCTCGCATCACATCGATGTGGGTGAAGTTTGGGGTAACGATGACGACGGCATCGACCGTGTCGTCGGCGAGCAGGTCGTGATAGTCCTCGTAGACCGTTGCGCCCGGAGCTGACTCGAGCCCGACGTCGCGCTGATGTGCATCGGTGTCGGCAATTGCTACGACTTCGGTGTTGTCGAGTGCCAGAATGTTCAAGATGTGCTCGACGCCCATCATGCCGGTGCCGATGATGCCGTACCGGATGTGTTGCTCTGTCATAGCTCGACCATTTCATTTCGTTGATTTACTTTGAATGTAAACGTTTGCATTCGTCGTGTCTAGCTGATGTACTAACTACATGACATCGAACGACTCGAATCTTGTCAGCTCGGCCCCAAGGCGTCTAGGACCTGATGGACCAGAAATTGGCGCCCTCGGATACGGAACCTGGCGTCTCACTGCTGACGACACCTCCGCAAATCAGGCACTGCTAGAAACCGCGCTCGACGCCGGACTGAATCTCATCGACACCGCCGATGTGTACGGTCTCGACCATGGCGGCACCGGCTTTGGACAGAACGAGGAACGCCTGGGCGCCGTCCTCACAGCCGCCCCCGAGTTGCGCGACCGCATGGTGCTCGCGACCAAGGGCGGCATCATGCCGCCGTTGCCATACGACTCGAGCCCGGAGTATCTGACAAGTGCGCTCGAAGCATCGCTCACGCGGTTGAACGTCGATGTCATCGACCTCTACCAAATTCACCGTCCGGATATGTTCACGCATCCGGCGTCGCTTGCGAACACGCTCGACGGGTTTGTGTCATCGGGCAAGGTGAAGATGATCGGTATCTCGAACTTCACGGTTGATCAGTACGACGCGTTGGCGGCTCACCTCGACGCCCCGATCGTGTCGACCCAGCCGGAATACTCGGTAGCGGCACTGACTCCATTGCGCGACGGCATGTTTGACCGGTCGATGCGTGACGGTGTCGTGCCGCTCGCCTGGAGTCCACTCGCAGGTGGCCGGTTGTTCTCTGGCGAGGGCATCCGGCCGGAGTTACTCGAGGTCGTCGATCGACTTGCTGACCGTGAAGGCGTAGATCGAGCAACGATTGCGATCGCCTTTGTGCTTGCGCACCCATCGCAGCCGGTAGCCCTACTCGGTACGCAAACCCCGGACCGTCTCGTAGCCGGCGCTGCTGCCTTCGATGTGCACCTCGACCGCAACGACGTGTACGACATCGTTGCCGCCAGCGAAGGAGTGCCTCTCCCATGAGCGCTGATCCGTCTGTCGATGACGCGGGGAACTCGAACGGAAATGCATCGTCTTCTGTCGACGACGTGGGGAACTCGACCGGAAGTGTCGAGAAAAACGTCGAGATCTCGTGGTTCGGAGCATTGTGCGACGACGACTATGAGTTCCTGGGTGTTCCCGATCCAGCACTTCAAAGCAGCTGGGAGCATTGCTCGAACATCGTGACCACCGCCGACAGGCTTGGCTACGACAATGTGCTGTTGCCATCGGGCTATCAGTTGGGCATTGACTCGACGTCGTTCGCTGCTGCGATTGCGACGCACACCGAGCAGATTCAGTTGTTGCTCGCAGTACGAATGGGGGAGATGTGGTTGCCGCAACTCGCCCGCCAGATCGCCACGATCGATCAGATGGCTGGCGGTCGCCTGACGGTCAACATCATCTCCAGTGACATCCCGGGCGCTCCGCTTGAGTCGGCGCCTCGCTATCAGCGCACCCGCGAGTGGATGACGGTTCTTCGGGCGTTGTTGAACGGTGAGTCGATTGAGTTCCAGGGCCAGTTTGTCCAGCTCAGCGTCGAGCCTCCACGGATGCGTACCGTCTCGGGCAAGTGTCCGCCGTTCTATTTCGGCGGGTTCAGCCCGGCGGCTAAGGACACCGCCGCGCAGCACGCGGACGTCTTCCTCACCTGGCCTGACACGGTCTCAGGAGTTGCCGACACCGTTGCCGATATGAAGGTTCAAGCGGCGGCGTATGACCGCGAGCTGAAGTACGGCCTTCGAGCGCACGTCATTGTTCGTGAAACGGAAGCCGAGGCTCGCGCCGCAGCGGATCGTTTGCTGTCCAAGCTTGACGCTGACGAAGGTGAGAAGATTCGTCAGAAGTCACTCGATACCGCATCAGCAGGCGTTGCTCGCCAGAACGAGCTTCGCGATTCTGCCGAAGATGACGGCTTCGTTGAAGAGAATCTTTGGACCGGAGTTGGTCGAGCCCGAAGCGGGGCTGGCGCGGCGATCGTGGGTGACCCCGATCAGGTGCTCGCAAAGCTCCGGGCGTATCAGAGCGTTGGCGTGGGAGCCTTCATTTTGAGCGGGTACACCCACGCTGCTGAAGCCGACCTGTTCGCGAAGTATGTGCTGCCGAACATCAATCATGGACCGCTCTATGAGGGCTCCTCGACCTAAGCCTGTCAGTGGTCGTCGCTACGGTATGTTGAAACTGCACTTCCCCCCGCAGACAACAAACGAAAGTAGTGACGATGAACGTCGTCGTTTTGCAAGGGACCTTGTCCAGCGAGCCTATTGAGCGCACGCTCCCGACGGGAACCAACGTGATGAACTGGGAAGTGACAACCACGATCAATGGCGCGAAGAAGTCGGTGCCGGTGCAGTGGGACGATCCTCCGAAGAACGCATTGAAGATCGGCGAAGGCGATGAGGTGGTTCTACTCGGAACTATCCGACGCCGGTTCTTTCAAGCGGGCGGGGCGACCGCGAGCCGCACCGAGGTCGTGGCGAGCAAGGTCGCCAAGCCGAGCCAGCGAGTTGGAGTGTCCAAGCTCCTGCAGGAGGCTCACGACCAACTCGGCACCGAGGCTGCATAAGGCAGTTCTTGCACGTGCCCACTACGTTCGTGCCATGCAGATTTCATGGGACGAACGAGTGGGCAGGTGCGCGTGCGCCTAACGAAGCGAACCCTCACCCAACCGAATAGTCCTATCGGAGCTCACGCGCATCTGCTCGATCGAGTTCCGCACAACAAACCGCTGCTCGACCTCTCCCAAGGTGCTCCGGGCTTCCCACCCGCGCCCGAGATCCAGCAGCGCATGGCCGAGGTTGCAGCGCACCCCGACGGCAGTCGATACGGGCCTCTGCGAGGTCTGCCTCACCTTCGTGATGCTCTGCTCGATGAGCTCAGAGAGGTCTACGGCTCCAACGCCGATCTTGCCGTCGACGACGTCTGCATTACCTCAGGGTGCAATCAAGCGTTCACCATGGTCGTTAGCGCGATCACTGAACCCGGCGATGAGGTGATGCTTGCGGTGCCGTACTACTTCAACCACGACATGTGGCTGCAGCTTGACGGCGCAGTCCCTACGTACTTGCACCCTTCAGAGGGCTTGTCGCCGTCGGTCGCTGATGCCGCAGCACTGCTCACCGATCGAACTCGGGCGATCGTGCTGGTGACGCCAGGAAACCCAACGGGTCACACGATCGAGCCTGAGTTCCTCGCCGAGTTCATCGAGTTCGCTCGGTCCAATGACGTCGTCCTCATCATCGACGAGACCTATCGCTCGTTCATCCCGGGCGGTCGAGCACCGCACGGGCTCTTTGCCGAGCCCGACTGGCGTGACCACGTCGTCAGCCTCCACTCGTTCTCGAAGGACCTTGCGATTCCCGGTCAGCGGGTCGGTGCCGTAGTCGGGTCTCCCGAGTTGCTCACTGAGGTAGCGAAATTGATTGACTGCGTCACGATTTGTCCGTCACGCTTGGGCCAGGAAGGCGCTCATGCAGGGCTGACCGAAGCGGGGAAGTGGCGCCAGGACCGGGTCGACGAGATCGCGGCGAAGCAGCGGCGCTTCGAAGAAGTCATGGCGGACAAGCCAGGTGGTTTCGAACTGCTCTCTGCCGGTGCGTACTACGGGTGGGTGCGACACCCGTTTGTCGATCGACCAACCGGCGACGTCGTCGAAGCCCTGCTCCTGGAGCAAGGCATCCTGGTGATCCCCGGTACGGCCTTCATGCCAACAGACGAACAACACCTTCGCTTCAGCTTCGCGAACGCCGACATCGACCGGATCGGCGAACTAACCAATCGCCTCGGTGACTTCGCCGACCGGTCACAGCGATGACTTGGAGGGTCTGACCCCGAAAGTCGCGCGATGAATTGGAGGGTCTGACCCCGAAAGCCGCGCGATGACGTGGAGGGTCTGACCCCGAAAGCCGCGCTACTCGGCAAGTTTGGTGATGCTGGACCAGACGTCGTCTTCGAGCTCGACTGCATCGAGGTCGCTTTTGGTCGAACCGGGCAGGCGAGCATCAGGTTGTGCGTCGACGGCGGCCGCGATCTGATCGAGGCGGTCAAAGAAGCCGTCGCCAGCGAACGAGTTTGGGTCAACAACCAAATAGAACTGACCGATGTCGTGATGCGGTCCCTCGGGTGCCTTCAGCGGTGGGATCTGCGTGCTGAGAAGCGACCCTGTCAGTGCACCGGCGAGCACCTCAACCATGAGGCCGAGGCCGTATCCCTTGTAGCCACCAGCTGAAACGAGCGAACCCTCGAGAGCTTTAGTCGGGTCGGTCGTGTCGTTGCCGTCGGCGTCGACCGCCCAACCAATCGGAATCGACTCGCCGGCTGCCTTGGCCATCGTGATCTTGCCAAGCGCAACGGCCGACGTGCTGTAGTCGAACTGAAAGGCCACGCCGCCATCTCGAGCCGGAACGGCCATGGCCATGGGGTTCGTGCCGAGCATCGGCACCGAACCGCCAGGAGGAGAAACGCGAGCCGTCGAGTTTGTCGCACCGATCGCCAGCAAGCCGGCGTGTGCGAACTGTTCGGTGAAGTACCCAAGCGACGTGCAGGTGTGGCTATGTTCGATCGAGAGCGCAGCGATGCCGTTGGCTTTCGCTGCCTGCACGGCCGTGTCGAAGCCCGCGGCGAATGCCACCTGAGCAAAACCGTACTTGGCGTCGACGCGGACCGAACCGGCCTTGTCGTGGTTGACCACTGGCTCGACATCACCGAACACGCGACCTGTCGTGAGCTGGGTGCAATAGCTATCTACGTAATACAGGCCGCAGATCTTGTTGTTGTTCGATTCGGCGACCCGGACTGCGTGTGCCACCTTCGCCGCGGCGTTGGGATTGGCCCCATGCTTCAGGAGCGCCTGAGCAGTAGTGGCTTCAATATCGTCGAGAAGTACGCGTGGCATGGCCGGACCCTAGTCAACGGGCGTACGCCGGTGAAAACCGGTTAGCTCCCTCATCGGCCCGGTCGAGGGCTGGACACGACCGGGCCGATAAAGGAATTCTGATTTGTCGAATGCACCACGCCCGCAACGACGCTGTGCTGACAAGTGTCAGAAACGTGGCCGAGGCCACGTAACTATGGTTGCGGTTGATCAGTGATGCGAATAGGTCAAGAACGGACTCAACAGAGTCATTACCGGTCAATATGCCCGATCGCGGCGAATACTGGTCAACACTGAGGTGTGGACGCTGCTGCTCAAGACGATACCTCTCCGTTTGTATCGCTGATTTACTCGAGTTCAGCGACGATGCCGTTCGACAAGGCGACCCTTGGCGAGCTTGAGTTTCGGGCCCAATTGCACAACCAGGGCAAGAAGATCACTGGCTACCTCACCTATCGAGATGAACGGTTTACCCAAGTTCTCGAGGGTCCGCGCGATGCTGTCGATGAGCTGATGGCGACGATTCGTGCCGATGAACGCCACACGATTACGTGCGAAATCGAGCTATCGACCGAAAATCGGCGATTTCCCAATTGGTCTATGCGCCTACTCAAGCCGCTGTGGTTCCCGAGCGGAAGCATGCTCGATGCGATAGACGAGGTCCTCGCAACGGCTCCGACAACCCCCGCAGACGTGCAGGCCGTTCGGCCTGCTCTCGAGAAATTGGTAGCCGAAGTCGCTGTCTATCAGTGATACTGGTGGGGTGAGCTCACAACCGTTTCCAGAGATCATCGATCTCGAACAGTTCTTGAGCGAGCGCGTCCGAGCCAATGTCGTGTCGTGCACTGACGTTCGCGAGATCCGGAAGGCCGACCACGTTGTCAACAACGTGTCCGTTCGGGTGTCGTCGCATGTGATCATCGTGCCCACGTCCGGACCTGGATCTCACATCGTCGACATGACGACCTACAGCTTCGAGCCTGGCTCAGTCATACACGTGCAGCCGGGCCAGGTGCAGCGATGGCTCCCCGACGAGACCTTCGATGGTTGGGCTGTCGTCATCGAACCTCACGTCTGCCCGCCCGGTCTTTTCGATCTGACCTACTCGTCGCCTCGGGTGGTGCTTGGAGCAGCGATCGATATCGCCCACGCGCTCGTAGCGTCATTAACCGAGCCACACATCCTTCCGGGCAAGGCCCAGGAGCGTTTGCGCATCAGCATTTCGGCCTTGCTGCTCGAGCTCATTGCCAGCGCCGACGCCGGCCCAGTCATCCCAACCGAACTTGTCGCCGAACACGCCATCGTTTCCGATTTTCGCCGTGAGCTCGAATTCCACTATCTCCAGAGCCGCTCGGTCACCGATTACGCGCGACTTGTCGGCTGTTCGCCGAAGACGCTGACCCGAGCTACCAACCGTGTGCTCGGTCAAACGCCCAAACAGATCATCGATGCCCGTGTCATTTACGCTGCGACGCGCTTGTTGGCGAACACCGACATTTCGATCAGTTGGATCTCGTCGAAGCTCGGGTTCTCTCAGCAGAGCAACTTCGCCAAGTTCTTTGCACGCCAAGTCGACATGACCCCTGCGGCGTACCGTGAGAGCTGCAGCGCAAGCTTTTCGGAGTAGCAGTCAGGCCAACCGGGTCGCCAGCTGATCGAGCGAGGCAACCCCAAGTTGATGCATCGTGGTCGTAAGCCCGTCGTGAAGAATGTCGAGCGCGTGTTCAGCACCTGCTGATCCGAGTGCTCCCAAGCCGAACAAGAACGGGCGGCCGGCGAAGCAGAAGTCGGCACCGAGGGCGAGTGCCCGGGCGACGTCGAGGCCATCACGAATTCCAGAGTCGAACAGGATCGGAACCCGTCGCGCCACCCGCTCGGCGATGGGGCCGAGTGCATCGATCGATGCGATGGCGCCGTCGAGCTGACGGCCGCCATGGTTCGACACCCAGATACCGTCGGCGCCGTGCTCGATGCAACGCTCGGCGTCATCGGGGTCGAGGATGCCCTTGACGACGAGCGGCCCGTCCCATTCGATGCGGAGCTGGTCGAGGTAGTCCCACGACAAGGTGCCGCCGAGCTTTGCGCCGACAAACCCAGCGGTGTTCTTCATGCTGTTCTCGTCGACGTAGGCCTCGAGCGCTCTGAACCGAGGCATGCCTTCGGCGAGTAAGGCTTTGGTCCATGCCGGCCGGATAGCAGCTTCGGCGACAAGACGAAGATCGATTGTCGGCGGCACTCGAATGTGCGCCTTGCGCTGACGCTCTCGTCGGCTTGGCGCTGGCACGTCGGCGGTGACTACGAGGGTGGTGAGTCCCGCATTAGCGGCCCGCTGCACAAGGTCGGTGCGTACCGAGGGGTCGCGCGGTGGGTAGAGCTGAAACCAGCCGTTGGTTCCTGCCCAGCGACCTGCATCCTCGGGGCTTGCGGTGCCAACCGTGCTCAGCACATACGGAATGTTCTTTGTCGCACCGGTTCGTGCCAGAAGCTCATCGGCGCCCGGCCAGATCAGGCCGGTGAGGCCGACAGGTGCGATTCCGATCGGAGTGTCGTAGGTCTGACCGAACAGCGTGGTTTTGGTCGACGGCTCGAGCGGTCCTTTCAAGAACTGTGGTCGAAAGCGAACCTCTGCGAGTGCGTCTCGGTTGTGGTCGCGAGCTCGGTCGTCGCCTGTCCCGGACGACAGGTACACCCAGGCAAACGACGGCAGACGTCGCTTGGCGCGCTTCTCCAGGTCCGAGATAGCCGGGAAGTCGTCCATGGGGTTCGCACTCACTCAAGAAGTGTCGCATGACGGGCGCTAGCGTGTCGCAATGACGTTGAACCACGGGATTGATCTCGTTGCCATTCCGGGCCCGTCGATTCTGCCAGAGCGAGTTCGGGCGGTGCTGTCCCAGCCCATGCCCGATATCTACGACGGCGAACTGATCGACGTCTCGGAGCGGGTGCTGGCCCGGCTCCCCGGCGTTGTCCGAACAGCCGGTCATGGCTTCGTCGTTATTGGTAACGGACATGCGGCGTGGCAGATGTCGATCAACAACTTGCTTGAGCCTGGCGACCGAGTGTTGATTCTCGAGGCTGGCGTCTTCGCCACCTTCTGGGGCGAGTACGTCACGGACGCCGGTGGTGTTGTCGAGCTGCTGCCCGGCGACATGCAGACCCCGGTGGATCCACACGCACTGCAGGAGAGACTCACCGCTGACGATGGCTCGATCCGGGCGATCATGGTGGCCCATACCGACACGGCGAGTTCGGTGCGCAATGACATCCCTGCCCTGCGGGCCGCGATCGACGCAGCTGGACATGATGCCCTCTTCATGGTCGACGGAATCGCATCGATCGGAACCGAGCAGTTCGAGATGGATGCCTGGGGCATCGACGTCGCTATAGGAGCGTCGCAGAAGGGATTGATGTGCCCGCCGGGTGTGGCCTTCGTATGGGCCGGGGAGCGGGCGATGGCCCGCTACCGCGAGCTCTCGACGTCGCGGCCTCGCACCGGCTACGTCGACTGGGAGTTCCGAGTCGAACCCGAAGCGATCTACCAGAGCTATGCAGGTACGCCTCCGGTCATGCACATCCGAGCGCTCGACGTCGCACTCGATCTCATCGACGAAGAAGGCGGGCTCGAGGCGGTCTGGGAACGGCATCGAATTCTGGCCGATGCGGTGCGAGCGGCGGTTGGCGCATGGTCTACCCCCGATGGAATTGGCTTCAACATCGCGTCAGAGGCCCATCGTTCGAACGCGGTCACTGCTGTCACCACTGGCTCGATCGATGCAGTTGAGCTCGGTCGGATCTGTCGAGACGAGCTCGGAGTGACGATCGGTATCGGCCTTGGAAACGCCCGGCGCTCATCGTTTCGTATTGGACATATGGGGCATCTCAACACGCCGATGATCCTCGGCGCGATCGGGACGATCGAGTCTGCGCTGTCGCAGATGGGTGCGCCGCTCGCCGGTTCGGGAGCTGCGGCTGCCGCAGCTTCGATCGGCTCGCGATAACGTCGGTTCACGTATGGCGGTCGAGATCGATATAACCCCCAAACCTGAGGGCATCTATCGCCTCGCGGTCTGGACTGTCGGCCCTGCGATCGAGCGGCGCTACCCCAAGCTCGAAGCACTCGAAGCCAACGTCGTTGTCACGGCACGGTCGGGCAACGAAGTCCGCCTGATGAAGGCGAAGCGAACAGCACACAGCGGAATGGCGTGGGTTGGTCGACATGCGCAACGTGGACTTGGTGTTCTGTCGTTTCGCCCGGCATTCGTGAAGCTCGATGGCGGCCGTTGGGATCAGCGACTCGAGTGGATCGCTCCGGTCATCGTCAACGGCCCGGTGAGTCATCATCTGCTTGCCGTGTGGGCGTTGAACGAAAAGGCGCAGGTCAAGTTCAAGACCAATCCACCATCGAGTCAACCCATCCAGATGATGCGGCTCTACCAGAAGACGTTGAAGAACCCCACGGTGATCGCCGGCGACTTCAACAACAATCCGGTGTTCCACCGCAACGATCCGAACTGGGACATGCTCGAACTCATTGCCCTTCTCGAGGCCCAGGGGCTCGTTAGCGCATATCACTCATTTACCGGACTCGACCACGGTGATCCTCGCGAGCAGCCAACGCGGTTTCGGCCTGATCCGATCGGCGGCACCGATCGACATCACGTCGACTACTGCTTTGTGCCGGTCGAGTGGCTGCCCGCTCTGCGCAACGTGCAGATAGGTGACCCTGATGCGTGGTTCTCGACAGTGCGGGCGGAGGAACACGTGCCCGTTGTCGTCGACTTCGACCTGCCGATGGTTCGAGAGATTGTGCAGCAGATGCGCAAGCGCAAGAACGCCTAAGCGAGCAACGCTTGGCCGGCCGACATGCCGGAGTTGAACGCACCTTCAACCTTCGGGCCGCCGAACGCGTCGCCCGCAAGAACCAGCGGGCCCGGTGACGTCGTTACGACGAGATGCCGATCGGGGTGGGGTGTGTAGGGGCCGGCGAACTTCCACTTCTGGAGCTGCGTATCGACGACCGTTGCATCGCCGATCCACGGAGCAGCTTCGACGAGGAGGTCGGCGATGATGTCGGCGGGCTTGTCATCCCAGCGAGACGTACTGACGGGGCCGTTGACGTGGAACGTCAACGCTGGTGTTGCGCTAACTCCCTTGAGGTGGTTGTCAGCAATGAACGTGAAGAGGTCGTCTTCGGTTCGTTGAATGCCACCCGGCGGTTGCACCGCCGACGGAGCGTCGAGCCGAACGAGCAAGGCAAACGTCGGCTTGTACGTGATCTGGCCGAGTTGTTCACTCACCTCTGCCGATAGCGACACCGCCCCATCGTCGAGAAGCTGAAGCGTTTGGGGCACGGGTGCTGTGACGATGAGCGATCGTGCGAGCCGCTCGCCGCCGTCGACAAGTGGAAGGCGCCAGGCATCGGTTGTGGCTTCGATGTGGGCGGCACGAGTCGCGGTGTCGATGGCGATGCCGCGCTTTCGAAGATCGGCGGTTAGCCACTTCGCCAACCCGGTCATGCCCTGTGGGCAGTAGTAGCGCGGGTAGCCATCGTCGTTGTCGAATCCGTGGCACCACACCGCGACGACTCCGTCGGCGATCGCCTGCTCGATGACCTCCCGGAAGTCGTCACCGCGAACCGTGAAGAACTGCGCCCCATGATCGAACGTGGCGTCGTCAATCCGGCGAGTGGCGAGGCGGCCACCAACGCCACGGCCCTTGTCGATGATCGACACGTGGCGGCCGGCGTCGGTGAGCACTCGTGCCGCGGTCAGCCCAGAGAGACCAGCACCGATGATCTGAACATCGGTTACCTGATCGGTGGTGCTCATCAGTAGATCTCTCCGGTGAAGCTGTTCGTGATGAAGAACTCGTAGCGCTGTTTGCGCACGTTGGTCGCCCAGAACCGTTGCGCCCGGGCGAGCCGCTTGATGGTCGGCAGATCGCGGTGGACGTCGCGAAATTTCTTCTCCACCTCGGGTCGGGTCAAGGGTTCGTCGAGCACCTCGTTGAAGCACACGATGGCTGAGTCGAGCCACCGGTCTTGCTCGATGCGTAGGAGATAGACCGCCGTTTGCTTGAGCACTCCTCGGACGGTGCGGTAGTCGTCACCGTTCTTCTTTGTGAGTGCGATGGCGATCGGGCGCATCGCCATCGGAACCGCGGTGAGATAGTTGCCGACCTCATACATGGGGCCGCTGTTCGCTTTCCAAATGAGGGGCGGGGTGGTGTCGAGGGAGATGACTTGCTCGCCATCCCAGGCGAAGTTCGTGACTTGGGCATCGATCGACAGGCCGCCAGAAGCGTCATCTCGAACAACTCGAGCAACGGTGTCTCGGAGTGACACCAGGATCGGGTCGTCGGTCGAGGGGGTGCCGGCAGCGATGATGTTCTCGGCGAGATCGTCACGGTCGATGATCGGCTGGATCAGGTACGGGATCTTGACGCCGTGCGGGTTCGTGATCACACGAATATCGGTGGGGATGACCGGCGCACCGGCAGCGATGAGCGCATCGTAGAACTCCTGCATGCGGGCCATGTCGTCGTCGAGCTGAGCAACGGGGCCGGGCGCTTGCCGCTTGAGGACCGCACGCGGCGCTTCAGATGGCCAGCCAACTGCGATTCCGAGTTCACCCAGTCCGAAGATGGTGAGACCGTCGGTCGATCGCGTATCGAACGCCTTCAGAATCGCATCTTCGAGTTCTAGTAGCTCGTCATCGGAGATGTCAGGAAGCGCCCAGGTCTTGCTCACTGCACATCCCGTAGCCAGTGGCATTCGTTGAACGACGCCATGCTCTGTCGGCCATCCCGCGACGCCTTGATTCGCGTGACTGAGGTGTAGTGGGAATCGAAGTAATTCATGCCATCGAGCCCCATGATGTCGGCGAGCACGGTGGAGATAACTCCGCCGTGACAGACGGCTGCGACCGTTTCACCGGGGTGTTGCTCGATGATCGTCTTGATCGAGGTGCGAACTCGGGATACGAACGAGTCGGCCGTGAGCCCATCGATCAGTTGCTTCAGATCGCTGTCGCTCAGCGGGCCAGATTCTTCGCCGGGGACGTAGCTGGTGTGGCCCAAGTCGAACTCGGCAATGCCCTCGACGATGGTGGGTGCGAGGCCAGTGACTTCCGCGAGTGGCGATGCGGTGTCGATAGCCCGCTGCTGCGGGCTCACGTACAACGCATCGATGGACTCCGGCGCCAAAAACGTCGCCATGGCTTTGGCTTGGCGATGGCCGAGCTCGGTGAGGGCAGGGTTCGCGCCGTCCGGATCGAAGTCGATGCGCTCGGGACGGCCATGACGAATCAGTATCAGCTCCACGTGGCGAGCGTAGTCTTGGGAGTACATGAGACCGACGTCGTGTGAGATCAACTTGGCTGCCGTTGCACACAACGTGCGAGTCCTCGGCGAGCATGTCTCGCCAACGCCCATCTGTGCGGTAGTCAAAGCCAACGGATATGGCCATGGTTCAGTTGAGGTGGCCCGGGCGGCACTTGCTGGAGGAGCGACGTGGCTTGCGGTGGCGTTGGTCGAGGAGGGCGCCCTACTTCGTGACGCGGGTATCGATGCGCCGATTCTCGTCTTGTCTGAGCAGCACGAGTCGTCAGTCGCCGAGTTGGTGCAGCACGGGTTGGTTGCGAGCGTGTACACCGAGGCAGGAATCGACGCCCTTGGCTCGGCCGTTGATGGCACGGCTGTTGATGGCACGGCTGTTGATGGCACGGTCCTCGAGGTTCACCTCACGCTCGACACTGGTATGCGGCGAGTCGGCGCGGAACCAGGCGACGTCGCGGAACGGGTTGCTCAGATCGCTGCGTACCCGAGTCTGCGGTTAGGAGCCATCTGGACGCACTGCCCAGTTGCCGACGAACCCGACAACCCATTCACCGCAGACCAGCTTGAGCGCTTCGATTCGGCGGTCACCGAGCAGGGGATAGCGACGCACGTCGGAAATTCTGCGGTGGCCATTGAACACCCCGACCGCCCTGCCTCGATGGTGCGATGCGGCATTTCGATCTACGGGATTGACCCCGATGATGCGCTGGCCGGCCGCTTGCCCTTGCAGCCAGCGATGACGTTGCGCTCCGAGGTCACGTTCATGAAAACCATCTCGGCCGGGGAGTCGGTTGGGTATGGCCATCGCTGGACGGCACCGACGTCGACCACGATTGCCACTGTTCCGATCGGTTACGCCGATGGTGTTCGCCGAGACCTGGGTCTGCGCGGAGGCGAGGTGCTGATCGGTGGCCAGCGCTTTCCGATCGTTGGCGTGGTGACCATGGATCAGCTCATGGTCGACCTCGGCGAAAGCACGTGTGCAGTGGGTGATGAGGTCGTGTTGATCGGCGAGCAGGGCGATGAGCAGATCCTTGCCGCCGATGTCGCCCAGATCCTCGACACCATTCCGTACGAGGTCGTGTGCTCCGTGAGCGAGCGGGTGCCGCGGGCCTACGTCAATCGCTAGACGCAAGCCACCGGCCGCGCAGCTCATCGGCGATGCGCGTCAGCTCGACGACGAGCTCGTCGGGAGGGTCGAGCACCTCGACCGAGTTGCCGTAGCCGGCGAGCTGGCCGGCGAGAGGCTTCGCTCCAAACTCGGCAATGGTGGCCTCGATTCGCCCGTCGGGAAGCGTGTCCCCGAAGTCGATGCGTCCCGAGAACTGATAGCGGAGCGGGCCGGTCATAGCCGGGTCGGCGTGAATCGTGACGATGAGGTCGCCCTTCTTTGCCTCGACGCGTTCAACGATGCGCTCCCACTCGGCCTCGAGGTCGAAGTCGTCGGGTCGCACAACCGGTGACTCGAGCATCGAGACCTTACGGATGCGCGCTACCCGGAATGTGCGAAGGCCCTTCGCGGTATTGGCGACGAGGTACCAGACGCCCCGCTTGGTCACGAGGCCAAGTGGACTCACCGATCGCTTCGAGGCGCCGGTACGAGGACTGAAGTAGTCGATCGTGACCTTTTGCCCAGAGATCACCGCCGACGTGAGGTCATCGACGAACTTGGGCACGGATGCGCCGACTTGCCCCCATCCGTTTGGGTCGATCTTGATTGCCGCGGCGGCTGCTTCGGCGTCTGCTCGGAAGGTCTCGGGTAGTGCGCCTCCGAGTTTGCGCATTGCGGACTTGAGCTCGGGGGTCGTTTCGAGTGCTGGGCCTGCTGCAAGAAAGAGCGCTCGGGCCTCGTCGAGAGATAGTCCGGTGAGGTCGGTGCGAGCCCCACCAAGAAGCGTCCATCCTCCGCCTCGTCCAGCTGTCGAATAGATCGGGATGCCGCTGATCGCAAGCGCTTCAAGGTCGCGGCGGGCTGTGCGCTCGGAGACTTCGAGCTCGGTCGCAACTTGGGCAGCCGTCACGGTGCCGCGGTTCTGTAGGAGGAGAAGAAGGGCGATTAGTCGGTCGGCGCGCATGTTTTCAGTATTTCAAACAAAGTGGCCATCAGATGGCCACTTTACTTCAGCACTATGAATACATGACAGAAACAGACACCCCAGAGATCACTCCAGACGACCCCCGCTTCGGCCTCGCCCAAGTTGTTTCCGCCGTGCGTGGACTCATCGATGGAACCACCGCCGACCAACACGATGGCTCGACTCCATGCTCAGAATTCACGGTTAAGGACCTGCTCAATCACCTCAATCTGGTCATGAACCGAGTGGCCGTCATCGGTAACGGCGGCCACTGGAGCGAGGTCACTGACGAATCGGTTGCTCGAGATGATGGCCATGGTGAGGCGTTTGCGGAAGCGGCGCACGCCACCATGAACGCGTGGACCGACTCGGCCAAGCTCGAGCAGATGTACGAAGTCCCATGGGGCGACCTGCCGGGCGCACCGGTATTGATGACGTACACCGCCGAGCTAGCAACGCATGCCTGGGACCTGGCAACGGCAACTGGACAGACGCTCGAGATTCCCGACGAGGCGTTGCACGGGGCGTTGGTCGCCGCCAAGATGCTGCCTGGCGAAGGCCGAGAAGATCCTGAGTTTCCGTTCGATGCTGTTGTCGATCCGGGCGAGGACGCTCCGTTGGTCCTGCAGATCGCTGGCTGGCTCGGCCGTGACGTCGTTGCCGGATGAGTGAGAGAGTGAACCATGGCGTTTGAATATCGATCGACATTCATCTCGGTTGCCGACGACTGCCCAGCGGACGAGGCCGTCATACCGCCGGCGGAGTATCGCGGGAAACCCACGGTGGCGGCCCAGGAGTTCGCGCTCTTGCACGGCAACGACTATCAGCACACGATGAGCGAGGTGCTGTCCTCGATCTGGGTTGAGCGAAAGGGCGGAGCCGACGTGAGCGCCGACGAGCGTGAGGCACTGACAGCGGAGTACTTCAGCGAAGGGCGAGCATGCTTCCGGGCATCACCGCTTGCGAAGAAGTACGGCTGGGGCTTCGTGTTCGACGCCGAGGGGCGGGTTGCACTCGTGCCATCAGATTCACCGGAGTACGCAACGCACGCCTGCGACGAGTCACTCGATCAGCTGATGGCCATGCGCTCGTCGCGCAAGAAGTGAGCTAGATGACTTGGCCGGTCGGGCGGATGAGCACTTCGCTTACGCATACGTTCGGTGGCTGGCCAACGACCCATGCGACGGCGTCGGCAATGTCGCCTGGGTCGAGGAACTCGAAGTCTAGGTTGGCGGCGATGGCATCACGGATCGCGCCGACGGTGATCGAGTCTCCCAGCTCGGTTTGGACGGCACCTGGGCTCACGACCGAGACGCGCACGCCAAGCGGGGCCATTTCTTGGCGGAGTCCCTCCGAAATTGCACGGACGCTGTACTTCGTTGCGGAGTAGACGGACGTTCCTGGGCTTGTCTTGTGGCCTGCGACCGATGAGACGTTGATGATGTGGCCTTCTTTGCGGCCGATCATTTGCTGGAGCACTGCGTCGATGCCGTGGAGGACGCCGCGAATATTGACGTCGATCATCTGGTTCCAGTCGTCAACACGTCGCATGGCAAGCGGGGAGATCGGCATGACGCCGGCGTTGTTGACCAGCACATCGACTTGCCCGAAGGCCTCGTCGGTGGCTGCAACAAGCGCTTCAACTGCGGAGCGGTCGGTGACGTCGGTGACATGAAAAGCCGCACGCTCTCCAAGCTCGTCGGTGAGTGACTCGATTCGATCGGCGCGGCGTGCTGCCAGCATGACGTTCATTCCGTCAGCGTGCAGTCGACGGGCGACTGCATGCCCGATTCCGCTCGATGCTCCAGTGATTACGGCGGTCGTTGTCATTGCGCTCCTCAACGTGGTGGAGCGCGTAAGTCTGTCCGACTTCGTGAGCCGTCGGCAATCTGGCTTCGGCTGCTACACGATCCAGCGGCCGCGGCCGCGTGCGAAGATCATGGCGAAGTACGCCAGGCTCGTCGCCGCAGCTGCGACATACGTGAGGGCAGCGGCCCGGAGCACTGCTTCGACTCCTGCGCGTTGGGCTGGGTCGGAGAGCCCGAGGCGTTCGAGGCTTTCGAGAGCACGGCGACTGGCGTTGAACTCGACCGGCAGTGTCGCCAGTTGGAAGATCGTCATTCCGCCGAGGAGCAATGCGCCCAGCTTGAGGATTCCCTCGCTGCCGGTCACGAATCCGGCGATGACGACCATGGGTCCGAAGCGTGCGCCGAGGGCAGCGAGTGGGACGAGGAACTTGCGCAGCCGAAGACGCAGATCGCCGCTGAAGTCCTGCAATGCATGGCCGGCCTCGTGCGCCGAAACGGCCATCGCCGACACGCTGGTCTTGCCCCAGTTCTGCTGCGACAGACGAAGGATGTCCTTCGACGGATCGTAGTGATCGGTGAGTTTGCCGCGCACCTGCTGCAGCTGGACGCCCTTGATGCCGTGGTCTTCGAGAATGGCAGCGGCCGTCTGCGCGCCAGTCACGCCGTACTGGTTCTCGACCTTGCTCCACTTCTTGTAGGTGCTCTTCAGGTAGCGCTTTACGAGCCACGAGCCAACGAATGACACTCCGGCCAGGAGATATGCAAGTCCAACACTCATACGACGACCCTAGGCAGGCTCAGCGCTCGGAGTTCAATTGGCAATACTCTCTACTCATGTTGCACACCTCACCGTTCGACTGGATGCGCGTTGGTCACTGGACTGACTCGACGGCCCAAACCGGGTGCACGGTCGTGCGTTTCCTTGGAGATGTTGTTGCTTCGGGAGAAGTGCGGGGTGGTGCTCCGGCCACTCGTGAGTTCGCCCTTCTTGAGCCAACTCGGCTGGTCGAGACCGTGCATGCTGTGTGTTTGTCGGGAGGCTCGGCGTTCGGTTTGGCGACGGCCGACGGCGTTGCCCGGTCGTTGCGAGCGCAGGAGATCGGCTACCCAACCGACCATGGCAAAGTGCCGATTGTCGTCGGGATGTCGCTCTACGACTTGGGCGTCGGCAATGCAATGCGCTGGCCGGGTGCCCCGGAAGGCGAAGAAGCACTCGACCGAATATCGACTGAGTTCGACGGGGGAGCGGTCGGCGCAGGGACGGGTGCAACCGTCAGCAAGTGGCGTGGCCCCGACTTCATGCAGCCGGGTGGCATCGGTTTCGCCACCGCTCGCAAAGGCGATGTCGTCGTAGCAGCGTTGGTTGCGGTCAACGCCGTGGGCGACATCGTTGGCCCAGACAATTCGTCGATCGATGGCATCGTTGATGGCAGCTTCGAGTGGCCCGAGGTGAAATCGCCACTGGGCGAGAACACCACGATCGGTGTGGTCGCTACGAACGCCAAGCTCACGAAGACCCAATGCCGATCGATCGCCGAAGCAGGCCACGACGGGTTGGCCCGAGCGATCGTCCCGGCCCACGGACCATCCGACGGCGACGCACTCGTCGCAGTCGCCCGCCCCGAGGTCGAAGCCGATCTCGCCTCGGTCCGCCTCCTCGCCACCGCCGCGGTCCAACACGCCATCACCTCCTGCAACAGTTAGTCGGTCGGGGTCAGACCCGCTGCAACGTCGTAGAATGACGACCATGATCGAGGTCATTACGACAGCTCCTGAGGAAACAGGGGCGCTTGCAGTTTCGCTTGCTGA
>CAKZVC010000071.1 GCA_937922235.1 uncultured Acidimicrobiales bacterium | reverse complement strand
CCAAGAGGGTCTGACCCCAAAAGCCGCGCGATGACCAAGAGGGTCTGACCCCAAAAGCCGCGCGCCGGCGAACACCGCCTCCGGCGCCCAGGCTGCGTGCCGCTTGAACGCTTCCCGAAGGGGAAACGGGATTGGTAGGCGTAGCCGCCAAAATTACGACGGAGTCGTGGCGGCTACGCCTACCAATACTCTTCGAAGTGGATGTTGCCGGGTTCGTTGCGGCGGTTGATGGTGAAGCCCTTATCGACGAGGAGCTCGATCACGCCGGTTGTTTCGGGGAATGCCATCTCGTCGCCTTCGCCTTCGGGCAGTCCAATCATTGCGGGGTTGCCGCACAAGAAGGCGTGGGTGTTCGCCGGATCGAGCGGTCCACCTAAGGCGAGTTCGATGTCGCCGTCTCGGATGAGGTCCTGCAGATACCGCTTTGGCACGTCGGCTTCGCGGGTGGGCATTGGCAGGTAGTGATAGTTCGAGAACCGCTTCTCGAGGTCGCGGTGCGCCTCGAGATAGCCGAGGTCTTTCCAGTTGCGCACGGTCACGGTCGACACGATTGGGCCCGTATGGCCTTTGCGCAGCAGCTCGGTCACCATCGAGTTATGCGGTGCTTCGCCGGTGCCGGTTGCAAAGAACACAACTGCCGTCTCGGGCGATTCGACGGCATTGAGGGTGTATCGACCAGCCACCTTTGGCCCAAGGTAGATGCGGTCGCCTACGTTTTTGGTGGCTAGCCGTGGCGTCAGCGCAGACACGTGCTCGTCGTCGGCAGGCACAAGGACGATGTAGAACTCGAGTTCCTCGGTGTCTGGTGGAGCGAGGTACCCGGATGGTTCAAACATCGAATGCGAGATCGAGTATGAACGTCGCACGAGCTTGTGCCACTTCTCGTCGATACCGGGGTCGGCGTAGTTATCGACGCGGTCTTCCCAATAGCCGAGTCCGAGCGATGCGTATTGGCCGGGCAGATGTGAGGTGTCGCCATGGTCGGGCCGCACGCGAAGCACCCACAGATCCGAGTGGCGTTGTTCGAAGGCGGTGATCGTTGCGTTGTAGCTCTCTTCGCGCAGTTCGGCGATCGCAGATTCGTGCCGGACGCGGCGCCGTACGGCCGATGGCGGTTCGGCTGGTTCGAGCTCGGGGAAGCACGCCATGGCGAGCTTGTTGCCAACCTCCCACGAGTGACCATTGGGAACGTCGACACCATCTTCTGGTGCTCCGTCGAACCACAACTTCCCGCTGTCGATAGCGGCTTGGGTCACGTTCAGCTCGGCGATGGTGGGCCGGCACCGTTCAGAGGCGAAGACGATGTGATCAAACTCGAGGTCGGGGGTACGCCGGTCGTTGAAGAACGCAACGGGGAACTCGCCATCATGGCCAATGCCGTCGGGGACGGAGCGATACAGGACGGTGATGCGACGCTCGCGCTCAAGGCGGCGAAGGATGGCATCAGCCGCGGGGGCGAGCTTCGCTGGGTCCATCCCGCCAGCGGCGAAGACCACGCCCGCTCCTCCAGCTGCAGCCTCGGCCACAAGCTCGGCGGCGTGGTTGGTGTGGCCAACGACAAGGATGTCTCGACCGTTCAGCCATTCGGGAAGGGTGTCGACCGTGACATGTTCAGAGGTCGGCACGGCGATGGGTGCGGTCCATTCGGGGTCGCGGTGACGACGCGAGACGAGGCAACCTCGAGCCCGGTAGGTGCGCTGGTCGGTGAATACGACGATGTGCTCGCCGTCAGCGTCTATGCCGACAAGCTGTTCGCCATACCCAACTTCGACCTGGTTTTCCGGCACGAGCTCGGGGAAGGCGACCGAGTTTCCCGGCTCGATCAACCGCACTCGTTGGAGTCCTGAACGAATGGACGAAATAGCGACCGACAGACCGCCAGCACTTCCGCCAATGACGATCAGGTCGTACTCTGCGCCGTGTTCTTCCATCGCAGGCCTACTTTCAAAAGGTTGGCCAAGTTGTGGCCTTTGAACAGTGTGGATTCTCCGCAAACCCGATGCACGGGTATTTTGATCCCAACAACGACCCTTTTTCTCGATTCTCGGAGAAAACTCGTCACTGGCAGGAATCTTCGCTTTCCGTTGATTGTTCGTACACTTGCCATGATGAAGGAATCGCCCGTCGCTGCCGTAGCCGATCAGGATCAATCGCTCGCGGGCGCTGACACAGGCGAAGCAACCGCCGGCAAGGGCGCCGATGCTGATGCAGTTCTGGCCGAGATCGCCAAGGTGGTTGCCGCCATTCGTCCAGCCGTCCAGGCCGACAAGGGCGACGTCGAGTTCGTGTCGTTCGACGCCGATACCGGCATCGTCGAGGTTGAGCTCCAGGGTGCCTGCCAGAGCTGCCCGGCATCCTCAGCAACGCTGAAGTCGGGCATCGAGCGCATCATGAAGGACCGCGTTCCGAGCGTGACCGAAGTGGTCAACGTCGGGCAGGTCTACTACTCCGACGGCACCGCCGTCACCCTCTAGCGCCATGTCGCTGCTGCTGGCGCACCAAGGTGGATGGGACGAGATCCTGCTGGTCGCCGGCCCAATTCTGATCCTTGGCGGCTTGTTGAAGCTTGCGAACCGGCGAGCCGACAAGCTGATTGCTGAAGAATCTGATAGCTAACCTTCGCGTTTGCTGAAGTGCGTTGAAGAATGACCTAGCTCGCGGGTTGGGCGGTGGTTCTTCGGGTCACACTGCGGTATGCAGAAAACGACTCAGCCTCTCCGCCGACTCCACACGGTCATCCTGCTCGTCGCAGTTGTCGCCGCAGCCTGTTCATCAACGTCCAATGAGGTCAGCGGCGAAACAGCTCCGAACACCACGGACGCGGCGCCTACCACGTCGACCACCGAAATCGAGCAGGCGCCAACGCCGGAACCAGGCTCTGCACTGTCGTGCGACGAAGCGGCAGCTCTGTTCACGACCAAGGGCTCGGTGAATGCAAACCTCGCAGACCCGATCTCTGAGGCGACCTGTGACGGCGACCAGCTTGTCGTGACGTCGAACGGCATTCCCGACTACACCTACATCAGAACGAGCCCGGGCGACCCGAACCCACAGGACTACACGTTCGAGTTCCCAGGCTCGCCAACGTTCGCGTCGGAGACGACCGATGTTCCTGCACTCGGCGCTCTCGGAGTGGCCCTCAACGGCGTGCCGATCTATGGCTCGACTGAGGGCACTGGCGGTGACGTCTTGTCTCTCGAGGGTGCGCTTAGCGAGTGCGGCAGCCACAACGGGCCCACGGGCTTCCACCTTCATCTTCTTGGCACCAGCACGACAACCGACTGCATCTTCACGGCTGAGGAGGTTGCATCGGCCCCGCAGCTGTTCGGCTACGCGTTTGACGGCTTCCCGATCTACACCGGAAATGCGCAGTACACGTCGTCGTGGGAGCTGACCGACGAGACGCTGTTTGCAACCGACACCTGGTCGGCGCATAGCTACGTCGCTGGATCAGGCGACCTTGACGAGTGCAACGGACTCACCGATGCCGACGGCAACTACGCGTATTACACAACCGATTCGTTCCCGTACACGCTTGGCTGCTTCCGCGGCGAGGTTGAGCTTGGTGGGGGCGGCAACGGTGGTGGCCCACCGGCCGGCGAGGATGGCGGGGACGCTGCCGGGCCACCCGACCTTACCGATGCCGCTGATCAGCTCGGAATATCTGTCGAGGAGCTCGAGGCCGCACTCGGTCAACCCCCGTTCGACTTCGACGCAATTGCCGAACAGCTTGGAGTTTCGGCGGCAGATGTTGAAGCGGCGATCCCCGCCCCACCGGGCCGATGACACACCGCCGAGCCTTTTTGACGGCGATCGCAGCAGGTGGTGCGGGAGTTGCGACTGGCGCCACATGGTCTCCGCGACCAGGCGCTCGCTCCACGAGCGCATCCTCAGTCGACGCCGGTTTCTGCCACGACATGACGGCGCATCACGTCCAGGCAATCGTGATGTGCGAGCGAGTTCTCGGTCGTGACACTGGCGACGAGGTCCAGGCCGCGGCAACCGAGGTCATCCGAAACCAGGGCATCGAGGTCGGGATGATGCGGGCATGGCTAGCGGACTGGGGCGAGCCGACGACGAGCCCTACGGTCGCAATGGCGTGGATGGGCATGAACAACGGAGAGGGCATGCCGCTCGCCATGATGCCCGGGCTCGCATCTGATGAACAGCTGCGTCAGTTGGCAACGACCAGCGGGCGTGATCAAGGCCGTTTGTGGCTTGAGCTCATGCGAGCGCACCATGTCGGAGGCGTCACCATGGCGAACGCTGCCGTGGAGCTGGCACAACAGGAGAAAGTGCGCAGGCTTGCGCGAGTGCAGTCCGAGGTTCAGACCTTTGAGATTGGCCAGTACGACCAGCTGTTGGCGACGACGTACGCCTGAAGGATCTAGCCGGCCGGGCGTTCGATGATGTTCGCTCCGAGTGAGCGAAGATCACCAGCGAGGTCGGGGTAGCCGCGGGCAACGTGGCCAGTGTCGGTCACGATGGTCTGCCCGTCGGCTCCGAGCGCAGCGACGATGACTGCGGCGCCTGCGCGAATGTCGTGGCTCACGACGCGGCCGCCGGCAAGACGTTCGACGCCCTTGATCACGGCATGGTTGCCGTCGGTGCGAACCTTCGCCCCCATAGCGACGAGCTCGTCGACGTAGCGGAACCGCCCAGCGAACAGGTTCTCGGTGACAATGCTCGTGCCGTCGGCAACGCACAGCATCGATGCGAGGAACGGCTTGTAGTCGGTGGCGACACCGGGGTACGGCAGGGTCGACATGTCGACGGCTTTGAGCCGTTGGTTGGCCATGGCCCAGATGCCTTCGCGGTCGGGTGAGGTACGGAGACCCATCTCGCCGATCTTCTGGCAGACCATGCCCATGTGGTCGTAGCGAGCTTCCTTGAGCAGGATCTCCCCACCTGCCACGCCGAGCGCTGCCAGGAAGGTTGCGGCGACGATGCGGTCGGGGATGACTCGGTGGCTCACGGCTTCGAGCTCATCGACGCCAACGACGCTGATCGTTGAGGTGCCGGCGCCGGTGATGCGTGCGCCCATCTTGTTGAGCATCGACGCGAGGTCGGCAATCTCGGGTTCGCGGGCGGCGTTCTCGATGGTCGTCGTGCCCTGGGCCATGACCGCGCCCATCATGATGTTCTCGGTGGCACCCACGCTCGGGAAGCCCAGCTGGACTTCGCCGCCGGTCAAGCGGTCGACGGTGCCCACAACACCTTTGGCCGATACGTCGAACTTCGCTCCGAGCTTTTCGAGCCCGGTGAGGTGCATGTCGATAGGACGGTGACCGAAGTCGTCGCCGCCGGGAATGCCCAGCTCGACATGGCCGAAACGGCTGAGCAGCGGCCCAAGCATTGCCGTTGAGGCGCGCATTTGTTCGACGAGTTCGAACGGGGCAACCGGGGTGATCTTGTCAACGACGATCTCGACGACACCTGGGCGACGCGACGTCTTTGCGCCCATCGACTCGAGGAGTTGGCACATGATGCCGACGTCGAAGATGTCGGGGACGTTGTAGATCGTGTGGGTGCCGCTGGCCATGACAGTGGCAGCCATCAGTTTCAGCACGGAATTCTTCGCGCCGCTGATGGTGATCTCGCCGGACAGTTGCGGTCCAGGTTCGATCACAAATTCGGTGGTGGAGGGAGAGGACATCGGTGCCAGTATTACCTGAGTGACAACGCAGCGCAGGACACTCGTCGTCAATGACGAAGAACTCGCAACTTTGCGGACCCCTCACGACGGCATCGTCCTTGAAGAACCTGTCCGTGAAGAGATTGACGGGGCAAACCGGTTTGGTCTGGCCGAGGGACCCTTCTCCCACTACGAGCGAACGCTTACCGTCACGTCGGTTCCCGAGAGCGGAATGCACGAGGTGGTTGAAGAGACAACGTGGAAGATCGCCGTACCGGTCTTCTGGTTTCTGTTCTGGCCGTTGTTCCGGCGTCATGTAGCGCAGGGTCAGCAGAACCCGCAACCGTGGTGGGCGCCTGGTGGACGCCTCGACACTCGTGCCGCTCGGGTCATTGGCCTGCTCGGTGTGTTGGCAATAATCAACGGCTATATCGGAACGGTCATTGGACAGACGCTGACGTTTGCCGCCGACGATTTTTGTACCGAGTTCACTGAATTGGCTAATGGCGGCCGCACCTGCGTCGACCCCGACCATGACCGTTCGGCGAGGGCGAACATTTTCTCGGTCGTGCGCGTCGCAGTCGTCTTTGCCCTCGGGCTCACCGTGCTCGGCGACCGGAAGGGTCGACGGTTTGCCATGTCGATCGCTGCCTCAACGTCGTGCATTGCGACCGCACTCGGCGCGTTCGCACCGGCGATCGAGTGGGTGACGATCACTCAGATCATCGCTCGCGGAAGCTCCACCGGCATGTGGCTGCTCGTCCTAATTTTCGCCGCCGAAGAGTTCCCGCCCAAATCACGCGCATACGGCGTCAGTATGCTCGTGCTGTTGGCAGGGCTCGGCTCAGGAATGGTCTTGTGGGTGCTGCCCGCGGCCGGTTTTGCCGATTGGGGTTGGCGCGTGATTTACGGCGTCGCCGCAATCTTCATCCCCGCAACCGTGTGGGCCACTCGCCAGCTTCCAACTACCAAGAGATTCGAGAGTCTCGAACATCGACCTATTCGCGAATCCCTCGCAGAGTTCGCCGCCAACCCAAAGCTCCGCAACCGTCTGCTGCTGCTGAGCTTCGGGGCGCTTCTAGCCACGGTGTTCTCAACGCCCGCATCGCAGTTCGACAACCAGTTTCTGCGCGACGAGCTCGGGTTCACGGCAGGTCGCATCAGCCTCTTCACCGTGACAACAGGTACCCCGATCGGCATAGGTGTGCTGCTCGGCGGCATGCTTGCCGATCGTTTCGGGCGTCGGCCGATCGGTGCCATCGGCCTGGCGATCGGCACGGCAATGACATTGTTCTCGTTCTTCTCTGACGGCACCACAATTTGGTTTGTGAGAATGGTCGGAGTTGTGCTGGGTGCAGGCGTCGCCGTGCCCGCCCTGACGGTGTACGGACCTGAGCTCTTTCCCACCCGCCTTCGTAGCACCGCCAACGGCGTGACGATCGTATTTGGCGTGGTCGGAAGCGTTATTGGACTTCAGCTCGTTGGTCGACTCGCCGAGCGATGGGATGCCTTCGGTCCGGCCCTGTCAGTCGCATCGATCGGGCCGGTTCTTCTGATCGCTCTGATCCTCACGCTGTACCCGGAGACAGCCAACCGGACGCTCGAGGACATCAACGACGAGCCCGAGCTCACGAGCTGACGACTCGCCGGTACTCTTTTGACTGTGGATCCCCTCTCGCGACGTCGTCTGCTGACCGGTCTGGCGACCACCAGCGCGCTTGTGGCAGCTGGCTGCACGCCACCCGAGCGTCCAACCCTTGTCGAGGGGTCGAGCACCACGACAACGTTTCCCCGATTCGGCCAGGTGCTCCGAGGGCCCGCCGAATCCGAACCGATCACCGCTGAGGCGATCGAGGCCACCGAGCCAACGGTCGACCAGTCGATCGTTGCAACCGCGCTCGTGCCCGAGGTCGAGGTGTTCACCTCGATCGGCGGAACTGTCAGTCATCGAATGGCGAACCCAACGCCGACGAACGGACCCCTCGTCTTTTTGACGACCGACAACGAACCAGACTGGCACCAGGTGCTGTTGCCGGTGCGCCCGAACGGCAGCTTGGGTTGGGTGCGCAATGCCGACGTCACCCTGGCCACGCACAACTACCGAATTCGCGTCGACCTGGCCGACTTTCGCCTTCGGGTACTCGAACGCAACGTAACGATCTTCGACACAGTCGCAGGAGTGGCGTCGAACAACTCCCCTACCCCGGGCGGTCGCTACTACATCACCGAGCTGCTAGCGCCCACGATCGCCGACTCGGTGTACGGCTCGTTCGCTTACGGGCTATCCGGCTTCTCCGAGACGTTCCAGACGTTCAACGGCGGGCCAGGCCAGCTGGGTATCCATGGCACCAACAGCCCCGAGACACTCGGTACCGCCGTGAGCGCTGGGTGCATTCGGCTTCACAACGACGACGTGGCCCGGCTGGTCACGTTCCTGCCGTTAGGCGTCCCCGTCGACGTCGCCTAACGTTTTTCTGAGGCTGACCCACGCCTACCGTGCACCATCCTCAGAAGAAGCAGACCGTTGCGTTTTTCTGAGGCTGATCCACGCCTACCGTGCACCATTCTCAGAAGAACTAGCCGACGAGGGCGGCTCGAACCTTCGCGACGACATCTCGTTCTTGGGCGTTCTTTGGCGAATGCCCGCCGCCGACCCATTCGAGGGTCACGTCGCCGGCGATCGCCGCGACGTGCTTTTCGAATTCGGCCGCGGTTCCAAACGGGTCTTTCTCGCCGGAGATAAACCACGCGGGTACGTCGATGTCGGGGAAGTGATCGACGCGAAGCTTCTCGGGCTTGCCCGGCGGGTGCAGCGGATACGACAGCAGCATCAACCCACCTACTTCGAGGCCTTCTGCCGCAGCGACCGAACACGAACGACCACCGAAGCTACGCCCGCCGATGACCAGGTCGGACAGGTCGGCGTCGAGCTCTTCAGCAAACTCGTTTGTTGCTTCCACGATCTTCGCGACTGCACGCGGGACGGACGTCGTGCCCAGGGTCAGTCGCAGCACGGGCACTTCGGGAAGCGCCTCTTCGATCATGACCAGCGTCGAATGGTCGCGGTCTGCGCTGGCACCGGGCGTGAGCACCAGTCCGGCAGGAAGTCCCTTGAGCAGTGTCATGACCGAAGTCTATGACAACAAGATTTCGCGAGCCCTCGACAATTCGGCAATGCGGTCGGCAGCTTCGTCTTCACCGGCGCCATGGTCGGGATGCGCGTCTCGCAGCAACCGGCGATAGCTCTTTTGCACGTCTTTGGCGACGTAGTCGTCGTCATCAAGCTCGAGAATACCCATCGCCCAGATAAGCGGATCGGAGGCCGAGGCATAGGAACCAGACCGGAATCGCATGGCAACCTCGCGGCCAACGAGATGATCGATGAGGCCGGGCCCGACCGGGCCAACCCATTCGAGGCCGCGTCGCAGCACGTCCATCACCGCCGAGCGATGCTCGAACGGAATATCGCCACACGCATACACGGCCGCGAGCGCAGATTGGGCGGGAAGACACTTCGTGGTCTCGAGCTCGAACCTGAGTCCTTCTTCGCCGACGACCAGGCGGTGACGGCTTCGACTGAGCCCGACCCGATCGGCCTGCAACCGGTGTCGAAGTCGTGGCTGACCTATTCGTTCGCCTCGCTCGATCTCGTTCATTAGCGCCTTCATATCGGTGCGGGTGTCTCCGTCGAGATCAGCAGAGAAACGTGCGAGAACGGCGCCAAGAAGAAGCCCGCCAGGGCCGGGGGCAGGGTCGGTCGGCAAATGAAAGTCGCCAAGGGCAACACGCCTCGTGGGCGCGATTGGCCGCGAGTGCCAAACCTCAAGTGTCGCCAAGACCATTAACGCCAAGGGTAGGTGCCCGCGATTCGTACAGCGCAACCGAACCGGAAGCTATACAACTTCTTGCAGTTCCTCCGAAAGGCCCGCTGCAGCCTCAGTGACGGTCTCTTCGTCACGGTCTTCGTCGGTCAGCGTGGCGCTCATCTCGGTTGCACGAAGGCGAATGCGAGACCAGCTGCGACTGTCGAATCCAAAGGGCGTCTTGAGGTCGGCGAGCAACTCGGCCTTTTTCACCATGGCGAGGGTGGCCTTCGCGTCGCCTGAGTTCTTCACCAGCTTGTTGGCCAGCGTGCGAACTTCACCGAGGAGGTCGTTGAGCTTCAGGCCTTCGAGCACCTGGGTTGCCTCACCCAACGAGTCGTCGATCGCGATGCGTTCGGTGACCTGATCGATGATCTCGTCGACCTGATCCTCGTTCTCTTCGGAGACGAGAAGTTCGCCCTCGGCCGAGAACATGTGGGCAATGCCGGCAAGGCCAAGCGCATCGACAAGCGCCGACTGGGCCTCGGCTGACCACTCCTCCATGTCGTACCCGATCTTCTCTACATCGTCGTCGAGAATCGGACCATCGGCGATCTCGGCTTGCTCGGTCAGCGCGTCGACGCGGTCTTCATCGGCCTCGAGCACGATGAGCACCGCCCCCTGCCATCCGTGCGGAATTCCTTCGCTCGTGAGCAGCCCTTCGAGCATGCGACGAGCTTCAAATGACCATTCGTAAAGCTCGTAGGCAACCTGCGGATCTTCCGGTCCTCCGACCTCATCAGGAGGGGTCGGCTTCTCTTCGACGAGGCCCACGCCGCACTCGGAGCACTCGGCCACCTCCTCGATGTACTCGCGGGCGCATTGGAAGCAATACATGGATGACATGGCTAGGAAAGCTACTCTCTCCAAGGCGGTTACGTCGGAGCGGGACCTGCCGATAGAGGAAGTGCGGAATTAACGTGCACTGCACAGGAGAACACCATGTCGGACTCACAGTCGACCAACCGGACCAACCCAGATCGAAACCTGGCCCTCGAACTCGTTCGGGTAACCGAGGTCGCTGCCATCGCCGCGTCTCGTTTCATGGGCCGAGGCGACAAGCTCGCAGCCGACGGCGCTGCAGTTGACGCCATGCGTAGCCAGCTGTCCGTCGTTGCCATGGATGGCACCGTCATCATCGGTGAGGGCGAGAAGGACGAAGCCCCGATGTTGTTCAACGGTGAGCACATCGGCAACGGCGAACCTCCGAAGGTCGACATTGCGGTCGACCCGATCGACGGCACGACGCTCACGGCCCTCGGCCGTGCGAACGCACTTGCGGTTATTGCTGCATCTGAGGGTGGTTCGATGTTCGACCCGGGCCCGTGTGTATACATGGAGAAGATCGCCGTCGGCCCTGACGCCGCTGGTTCGATCGACATCACCCGCTCTCCAACCGAGAACTTGCACGCCATTGCTGAGGCGAAGAACAAGCGAGTCGAGAACCTCACTGCGGTGATTCTCGACCGCGATCGCCACGGAGAGCTCATCAAGGAAATTCGCGCCGCAGGTGCTCGGATCCGTCTGATCTCTGACGGCGACGTCGCCGGTGCAATCTCGACCGCATGGCCCGACTCCGGCGCCGATGTGTTGTTCGGCATCGGCGGAACGCCTGAAGGCGTCATCTCCGCTGCTGCGCTCATGTGCATGGGCGGCGAGCAGCAAGGTCGCCTATGGCCTCGCAACGAAGCCGAGCGCAACGAAGCAATCGACGCTGGTTACGACCTGAAAAAGGTCCTCCACATCGACGACTTAGTCAGCACCAACAACTGCTTCTTCGCCGCAACGGGCATCACCGATGGCGACTTGCTCGAAGGCGTTCGCTACGACCGTGGCGTGGCCAAGACCCAGTCGCTCGTCATGCGCTCAAAGTCGGGCACCGTTCGCCTCATCGAAGGCCAACACCAGCTCGCCAAGCACGAAAAGTACTCCCGCTAGGACACAGCGAAGCTTGACAGATCGAATAGTTGCCCGAAACGGTCAAGGTTGACCGTTTCGGGCAACTTTTCGTTTTGGAGCCTGCTTCGACGGGCTGTGTCATAGCCAGTCTGTAAGGTGCGGTTGTGCAGTACGACAAGGCACTTAGTGCGTTTGTCGAGTTCGCAGCCTCCCGACATAACGCAGTGCATTCATCCGAGGCCGCCGAAATATCCATAAACATCCGTCGACTCCGCCGAGCGGAGCTCGAGAAACACGTGTATCGCCTACACCCGAAGGTCTGGGCGGTGGTCGCGTTACCGCAGTCAGCCGAGCAGACACTGCGGGGAGCGACGCTGTCGGCCGAGAACTCTGCGGCGACGACTACCTCGGCTGCTTGGCTCCACGGGTGGGTCGATGAAACGCCAAGCCTCCCGCAGCTTTGGGTTCCGTCGACCAGAACCCGCAATCACCCCACGGCTGAATTGAAAAGGTGGAATCAAATCGACCCGACTGTCGACGTCACGACGGTGTCACATACCCGTTCGTTGAATCGAGCTGCCACTTTGTGCTCGCTCGGGCCGCATGTATCGACCAACGTGCTCGAGCGCTGCCTGGACGAGTTTCTTCGCACCGACTCGATGCGGTGGCTTGAGCAAACGATGGATCGCCTCGGTTCACGGAATCCGGGCGGCGTAGCCGCCCTTCGAACCGTGCTCGAACACCCCAAACGGGTTTCTGGCGTTACCGATAGCTGGTTCGAGCGAGTCGTCGCCAACCTCGTCAGACTTCCCTGGATGCCACCAATCGTTCTGCAGCACGAGCTGGCAGTGCAGGGTCGGCGATATCGCATCGACATCGCCTGCCCTGCATTGAAGCTCGGGGTCGAGGCCCACAGTCGTTCGTTTCATTGGCGCACCGATCAGGTTGACGCTGACAATGTGCGTGACCTTGCTCTCACAGCTGAAGGGTGGCAGCTGTTGTACGTGACGTGGTCCCAAACGTCCGACGCTGGAGCCTTCGTTCGCCAGTTCGAAGCGGCTGCTCGCCGCCGAGCTGCGGTGATGGGGATCGAGCTGCCTGCGGCCTAGCCCAATGCGAAATGTTGCCCGAAACGGTCAACCTTGACCGTTTCGGGCAACATTTCGACCTACTCCGTGAGCCGAGCGAGGGTTTTCTTCGCGCGGTTGGCGACCGATTTTCTGGTGTCGGTGGCATGGCGCTTGAGGTGCGGTCGTATTGCCGAGGCTAGCTCTGGGCGGTCTTGGGCCCAGGTGGCTAGCGGCGGCATCGTCGAGTTGAGCACGATCCAGTCGGTGTTATTGGCGAGGTAGCCGCTCAGGATGTCGATCGATCGATCTCGCTGCCCATCGGTCAGCAGGCCATCGCATTCGTCGCACATGTTCGCGAAAGTCCATTGCAACGAGGCCTGATCGATCTGTGAGATCTTGTCGACCCACCGAGCGACGAATGGCTGGAAGAGCTCCGGGTCGGCCCGCCAGATTCGCTTCGAGACGCTCGCGGCTCGCATCCGCACCCATTCGTCGGGCTGAAAGAACAGGTCGTACACCTCGTCGGTACGACGTGGTTCGGCCAGCACAAGCTTGACGACTTCTTCGGTGCGGCCGAGCGTGTTGGTCGCACCCCGCAGCATCTCAACAAACGGTTCCCCCATAACGCCGACACTACCTCCGAGCTCCGTGGCTATTCTCGTGAACATGATCGATCTGACCAGCACGCTCCATCACGCCGACTCCGGCTTCGAGATTCACAAGGTTGTCGTCGGTCCGGTCGACAACAACGTCTTCGTGCTGCGATGCACCGAGACCGGCGAGAGCCTTCTGATCGATGCGGCTAACGAGCACGAGAAGCTGCTCGAGCTCGCCAAGGCCCTGAACGTGCGGCGCATCGTCGAGACCCACGGTCACTGGGACCACATCGCCGCAATCCCCGAGATGCGCAACGCCGGATATTCGGTCGGGGTCACCCAGGAAGACTCGTCGATGCTCGATAGCTACGACGAGATCCTCGAAGACGACACCATGATCGAAGTGGGCCGCCTTCGCCTGCAGACGATCCACGCCCCTGGCCACACGCCCGGTTCGATGAGCTTCAAGCTCGAAGGCGCTCCGATTCTGTTCAGCGGCGACACGCTCTTCCCGGGTGGTGCCGGTGCCACGAAGTTCGAGGGCGGCGACTTCAACACCATCATGCACTCGATCGAGAACCGCTTCTATCGCGTGCTCGACGACGACTGCCTAGTGCTCCCCGGCCACGGCGACGACACGACCATCGGCACCGAGAAGCCCCACTTCGATGATTGGGTCGCCCGAGGCTGGTAACCCCACTACGGCAGGCCTAACGGCCCTTCCCAAACCGCACTTCGTCGCTGACGCTCCACACCTCCAACCAAACAGCAGACACCATTCGATCGGTGGGTTCTGGGGCCACCGAAATACACTGCGCAGTATGGCTGCACCGCTGTTTGACCTGTCCGACGTTCATATCTCGACCACCGATGGCATCGAGATCGTGAAAGGCGTCGATCTGACCGTGAACGCGGGCGAAGTCCACGCGCTCATGGGCCCGAACGGCTGCGGAAAATCAACGCTTGCCTCGGCCCTTGCTGGCAGCCCTGAATACGAGATCACCAGCGGAACCGTGAAGCTTCACGGCGACGACATTGCCGACTGGGATCCCGACGTCCGAGCTCGCGCTGGCGTCTTCCTCGCGTTCCAGTATCCGCAGGCAATTCCGGGCGTTTCGGTCCGCAACTTCCTCCAGCAGGCCGTGCAGGCCCGCACCGGCGACGACGTGTCAACGATCGAGATCTACATGGCCCTCACCGAGTGGATGGAAACCCTCAACATGGACACGGCGTTCATGGATCGCTTCCTGAACGAAGGCTTCAGCGGTGGCGAGAAGAAGCGCAACGAGATCCTCCAGATGGCGCTCCTCAAGCCTGAGATCGCGATCCTCGACGAGACCGATTCGGGCCTCGACATCGATGCTCTTCGGGTCGTCGCTGAGGGGGTCCAAGCGGTTCGAGCCAAGAAGACCGACCTTGGCGTGCTCGTCATCACGCACTACCAGCGTCTGCTCAACCACCTCCAGCCCGACGTGGTGCACATCATGTCCGAGGGCAAGATCGTCCAGACCGGTGGCATGGAGCTCGTCGAGACCATCGAGGCTGAGGGTTTCGATTCGTTCGTCGGAGCGACCTGATGCCTCTCGACGCCGCGGCCATCAAGGCCGACTTTCCGATGCTGGCTCGCCAGATCAACGGCAAGCCCCTGGTGTATCTCGACTCGGGCGCAACATCGCAGAAGCCCAACGCCGTCATCGAGGCGATGGACAACTACTACCGCAACGCTTACGCCAGCGTGAACCGTGGGGCGTACACGATTGCGGCTGAAGCCACCGACCTGCTCGAGAATGCTCGCGCAGCTGTCGCCCGCTTCATCGGAGCGCCGAAGACGCACGAGATCATCTTCACCAAGAACGCCACCGAAGCGATGAATCTCTTCGTGCAGAGCTGGGGTCGGGCGAACCTCGAGGAGGGCGACGTCGTCGTCATCACCGAGATGGAGCATCACGCCAACATCGTCCCGTGGCAGATGCTTCGCAACGAGCGCAACATCGAGATCCGCTGGATCCCGATCACCGAAACCGGCGAGCTCGATCTTTCCGAGCTCGACCTCCTCCTCGACGGGGCGAAGGTCGTGTCGGTCACGGCAATGTCGAACGTGCTCGGCACGCTTAACCCGATCCGCCGCATCGCCGACGCCGCGCACGCAGCCGGGGCAATCATGATGACCGACGGCAGCCAGTTCGTCCCCCACCTCCCCACCGATGTGGTCGAGATGGGCGTTGACGCGATGATCTTCACCGGCCACAAGATGCTGGGACCGACCGGCGTCGGCGTCCTTTGGGGCACGACCGAGCTGCTCGAAGCAATGCCACCGTTCCTCGGTGGCGGCGACATGATCTTGCAGGTCACCAAAGAGGGCTTCACCACCAACGAGCTCCCGCACAAGTTCGAAGCTGGCACGCCGAACATCGCCGAGATCATCGGCCTGGGCGCCGCCGTCGAGTACCTCGAAGCGATCGGCATGGAGAACGTGCGCGAACACGAGGTGTCACTCACGGCGTACGCCATGCGCACCTTGAAGGAACGCTTTGGCGACGACATCACCGTGCACGGCCCGGCCGAACCGGCATCTCGTGGCGGCGTGTTCTCGATCGAATACAAAGACGTCCACCCACACGATCTGAGCCAGGTGCTCGATCAGGCAAACGTGTGCGTGCGTGCTGGCCATCATTGCGCCAAGCCACTGATGCAGGTCATGGGCGTCAACGCGACGGCCCGAGCGTCGGTGCACATCTACAACGACGAGGCCGACATCGATGCGCTCGCAGATGCGCTGGAATCGGCCGACAACATCTTTGGTTTCTAGGATCTAGGAGAGACTTATGGCTGGACTAGACGACCTCTACAAAGAAATCATCATGGACCACTACCGCAATCCGCGGAACCGTGGCGAACTTGAACCTCCGGCGTGCAAAGCCGAGGGGTTCAACCCAATGTGTGGCGACGAGATCGTTCTCTACGTCGACATTTCTGACGACGGCATTATCACCGACATCGCAACCGCAGGCCAAGGCTGCTCGATCAGCCAGTCATCGGCATCGATGATGTCGGCTGCGGTCAAGGGCAAGTCGGTTGACGAAGCTCGTGAGCTGACTAACAAGTTCAAAGCCATGATGGGCATCGGCGATGCTTCAGAGGACGACACCGAAGATGACGCTGAGGCGATCGCTGCGGCGAAGGCAGCCGAGTCGGCTGGCGACGCCGGCGCAATTGCCGGAGCTGCCGAGAAGCCCGATCTTTCGATGGGTGACCTGTCGGCGCTCAAGGGTGTCGTCAAGTTCCCAGTCCGCATCAAGTGCGCAGTCCTGTCGTGGAACACCCTCCTCGAGGCTTTCGAGCTCCTGGTCCCGGAAGAGCCAACGACTCCGTCGTAATTCTGGCTCTTCCGAGCTGCAGGAATTTCCTCCCCTTCGGGGGGAACGTTCAAACGGCACGAAGCCTGAACGCCGGAGGCGGCGGTAGCTAAGGGCGGTCGTAGCTAGGACAGGCGGTTGAGGTCGGCTTCGACCATTTCTTGGATCAGTTCTTCGAACGTGATCTTTGGTTCCCAGCCAAGCTCGGCTTTGGCCTTGGATGAATCACCGACGAGCAGATCGACTTCGGCGGGGCGGTAGAACTTCTCGTCGATGGTGACGTACTGCTCGTAGTCGAGGTCGAGCGCTCCGAACGCCACTTCGCACAAACGGCGAACCGAGTGGGTTTGGCCAGTGGAGATGACGTAGTCAACTGGGGTGTCTTGCTGGAGCATGCGCCACATGGCATCGACGTAGTCGGCAGCATGGCCCCAGTCGCGTTGTGCGTCGAGGTTGCCTAGGCGGACTTCGTCTTGCATACCGAGCTTGATGCGGGCGGCTGCATCGGTGATCTTGCGGGTGACGAACTCGGTGCCGCGACGGGGGCTTTCGTGGTTGAACAAGATACCTGAGCAGGCAAACATGTCGTAGCTCTCGCGGTAGTTAACGGTGATCCAATGCCCGTAGACCTTGGCTACGCCATAGGGGCTGCGCGGGTGGAACGGTGTGGCCTCGGTCTGGGGAACCTCGTGGACCTTGCCGAACATCTCGCTTGAGGATGCCTGGTAGAACTTCGCATCTGGTCGAACCATGCGAATCGAATCGAGCAGCCGGGTCACGCCAAGAGCGGTGATCTCACCAGTCAGCACAGGTTGTCCGAACGAGGTCTGGACGAACGACTGGGCCGCAAGGTTGTAGATCTCGTCGGGCTCGTGCTCACGTAGGACATGCACCATCGAGGCGCCATCGATGAGGTCGCCTTGGGCGAGTTCGATGTCGTTCTGGATGTGGTCGATCCGCTCGAAATTGACCGTGCTCGAACGCCGAAGCATGCCCACCACGTCATAGCCCTTCTCGAGCAGAAGCTCGGCGAGATAGGAACCGTCTTGCCCGGTAATACCGGTGATGAGCGCTTTAGGCATTCGCTGAGTCTACCCCTCCCACTATTGCGCTCCGGGGAGCTCTAAGATGTCGCACCTATGGGCAAACGCCGCCATTGGGCAGCGTGGGGGGCGACGTTCGCCCTGCTCGTCGCTGCCTGCACTGCGACCGAATCCCAAACTTCTTCTCGAGCTCCCCTGCCGAACTCGTCGTCGACCCCTGAGCGGGCAATCCCGACGTCGGTGTCGTTCCCGGAGTCGCTGGCTGACGCGAGCTTCGTTCAGGCCGCCTTGTCTGATGGCCCGTGTGTTGCTGGCGATGCCTCGCAGATCTCGCTGCACAACCCACGCTCGGGCGCTGAGACCTGGTCATTCTCGATCCCCCGCCCGGGTGCAGCGTCAGTGGTTGATGGATCTGACGTGTATCTCTCCTTCCGTTGGGACCGCGGCCAACATCCGGGCATCGCCGCACTCGACCTGGCGGCACAGGCCCCTCGATGGCAGCGCTTCTTGCCCAGCGAAGTCGAACAGATGACCCAGTTCGAATCGACGCTGATCGTCGTCACCGCCGAAGACGTGCGCGCCGTTGACATCGATACTGGCGACGACATTTGGGTGAACCGATCGCAGTTCGACTTCAATGAGGTTGTGCTAGGTGATACTGCCGCATACACCCTTGACAGCGTTGGTGTGCATGCGATCGACTTCGGCACTGGCCGGGAACTATGGCAGCTGCCAATTCAGCGAGCTGACACGCTTACCGCCGACTCCTCGACCCTTGCGGTTGCGGCCGGGACCCGTTTGGTCGCCGTCGATCTGGCCTCGAAGCGGCGCATTATGGACCTTGATGTCACCCGGCTTGGCGCTGGCGAATTGTGGGTACGCCCAGCAACAGTTGCCTACGAACTTGCCCCAAGCGTCGCCCCTGGTGGCGGCGTTGCGGTGCTCGATCGGGCCACGGGTTCAGAGATTTGGCGTGCGACATCAACTGGCGATCCGTTGTGGTCAGCGGACGGTCACTTGATCTCGTCCACAGCCAACGACGAACCACTGCCCGCTCCTCGATTCCTGCTGACCGCCCGCGACGCAATGAACGGGCAGGAGCTGTGGCGCATCCCGTCGACAGCGCAGGCGTTCGACAGTGTTGTGGGCACAGCTGACAGCCGCCTGGTGACGATCGAGCCCCATCCGGCCATCGCAGGCGTGCAGCGAGTCCAACTTCTCGACTCGGCAACGGGCGAGATTGTGTGGGGGGCCGTGTCGATGACCAACTTCGACAGCGCTGTCGTGACCTCAGAGACAAACGTGACGCTCTTCGGTTCGAGCTCGAGCCTGAGCGGCAACCGCGGTTCGTTGGCCACGACGACTGGCGCCGGCAACACCTGGCTTGCCGAGTTTGCCGACGGCATTGCCCAACCTCCCGTGTCGACACCGCACGGACTAATGGTCGTATCGGGCGAACGCACCCCGACCTGCATCAGCCGCAGCGTTGGCGAACCCGACCAGCCCGAATCGGCCGTCCTCGGCGCGACAATAGAGCGCTAACGCGGCTTTCGGGGTCAGACCCTCCAGGTCATCGCGCGGCTTTCGGGGTCAGACCCTCCAGGTCATCGCCACCCGGATTTGTGAAGGATTTGGACCCTGTGGGGTACCTTTTCCTTCACAAATCTCAGCCTTCGTGGAGGTTGAGACCGTCGGCGAAGGTGGTGTCGCCGAAGGGGTTATCGAAGGCGGTTGGGGCGCTGTGGTCGACGAGGTGCGCCCACTCGGCATAGCCGGTCTCTTCGAGTTCGTCGGCAAGCTCACGGCCGCCCGACTTCTGGATAACGCCAGCAGCAAACACGTGTACGTGGTCGGGTTCAAGCTCTTCGAACAGACGCTTGTAGTGCGTGATCGCAAGCACGCCGAGCGGCTTGTCGTCGGCGTTAGTGGCCTCTTCAACCCGGCGGGTTACGGCCTTCATGGCGTCGACGTCGAGACCAGAGTCGATCTCGTCGAGGATGGCAAACTTCGGCTCAAGCACGCCGAGCTGCACTGTCTCATTGCGCTTCTTCTCGCCACCGGAGAGGTCGACGTTGAGCGGGCGGGTGATGAGGTCGGTGGCAAAGCCGATGCGCTCGGATTCAGCAGCGATGCTGGCCTTGATGACGTCAGCGTCGCGGCCTGCAGCAACCGCTGACGCGGTGAGCATGGCTTCGAGCGACACACCCGGTACCTCGGTTGGGTATTGCATGGCGAGGAAGAGGCCAGCCTTGGCCCGCTCCCACGCGGCGAGCTCGAGGAGCTCAACACCGTCAAGTGTGACGGAACCACCGGTCACGGTGTAGCCAGGCTTGCCGGTGATGACGTGGCTCAGGGTCGACTTACCCGACCCGTTTGGCCCCATGACTGCGTGGACTTCGCCACTGCGAATCGTGAGGGACACTCCCTTGAGGATCTCCTTGCCGCCAACGGTGGCGTGGAGGTCGGTTACGACGAGTTCGCTCACGATTCGTCTCCTTCGATGGTGACGAATACTTCGCCGTCTTTGACTTCAATGGCGTGGCTGGCAACTGGCTTGATGGCCGGGAGCGTCAGCGCTTCGCCGGTCTCGAGCGAGAACGACGCTCCGTGCAGCGGGCATTCGATGACGAGGTCGTCTTCTTCGAGAAAGCCCTCAGAGAGCGACACCTTGGCATGGCTGCACGTATCGTCGATCGCGAACCACTGGTCGCCGATGCGCGCGTAGGCAATGGTGCGACCGTCGATGTCGGCGGTGGTGATGTTGCCAGGTTCGAGCGAGTCGACCTCGCAGAGCTTCACCGTTTTTGATTCGCTCATGCTGCAGCCTCCTGGGCGGCTCGGTCGGCGGCAAGTGCATCGTCGATGTACGACTGCAGCTCAGCCTTCACGCCGTCGACGGGGAACTGACCAATGACCTCGGCAAAGAAGCCGGACACGAGGAGCTGTTCAGCAGCTGTCGTGGGCACTCCCCTGCTCTCGAGGTAGTAGCGCTGGTCCTCGTCGATTTCGCCAACGGTTGAGGCGTGGCTGCACGACACCTGGTTCTGTTCGATCTCAAGGTTGGGCACCGAGTAGGCCCACGCACCCTCGGAGAGCTTCAGGTTTCGGTTGGTTTGGAAGGCGTTGGTTCCGGGTGCGCTCTCAGCAACCTTGATCAGGCCGCTATAGACCGACTGCGCTTCGCCCGTAACGGCCCCCTTGAACAGCAGGTTCGAGGTGGTGTCGGGTGCGTTGTGGTGCTGGAAGGTGCGGAAGTCGAGCATTTGCTCGCCGTCACCGAAGTAGGCCGACAACAAGTCGCCACTCGAGCCTCGACCGTTAAGCGACATCTCGGCTTGCACTCGGGCGTAGGAGCCACCGAAGGCTGCCGTTGAGCAGACCGCGTGTGCCTGTTGTCCAACGGTTGCTGCTTGGTGTTCGAGCGAGATCGTGTTGAGGCCGAGCTGTTGGGCAACGAGGTAGTTGACCCGGGCATCAGCGGCGGCGTCGAGCTCGACGACGGGAACGACCATTTGGGCGGCTTCGCCCGAACGGCGGCGCTCGAACACGGTGACCGAGGCGCCATTGGCGGCTCGGACGATCGTGTGAGGGCAGGTGAGTCCACCCTCAACATCGGAGTAGACGTCGATGGCGATAGGAGCTTCGACGTGGTGACCTCGGGGTACGTCGATGACGATGATGTCGCCGGCGTGTGCGTCGTGGAGGTGACCCACAACGTCGACCGCTTCGCCACGGACGGAGTTGAGGATCGTTTGACCGTCGTCGTGTTCGCTCACGGTAGAGACCGTGGCCTTGCCAAGGGCGTCGGTGCGGTCGATCGAGGCGATCCGTCCGTTGCGGATGACGATCGTGGCTGCGGCGCCGTCGAGCGGAATCGGGTCGACGGAGGTTCCGGCGTCTGCGTCAGGGACCGAGTAGTTGGCGAGGTCGATGTCGGCGATACGGGTGTAGCGCCACACCTCTTCACGTCCGGTTGGGGCCTCAGCGTTGGCGAGGTCTGCAGCGGCGGTTGAGCGCGCAGATTCGAGCCAAGGGGCGAGCGTTTGTGCGTCTGGCATAAGTGCCAAGACTATCGTCAGTAGTGGTATCTAAGCCGGGTCGGATGGGACGCCGTTAGTCACGTTTCTTTCGCCGGTCGAAGAACCGCCGCAGCCCGCTCTTGTTCGCTTGTTGTTGCGCTCGCCAGCGCTCTTCGTCAACTTCAGCCTTGATGCCTGGACCGGCCGCATTGACGATGTCTTCGGCCGCATCAAGTAGCGCAGCAATGCTGTCGTCCTCGCCAAGCCCAGGGGGCTCTTCGGGCGTCTTGGGCGTGACGAGCGTGCCGTGGTTCCATGCCACGTCGGCCATGCGACGTTCGTACTTGGGGCAGTCATCTGGGCAACGCCAAGGTGCTTCAGGCGCGAGATCGAGATCGCACTTGCGAACGGTGTCGCCCGTTGGGTACGTGCGGCTCTCGAAGTACTTGCAGTCTTGGCGCATTGGCATGAACCCATGATGGCCTACGCACGGCGCGCAAACATCGGCAGGGCAACGTTTTTCACGAGTTCTTCAGGTTCGATCGAGTCGAGTTCACCTGAAGTGGAAACGGGGCTAGGAGCCCGTGGGGTCACCGAAGAAGACAGTGAACGTCTTCAGGAGATAGCGCAGGTCGTTGCTAAACGTCAGGTTGTTGACGTACTCAGCATCCAATTCGAGGCCGTCTCGCAGATCGCCGTTCAAACGAAGCAACGAGGTCTGGTAGGGGCCGGTCATTCCGGGCTTCACGTCGTGGCGCACGTGATGGAGGTACCCGCGTTGGCGGGCGACATCGATCATTTCGGGTCGAGGCCCGACGAGACTCATCTCGCCGCGCATGACGTTGAGTAGCTGTGGAAGCTCGTCGAGACTGAGCTTGCGAAGGATGCGGCCGAGCCCGGTGTGGCGCGGATCGTTATCGGCTTTGTGGTGGGTTTCGCCGCGACGATCCTCGTCGGCTGGGAATTCGAGCTCGCGTTGGCGACGATCGGGGCGCATGGTGCGGAACTTGTAAATCGTGAACGGGGCTCCGTCAGCTCCGGCACGCTGCTGACTGTAGAGCACGCCTTTGCCGAGGCCGACGCGCACGGCGACGGCGATCGCACCCATCACGGGAAGGGCGCCCATGAGCACGATGCTCCCAACAACAAGGTCGAAGGGACGCTTGAAGCGGCGTTCGTATCGCGAACGGTCGCGGACGATCTTGAGATCATCAGAGTGCACGATCGAGATCTGTTCTCTCGCTGCGCTGGTTTTACTCACCGACTGCCCTACTTCACCCACGTTGCTGGTTCCGCCACTCTACGCGGCGAATACGTAACGTTACGCCACAGAACCGAGTGTACGCCTGGGCGTATTGGACTACAAAACCGACACTCTGTGGGGTTGATTGCTTACGTCACAACACTATGCAGTCATCTATTCTCGGGACTAGGATCTCCCTCGGCGGCTCCAGACATCGCAAACGTCTGCGTGCATATATAGGACTGGTTTCATCGTGAACACGACTCTTCGGTGGCGGCACCTCTCACTTGCAGGAACGATCGCTGCACTCATGGGAGTTCTCTTGCTCATAGGCGCAAACGTTGCTGATGCAGCGGTTGCAGCAGATAGCGCGCCTCGCGCCACAGCCTCGATCGACCCGGATTCTGATCCGGAAGCTGATTCGAGCCCGGTCTATGCGATTGCGGAGGCAAACGGCCGTTACTACATCGGTGGCAACTTCCAAACGGTTGCCGGCGAGACCCAGCCATACTTAGCCGCGATCGATGTGGCGACGGGCCGCCTCGACCAAACGTGGCGCCCGCAGGTCAACGGCGAAGTCCTGTCGATTGCGGTAGCCCCCGATGGTTCCGCGGTGTACGTGGGCGGCAAGTTCTTCAAAATCAACAACAGCTACCCGAGCCGCATCGCCAAGCTCGACCCGATAACCGGCGCTGTCGACAACAATTTCGACCCCGACGCCGATGCTGCCGTTGACACGCTTGCCACTGACGGCACGAATGTGTGGGCCGGCGGAACGTTCACGACGATCGGTGGCGTCGCACAAGCGCACTTGGCCAAGCTCGACTCGAACGGCGTCGTCGATACCGCATTCGCACCAGTCCTCGATGGCAAGGTGCTCGACCTTCAGCTCGAGGGGGCCCGCCTCTACATGGGCGGCAACTTCACCACGATCGATGGCGTCGAACACAAGCGCATTGCCGCAGTGAACCCGGCAACTGGCGTGGCTGATGCGTGGGCTCCGGAGTCGAACTTCAAGGTCTACGAAGTGAGCATGAAGCCAGACGGCACGATTCTGTACGCCGCTGGTGCTGGTTCGCTTGGCGCGGGCGGAAACTCGCTGACGGCATGGGACACGACCACCGGCGAACAGCTCTGGCGTCGTATCAACTCAGGCGATTTCCAGGCGGTTGTTGCTACCGACGACCTCGTCTACATCGGCACCCATGGCGAGTACGTCTACATCGACAACAACGGGCCGTTCCTCGAAAGCGACGACAACCCAAACGCGGTTCGCCGAAATAAGTTGGCGGCGTTCGACCCAATCACTGGGGAACTCGCACCCTGGAACCCTGGAGCGAACAGCACGTGGGGCGTGTGGGAACTGCATATCGGTCCAAGCGGACTTGCCGTGGGCGGCGACTTTGTCCAAATCGGTGGCGTCGTGCAGCCTCACTTCGCGGTCTTTAACGGCCCTGGCATAGGCAACCAGTCCCCCGCCCCGACGTTCTCGTACTTCTGCACCAGCGTGAGCTGCGTGTTCGACGGCGCCTCGTCATCTGACCCCGATGGCACGGTTGCGAGCTATGCCTGGGACTTTGGCAATGGCATTACATCGTCGCAACCACAAGTAACTATCGCCAAGACCGACTTGGCGAACCGACCAACGGCCACGTTGACCGTGACCGACAATGCTGGAGCGAGCGCAACCACGTCGAACCCAGTCGTTGTCACGAACGGCAACCGAAACGACCTTCCGGTTGAGGTTGTGGACGTCTTGTCGTACACGGGCCAGGGCACGCTTACCTCGCAGGGCGCATCCTTTATCGACTCCGGAGATTACGGCATAGCGATTGTGACGATGGCGGACGCGACGGCGGTCATTACTCCGCCAGCGGGTTGGACGTCGTTGAACAGCCAGGTTGCCGGCTCGATGAAGTCGGAGATCTTTGTGAACCCGGCACCGCAGTCGATCGAGGAGGACTTCCTGTCTGACAAGCCCGGGGTGAAGGGCACGCTGACGCTGTCGATCTATCGCTACCTCGACACTGCTGCACCGCTGCAGTCGTTTGCGGTAGCCGAGCCAGTGTTGGCATCGCAGCACACCGCACCCGCAATTACCGTGCCGTCGGATTCGACGATTGTGCACTATTGGGCAAACCGCTCAGCCACAGGCGTTTCGCTTGCCGCCCCCGCTGACGAAGCAACCGTAAGCAGCATTGTTGGGTTGGGCGGCGGCCACATCAACTCGACCATGTCCGTGACGACGGCCGAAGCTGGCACTTCCCCAGCACGAGTGGCCATTGGCGACCTGCACACTCGCTCTGCCCTCGGCTGGACGATCGGCTTGGTTGAAGGAACACCGGCGCCGATCTGCGTGGCAACCGTGACTGCGGACGACACCATCTTCGTCGACTGGAGCGATGTGCGCGATGCCTCGACCTACACGCTTCGCCGCAACGGCGCATGGGTTACGACGAACAACGATGTGACCTCCTCTAGCTATCTCGATGCGCCTGGTGAAGGCACCTGGGACTATGAGCTCCGAGCTATTACGCCTGCAGGTCGTGTCGACGTTCCGTGCACCCCATCGGTCACGGTTGACCCGCCAGCGCCCTTCGTGCAGACCTGCTCGGCGACGCTCAACGATGACGAGTCGATCGATCTTGCTTGGGACGCGATCCCTGGTGAGAACGGTTACAGCGTTCGCCGCAACGGAACGTACTTGGCCTCCGCTGGCAACACGCTCGAGTACAGCGACTCGCCAGGTGAGGGCACCTGGGACTACGTGATCCGTTCGAACAAGGACGGCGTAGTCACGAACACCACGTGCAACCCGACCGGCCTCGTCATCGACCCGCCAGCACCGGTGGCGCAGACGTGTACGGCAACGCTGAACGCTGACGACACCATCCTGGTTACCTGGGATGCTGTCCCGGGCGCAAACGGCTACAGCGTTCGCCGCGACGGGAACTACCTGACCTTTGTTGGCAACACCTTCAGCTACGTGGATGACCCCGGCGCTGGCACGTGGGACTACGCGGTTCGCTCGACGGTCAACGGCGTGAAGACGACCACCTCGTGTGACCCGACGGGCATCGTGATCGATGGTCCGCCGCCGGTTGCCCAGACGTGTTCTGCAGTGCTCAACGCCGACAGCACGATCACCTTGACGTGGGATCCGATTGCAGGTGAAAACTCCTACAACTTGCGCCGCAACGGTACCTATGTTGGCGAACTCGGCAACACGTTGACCTCAGTGCGCAACCCCGGCCCGGGCACGTACACCTACGAGATTCGTTCGAACCTGGCCGGCACGGTAACCAGCACCGTGTGTTCGCCAATCGACATTGTCATTGTTGACTCGCCTCCGACCGGGCAGACCTGTACAGCGGTCGAAAACGCCGACGGCTCAGTGACGCTCACCTGGGACGAGATCCCCGGCGAAGACACCTACATCGTCCGCCGCAATGGTGGTTGGCTCACAAACACCGGTGCACTCACCTACACCGACGTGTTCGCCGACGATGACGACGATTACGTGATTCGTTCCCGTCAGGGCAACGCCACCACGAACACCACCTGCGAGTAACCCGCTAGTTGCTGGCTTCGACGTCGGCGAGCATCGACAGGTTTGTCGTGTGCCCGACGGAGAAGCCAGCATCTTCGAGCGCGTCGACGAGGTCGGTGAGTAGAAGCGACCGGTAGATGGGCTCTTGTGACCGGTCAGCAATCCACGCATAGACCCGGAAGAGCACGGCGTCGCCGCCGATGTCGTCGAGGCACACCATTGGCCGCCGGCCGGCGACATTCCACTCGAGGTCGGCAATGACGCTGGTCATGATCAGCTCGGCGCGTTTGCGATCGGGTTGGAAGTCAAGGGGCACCTCAACGGAGATGCGGTAGGCGCCTAGGCGGGAATGGTTGAGAGTGCGGTTCTCGGAGACTTCGGCGTTGGGAATCCAGGCGGTCGTGCCGTCGGGCAGTGCGAGCTCGGTGCGTAGAAGCGAGCGTGAAACCACCCGCCCGGACACGCCATCGATCTCGATGATGTCACCTTCTTTGTAGATCTCGTCAATGGCGGTGACGAGGCCGGCAACCATGTTCTGACCAAGTGGGGTGAAGACTACGGCGCCGGTGAACCCGACGGTAGTGAGGAGGGCGGCCATGCCAGTGACGTCGACGCCCGCGATTTCGAGTCCGAAGGCCAAGACCAAGATGCGGACGAGCTTTGGAGCGAAGAAGACGAGCTGACGCCGGGTGCGGGCGTTGTCGATGCGGTCACAGGCGCGCCGGACCAGTCGGGCGGCCACAACCGACAGCAACGTCAGTCCGCAAATTCGCACAACGATTGGCCCGCCAGCCACCAATACAGCGCTGGGATCGAAGTCGATGCCCAAGCTGTTTCGGAGTAACTCTTCGTTCACTACGTAAACCCCACGTGTGCCCGCACGTCACGAAACCGTAACACAAATGAAATGTAAATGTGACCAGGTTTCTCGCACACCGTGCGAGAAGCCGCTGCCAACGACACACTGCGAGAGTCTTTGCGCCCGTGTGAACAAGGTCGCCAAAACCGCTATTGCCCGCACCAATGGGTAACGCTAGAACGGCTGAATGGTGGATGAGCATTGGATGCTTGAGGACAGGTTTCGTCGACGAACCGTAGAGCTGTTGACCTCGTTCCAACACGAGGTGGAAGAGCTGTCGCGCTCAGGCCCGACAACCGCTGATGTCATCGCCCGAATGAACGGCGTGGCCAAGAACACGATCCGCTTGCTGCGCGAGAACAAGACCAAGTCGGTGCGCACCGAGCAGGCCCAGCCGGGCGTGATCGACTTCCCGTCGATCAACGCCGAGATCGACGACGCCATCCAACGGGTGTTCACGGCCAAGGCCAGCTGGCGCGACCTTCAGGCGAGAACAGCGACGCCACCGCCAACCGAACAGATCGACCTCACGGGCGAGTTGATCACCCTCGCCGAGCTTCACCAGGCAGGGGTGTTGAGCGATGCCGAGTTCGCCGCAGCGAAGGCTCGGATCTTGTAGTAGTGGCGGATTAGGGACTGTCCCTAATTGGTCACTCGTCTTCTTCGAGCAGGCTGGCTTTGACCGATTCGAACTCGCGATCGCTGAGAACGCCGAGGTCGCGCAGCTCGATGAGCTTCTCGAGCTTGTCGAGGAGCCTTCGCCCGCCCAGTGCCTCCGCAGTCTCACCTACCTCTTGATCGATGGCGTCTTCGGCGGCTACCGGTGCCTGAGGTGGAGCCCGGAAGCGCATCTTGTCCGACAAGACCTCGTCGATTGCGAGGTCGATTTCGAGTTTCACTGATGAGTACCCAAGATCGACATGCTCGTCGCGCCGACCTTCGCCGAGGATCTCATCGGCAGAGCGCGCTTCTTCACGGACACATTCGGTTTTTGCCTCGCGAAGAAGGCGGACGGTGTCTCGGGCGAGGCCGTCGTAGCGGGCAAACGCCTTGGGGTCGAGATGGCCATCATGGTCACCCATGATCTCATCGCAGCCGCGACGATATTGCGCCAAGATCTCGCTAGTCCGTTGTTGGAAGAGTGTTGCCGCCACAGCCATACCCTTTCGGTGACAAGTGGCCGCGTTCCCGCCGGGCCGTCCTTGCAGTGACTACTACTGTCGTTACCCCAGTATTGGGAGTCGTTACAGTAGCAACTGGTGTGCTCGTTGGGAACTACCCGACAGAGCCTTCCATTTGCAGCTCAATCAGACGGCTCCACTCAACGGCGTACTCCATAGGGAGCGTGCGGGTGATGGGCTCGATAAAGCCGTTCACGATCATGCCCATCGCTTGCTCTTCGGATAGGCCGCGGCTCATCAGGTAGAAGAGCTGTTCGTCGGCGACCTTCGACACGGTGGCCTCATGGCCGATGATTGCGTCGCGTGAACCAATCTCCATGTAGGGATAGGTGTCGCTGATCGAGTCTTCGTCGAGGATGAGCGCATCGCACTGGACGTGGCTCTTGCAGCCGTAGGCGTCTTCGTCGACGTGAACAAGGCCGCGGTAGCTGGTTCGGCCGCCGTCGGAGCTGATCGACTTGCTGACGATCTTCGAGGTGGTTTCTGGTGCTGCGTGCACCATCTTTGCGCCAGCATCCTGGTGCTGACCGTTGCCGGCGTAGGCAACCGAGAGGACCTCGCCCGATGCCTTTGGGCCGACCATGACAACGGCTGGGTACTTCATGGTTAGACGGCTACCGATGTTGCCGTCGATCCATTCCATGTGGCCTTCGGCGTAGACCTTGGCCCGCTTGGTGACGAGGTTGAATACGTTGTTCGACCAGTTCTGGATGGTCGTGTAGGTGACACGAGCCGAGTCCTTGACGATGATCTCAACAACAGCCGAGTGCAGCGAGTCAGAGGTGTAGACCGGAGCCGAGCAGCCTTCGATGTAGTGCACCGATGAGCCTTCGTCAGCAATGATGAGCGTGCGCTCGAACTGGCCCATGTTCTCAGCGTTGATCCGGAAGTAGGCCTGCAGTGGCTGGTCGACGTGGACGCCTGGCGGCACGTAGATAAAGCTGCCGCCCGACCATACGGCCGAGTTCAGCGAAGAGAACTTGTTGTCGTTCGGCGGGATGACCGTGCCGAAGTATTCCTTTACGAGCTCTGGGTGTTCGCGAAGTGCGGTGTCCATGTCGCAGAAGATGACACCGAGCTGCTCGAGGTCTTCACGGTTGCGGTGATACACAACCTCAGATTCGTACTGAGCGGTGACGCCAGCGAGGTACTTGCGCTCGGCTTCCGGGATGCCCAGCTTCTCGTAGGTGTCCTTGATGGCCTGAGGGATGTCGTCCCAGTCGTCCTTCACAGATTCGGTGGGCTTGATGTAATAGAAGATGTCGTCGAAGTAGATCTCGGACATGTCGCCGCCCCACTTAGGCATGGGGCGCTTCTCGAACCGCTTGTAGGACTTGAGCCGGAAGTCGCGCATCCACGCGGGCTCGCCCTTCATCCACGACATCTCGTTGATGATGTCGGTGTTGAGGCCCTTCTTGGGCTTATAGAGATAGTCCTCCGCGTCGGACCATCCAAGCTCGTACTTGCTGAGATCGACACCGATATCTGCTGTGCTCATGAGGGCAACCTTTCGAACCGTTGGCTCTGAAGCCCAAGGATACCTCTCCCCCGCAGAAACAGGGGTGCCGGAGTGGCGCGAACCAGAAGCGCGACCTTTCACTCACTCACTGCGTCAACCGAGTAGCAGAGAGTGTCGATCTGTGGAGGGAAGCACACATGCCGAGAAGAGTTCTTCCGGAGAGTGGCAAAAATCACTCGAACCGGACCGTGCAGTGTTTTGAGAATGGTACGTTCTGAATATGCGCGCTCGTACACGCGCCGCGGCGGGCGGCCTCATCACAGTCATGACGTTGGTGCTTGTCGCCTTCGTTGCCAACAACGGAGCAACTGCTGCGGTTAACCATGGGCAGGTGGTGCCCGAGGCCCCGAGGCGTGATGTGCCCGTCGTGCTCGACGGAACTGTCTTTGCCCACGCGCAGATCGGCGACCGAATTTTCGTCGGCGGCGACTTCCAGCAAGTCCAGCGACCTGACGGCTCGATCATCACCCAGCCGCACATCTTTGCGTACGACATCGACACGGGTGTTCTCGATGAGAACTTCCGACCAGTCCTCAACAACGCAGTCTTCGATCTGCAGGTCAACCCCGCCAAAGACGCCGTGTATGCCAGTGGCCGTTTCTGGAAGTGGGACAGTTCATTCCCGAGCCGTATCGCCAAGTTGTCGGCCGATGGCACGCTCGACACGTCGTTCCAGGGCTCGGCGAACGCCCTGGTTCGGTCGATGGCGGTTACGAACACCCACGTCTACATGGCGGGCAACTTCGTCACGGTTGGCGGCCAACCTCGAACCGGCTTTGCCGCGGTTGATGCGAACTCTGGAGCGGTCGACGCCGGCTTCGTGATGAACGTGCAGAACACGGTCCTCGCCGGCCAGTACGCCCGAGGCATCGTGGCAACTTCCGATGGCAACACCGTGTTCGGTCTTCACTTCGGCACCGCTATCAATGGAACGACGCGAGAGGCCGTTGCCAAGATCGACGTCTCTGGCCCCACGGCAACCTTGGCGAACTGGTCGATCCCGTGGTTCGCACAACAGGGCACTGCAGATTGCTTGTACGCACTGCGCGACATCGCAATTTCTCCGAGCAACTCGTTCATCGTTATCGGTGGCCAGGGCGCCGACCGGCCGCCAAACTGCGATTCGGTTCTTCGCTACGAAACTGGCGGCACCGGCACGATCAACTACACATGGGTGGCCCGCATGTATTCGAGCGTGTTCTCCCTTGCCGTTAGCGACGTTGCTGTGTACGCGGGTGGCCACTTCTGTGCCGCACCGTTGAACGGAGCACCTCCAGGAGGAAGCACGCATGCGTTCACGGGCGCAACGGCAAACCAGTGCAACGTCAATGACGTGAATGACCCAGTAAACCCAAGCGTTATCTTCCCGGGCCAGGCGGTGTTCCGAGGCCAGATGGCGGCACTGAACCCTTCGAACGGCCAAGCCCTTGCATGGGACCCTGGTAGCAACAACCAACTTGCCGTCTTCGACGTAACGCTTATCGACCGTGGCCTGCTCGCCGGACACGACAGCAACCGGTTCAACAGTTTCCTGGTTGGCCGTTCAGGCTTCTTCGACTTTGGCGCAGCACCTGACACCACCCCACCAACCGTCGCTATCACAGCACCAACCAGCGGCGAGATCCTCTCGTCGATCACGACACTTCGGGGAAGCGCTGCCGACGATCGCATCGTGAGCGAAGTGACCGTGCGGCTGAAGAACATCACAACTGGCGAATGGCTACAGGCCAACGGCACCTCCTTCGGGCCGAACCAGGCTGACGCACCGGTGACGCTGACCAGCACGGGCCTCGGAACCGCTGACTGGTCGGTCAACGTCGGAGCAACGCTGACGCCAGGCGACTATGAAGTTCGTGCGTTCGCGAAGGACCAAGTTGGCCAGACCACCGCGCCGGTTCTCGTCACCCCGTTCCGCATTGCGGGTGTGGAGCGATGCACCGTCGAGCTCGACGGCAACGATGCTCCTGTCGTCACGTGGAACGACTTCGTCAACGTGGCCTCAGTCCAAATCCGACGCGACGGATCGTGGAAGGCAACCGGCGCTCCGGATACCGGCACCTACACCGACACAACCACCACTCCTGGCACCAGCTACAGCTACGCCGTTCGCTGGAACCCCGGCGGCGGCAACGTCGACGTTCCTTGCACGCCGAACCCGATCACGGTGCCAGCTGGAGTCGTGGATACGACGCCTCCAGTGCTCACGTTTGCGACTGCGACGACCCAACCGGTCGGCCTCATCGATCTTGACGGTGGTGTCACCGACGACGACTCTGGAGTTGACCGGGTACGCGTCCTCGTACGCAACCAACAAACCGGTAACTACTGGAACGGCACCACCTGGGTAACCGCATGGTCCTGGAACCTCGCCACCCTCAACGGCAACAACACCTGGACCCTCCCCAACGTCAACCTCGACCCAACCGGCACCTACCGAATCTCGCTCTGGGCCTGGGACAACGAAAACAATCGAGCAGCACCACCCACCACCCCAGCACCAACCATCACCGTCTCGATCAACGACACGACACCACCAGTCGTCACCTTCACCACCGCAACAACGTTGCAAGTTGGAGCTAACGACCTCACTGGTGGTGTCACCGACGACAACTCTGGAGTTGACCGAGTACGCGTCCTCGTACGCAACCAACAAACCGGTAACTACTGGAACGGCACCACCTGGGTCACCGCATGGTCCTGGAACCTCGCCACCCTCAACGGCAACAACACCTGGACCCTCCCCAACGTCAACCTCGACCCAACCGGCACCTACCGCATTTCGCTCTGGGCCTGGGACAACGAAAACAATCGAGCAGCACCACCCACCACCCCAGCACCAACCATCACCGTGCAGTAGCCCTGCAGCCAAGGGCCTGAACCTTTGGCTCATGTAAAATCGCCCGATTTCGTGCAAGCTAGGGAAGGCCCCTAAATCAGGCGAGGCGATGAGCGGCGCACTACATCCGACAATTCGAGAGCTTCTCGCCGGTCGCCCGGTGGAGTCAGTTTCGGCTGCGGACGTAGATGCAGCGCGTTCAGTGCACGTCGCTGAGCTTCTGTATGAGACCGCCACCAGGCAGCGAAGTGACTGGCACGATGACGCTGAGTTTCAGCTCGCAGCCCGCCGGTTGCACTCCGAGGCCCAACAGGCTCGGATGGACACCGCACTCGAGCTCGTGGCTGAGTTCCACCAAGCTGCGGGCCTACCGCTTCGTGTATTCAAGGGCCCAGCACTTGCTGCTTCGGTATATGACTCGGTGGCCGAGCGTCCCCACGGCGACATCGACATCTATGTCGATGCAAGGGAGCCAGAGCGGCTTGAGTGGCTCTTGCGCGATCTCGGACTTGCTGAGTGTGCGATTCGTGCCGCTGTCGCCCTCGCGGTGAGCGGCTCGCCAATCCATGAACTGGAGGCTGTCGTCAACGACATTGCGGTCGATGTGCACTTCACGCCCTTCGGCCTGCTTACTCCCCTTAGTTCGCCGGCACGCCTGGATTCGCATTTCGTCCCACATATCATTGGCCGCAGCACGAACGCCCATGTGCCGACGCCCGAGCTCTCACTTGCTATCTCTGCGGTGAACCTCGCTCGCAAAGGTGGCGGCAATCTGTGGACTGCTGGCGATATCGCCCGGCTGCTTTCCCGGCCCGGTGGTATCGACTGGGATTCGTTCGACGACCTCGTCCGCGCTGAAGGCCTTGTCGACATCGTGCAACCTGCGATCTGGGCAGTTGTCCAAGACCTGGGACTCGGCGCAAACCTCGTGCCGTTCACCGTTGAGACCCGGCCCAAGTGGGCACCCGTACTCGGTGAAGGCGACGTGCACTTTGGGCTGCGTCGTCGTGGCACCTGGGTGTCGCTACGGCGACCGCTTGCGAAGCTCCCTCAGTCGGCTAGGTACGTCGCCCGTTGGTATGTTCCCTCGTCAGCGATCCTCGACATTCGACGCCCCGATACCCATGGCAATCCGTATCTGACGCGTCTGCTGTCCCACTTTCGCCGTGTCGTGCCCGTCGCTGCTGAGAAGCGGCGATCTGCTGAAGTGACCGTGTCGCCATGAATTCGGTGAAGCGGCTACCAACATCGCTCAAGCAGGCCCTTGGCTTGGTTGCAGCGAGCGGGCGACCGTTGTTGTTTACGGTCGTGGCCCTGATCGCTATTTCAGCCGCGCTTGTGGCTGCAGAACTGGTCTTGATCCGTTCAGTTGTCGATGAGCTCTCCACCGGGTCAGCAGCGCTTGCCGGACTTGTTGGCTTCAGCATGGTGGCGGCGCTCCGCCGGCTAACCACGGTGGTCTTGCACGAATCGAACTGGTTGATCAGCGAGCGCGTTGACCAAACAGTCATGCGTGACGTTCTACGGATCGCCACCGATGCGAGCTACGAAGAGTTCGAGCTCCCCGAGTTTCAAGATTCGCTTGCGCGGGCGATCAACGCGGCAAAGCACCAGGTGTGGGCGGCGTCTGACGGACTGCTTCGCACGCTTCGCTCGGCCCTGACCCTGATCGTCCTGGCCATCGTGCTGATAGCGATCGTTCCCGAGTTGCTATTCCCCTTTGCTCTTGCGGGACTCGGGCTGGGAGTCGTGTCTGCCGTCAAGAGCCAGCTCACCTATTCGTTCGCCTACCACGAGACCGCTCCCGATCGAGAACGCCGATACTTGCGCGAGGCTCTGGTGTCGCGATCTGAGGGCCGCGAGATGCGTCTCTTCGGAACGTCGTCGATGCTGCGCGATCGATACGACGGTTTGGTGATCCGGCGAATCGAGCACCTCTTGGTCTTATTGAGAAAGCGCCTCCTGGCCGACTTGGCGAGCTCGATCGGGTTGTCGTTGGTGCTGGCCGGATGCCTTGTGTACATCGGCCGAGAAGTCGCAGCCGAACGTGTCGAATTCGGCGCCGCCGCGGTTGCGGCGCTGACCGCCTACCAACTGATCGGGGCGCTCAGCGGGCTGTTCAACGGTGCGGGCACCCTGCTGGAAGCGTCGCAGCACGTCGACGACCTTCGTTCGTTCTTGCGCCGTCCGTCGATCCCTGCAGAAACGGTGCTCGACTCGGCCCCAAAGAGCATCGTGCTTTCCGACGTGTCGTATCGATACCCCGAGAGCAACCGGGATGCACTGCACGGCATCGATCTCGAGCTCAGCGCTGGAGAGGTCGTTGCGGTCGTGGGCGAGAACGGATCGGGCAAGAGCA
>CAKZVC010000070.1 GCA_937922235.1 uncultured Acidimicrobiales bacterium | reverse complement strand
GGCAAGTTCCCGCATCCGTCCACCCTCGTGCCGGGCGGCGTGTCGACCACGATCTCCACCCCGACGTTCAACGAGTTCTCCAACAAACTTGCGAAGATCTTGGATTACTCGAAGCGCCTTGCCGGCTGGTGGGACGACATTTGCGACTTCTTCCTCGAAGCCAACCCCGACTACGAACTGGTTGGTTTGCGCGATTCGAACATGATCCAAACCGGCATCTGGGACGACCCAAGCGTCTACGACGCCACGTTCGAGAACATCGACACGTGGGGCAACGCCCGCTACTCGGCTCCCGGCGTCATCGTCGACGGCAAGCTCGTCACCTCGGATCTCACCCGCATCAACATGGGCATCGAAGAGTTTGTCGAGCACAGCTACTACGACGACTGGACAAAGAACGGTCCGCAGCGCTTCGATACCGACCCGTTGGGCAACCCGCTCAGCCCGTATCACATGATGAACAAGATCACGATCCCTCGCCCAGAGGGCAAGAACTTCAAAGAGAAGTACACGTGGGACACCGCCCCACGCTGGGATCGCATGTCGATGGAGTCCGGCGTCTACGGACGCATGTGGACCACTGCACTCGCCGGGAACCTGCAAGACAACCCCTACCTCAGCTCAACCGGCGACGGTCTTCGCATGCTGATGCCACGCCACGAGCTTCCAGAGATGGAACTCAACTGGAAGATCCCCGAGAAGCTCAACGCGTTCGAGCGCAACCGTGGCCGTGCCTACGGCGTTGCCTTCACCGCAGCGATCGGCATGATCAACCTCATGCAGGCATTCGACCTGTGGCGTGCTGGCCAAACCAAGACGGCCACCAAGTTCACGGTTCCACAAGACGAGCGGGTTGGCTACGGATTCTGGGAAGCCGGCCGTGGCTATCTCACCCACCACCTGCACATGGACAAGGGCAAGATCGTCAACTACCAGATCAACACGCCGTCCACCTGGAACGCAGCACCACGCGACCCGTTCGGCATGCCTGGCCCGTATGAAGAAGCCATTGTCGGCACGCCGATTCTCGAGAGCGTCGGCGATGACGACGTCAAGGGCATCGATATCTTGCGGGCAATCCGAAGCTTCGATCCGTGCATGCCGTGCACCACGCACATGGACACTGGCAAGGGCATCATCACTCGCGAGGTCAACTCCTGCAGCTGCACGCTTGAGTAGCTCATGCCGATAGGTGAACCAACACGATCGGCGACCGATCTCGTCATTCCGGGGCTGACCGTCCCCGACCCGGAACTCGTCAACGCGAAGAAGCAGTACGAGCTGCCCGACAGCAACACGGGTCGCGTGCTCGTGGGCGGCATTGGCCTGCCCTGGCTACGCGACCTCGACTACGGCACCCAATGGGTGAACCGAGTCGTCGACCTCGACTGGCCCGATCACGTCATTGTCGAAGACATGTCGTACGCCGCACACCGGGTGTTGCATCGACTGCAAGAAGTGCGCCCAAACAAGGTCGTGCTCGTTGGCTGCATGCCCCGCCGTGAAGACCCGCCGGGCACGATCCGGCGCTACAACCTCGACCTCACCCCACCCAGCGACGACGAGGTTCAAGACCGTCTGTCGGAAGCTGCAATGGGCATCATCGACCTCGATCACACCCTGGCTGTCGTGCGCTACTACGGCGAGTTCCCCGACGACACCGTCGTCATCGAAGTCGAACCCGAGGACGAAGGGTTTGGGCTTGGGTTCACCGACACGGTTGAAGCTACTGTCGACGAGGTGCTCGCTCTTGTCAGGTCCGAACTGTGAAGTCAACGCTGTGAGGCCGAATCAGTGAGTCGCAGCGATGAACGCCTCGAGTTCGACCAAATCCTTCCCCGGATCGCCGATCTGGCCGAACGCCTAGCCGAGCACGACGACAAGGATGTCTCTGACACCGCCATCGAGATGCTCGACTGGATCGACGTCTTCCACGCGAACGGTGTTGGGCGGATGGTCGAAATGGTGCGCGAGTGGCGCGGCGAAATTCTTCTCGAAGCCGTAGCCGCCGATCCGGTCGCGGGAGCTCTGCTTGCGGCCTACGGGCTCGGCGACGACACCGACCTCGATGCCGCCAGAGTCAGCGTGCAAGCAGCGCTGGCTGAAGTCCGTCCGTACCTGCACTCACACGGTGGCGACATGGAAGTCGTGCACATCGAAGACGGCGTCGTGCGGTTGAAACTGCACGGCAGCTGCGACGGTTGCACCGCATCGGATGCAACGATCATCGAGCAGGTCGAAACGGCATTGCGAGAGCACTGGGTCGACTTCCGGCGAATCGAAGTCGAAGAGATGACGGCCGAAGCCCACCCGCCTCCTGTGGTCGGCAGCATCACCACCGGGCTCCAGATAAAGAAACGTACCGATGACTGAGCTGACACATGACTGACCCGGCCGATCGCGTTGGCGACCTCACGTTCAAAGCTCGGGCGCTCGCCCAGGCACATCCACTCACGGTGACCGCAACGGCGTACCGCGAGCAGATGATCGAAGAAGAACGTCGTACCCAGCCAATGTCGGAATTCGCCGACTGGGCCGGCACTGCCTTCTTGGTCGGCTACTGCATTCGGCGTATCGAAGAAGCCGACGTTGGCGATCTGCCCGAGACCACGCCTCAGACCGACGCCCTTGTGCCCCTGGCCCACGACACGGCGCGGCTTTCTGACGAAGTGAAACGGGGGCGCCCCGCAGGTGCGCAACTGTTGGAGATGCCGCTTGTCGGGCAGCTGCTCAACACGGTCATCAGCACCGAGATCGAGAAGCGCGTCGAACACTGGAAGGGTCAGATCAGCGCAGCCGACTGGGCCATGTTCGAGGAGTACATCGCTTGGTGGGTTATCCACGGCTACGCGATGCGGGCGGCAGAAATCGCTCGCTCGACGGCAACTCACCGCGCGTCGTGAACATCCTGGTCGCCGGGGTTGGGAACGTGCTGCGAAGCGACGATGCCTTCGGCGTTGAAGTCGCCAACCGGTTGCTCGAACGCGAATCGATTCCAAACGTCACCGTCGTCGAAACCGGCATTGCGGGCATCCAGCTCGTGTCGGATCTCCAAGACGGCTACGACGCCATCATCGTGATCGATACGGTCGACCGGGAACGCCCGCCCGGCACCGTCATGACGATCGACTACGACGTGATCGATGTGCACGCGCTCGATCACAACACGAAGTACGACCTGCTTGCCGACATGCACCTGGCCACGCCCGAGCGCTCACTCATGGTTGCCCGCGCCCTCGGGGTGCTGCCGCCAATCGTGAAGATGGTCGGGGTGCAACCCGTCGACGTCGACACCATGGCGATCGGCATGTCCGACATCGTCACCAACGCCATTCCCGTGACCATCGACGAGATCGACCGGTGCATTGCATCGTTGCAAGAGGCTGGCGCTGCATGAGCAACGACGGACCAACAGCATTCTCCGCCTCTTATTCTGTAGCTGCACTCAAGCAGCGGTTTGACGCGCTCGACCCGGCAACCGACGCAGTGCAGTGGGCCGCTGCGGCCTACCGGCTGGGCATGGCGACCGCCGAACAACCCACCGCACACCCCGAGCAAAACCTCCGGACTGCACTCGACTACTACCAACAGGCAGCCCAGGTGCTTACCGTCCAGCGGGCACCGGTAGAACATGCCCGCATCCTCAACGCTGCAGGCTCGGCGCATCGAATGCTGGGCGACCCCAGCACCGCAAGTCGACTGTTCCGAGAAGCCTTAGGGCTGATGTCGGGCAAAGGCGTCGACGTCGAAGAGGCCTCAGTGCTCAACAACCTTGGTCTGGTGCTGACCGAAGGCGGACGACTCGACGATGCGGTCGAGGCGTTCAGCATGTCGCTCGACATGCTTCCTGGCGAAGACGACGAGCAGATTCGCACGATGCTTGCCACCAAGCACAACCTTGGCCAAGTGCACCTGGCCCGAGGCGGCGCCGACGGGTGTGATGCTGCGATCGCCGTGCTCTCCGACGCGGCAAGTACCGCCGGCGGCTCTGATGCCTCGATGCACACGGCAATGATCGATCACACCCTGGGAATTGCGTGGAAAGCAAAGGCCGATCTCGATCCGGCGAACAGTGCTCGCTGCTTGGACCAAGCGATCACCGCGTTCGAACGCTGCCTCACCATCTTCACCAGCGTTGGCTTCCCAATGCAGCACGCCATAGCCAAGCACAACCTCGGTCACGCCCACGCGGGACGTGATGAGGTTGCGTCGCTGCAGCGAGCTCTGGCGTACTACGAGGACTCGCTCAACATCTTCGACCCTCGGCTGCACCAGCCACAATGGCAAGAAGCGTTCGCGAACGCCGAGGCCGTCGAGAAGCGCCTCGAAGTGGCTGTACCCGGAGCAACACGGGCCGACCACATCGCCACGCTTGCCGGGTCGATGGACGACAACGAACGTCTGATGTTCTGGCGTCAACGCCTCGTGCAGATGGAACGTCTGCCGAAGGCCAACCAGCTCGAACGCCTCACCGCGATGTACTACGCCATCGTCACCCAGCCTGCAGCGTCGTATGTGGCCTCGATTCGCACGATCATCACCGTGCTGATGGAGCTTCCCGAAGATTTGCTCGAGTCCGCCCTCGAATCGCAGCTAGCGGCCCACGCCATGCTCGACAACCACGACCAACGCGCCGCCGACTTCATTCTCGATGAAGCGATCAACGCCCTGCTGTTCGGGCCACAACGAATCCGAGTGCGAGACATGCTCGAGGAAATCGGTTGGGATCGGCCATGAGCAGCCCGGCATCGGTTGCTGATCGTTTCATCCAAGCGATCGTGTGGGGCGAGCACATTGTGGTGTGGGACATGTTGAGCGAGGCCGGCCGTGAGCACGTGCTCGAAGCCGGCTCCCGTCGCGGCCTCGACCCACTCCAGGCGCAACGCATCCGGCAGGGGACCAGCCCGCAAGACGAGTTGGACGCGTTCCTCACCGGGCTCGTCCACGGTTTGCGGGTCGACTTCGCTGCCGTGCCCTTAGGTGACGTGCGCGCCGAGGAACCAACTGTTCCTGATGGCGATGAGCCCGTCGAGGTTGCGCTGCACTGCCCGGCTGCGTTCGGCGAAGGTTCTTGGGCCGCGGGTTCAGTCGTGCTGTCACGGTTCGACGACACCTGGCGTGTCGACCGAGTGCATCCGCTGGTGAGCCGAAGTGAGTAGGCGCCATTACGAAGTCGCCATGTCGGTTGAGGCCCTGGCGTCAGCGTGGTCCCGGACCGAGAACGCCCCCGATGGCTCGATCGTTACGGTCGACAGCGAAATCTCGGGGCGTCTTCGCGGCGGAACTCCGTGGCACGCTGGCGGCGATGACGCGTTGCTCATGGCAATGGTGATTCGGCCTTCGATCGACCCACTGCAAGAAGCACTCCTTTGGCTCGTCGCCTCGCTGGGCGCGGCTGATGCCCTCGACTCGGTCACTGCTTCTACCCACGTGATGCAATGGCCCGACACGATCGTTCAGCGGAGCGGGGAGGCTGCCGGGGACGGGGTGCGGTGCGTGGTGAACGTGACGACACAACTGGGGCCGGGCCGCATCGAACACGCGGTCGTGGCTGTGCGCTCTCACATCGACCGGCTCGACATGGCGGGCGAGGCGGGAAACATCAAAGAGCGGTTGCTCGATGCCCTCGACGAGCAGCTGCAGGCGGCCACCCGCCTGATCGAGAGGAACTCACTCGAGCTCCTCGAAACATTCAACGATCGGTGCTCGATGATGAATCGGCGGGCCCGAGTGTCGCTGTTGCCGAGAGGCGAAGCCCGGGGGAGGGTGACGGCTGTCGACAACGACGGGTTTCTCGTGCTCGAGTCGTCGACGGGGATGCTCGAACGAATCGCCCCGGCGTCATTGCGTTCACTTGAGCTCGTCGATGAACTCGACTGACTACATGTAGACAACACCTAGTGACATCGGCTACAGTCCGGGGTGTTAATCAGGCCTGAAGAATCACGCTTTTGGGGGTAACAACATGTGGTTGTGGTGGATAGCAAATGCGCTCATCCTGCTCGTTGTCGTCCCGCTCGTCATCTTGCTGGCCAACCGGGTCATTCGGCCAGCGGTCGAGATCCAGCATGCGTCCGATGACATCCTCGAGCACGGCGTCATCCTCACCGAGCACCTCGTGCCGGTCCCAGCGCTGATCGAAACCGATGAGTCCATTGCGGGCATCACCGGTGAAGCCGTTCGCTACGTCACCGCTCTCCGCAGGATGGTCGGATAATGCCCGCTGCAGCAGTCATTTCCATCATCTTGTTCACCGTGCTCATCCTGGCGATTGCCGCCTACCTAGTGAAGGTCATCCTCGTGCTTCGTCACGTGAACGACCAGCTCGGCAAGATCACGTTTGGTGTGCGGGCCATTGCCCACCAGACCAAGCCCGTAAACGAACTCACCGAGTCGATGGGCGCCAACCTCGGCGCCATCTCGGGAGCGCTCGGCGACCTTGTCGCCGACGTGTCCAAAGTGGAGGAGCCCGCCGCATGACCCTCGAATTTCGTTGCGAACACGTTGGTGTGACCGACTGCAAGGCAGCCACCACTGCCGACTCCAAAGACGAATTGCTGGCCAAGGTGGCCGCTCACGCCAAGGATGTCCACGGCGTCGAACTCAACGACACCTTGATCAACTACGCCCTGACCACGGTCACCGAGAAGTAGCGCTCATGCCCATTGTCGCTGTCTCGTCTGGCTGGATTATTGGTTGGGTCATCTTTCTCGTCGTCGTGCTTCTTGTCGTGGCGCTGCTGTTGCTCATGATCAAGGGCGCCCGAGATGCGGCCATCAAAGCCGAGTCGATTATCGAGGCGTTCAACGAGTCCGAGGCCAACACTGCGGGTCTGTGGAACGTCGATACGGTCAACCGCCACATCGTCGACATCACTTCGTCGGCACGTGCTGCGCGTGAATATCTCGAATCAGCAGGAGGCGAGTCATGAGCACCCATGCTCTTTGGTGGATCACCCTTGGCGCTGGCCTGGTGGTCGCCGTCGTCGCCATCGTCTTGCTGCAGACGTTCCTCAACCAGGTGAAGCGCATCGAGCGCGGAGCTGAAGGCATTTGGGAGGCGGCCAAGCCCGTCGCCCGCAACACGGCAACGACGTGGATGCTGACGCAAACCACCGTGCGCCTCGATCGGCTCACCGAAGAAGCGCTCCGCCACGATGCGTTGCTCGCCTCGGTGCAGGGCGATACGGGAGCGGGCGATAGCGGGGGAGACGCCTAGATGCGCAACCTCCTCATCACGCTCACGGTCGTCGAGATCGTTCTTGTCATTGCGGTCCTTGCGTTCTACCTCATTCGTATTTCAGCCTCGCTGCACGAGATCGCTCGTCACCTTGCGAAGTCGACCTACGGAGTACGCGCCGTCGAGACCCAGTGCTCGTCAATCGGCCCCAGCGTCACCAAGATCAACGAACAGCTCGCCACCATCTCCGGCGCTCTTGGGGGCGTTGCTGACCGGGCCGAGGCGATCGCCGACAACGGCTAGCCAGCTTCAGTCGAACAATGTCCGCCAATGTGGAGGTGGCCGCGGATTGATATACGGCCGTCAATAGTCGTAGGGTTCCACCCAATAAATACGCGCTTGGCGCAGTTGGGGGATCACAATGACAATGAAACGTTTTGGCGGAGCACGTTCGAGAAAGAGTCGTTGGATTTCGCTTCTTGCAGCCCTCGCACTCTTCGCGGCCGCATGTGGCAGCTCCACAGACGACGCAATCGACGCGGTGACCGCTGAAGCGGAAGTCACCACCACGACTGAAGCCGAGGCAGAGCCGGCACCGACGACTGAGGCGGAAACGACCACCACCGCTGCGCCCGAGGAAACCACCACAACGGCAGCACCTGAGCCCACCAAGGTTCGACTCGTGTTCGTTCCCGCAACAACCGGCCTTCTGGTCAACGTTGCGTCAGAGCAGGGCTTCTTTGCCGACAATGGCCTCGACGTCGAGCTCATGCCGGCCACGAATATTTCCGAGATCATTCCGACGCTCGGTCAGCAGGTGGAGATTTCTCTCGGTACCGCAACCGACCTGATTCGTGCCAACGATTCGGGCCTCGACGTTGTACAAATCCTCGGTAACACCATCGACACCGAGGACAACCCGTTCGTGCGGGTCATCGTGCCTGCAGACTCGGGCATCGAAGGCGTTGCTGACCTCGCGGGAAAGCGTGTGAGCAGCCCGACCTTGAGCGGCGTTATTAACGTTGCAACCCAGTACTGGGCGCAACAAGAAGGCATCGATCCAACATCGATCGAAGGCGTGCAGGTGCCGCCACCCGCCACGGTCGAGCAGTTCACCGCCGGTCAGGTCGACGCAGCCCAAGCGCTCGAACCGTTCGCCTCGGCTCTCGTTGGCCAGGGCAACGTGTCGATTGGTGACCCGTTTGCCTCGATCGGCCTTCCGCTCGCAACCAACTTCTGGATCGCGAATGGCGAATGGGCAGCCAATAACACCGACGCCATCGCTGCGTTCGAAAACTCGCTCGAGCAGGCCCAAGCGTTCGTTGGAAGCAACGAGACCGACGCTCGGGCAGTTCTGCAGGGGTACACCGGCATGCCTGACCCAGTCGCAGCGAACGCGAAGTTGCCAACGTTCGATCTCGACATCCGCACCGACGATCTCAGCCGTTGGGTCGACGTGTTGGTGTCGCTCAACCAGTTCGAGGGCGAGATTGACGTAAACGACCTCGTCTTGGGTGGATAACCAGCCAAGATACGAGTGCAGGAAGCTGCGCGCCGAGGTCGGATCGCGCCGGGGGGAACCCCGGCGGATCGTCCTCGACGACGTGTCGTTCGCTGTTGCTCCGGGCGAGTTCGTCTCGATCATGGGGCGGTCGGGCGTTGGGAAGACGACGTTGTTGCGGATTCTCGCGGGACTGCACGAGGCATCGGCTGGCTCCGCCGTCAGGTTCAATGGCGAGGACGTCTCGGGTCCACCCGAGGGCGTCAGCCTTGTCTTTCAGGACTACACGAGCTCGCTCCTGCCGTGGCGAACGGTGGCCAAGAACGTCGAACTGCCACTTGAAGGTCGGCTGCCCATTGAAGAGCGCCGGGCGCGGGTTGCTGAAGCGCTAGAGATGGTCGGGCTCGCCGATCGTGCTGACGCTCAGCCGTTCGAGCTGTCCGGCGGTATGCAGCAACGGGTGCAGATCGCCAGGGCCTTGGCGTCTCGACCGGTAGCGCTGCTCATGGACGAGCCATTCGGCGCGCTCGACGCCTTAACGAAAGCAGACCTCGAGGATCAGCTTCTCGAGATCTTCGCCGCCACCGGGACAACGGTCGTCTTTGTCACTCACGACATCGAGGAAGCGGTGTACCTCAGCGACCGAGTGCTCGTCTTAGATGGCACACCGGCGAAGATCGTCGCCGAGATTCCCGTGTCGAGTCCACGGCCGAGAACCCAGATGCTCACACGCGAATCCACGGAGTTTCTCGAGGCACGCCACCGGGTCCACGAGGTCATCTTTGGAACGTAATGACGGGCCAGGCCGCTGGAACCCGTCCAACCCACTTGGCGTGTCGGTACTCGTCGCCCTTGCGGTGTTGTGGGAGGTGCTTGTCCGGTTCAAGATCGCCGAGGTGCAGTTTCTGCCGGCCCCGTCGGAGATTGCCGCCGCCGCACAAGACGAGATCTTGAGCGGCGAGATCCTGGGACGACTCGTTCACACCGTGGGGGTCACGGCCCTTGGTTGGGGCATCGCAAGCGTGATCGGGATGGGGCTCGGTCTGCTGCTCGGCCTATCGCCGCTGGCTTACCGCTACTCGATGACGAGCTTTGAGGTCACTCGGGCGATCCCACCGATCACGTTTGTTCCAGCTGCGCTGCTCATCTTCGGGTTCTCCCTGAAAATGGAACTCGTGCTTGTGATCTACGGGGGAGTCTGGCCTGTCCTGATCAACACGATTGGTGGGGTTCGCTCTATCCCGCCTGAGCTGCGAGATGTCGGGCGAATGCTGCGGTTGTCTCGACTAGAGACGATCCGGAAGGTGGTTCTTCCCGCTGCACTCCCGTCGGTGCTGGTCGGGTTGCGGCTGGCGCTGTCGTTGTGTCTCGTGCTCGCGATCGTCGCCGAGATGGTCGGTAACCCAGCGGGGCTTGGCAATGGCCTCATCAGTGCTCGCCAGGCACTCCAGCCAGCGCTCATGTTCGTGTATGTGATCGTTGCTGGGCTGTTGGGAGTCGCGTTGAACAGCACGCTTCGAACGGCAGCCAAGCTGTTGTTGCCGAGCAACGCCCTCAAGGAACTTGCATCGTGAGCACCCGTTCGCTTCCTGGGCTACTTCCACTGATCGCGTTGCTGGGTCTCTGGCAGCTGCTCGGTTCGCCAGACTCACCGTTCTTTCCGGCTCCGTCCTCTTGGTGGCCAGCGCTGTTCACCCGCGGTCAAGGGGCCAAGATCGTGCCCGCCGTTCTCGACACGATCCGCACGTTCGGCTTGGGTCTGTTCATCGCAACGATTCTTGGGGTAACTCTGGGCATTCTGATCGGGGTGTCTCGTCAGGTTGGCCGAGCCGTCGGACCCACGTTCGAATTCGCCCGAGCCCTTCCGCCTGCAGCCATCGTTCCGGTCGCCACGCTGTTGCTTGGCTTCGACGAGCCGATGAAGGTTGTGGTGGTCGTGCTCGCAGCGCTGTGGCCGATCCTGCTGAACACGAGCTCTGGGGTGCAAGAACTCCCGCCGACATTGCTCGACACCGCACGATCGCTTCGCCTCTCACGAACACGAACAGTGTTCCGGGTGCTGCTCCCATCCGTCATGCCCGCAATCGTGCTTGGCATTCGAGTCGCCACGCCGATAGCGCTCGTCATCACGCTGCTGGTTGAGTACCTCACCGCCGTCAACGGCGTGGGGGCGTTGGTCGGTGAGGCGCAACGGACGTTCCAACCAGCACGGGTCTACGCACTGATCGTTATCGCCGGGCTGATCAGCCTTATCGTGAATTCGCTGGTGCGAAGCGTGGAGGATGGCGTGAGTCGTCGCCGCGTTGGAGATCGACTGTAAGACGATTAGTCGACCGTCGTGACGAGCGTGTCGAGCGACTTGCGCACCTTTGGCAGTGGCAGGAGCCAGTCAGCCTCAGTGTTGCGCTCGCCGAGTGCGAGCATCACGACCGAGCGCAGTCCCTTCTCACGCAGGCCAAGAATCTCGTCGACTTTCTCGGGAACGAAGCCTTCCATTGGGGTGCTGTCAACACCGTGTTCGGCGGCGGCGAGGAGCGCAAAGCCCAAGGCGATGTAGGCCTGGCGGGCAGCGTGGGCGAAGTTGACCTCTGCGTCAAGCGGCAGGTACATCGACTTGAGGTTCTCGTAGTAGGCGTCGATCGCGGGGAGGTCGCCGCGGGCGTCCTTGTTGAGCTGGACAACTTCGTCGATGCGTTCACCGGTGTAGTTATCCCACGCTGCGAATACGAGGACATGGGAACCGTCGGTGATTGGCGACTGGTCATACCCGGCCTCACGAATCTGAGCGCGAACATCGGTGTTGGTTACGACGAAGAGCTCGAATGGCTGGGTTCCGCTTGATGTTGGTGCCATGCGAATGGCCTCGATGATCGCGTCGACCTTGTCTTGCGACACTGGTTTGGCTGGGTCCATGGCCTTGACGGCGTAGCGCCAGTTCATGCGTTCGGTAAGTGATGTCATGTCGTGTTCCTTTACTTGTTCAGTTCGTTGAGGAGTGAGTCGGCGGCGAGGCGGCCGAATGCGTTTGCGGCTTGTGGTCCGTCGCCGGAAACGAGCTTGCGGTCGATGTGGACCATGCCGTTGGACTTCTTGTTGATGATGTTGACGCCGAGGCTGCTGAGGCGCTCGCCGAGCCACCACGGCATGCGGCCGGGCAGGTAGCCGATCATCGGCGTTTGCTTGTCGACGGAGTCGGGGAACACCACCATGTCGTAGCCCTCGTAGGGAAAGCCGGTCTCTGGCTGTCCAGCCTTGGCTTCGGGGAGGTCGGCGGCGAGCAGCGCTCCGGGCCCGTGGCACAACGCAAGTGTGTGAAGGTCGCGGTTGTGGGCCCAGTGAAGGACCTTGCCGACGTTCACATCGTCGGGGAGTCCAAGCATTGCGCCATGGCCACCCGGTGCGAAGACTGCGCAATAGGGAGAGGTGTCAGTCAACGAGTCAGCAACGAAGTCGGTCAACGCAATCGGGTTGTCGAACCGTTCCTTGAAGTCGTGGTAGATGCCCATGACCGCTTGATCCTCTTGCGGCATAGCCCACATCTCGAGCTGGACCGGGGCGCCGGTTGGCGTGGCGATGTCGATTTTGAAGCCGGCGGCCCGTAGGTGCAACATGGGCACGAGCATCTCGACCGGGTGGTTGCCAGTCGAGAACTTCTTGCCGTTGGCCATGGTCATGGCCTTCTGCTCGGTGCAGATCATGAGGATCTTCAGGTCGCCCGTGTAGGGGTTGCTGTACACGTGGCCGTCGTAGTCGGTCGTGTCTTGCGTGGCGAGCTTCATGGCCAGTCGTGATGGACGAAACGTGCCGTCATCTTCGGCCTGTGGAGACAGTGGAGTGCGCATGGGGGAGCACAGTATCGTTGAGGTAGTAGTATCTTCTACGGTACTAACGCAGAAAGTTGGAGAACGTGCCAAATCACACATCGACCGCCGTCACCGTCGACTCGCTAGCCACCTTTAACGGCATGGTTGGCGGCCGGTGGAAGATCGGAATCCTCTACAGTCTCGGGTGCGATGGCAAGGCCCGGTTCAACGAGCTCGCCGAGCGAATGAGCCCGGTTACTCCCACAACCCTGACCCGACAGCTACGCGAGCTCGAACGAGATGGACTGGTTACCCGAACCCAGTTCAACGAGATCCCACCGCGGGTTGAGTACGACATCACCGATACGGCCCACACGCTCATCCCGGTGCTCGAGACGATTGCGACCTGGACCAGTCAACATGGGGCAAGCCTGACCGGACCGGCTCGCTGAACTAGGGGCGCTGTGGCTCCCACGACCCGATGGCTCGATGAGGCGAAGTGCGTTCGGCGAGGGGCGGGCCGTCGCTTTTGAGCTTGTTGTCGGCAGCGCAAAGCATGTTGAGGTTGTCCAGCGTTGTTTGGCCCTGCTTGGTGCGGGGTTTGCGATGATCGCCTTGAAGCCAGTTGTGCAGTGCGTCGCAGCCAGCGGTTTCGCATTGGCCACGGGTTTCGACGAGCTTGATGTACTTCATCCACGTCGGGAACAGCCGTGATTCGACTGACGCATTCAGCGTTTGGCTCTTCGCAGTCAACACCTGGCGACGGATGCGGGCTTGCATCAACAACACCAACGCAAACTTCGGATGGATTGGTGTGCCGTCTATGAGCTCGCACCGTCCGTCGACATCGTTGGGGTCGAGAACCGAGGTGAAGTCTTGTTCGGCTTCGTCTTTCGCTAGCTGTGCGAGAGCGTGCAGCAGGACCTTGAGCGACATGACGACGTGAAACAACGGTTTCGCTGTTGTTTCGCTGCGGTTAGCGCCCCGCTTACAGATGTTCGTGAACGCTTCGGCACGGCGTTGCGAAACTGTGCGGACGCGGCCGTCTTCATTGTCTTGATCGAGCAGAAGGCTTGCTTCGTTCATGATTGCGTCTTCGACGGTGGCGCCAGATACAGCGTCGAGGTTGAGGACGATCCGACGGCGGCCACCAGCCAGTGGAGTGATGGTGCAGCTGTTCTTGACGAGTTGTTCTTTCGGCTGTTGTCCATCGGGGTCGTTGACCAAGAGCCAATAGTCGGCTGCGCTCTTGAACGACTTCCACTCGAGCTGTCGGGCGAGCTCGATGAACAGCTGTTGGTCGCGCTGTAGGGCGTAGTGGACTCGAATGTTGTCGATCGAACGCAGCAGGTGGAGATGCTTGCGGGAGAGCACACCGTCGAGTGCTGCCGATTCAAGGTGACCGAGATGGCGCATCCATTGCCCGGTGCGAGTATCGCAACGGATGTCGGCAGGATTGCAGTGAGTGTGTGCAGCGATGAACTGGGCCATCGTGCGCTGCCTGTTGTGGGCTGGTACGCCTGCAGATTCGGCCTCGGCGACCGTGGCCGCCAGTATGCCGTCGAGGCGTTGACGCGCTGTTTGCAGGGCGATGGAGCGGATGGCCAATCCGTCAACGCTCATGGTGGAGAGATGGTCGGACGCAAGGGTGTCGAGGGAGGCGTGTAGCTCGTCTAGCGAATTATGAGGGGAGCTACCGCCGAGATCCATGAAAGCAATATATCGAACATATGTTCGACTCACAAGTCGAAGTGATACATTTCTCGAGTGGTGTCATCTACCGGCGCGGCTGGAAGGAGGATCGAAACGCCGACAGACGGAGGTTCGTTTCGTCTGCTAGCTGATCAGGCAGCAGATGCGGCAATAAGGAACGCCGTGATGCAGGCGACCGCAAGCAGGGCAATGGCTTCGAGAGTCGCAATTCTGCGAAATCGGTCGACGATCTCGGGATGCTCGGGATTCTCGTCGAGGCCAGGAAGGACGACGAAATGGTTGTAGCCACCCCCAATTGCAGCGACCCCGACAACGAGAACCTTCGAGGCGAGAAGGCGCCCCCAAGGCGTAGACCAGAGAGCGGTGACCGAATCGAGTACCACCACCGAGAGTACGATGCCGGCGACGCCAGCAGCTATCAGGCTGAACGTTGCGATCGTCGAGAACCGCATTCCAAGTTGTAGCGCTCTCGTCGGTTTGTCTGCCGTGCGTCGGCGATGCAGGGTCAAAGCGAGCATCGCCACCCCGCCCGCCCACACCGCAGCCGCCGTCACATGAGCCAAGTTTGTGATGGCGTGAAGCAAGCGCGGCCCTTCCGACGCAGTATGTCCATCGAACATGAACGACGCCGCAACAAGTGCAACGCCGACGAGGCTGCCGGGAGCAGAGCGATAGTCCCATAGGTGCTCGTCACCAGTTGCGGATACCAGCCTCGTGTCCAAGCTCGTCGTGAAGGCGGCAATGAAGCCCCCAACAGCTCGAAGGGCGATCGCTACGCCGATCGTTGACCAGAGCGCTGTGCGCAAGTCGGTCAGCGATGTCAACCCCGCCCATCCGCCTGCCAGGATGGCAGTGGTCGTTGCGGCCTCGGCAAGGGCTCCCAGGACGAGAAGCACGCCACCTCGTTGAGCCCACCGCAACACCGCGTGCACATCGCTTGGGTGTCCCCTGAGCGCAAACGCAGCGAACGCAGCGCCGCCGACAACCAACACCGTGCCCAGAACATTCATGATCCGAGCCAGTGCACTAACAGCGACTGCTGCTCGGGGTTCGGGTTCCCCAGTGCGGAGGAACGATTCGAGATTGGGCCCACGTGAGATTGTCTTCGCTGGTGAGCCGATCAGGTTCACGCAGCCTTCCCGCCGGGTCGAGCACGATGAACCCGGTGCCTGCAGGCATTGCTTCACCGGAGAAGGTCAGAGTGATTTCGGTGACGGGCGCGTCAACTCGAGCCCCCTCAGCAGGTGATGAAGATTCAAATCCCGTGTGGGCAGCAGCCGGGTTCGCGCTAAACACAATCATGAAGATGGCGATCAGGACGGCAACGCGGGCCTGGGCACTAGAAATCATGAGACACTTAGGCTAGGGCCCGTTTTGCTCATGGCGAGGGTGGGTGAGCAACTACCATGTCGCGGTGGAGATGCGGATCGATTGGCGCCGGCCAGACGTGCTCGTCCTGGACGATGTTTTCGATGACACCGAGCTGGCGACTCTTTCTGACGTTGTCGCGTCGTTGAGTTTCGATCCGCAAGCGTTTGGTCGAGGGATGGCACCCGGCCGGTCCCGTGAGCGTGCCCAGGTTGATTCAGTCGAGGTGGCCAACATTCTTTGGTGGCACCTGGCTGAGCATGTCTCGCCGCTAACGCGCTGGTTCGAGGGTCGCGCTCATGGCATCAGGCTTGACCCCGAGCTTGAGTGCTGGGTTCCGTCGGAGTGCAACACCCGGTCGCGCTTCTATCGCTATCAACTCGGGGCTGACTTCCGCGAACATGAAGACGAGGCCTGGCGACCAACCGAGAACGTCCGCTCGTTTCTGACGGTGCTTGTGTATCTTCCGACAGCGCAACCCTGTGTCGGCGGAGAAACCGTTATCGACGGCGAAGTCGTGTCGGTAGAACCAGGGCGAGTTGTGGTCTTCCCACACGATCTGTTGCACGAGGGTCGGCCCGTCGAGTCAGGTCAAAAACTCGTGCTTCGAAACGATGTCATTGGCATTGGCGTGAGTGGAGATGACGCTCACGACTGGTTGGCGGCTGGACTCTCACCGGCACAAGTCGCTGCAGTCGCCGATCGCACGGGTTGGAGTCATATGGATACCGTGAAGCTCCTCACGTCCGAGTTTGAGGACATTGGCATCGGGGCGGCAAAGGAACTTCTCTACGCGATACGCGGGCGCGAATTCAGGCAGGGTCAGAACGATGTGATGGTCGCGTTTGCCTACGTGATGACTCTGCCGTCGGGCGTTTCAGCACGCGAGATCGATGCGTTCGAAGAGAAAACCGGTTTCGGCCTGAAACTGCAGGCGCTGACCCGGGCCGACCGCTACGAGGATTTCGACGCGGCATTAGATCGGCTCGATCCCGATGAACTTGCTGTGCGAGAGCTATCGATCGAGGAAGCTCGCCAGCTCGCTGTGGACGTTGTCGCCGGTTGGAGCGCCGACATGGCGCTGATGGACGAGCACACAAGCGAGTACGACTTCGGCTGGACGTTCGTGGCCCAATCGCCGGCGTACGTCGAGAGCGGCGATCCTCTCGACATGGTTGTCGGGCACGGGCCGATCGTGGTCGACAGATTCACTGGAGCGCTGTGGGAAACGGGTTCGGTCGATCATGATTGGCTCAACGCGTATCGCGAGACGGGTGACCCGACCGCGACGAGGTAAGCGTCGACGATCTATTGCGTGGTGGCTTCTGCGGCGACTGTGATGTCGAGCTGGGTGCCGATGATGAAGCCAGGCATCTTCGTGATGCCCAGGTCCATCCGGTCAGCTGTCGTCGTTGCGGAGAAGGTTGCACGATCGCCTTCCACGTTGTGCGAGGAGACGTTGAAGGTGAGCGGTGTGCTCTTGCCCTTCACCGTGACCTGCCCAGAGACCTGACTGGTCGTGCCTCCGGATGCCGAGAATGTGATCGTCGGGTGTTGAGCTGCGTCAAGGAAGTCGGCGCTGCTGATGTGGTCGTTGCGCTTCTTCTGTGCGCTCGTGTACGAACCAGCGTCTGCGGTCACCTCAACGTTGGCTATTTGGCCGTCGGTGATGCTGATTGATCCGGAGCTGATGGCCAGCGTTGCAGGCACAGTGATGAGCGACATCATCTTGGTGCTCACCGTGACGGTGGTGGCGCTTGGGTCGAGGTTCCAGGTGCCGTCGGGAAGCGCGGCAGAAGTGTTGTCCATGAAGTCCAGCGTACGTACACCGAGCGCTTCTTCGCTCGGACACTAGGTTGAACCCATGCCCCCAGATCTCGAAGTCTCCCGCCACATCGCCGCACCCGCCGAAGCTGTCTTCGCAGCGATAACCGACATCACCCGCATGGGGGAGTGGAGTCCGGAGTGCGTCCGAGCTGAATGGAGCGAAGGCTTCTCCAAGCCCGAAGTCGGTGCGAGGTTCATTGGACACAATGTGCACGGCGACAGCAAATGGTCGATTGAGTCGAAGATCACCGAGTTCGTCGAGAACGAGCGCTTCTTCTTCGAATGCATCTCGGGCATCACGCCGGGCTTCGTGTTCGCCAAGTGGGGCTACAACATCGAGGCCACCGATTCGGGCTGCACTGTTACCGAGTACACCGAAGACCTCCGCACCGAAGAGATGATCGAACGCAGCGCGAAGGCAACTGGCGTCAACGACCGCGAATCACACAACCGTGCCGGCATGGAAGCCACCCTCGAACGACTCGCCGCTGCCGTCGAGTAGCGCGCAGCGATGAACCTCGCAGCGATAGTTGCACTAGCGGGCCGCCGCGATGAACCCTTCGATGAGTGGGCTGAGGGGTTGGCCAGCGAGGCTGCCGACCTGGGGCTGAAACAGCGTGGCGATAAAGAACGGGTGGTCGGGAAGTTCCACGGCTTCGGCTCCAGCGTCCGGCGCATGGGCGGAGATCGTGAGGCCATGCTGCTCAAGCTGATCTGCGTACTCCTCGGCTAACCCGTATGAGCAGTAGTGAAAACCCGTGAACGGTGCGGTCCCGAGTACTTCGCCCAGCTTGGTGCCAGCCTGGACCGTGACCTCGCGCTCCTCACCCACAAGGCTGCACGACAGTGCATGCACGACGTGCACCGCTGCATCTGGCTCGCTCTCCGCGTGGCCAGCTTCTGAGAGAGCGGCGACGTTTCGAGCGAACTCGACCACCGCATATTGGAAGCCGCCACACGTGCCCAGAAATGGTTGGCCACTAGTGCGGGCATGACGAATTGCTTCGTACACGACGTCGTCGTTGCGGTAGGGCGTGCCAGGGATAGCCCAAAGCGCGTTAACTTCGGCGGCATCACCAAGGGCGTCGGTCGAATCGGTTGGAATCCAGCGCACATCGACATCGTCGGGGAACAACTCGGTTGCCGCCACCAGCTCGCGGTGAGTCGGATAGTTCAGGTTCTGATCGCCGAGTAATCCGATTGTCCGAGTCATTGCGGTTGCTGCCCTTCGACCAGTTGGCGGAGCGTGCTGATGTCAGCGTGACGGGTTGGAATGTCCGTCCTGGGTGCCGCGAGCCGCTGGTCGCGTAGCCGTTCCAGCGATCGTAGCAGTACATCGAGGGGCGGGCCGCTCGCCGTGATCCCCTCGAGGTGGCTTGCGGGAACTGCAGCCGCAGGCAGGCGGATGAACTTCTCAACGAGGTCGTCGTGGTGGTGCGCCGCAGCTTCGCCATGCGCATCGACCACGTCCAAGAAGGCACTGACGTTTGCCCGAAACCATGGTTCTGCGTGAGCGTCGGTCTTTGCCATAAACGCGTCGAGCAGGCACGGCTGCTGCAGCGATCGGCGCAACCGTTGCCGGTCTTCGGGAACGAGGTACGGAATCTTCTCTAGGACGACCTGGGCGTATGACGGCTCGCTCATCGAGCACAAGCCAAGCAAGGTGTCGATCTCATTGAACGCAGCGAAGTCCCCAGCGTTGGCCCCTCGGTACTCTGTGCGGCCGACGGGATGAGGCTTGTAATACGGACGGACACAAAAGAAGAACCGGTCGACATCGAGCGCTGCCGAGAGCTCATGATTCAGTTCGAGGGCGGAGCGGAGCGCCGCAGCGGCCTGGGCGAGCAGATCGGAGGTGACTGGGTGAGAGATTCCGAGTGGGGCGATCCTGCTCAAGGCATCAGCGGCTCGCATGTACTCAAACGCTGAGCGAGTGTTGTAGTCGAGGAACACCCGCTCGACATCGAGGCCGGTGAACGTGCGATACGTGCCATTGTGCGCCGGGTTGTGCGTTTCCATGTGCGCCGTCAGGAATCGGGGAGCCGTGCCAAGCGGCGCCCCGAGCTGCAGGGCAATGGTCGTTGCATGAGGCAACGCTGGTTTGGACGTAGTCACGTGGATGTCATGGCGCCGGCACGCCGCCATGAAGTATCCAACATCGCCCAGCAGCTCGAACCTCTCCGACTCAGCGCCGGCAAGGTCGGCGCTCGACAGTTTGCTGAGGAATCCCTCGCCCTCGCTTACGAGTTGAGACTTCAGCTCGGAGCCAACGGCGGTTGAGTTCCGATTCTCTTGGTTCCAGTACAAGTCTTCGAGCGCGGCGTTCAGCTCGACGAAGCGAGATCGAATCCACGTTCGGAAGTTCATCGTCGGAGTGTGGGTGAGGTTTGGTTCGTCAGTCACGATTCCCACGCTATAGGAATTGGGAATCGATTCCCAACTAAGGTCAGGTGGTGGCGCAGGCTACAGTGCCGGAATGACCGATTCCGTCGAAGCATCGCTGGCGGCACTCGCTGGGCGGCATAGCCCCGAGCGCTCCGACAGCCGGAGCACGCACGACAAGTTGATCGAGGCTGTGAATCAGTGGGTTGCTGCGAACGGGTCGGCCCCAACGCGGTTGGCAGACCTGGCAACAACTGCTGGGGTCTCAACCTCAACGGCCTACCGGCACTTCGCTTCCGTTGACGACGCGATTCAAGCCTTCGTGCTGCAGCTGCCCGTGCGAGCCGTTGAGCTCTTCGCTGAGAGGGACACCGAGCAGCAGTCCGCCGTCGAGCGTTTCCGCGTCTGGAACGAGAGCTGGGTCGCATCGTGCCTCGAACACGGGCCACTCGCCGTTCACCTCCGATCGAGTGAGGGTTTCTTCGCTCGGCGCAACAGTGGAGACGCAGTCATCTCCTATGCGTGCTCACATATCGAGCCGCTTCTCGAACCGATCGAGGGCGACACGCTCTTGCAGCTCTTCACGTGGAACGTCACTAGCGACCCGCGGGAAGTGCTCGACCTCGTTGGTCTTGGCTGGAGTGCGAGTCAGATCGCAGATTTCGTTACTCGCTCAGTTGTGGCTACGCCGCGTGCTGTCTAGGGCGTTGAAGCTCGTAGCGCGCCGTGAAGTAGCGTCAGCACCATGAGCCTTGAATGGGAGCAAGTCACGATCGCAGCGCACGACCCAACCGCATTGGGCCGATGGTGGTGCGACGTGCTCGGATGGGTGGTCGTCGACGATGATCCGCCCGTGTTCGAAATTCAGGCCGAGCCCGACAAGCTGCCCGGCATGCTGTTCCTCGCGGTCGACGACGCCAAGGACGCGAAGAACCGACTGCACATCGACCTGCGGCCCGACGATCAATCCGCTGAGGTCGAACGGCTTCTCGCACTCGGCGCCTCCCGCATCGACATTGGCCAAGGCGATGCGTCGTGGGTTGTCATGGCCGACCCGGAAGGCAACGAATTCTGCGTCCTTGGAGAGCGAAGCGCCTGACTGCTCAGTACCACGATTGCTGGCTTGCAGGACCGCCGTTTGTGACGAGCCGGATCGACACGTCCGTCGGGTAGTGGGCGCCCTCGGCTTGTGAATCCTCTTCGCCGACGAAGGCTATGGTGAATTCCTCCTTGGCGCGACCCAGAGATACAAGGAGATACAAAAAGATCCGGTAGAGATCGAGCACAAAGGGCGGAGCGGTACTCTTCGGTCGTGACCGGCCCTCGCCTCGATATGGAACTTGTTGCTCTCGTGCTAGGCGCGACCGGCGCCCGGTCTCTCACCGACACAACGATCGTGCAGAGTTTGTGGAGCGGGTATGGGCAGATCGTTCGTTGTCATCTGCAGGGCGGTGCGCAGCCAAGCGTGATCGTAAAGCTCGTTCGATTTCCCGACGAGCGGCGCCACCCGCGTGGTTGGACGTCCGACCGTTCGCACGAGCGAAAGTTGCAGTCGTATCGCGTCGAGACAGCGTGGTACGAGAGCTACGCCGAACGTTGCCCTGATGATTGTCGCGTGCCGCAGTCGTTGGCGCTTGAGACTCGCAACGGCGAGGTCGTCATGATCATGGAAGACCTCGACGCTGCGGGATTCGCTGGCCGACGAGATCACGTGAACGATGCCGAGCTCGACGCCTGCCTGACGTGGCTGGCGAACTTCCATGCCACGTTCATGGGGGAGTCCCCGGAAGGTCTGTGGCCAACGGGAACCTATTGGCATCTCGCGACGCGTCCCGAAGAGCTCGACGCCCTCGACGACGGTCCACTCAAGGCTGCGGCCGCGGAGATCGACCAGCGCCTTTCTGACAGTCCGTTCCAAACCTTCGTGCACGGCGACGCCAAGCTCGCCAACTTCTGCTTCAGTGCCGATGGGCGGCGGGCGGCGGCCGTCGACTTCCAATACGTCGGCGGTGGGTGCGGCATGAAAGACGTGGCCTACTTCATCAGCAGTTGCCTCGACGAAGACGAGAGCGAAGCCCAGGCGCCGGCGCTTCTCGATCGATACTTCGAGCTCTTGGGAGAAGCACTGGTGCGCCTGGGCAGCGACGTCGATGTCGCCGCGCTCGAAGCCGACTGGCGCGAGCTCTACCCAATCGCCTGGACCGACTTCTACCGGTTCTTGCAGGGTTGGAGCCCCGGCCACTGGAAGCTCCATCGCTACAGCGAACGACTGGCCCGCGAAGTCTTGGAGTCATTGTGAAGCTGTCCTCCGAAGATCTACACGAGCTCGCTGAGCTTGCGATCCGAGCCGCCACCGAAGCCGGTCAGATGATCGCCCGCTCAAGGCCCCAAGAGATAGAGCACAAGGAGGGCGGGCACAGCCTGTCGTCCCAAGTGGTCACCGAAGTAGACCGGCAGGCCGAGGACCTGATCCTTCGCGTGCTCGCTCCGACGTTCGACCGCTTCGAGCTCGGCTTGCTCAGCGAAGAGACAGACGACAACGGCGGACGGCTCATCGCCGACTACTTCTGGTGCATCGACCCGCTGGACGGAACCTTGCCGTTCATTGAGGGGACACCGGGCTATGCCGTGTCGATTGCCCTTGTCGATCAGAGCGGGACCCCGATGATCGGTGTCGTGTATGACCCCGTAGAGGGAGCGCTCTTCCATGCAGTATCAGGAGCTGGTGCGTTCCGGAATCGAGCGCCGTGGTCGATCGACTCGGCGGCTGGGGGAGCGGAGCTCTCGGTGTTTACCGACCGCAGTTTCTTTGCCCTGGAGAACCACGATGAAGTGGTCGCTGCGCTTGACGAGATCGCACGCGACCTCGGACTAGAGGGCGTTCGAATTCACGAGCCGCGTGGCGCAGTGATGAACGCATTAGGCGTGCTGGCCCTGCCCAATGCCTGCTACTTCAAGTTTCCAAAGCCCACTGCTGGCGGCGGCAGCCTGTGGGACTTTGCGGCGACCGCATGCCTGTTTCATGAAGTTGGCGCTATCGCCACAAATATTCACGGTGACGTCCTCGACCTCAACCGGGCAAATTCAACCTTTATGAACCATCAGGGCGTGCTCTTTGCGACGTGCGACATAAAGGCACGCTTAGCTTTCCTGCATTCGCTACCATAAAGGACTCCTTTCGAAGGGTGTGCATGGCTGACTCGCTGAAGAAGAACCTGACGTTGTTCGATGTGTACGCCATGTCGACGGGCGCAATGTTCAGCTCTGGGCTGTTTCTGTTGCCAGGTCTGGCTGCTGGCCTGACAGGCGACAGCGTCTACCTCGCCTACCTTCTTGCCGGCCTCCTGATCTTGCCAGCGATGTACAGCATGGCCGAGCTCTCAACCGCGATGCCCAAAGCAGGCGGAACGTACTATTTCCTCGACCGTGCCATGGGTCCGCTAATGGGAACCATCGGCGGGCTTGGTTCGTGGGTGGCCGTCGTCTTCAAGAGCGCGTTTGCGCTCGTTGGCATGGGCGCATACCTGAGCCTGTACCTCGACATGTCCTTCACGCTGCTGGCAATCATCTTGACTGTCGCCTTCGGCGTGCTGAACATCGTTGGAGCGAAGGAAACCACGCTGTTGCAGCGAGCGCTCGTTGCCTCGCTCGTCGTGATTCTTACTGCATTCATCATCCTCGGAATCTCCGAGGTCGACGGTGGATCGGCGTTCGCGCCCAATGGCGCAGATCAAGAGTTCTTCCGCTCGGGCTTGGTCGGATTCGTTTCGACCATCGGCCTCGTCTTCGTCTCCTACGCCGGACTGACGAAAGTCGCAAGCGTTGCCGAGGAGATCGAGAACCCAGACCGGAACATCCCACTCGGAATGACCCTGTCGCTTGCAACAGCGACGATTATTTACACCCTTGGCACGCTGATCCTGATCAACGTCCTCGACCAAGCCGAGCTCGAAGAAAGCCTGACCCCAGTCGCCGACGCTGGCGGAGTGTTTCTCGACTGGGTGCCCGGCGATCTCGGAGTCGTCCTCATCGTCGTGGCCGCGATTGCAGCGTTTGCATCGACCGGAAACGCGGGAATCCTCTCCGCTTCTCGCTATCCGTACGCCATGGCGAAGGACAAGCTCATCCCGAGCGGCCTCGCCGAGCTTGGCCGCTTTGGCACACCGACCAAGTCGGTCATCATGACGGTGGTCTCGATGGTGGTTGTGCTGCTCGTCTTCGACGTCGAAGCCGTCGCGAAGCTCGCATCGGCCTTCCAGCTCGTGCTCTTTGCACTGATCTGCATTGCGGTCATCGTGATGCGGGAAAGTCGTATCGACAGCTACAAGCCAGGTTTCAAAGCGCCGTTCTACCCGTGGTTACAGATCGCAGGAATCATCATTGCGCTATGGCTCATCAGCGAAATGGGCTTCCTCGCCATTGCCTTCACTGGTGCACTGCTCCTCGGATGTATTGCCTGGTACCGCGGGTATGCCTCGAAGTACGTGGTTCGTCGTGGCGCGATCTTCCACGTGCATCAGCGTCTCGGAGAGCAGAAGTATGAAGGCCTCGAGCGCGAGCTCATGACCATCATCCACGACCGGACCGAAGACGAGAACCTCACCTACGAGGCGCTGATTGCACGGTCGGCCGTCGTCGATGTTCAAGCCGGCTCGTACGACAATGCCGAGCTCAGTGTGCTCCTGCGCGAAACCGCCCGAGAACGATTCACCGCTGGCGACGAGATCGCCTCGATCCTGGTCGAACCGCTTGCCTTCCGTCCGATCGGTGATGGCGTCTACCTGTCGATCACGATCTCGTCAGAGCTCGAGCAGCCAGAGCTGGTCGTCTGTCGATTCGGGCCGAACGCCGACTTGTCGGTCGTCGATATCGATGTTGTCGTCGATGACCTCGAAGATGCTCACACATTGCTGTTTCTCGTATCGCCGAATCAGCCAGTCGGGCTCGATCTCCGGCTCGCTGGCCATATTGCGGAAGTCGTCCAAAGCGATCACTTCACGGCCAGGTGGTTGCATGCCACTGACGACAAGGCGCTGAATGCGATCTTGATGCGCGACGACCACTTCTACCATGGCCCGGTCGAGACCATGCCGTTCCTCGTTGAACAGCTCGGCCGCACTGTTGGCGAGCTCGACCTTCCAAAGTCGTGCATTGTGGCGCTCATCGAACGCGATGGCGAGCTCGTTATCCCAACGCCCGACGTCATGCTCCTCGCCTTCGACGGCGTTGCGATTATTGGCGAACCTGAAGACATCGCACTTCTGAACGAGGGAATGGACCCGTTTGAGGCCGAGCGGGCGAGGATCGCGGCGGCCGAAGCCGAGTCGAACCTGTAGCCGGGCCGCTCACAATCGATATCTGAGGGCCCGATCCCTCGATCGATAGCGGCGCGTGTACAGTCTATAGCGATAATCATTCTCAAAACATGATCACCGATCTGAGGAGTGTCCGATGTCTTCTGCTGTCCGCCGTTGCCTGACCCGTATCGCGCTGCTTCTTGCGCTTGTCGCTTGCGGCTCCGGAGACGATGTGTCGAGCGAAGGGTCGAGTGATGCAGCGGCTTCGTCGAGCGAGTCGGAGTCTGAGCACGGCGATGATGAGCACGGCGATGATGACAAACACGGCGATGACGATCATGATGATGAGCATGGCGACGACGACCATGATGATGAACACGACGATGACTCGAGCGGCCTCGGCTCCCACGAGCACGGCACGGCCGATCTCACGCTTGCGTGGGTTGAGAACGACATCGTGATCAATCTCACCGGCCCGACCCAGAACGTCTTCGGGTTCGAATACGAAGCCGAAACCGAAGACGACCGGGCCACCGTTGCTGACCGCACTGATGCGCTTACCGGGCTCGGCATTCTCAATCTCGATGGGTCTGCTGAGTGTGAACTCGACGATCTGACGACCGAGCTAGACCAAGACGGAAGCCACTCGGAAATCATGGTGTCGTGGACAGTTGCCTGTTCGAGTCCGGCTGAGTTCATCGAGCTCGACCTGACCCCACTGTTCGACGAGTTCCCCGGCTTCGAAGACATCGACGTCGAATGGCTCACGGCCACGAACCAGTCGGCGACCGAACTGTCGCCAAGTCAACCAAAGCTGCGAATCGACTCTTGACCTCGAGCAGCCAACCGGTTCTTCACCTTGACCAGGTGCGCTTTCGCTGGCCCGGCCAGACGGAAGACCTCCTGTCGATCGATGATCTTCGCCTGAGCGCGGGCGAGCACCTCTTTGTTCGGGGAGCCAGCGGCAGCGGAAAGACCACGCTCCTCAACATGCTGGCCGGAGTGCATGCCCCCACCAGCGGCGTTGTCCGCCTGCTCGGCACCGACCTCGCCGAGCTCTCAACCAGCCGGCGTGACCAGTTCCGCGCCGACCACATCGGGGTCATCTTTCAGCAGTTCAACCTGCTTCCATACCTGTCGACCCTCGAGAACGTGACCCTGGCGTGTTCGTTCTCCGACCGGAAGAAGGCTCGGGCGTCGGAGAACGCCGACCCGACTGCCACTGCACGCGAACTACTGAAGGCGCTCAACCTTGGTGAGCCCTTGCACGACGCTGCCGTCAATAAGCTCAGCGTGGGCCAGCAGCAACGAGTGGCTGTCGCCCGAGCGCTCATTGGCGGTCCCGAGATTCTCATTGCAGACGAACCCACATCGGCGCTCGACGCGAACAACCGCAACCGCTTCATGGACCTGCTGTTCCGTGAAGCCGAGGCGCAGAACTGCACGCTCATCTTCGTTAGCCACGACCCACAACTCGCCGACCGGTTCGATCGAACGATCGAGCTTCGTACCGTCGACGATGACGAGCTCGGGATGGTGTCGTGAACTTGCTCCGCATAGCGATCAAGAGCGCCCGCTTTCGTCGCACCAGCCTGCTCCTGACGATCTTCACTATCGCCATCAGCGTGACCCTGTTGGTCGGAGTCGACAAGATACGCAAAGAGTCGAAGAGCAGCCTGCTCAACACGGTGTCTCAAACCGACCTGATCGTCGGAGCTCGAAGCTCGCCGACAAACCTGCTGTTGTACAGCGTGTTCCGCATCGGTAACGCCACGAACAACGTCACGTGGGACACCTACGAAACCATCGCCGCACGAGACGAAGTTGCGTGGACCATACCGATCTCGCTCGGTGATTCACATCGCGGGTTTCGGGTGATGGGCACCAACACCGACTACTTCGAGTTCTACAAGTACGGCGACCGCCAACCGCTGGTTCTGGGAGCGGGGGAGCGGTTCGAAGAGGTGTACGACACCGTGCTCGGGGCTGATGTCGCGAACGAGCTTGGCTATTCGATTGGTGACGAGATCACTATTGCTCACGGGTTGGTGTCGGCCGACTTTGCTGAGCATGACGACAAGCCGTTCACCGTCGTTGGCATCTTCGAGAAGACGGGGACGCCCGTCGATCGCACCGTGCATGTCAGTTTGGCTGGCATCGAAGCAATCCACGTCGACTGGCAAGACGGTGGTCGCACCGGGATTCGCCTGACTGCAGAACAGGCGCTGCAACTCGATCTGACACCTACCGCGATCACCGCCTTCATGGTCGGGCTCGAGAACCGGGCCACGACCTTTACCGTTCAGCGCGAAATCAACGAATTTCAGGGCGAACCAATGTCGGCGATCCTTCCTGGGGCAACGCTCGCCGAGTTCTGGAGAACGATCTCGACCGTCGAGCAGGTGCTCTTCGTGATCTCGGGCTTTGTGCTGATCGTCGGTCTACTAGGCATGCTCACGACGATTCTGTCGACGCTCAACGAGCGAAGACGTGAGATTGCAGTACTCCGTTCGATCGGCGCTCGTGCACGCCACGTCATCTCGCTGATTCTGTTGGAGACATTGCTCGTCGTGGCTGCGGGCTGCGTTGCGGGCGTGGGCGTCTTGTATGCGTTGATGGCGGTTGCCCGCCCAATCGTTGCCCGCCGAACGGGCGTCAACCTGGCCATGACATGGCTTGATTCAACCCAACTTTCCATGCTGCTGGCGGTGATCGCGGGTGCCGGATTGGTGGCGCTGATCCCTGGTATTGTTGCGTACCGAAGGTCAATTCAAGATGGGCTAGCGCTCAAAGTATGAACACAGGTGTCCGACACTCCGTTATGGCTTCCCGCTCGATTTCTCACCCCCCACGCTGGCGACGCGCCGGACTCGGCGCCCTCGCTGCGCTGTCGTTGATCGCAAGCGCGTGTGGCGCAAGCGATGAACCAATCGTCGAGATTGGGTCATCTGCGCAGCCAGAGGCTGACACGGCTGCCACGATCGCTGTCGAGGCAGCCGCTGACCCCTCCGGTGTCGATGCAGTCGCCGACCCCTCCGGTGTCGATGTCGACGACTTGGGTTTCGGGTCAGGTGAAGCAATCGGTGCAAACCGACTCCAGCTGCTTGAAGCTGCAGGCGCCGATAGTGAACAGTTCGGGGCCACCCTCGACGACTTCGTCGGCACGAAGGTCGACCGGCCTGAAGCCACACCGCCCCCACCGGGGTTTGAAGAAATCGAGTGGGACGATCTCATTGCCCCTGGCTTCACCGACCAAGACATCTCCGACAGGTTCGACGAGCGCATGGCCGAGGTTGAACCTGGCTCGCCAGAGGCCGACAAGGTCTTCGAAGAGCTCCAGGCGGAGTACGACAACCAGCCGATCAACCCCGAGATTGCTGGTAACGACATTCAGCTCGCTGGATTCGTTGCTCCAATCACCTACATCGACGACATCATCACCGAGTTCCTTCTCGTTCCGTATTTCGGCGCATGCATCCACGTGCCGCCGCCACCGGTCAACCAGACGGTCATGGTGTCGCTGCAGCCAGGCGACGGCCTGACGGTCGAAGAGTCATGGGGCCCCGTGTGGGTGACGGGCACGCTGACCCTCGATGGCACCGAAACCGAGATCGGCACCGCCGGCTACTCGATCAGCAGCGCCCAGTCGGGTGTCTACGACTCGTTCTAGCTAGCTACAGCTAGCGCACGTTCCGATGAGGTCGAGCTGATGAGCGCTGACCTGGAAGCCTGATTTCTCGGCGGCCTGGTGCAGCGCCTTATCGAGCAATGCTTCCGTTTCCGCGTCGAGTGCGAAGTCGATGACATGCCCGCAGTCAGAACAGATCAGGTGATGATGATGCTCGGTGAGGTGTTCGGCGAGCTCATATCGAGCAAAGTCGTCGTTTGTGACAATGCGTGTCACGACGTTTGCTTCCTCAAGGATGGTGAGGTTGCGGTAGATCGTCGATTGCGGGAGGGATTTCTCGGCCTCAACGATCTGGGTGATCGTTAGCGGACCTTCGCCGGCCTGAAGGGCTGCGACAAGGCGCTTTCGACTGGTCGTGTAGCGGTGGTTCGCAGTGCTCAGAAGCGCGGCAGCTTCCTCGTCAACATCGATATCGCTCATTACATAGACGCTAGCTGAGAATCGCTGGAGACCGGAGGAGAGGTTGGTGCGCAGTCATGCGGGTCGTCGAGAATGATCTCGTCACCGACTCGAATGAACTTTCCGCCGAATCCTCGACGAAGGTGGTGTTCGGTGAGCACCTCAGCGGGCGGTCCAACGGCGATTGCGCTCGTTGCAAGAAGCAAAACTTGATCACATTGGCGCGCATCGTCGAGGTGATGAGTAGTGATGACGACCGTCCGGCCGGAAGCGACTTCCTCGTCGATGACCTGCAGAATGAGCGCCCGTGAGACCGGGTCGAGGCCGTTTACTGGTTCGTCGAGTAGGAGCACATCGGAGTCTTGGGCGAGGCCCTGTGCGATGAGGACGCGCTGGCGTTGGCCGCCTGAGAGGTCGTGCAGTTGCATCGACGCCAGGTCGGTGATGTCTAGCCGCGTCAGTGCCCGATCGATCGCCGTGCGATCTGCCGATCGGAAACGACGGAACAACCCGAGAGTGGGGTAGCGGGCCAGCGAGACCGCATCGCGAACCGTGATGGGGAGGCTCTTGTCGACCTCGGTGGCTTGCTGCACAAGTGCCGGTGAACCTGCGACGGCAGCGGAACCGTGGGCGGGTTCAAGCGAGCCAGCAAGTGCGGCAAGAAGGGTCGACTTTCCTGAGCCGTTCGAGCCAATGACCGCAAGCGATGAGCCAGCAGGAACAGCGAGCGAAACGTTGGACAGCGCGACGTCGTTGCCGAAGCGAACAGTGAGGTTGTCGGTGGTGATCGCAGGTTGCACGGCAGCGCCAATCCAGAAAGATGGGAACGATTCTCATTCTAGGTTGTGATTGCTCACATCGTCACTCTAGGTTGAGAAAATGATACTGAGTCTCACTACTATTCGGCGTCTCGCCGCGGCTATCACAGGTGCGATGCTGCTCTCCGCGTGTGGGGGGGAGGAATCGGCGGCTGGCGCCGCAGTAGATGGCGACCGTCCAACCGTTGTTGTCTCGACCTCGATCCTTGGCGACGTCGTGAAGAACCTCGTTGGCGATGACGTATACGTGGTTGTGCTGATGCCAGTCGGCGCAGACCCTCACGAGTTTCAGGCGTCAGCTCAGCAAGTAGCCGAGCTTGCCGCTGCTGACAGTGTCATCACGAACGGTGGCGGTTTTGAGGAGGGGCTTCTTGATGTCCTCGAGGCGGCGGAGAACGACGGCGTGCCAGTCTTTGAGGCGATGGATGCCGTCGAGCCCATCGAGTTCGACGAGAAGGGCCATGACGACCATGGCGATGAAGAGCACGACGATGATGATGAGCATGGCGATGACGAGCATGACGACCACGGACACGAGGGCGTAGACCCACACTTCTTTACTGACCCGGGCCGGATGTCAGCTGTCGTTGGCGAGATTGCGACGTTCTTGTCCGCCAACGTCGATGGAATCGATACCGCTGCACTCGAGTCGAACGTGGAGGGCTACGCCGACGAGCTCGATGCGCTCGATGACGACGTGCTGGCAATGCTCGACGCTGTTCCATCAGAACGTCGGGTGCTCGTAACGAACCACGACGTCTTCGGCTACTTCGCCGACCGCTACGGCTTTGAGATTGCTGGAACAGTGATCCCGAGCGGAACCACCGCTGCATCGGCAAACGCACAAGCCATGGTCGAGCTCGCTGAGGTAATCGAGCACGAGGGCGTACCGGCAATCTTTGCCGACACTTCGTCATCGGACGAGCTTGCCGCAACGCTTGCGAGCGATATTGGTGGCATCGAAGTTGTCGAGCTCTTCTCCGAGTCGCTTGGCGATGCTGACTCTGACGGCGCCACCTATATCGACATGGTTCGCACGAACGCTACGCGCATTGCTGATGCGCTAGCGGGCTAAGCATCCAACAGTCATGGGCTTCTTCCTCGAGGCGTTCGAACCAGCGTTCATGCAGCGCGCCCTCTTCGGCAGCCTGATCGCTGTCGTTGCAGCGTCGCTTGTTGGCACGTGGGTCGTCTTGCGAGGCCTTGCCTTTCTGGGCGATGCGTTGGCCCACGGCGTCATTCCCGGAATAGCGCTCGCTGTCCTGCTGGGGGTAAGTCCGATCATCGGAGCATTCGTCGCTGCGATGGTGATGAGTGGGTTGGTGAGCGTCGTCTCGACGCGCACCGTGATCCGTGACGACACCGCTATTGGCCTGTTATTCGTCGGCATGTTGTCGATCGGCATCATGATCGTTTCTCGCTCTCAGTCGTTCTCAACCGAGCTCACCGCGCTCCTGTTTGGCGATGTGCTCGGCGTGACTGTCAGCGATATCAGAACGCAGCTCATCGCCACGGCGATTGTTGCCGTGATGACGTTCGTGCTTTACCGGCCGTTCTTAGCGCTGACGTTTAACCGATCGAAGGCGCAAACACTCGGTATGCGGCCGGGGCTCACGCACGTTGCGATGCTCGCTCTCTTGGCGCTGAGCATCGTGGCCAGCTTCCAAGCAATCGGCACGCTGTTGGTCTTCGGATTGCTCGTCGGTCCGCCGGCAACAGCGTCGCTTCTGGTGCGACGAGTGCCAGCGATCATGGCCACGGCCATTGCGTTCGGCGCTCTCGCCGTGGTGATTGGCCTGGCATTGAGCTTTCACTACGGAACCGCAGGCGGGGCGACCATCGCCGGCCTGTGCGTGGCGCAGTTCTTCGTAGCCCTCATCGGGCGAGAGGTAGCGAGCTCTTTTAGATCGGACACACCGTTTCGCCCTGAAGGCGAACGCGAAGTGCCCAGGCCAACAGTCCAAGTGCAATAAGCCCGAGGTACGGCTGGATCGGCGCAAACCACGTCAACGCTCCCGATGTGCCGAGTGCGATGATGACCAGCTTGTTGCAGATCGGGCAACCAACAGCGAAGAACGACAGCAGGCCGCCGAGGCTGCCGAAACGTCCCGGCCGGTCGAGGTCGATGTCTTCGGTTTGTGCTGCGTCGTCTCCGGTGCGCACGTAGGTGGCAACCAGCAGGCCGCTCAAGATCGCGGTGAGAATAAGGACGGGAATAGCCCACGGTTCGACCGGAGTGCCCTGGCGGCCGAAGACTGGGTTCGCGATGACATCGGTAGGAAGTCCGATTGCAAGTGCACTGGCAACGGCCGCGGCGATGGCGAACCGCCACCGTTGTGCTGGCCAGTGGCGAAGACCCGTCATGCGTGCGATGTTATGCCGATTCCGATCATGTGCGGCGAACCGCGGTACGGTCCGTGCCGTGTTTACTCGCGACCAGTATGAGCTGCTCGACTTCGGCGATGGGCGAAAGCTAGAACGCTTTGGCTCTGAAGTGCTCGACAGGCCAAGCCCAGCCGCGGCTGGTGTTTCGATTGCCGCCCCAGGCGTGTGGGGCACCACAACTGCACGGTTCGAGCTCGAAAAGGGTGGCAGGGGGCAGTGGGATAACGACGGGCTCCAAGCATCGGGCGAAGACGGCGCTTGGTCGGTGTCGCACGGCGATACCCGGCTGCTCCTGCAACTCAATCCGTCGGGCAACGTGGGCATCTTCCCGGAACAGGCGCCCAATTGGGACTGGATCGCCGATCGGGTTCGCTCCGACACCGAGACGCTCGGTCGGGCACCCAAGGTGCTCAACCTGTTCGCCTACACCGGAGGTGCCAGTCTCGCTGCGGCAATCGCCGGCGCTGAGGTCACTCACGTCGATTCGTCCGGGCCAACGGTGGCCTGGGCCAAGCGCAACGCCGGGGCATCGGGGGCGGCCGACCTGCCAGTCCGGTGGTTAGTCGAGGACGCGATGAAATTCGTGGCCAGGGAGTGTCGCCGGGGGAACCGATACGACGGCATCATTGCCGACCCGCCAACCTACGGACACGGCCCGAAGGGCAAGCCGTTCAAGTTCACACAACACCTCGACTCACTGATCGAGATGTGTGGTGAGTTGCTGAACCCCGGAGACAGCCCTGCCGGGTTCCTCCTGTTCAGCTGCCACTCGCCTGGCTTTGGTGAACGAGATGCCATCGAGACGGTGTCGGGTGTGCTTCCTTCCGGTCAGGACGCCCAGATCGAGGGCCTGTCGTTAGGCCTCAACTGCTCGGACGGGCGTCAGCTGTACGCCGGTGTCGCCGCTCGCTGGAGCAGTCAGCTGGCGGGGCGACAGAACTCGTCGTAGAGCTCACCAGTGAAGGGATGTTGCTCGAGCGTGTCGGGGTGAAACAGCGATCGTTCGACGTCATAGATATCGCCGAAGTACACGTGGATCGCCCGGGCGGCTCGGCCGGCAGGGGAGCTGATCGCGTGGATCGACTGTTCGCCCAGCACGACGACATCGCCAGCTTCCATCGAACGACCAGCAGCCGGGGTCACGCCTTCGCTGCTCCGGGCAAAGAAGCGTTGGTCTTCACACCCTTCGAACACACCGATGATCGCATGCATCTCGTGGTCGTGAGGTGGCTGTTCGACACCTGGAAGCGTGTCGAGGATCATCACGGTCAAGTCGTCGGCTTTGTGGCAGACGAATTCGCCACCCAGCGTCCACCCGCGAGGAGAGGTTTCGACCTCACCGAACGGCGGGATGCTCGACGCAAACGACGGCTCGGCAATGAGCTCGGTCAACAGCCGCTTGACTCCGCCATGTTCGTGCGACGCTGCAAGCGGAACGCAGGCCTGCACAAAATTCTTGAGCTCGGTGGGGATCTCCACTGCTGGTCCTCGATCGTTGCGCCGTGATCTCAACACTACTCTCCCTGACCTGTTGGATAGTGGGCCGGGGCTAGTCTGACGCGATGGACAAGATCGACAGCTTGATCGATGGGTTTGTCGCTGATGGCTGGAAGTCCGAACCTTTTGAGGCAATGTTGGCGATCTGGCGGGAGCACCCAGACGACATTCCGCGGCTCGTGATCAACATCGTCGATCGGTTGCCCGATGGCGGCACGTTTCTTGATGCAGCGTTGAGCTATCTCCCCGAGGAGGACTTTGCGGTCGCCGTCGAGCACGCATGGGCGGCGATAGAGAGGCGCGGTCACTCACGAGCTACAGACGCTGTTATGGAATACGCCTCGCTTCAAGTACCGCATTTGCTCACGCCGTACCTCGAACGTTTCTTTACGCTGATGCCGAACGAGGGGTCGTACTTCGATGTGTTGCCCTGGAGAGCCGCCGATGGAGCGGAGCTACGCAGGCTGCGCCGGATCCTTGCTAGCGATCAACCTGCCGCGATTCGGCGCCGGGCATGGAGATGTCTACATGCTGCGAGCGACCTCGCAGATGTCTCGGTTCTCGCCGAACACTATGTGGTGATGGGCCACGACGCTCCGGTTGAGGGGTACCTACTTGAGACCGGAATCGATGTTTCAACGACGCCACCCAGGCGCCTCACGACTGAACATGTATTGCACCTCAGCTTTCGCCGGGACTACTTCACCGAGTCGAGGTCATCGCATATGGAGCGTAAAAACCACCCAACATGGGATCCGCCGGCTGATCGCTCTGGAATCGAACTTGGCTTTGGTGGGACGGTGACCGGTCGTGCGTGTGGGAACTGCGGCGACGATTTCGATGGCCTCGTCGAGCTGACAGGCGAGGCAGCGGAATTGATCGAGGTAGGTCAACGAGTCCAGCTAGTCACATGTCTCACCTGCCTCGGCTGGGAAATCGAAGTGATGTTCTTTGCCCACAACGACGCCGGAGTTCCAACGGCGATCGCGCTGCCATCGGAATTGAGCGAGCCGCAGTTTCCCGCAGGCTCGCTGGCTCGAACGACGGTTGTGCTTACCGAGACCCCGACGCGCTGGCGTGCTCAAGAGTGGGGAAGTGCGAACAGTCGAGAGAACCTGAATCGGGTCGGTGGCGACCCAACGTGGGTGCAGTCCGCCGAGTATCCGGACTGTCCTCGATGCGACCAGCTGATGCCATTCATCATGCAAATCGACTCGGAGCTTCCGGATTCGGACGGCGCCGAATGGCTTTGGGGCAGCGGCGGCATCTGCTTCGTGTTCTGGTGTGAGCAGTGTGCGGTTTCAGCAACCTTGTGGCAATGCACGTGATTGCACGTCATAGTGAATGTGGCAAAAGACGGGGAGAAGATGAGCGACACAGTCCAACAAGGAAGTGATGTGCTTCTCAGCGATGCCGCCGCCATAGAGCGCATCTTCGACCACATCGACAACCGCACGACCGACCTTGGCGACACGATCTGGCGCGCACCCGTCGAGCACTACTACTCCCAAGAACGCTACGACGCCGAGATTGCGCTTCTGCGGCGCTTGCCCGTGCCGTACTGTCCGTCTGCGGCACTACCCGAGCCCGGAAGCTTCGTTGCCCGAACCGCGGCGGGCACACCGTTGCTCGTTACCCGTGGTGCCGACAACAAGGTGCGGGCGTTCATCAATGCGTGCCGGCACCGGGGCATGCAGGTCGCCGAGGGTTCTGGGTGTTCGAAGGCCTTCACCTGCCCGTATCACGCATGGACGTACAACCTCGAAGGTGCGCTCAAGGGTATTCCTGGCCGAGCTGGATTCGCCGATCTCGATCCCACCGACCACGGCTTGGCTGAGGTGACTTGTGCCGAGGTGGGAGGCATCGTCTATGTGGCCCAGAACGGCCCGATCGACGAAACCACGCTCGTCGACCCGCTCACCTACTTCTCGCCAGAGCAAACACTGTTCGAGGAAGAGGAGATGCTCGACGAGGCCAATTGGAAGCTGATCAACGAGACAGCGCAAGAGGGCTATCACATCAAGGCGCTGCACAAAGAGACCTTCTACCCCTATGGTCTCGACAACACGACGCTCGTCGAGGCCTACGGCGCGAACTCACGAATCATCTTCCCGTTCCGCCGCATTGAGAAGCTCCGAGACGTCGAACCCGCCGAGCGTCGCCTCGACGGCGTGGCCACGTCGGTCTATCACCTGTTCCCGAACGTCAGCGTGTCTGTGCTTTCCAAGCACACGAACCTGACCATTCTCGAACCCCTCAGCCCAACGAAAACCCGCTGGGTCATCTACCGGCTGTTCAACCGTCAGGTGGGCGAGTCACCAATCACGCTCGAGGAAGCGCAGCGGGACGCCCGATTCGTCAACGATTTTGGTCAAGACGAAGACCGTCAGGCTGCTCGGGCGATCCAAGAGGGTGTGGCCACACCGGCCAACAGTCATTTCACGTTTGGCTACTACGAGAAGGCCATCGTCAACTTCCACCAGCACCTAGCGAAGCACCTCGACTCCTAGCCCGCCGACGAGTCGTACTGCATGACCATTGCGGGGTTGCCGCCAGGGTCCTTGAAAGCAAGCAAATGCCCCACGGTCGGAATGGTGGCCTTGTCCATCAAGATCGTGCCTCCGGCTTCGAGCACTCGTTCACGAACGACGTCGACGTCGTCAACGCCGAACGTGCACTCAAAGCCCAACGTCGGGGCATCCTCGAGTAGCTGTCGTCGTGGCTGAATTGCACCCATTGGGGTTTCGCCTGTCTCGTCCAAGATTTGGACGAAGCCGGAAGGTCCGTACTCGCGGAACTGCCAACCAAACACCGACCCGTAGAACGCACGTGTGGAATCGACGTCGTCGGTGTTGATCGCAAAGTGGGTCAGTTTGGGAATCATGTGTTCCATCTTTGCAGAGTTCTTCTTCGTCGATCGCTCGTAATACTGTTGTGGCCATGACGGCACACGCGACGGGGCGCACCCGGATGCAGCGGGCAAAGGGCTACGACCCCGAGCCCCTCGACGTGCCCCCGCTGTTCACCTCGCCACCCCAACCCGTGGCGATGCTTCGATGGCTCGTCACCAAATACATGTGGCCCCAGTCGAGTGCATGGATCGCCCTCGCCGCGTTGGTGTACCACCTGTTCACGCCGTCGCTCGAACGGTTTGCCTCCCTTGATGCCGGCGACATCAGCCTCATTTGGCTTCGCAACGCCGTCCTCATGTTCGTGGTGATCGGCGGACAGCACTGGTGGCTTCACATTCGCAAATCACAAGGCACCGAGTTCAAATACGAGTCACGATGGCTGGCGGCCAACCGCAAGTCGTTCACGTTCAATAACCAAACCCGCGACAACATGTTCTGGACTCTCGTCAGCGGGGGAGGCATCGCTGCACTGTATGAAGCGATGATGTTCCGGCTGTACGCCACCGAGTCGATCCCGCAGCTGAGCTCGCTCTGGGCCATCTGTGCAATGACGTTCGCGGTCTTCTGGATCGAAGGCGTGCACTTCTACCTCAACCATCGGCTGCTCCACCTCGATCCGCTCTACAAATGGTTCCACGCGCTCCACCACCGAAACGTCAACACTGGCCCGTGGTCCGGCATCTCGATGCATCCCGGTGAGCACCTGCTCTACTTGTCGCTGCCGTTCGTCTTCCTCGTGCTCCCAGGTTCGCCGTTCATCATCACGTTCTGCTTGGTCTACCTGATGATCTCGCCATCGCCATCACACTCGGGCTTCGACCGGTTCAAAATGGGCGAGGGAGCGAACGTTCATGGCGGCGACTACTTCCACAATCTGCATCACCGATACTTCGAAGTGAACTACGGGATGTTGCTGCTGCCGATGGACAAGTGGTTCGGGACGTTCCACGACGGAAGCGTCGAAGCGCACGAAGAGATGAAGGATCGGCGGCGCACCACCCCCGAGGTCTAGGAGCGTGGTCTAGGCGACGAAGTCGACCGGGGTGCCGAGAGGAACGGTCTCGGCGAGGACTCGGAGCACCGAGGGCGGAATGCGGATGCAACCGTTCGAGGCAGCGTTGGCATCGGACTCCTGCCCAACAGCAAACGTCTTGTGGATCGCAATGACCGGGAGTCCGCCATCGAACGTGTCGAGCGCCTCGGAGAAGCCAGACATCACAAGCGCTGGCTCGCCGAAGTAGTCGTCGACTTTGGCTGCCACATAGAAACTGCCAAATGGGGTCGGGCTTCGAGTTGCGCCAACGACCGCGTCAGTCGTGGCAATGACTTCGCCGTTCTCCCACACCGTCACTTCACGGGTGGTGATGTTTACCTCGGCGCGGGTGAACACTGCGGAGAGCTCGTAGTCGCTGGTAGGTACCCACGCCTCTTGGCCGTTTGGCCGAATCGGCAACTGCACTTTCACCCATTCGTCGCCGGGCTGGCCTTCGGTCACCATCAGGGTGAGTGGCGTGCCGAACTGATGCGGGTTCGGCTGATACCACGGCATCGCGAACAGCTCGCCGTCGGGCTCAACCGAAGGTGTCAGCGCCTGCACGTGGTCCTTTGCGGTCGCGACGAATGTGCGGTTCGGGTCGGGAGCAAGCGTCGTGGTGGTTGGCGCCGCGGTCGTGGTCGTCGTCGGGGCAGCGGTCGTGGTGGTTGGAGCGACTGTCGTTGATGCATCGAAGAGCGGAAGCGAATCAGGTGGCGATGCGTCCGTTGCTGTCCCGCCACACGCGGAAGCCAGAAGAGAGAGGAGCGCCAAAAGCGCGACGAACGAACGGCGCATACCTTCTTATCGGCACGGCTTCGGCCGTTTCGAGATAGTCCGAACTACCTCATCAGATCTTGCAGACGAGGTCGCTTGCAGGCGTGTGGTCGATGCGTTTTGCCGTCCACCAACCGTGAGGGCCGTCATTGCTGAAGGCGTACGCGTTTGCGCGATTCGGGTCGCCCGCTACGGCAATGAGTAGGCGTTCGGGACGGGTGACGACGGGAACCAAGCGCTCGGGGTCATGTGACTCGGCGAACACTGGCGGCAGGATGCCGTCGGCCGCAAGCTCGGCCAGCCGCTTGCGTCCGGCCGTCAGATTCGACCATTCGCCGATGAAGCGCTCGAACAAGATCGCAGGGATCCGAGCATGCTGGAACAATGCCTCTTGAACGTGCGAGAGGCCCCAGCCGGCGCTGGCAAAGGTGCGCGCGATGAGCGGCGAGATGACGAGCAGTGGTTGGAACTGGTCGGTGCCGAGGCCATGGACGTGGGTGAGATCCCATGAGGCTGTGCGGGCTAGCCCGTTGCCCAGGTAGGGGACGATCTCTTCAGGGGTCGATCCGAACACGCTCCCGATCAAAACCCCGCTGTTCATTCGCGCCATCGTGACGGCGTCATCCCCTCGATGGAGTCCAAGCTGCTCCGCAATCGATGGCCACGCGACCGAGGCGCCGATCGCCCGAAGGGTCGCCCAGTCTTCGGCGAGCACCGGTCGTGCGGGGTTGCCGAAGGTTGCCTTGTCATGCTCCTCGGCGGTGAACCCGCACACGTTGCGAAGATAGAGCCGAAGCCAGCGACCAACGCTGGTGTTTGCGTGAGTGCCCTCTCGCTGGGCGCCAGGCCCAACGTTGAAGCCGAGCGATGTGGTGTTTTGGCCATCGACAATGACGAGAGCGTCTGCACCGGTGGTGTTGCCCGAGTGTTCCGCCCCATAGGCCGGGTCGGCCAAGATCTCGGTCATGGCGATGAGGATCGGCAGGTGTTCGGGGCGACATCCGGCCATCACCGCGTTTACTGCAATCGACCAGATGGTGAAGTCTCGCCCTGACGATGGTGCGACCCCAACAACCTTCCATGGATCATGGCCCGAACCATCGAGGAAGCGCTCTACACGGCTAACGGTCGGTGGGATGATCGCATTTCCATCGCTCCACCCTCGATCGAGAAAGAAGGCGTTGATGGCGTCGATTGTTCCGCTCGTTACGATTTCGAGGGCGGCGGGTTCGGTGTTGTCTGCTGCATCGACCAACTCGCTACTCGTTAGGCCGGTGATGATGTCGTCAACCGTGGTGTTGACGAAGTGTGTGGTCATCTCCTCGACCGACTGCGCGTCGACATGGCCGATAGTTACGGCGAGGGGAAGCCCGTCGTAGCCAAGCCCGCGGGCGGTAGCCGAGGCCTGGCCAGCGAATCCTTCGCACACGATCGAGACGGACGGAATCTTCGCCGATTCAGCAGCGATCGATGCCCGCATCACGGCGGGCGTACAACTGCCTCAACACCCCATCCCCGACACAACCGCATCGACGCCGCGGCTTCGAAGATCGTCGGGCAACCGGCCGACTCGTTCTTTCTCATCGGCGCCGTGCAAGTTGCCGAACTCGGTGTAGTCGATGATCTCGACGGTGGGGAATCGTGCCTGCAGCTGGTCGGCGAGGACGGGAAACAGCTCGTCGCCCCGGAAGAGGTAGTCCCACAAGAACGCGACTCGCTTGCCGTTCAAGGTGTCGAGCCGTGGCGCTCGCCGGTGCTGTTGGATTCCCCTGGGCGACCGGGGCCAGACAACGTCGTACGTGGGTTCGCTGTTCGAGTTCATGCCCACAATTATGAACCATTGATAGGGCCTAGGGATTGTCATTTTCGTAGCGGCGGTCTCTTGCCGTAGCATTGGCTGCCATGGATCAGATTGATCGAGCAATCCTCTACCAGCTGCAACGGAACGGCAGGATGGCGAACAACGAACTGGCCGACGCGGTTGGGTTGAGCCCATCCCCATGCTTGCGGCGGGTCCGAAACCTCGAAGCATCGGGCGTTATCTCGGGCTATGTCGCGCTCGTCGACCGCGAGCGAGCTGGATGTAGCTATGAGCCAATGGTCTGGGTCACGCTCGAACGGGTCACCAAAGACTCGATGCTTGAGTTTGAGATTGCCGTCGGGGATGTTCCTGAGATCGTCGAAGTCGCCCGAATGATGGGCCAACCTGATTACCTCTTGCGCATGGTGACCGCCGACGCCGGCCACTTCGAATCGCTGTACATGGAGGTGCTGGCGAACCTGCCCCACGTGCACAAGCTCACCTCGCAGCTGGCCATGAAGATCATTAAACGCACAACGGAGCTTCCCATCCGTTAGCCCGCATGGCCATTCTCCTCATACTTCCCGACTTTTGGTCGAACTACCTAGAAGGTAGGCCGTTTGGCCTATCGGCTACGCGACGAAAGATCACACATGAGAGTCCCAGGGCAAGGAACGCGCAGCCAGTCGGCTCGCTGTTTTGCCGCGCTGCTGGCGATGTCGCTCGTTGCGGTGTTGCTGGGCGGCGCCACGATCGCAACCGCTCCAGCCGCAGAGGCTGCTGTACCTGGAGCGGCCCCAGCAAACCCCACCGTTCCATGCACCTGGAACTGGAACCGGTGGTCTCGTCCTGGCACCTTTGCCTTCCCATACACTGATAGCTCGTTCGACCCGACGCAAGCGGTCTTCTCACAAGCTGCCAGCGCGCTCGGAGCGAACGGGTGGTATCAGGCATCGAGCGCCCCGAATTTCACGTACAGCGGCCTGGCCGAAGGTGTCGGCCCAGGTGAAGCAACCACTGGCCCAAAGGACGCCGAATGGACCTACGGCGTGGGCTACTACGTTCTTGCTCCTGGCACTCAGCAAACGATCAGCATCAGCGATAGCGGCCGCCAAGAATCGCACGCTTTTGCCTTCTTCGACTCGTCTGGGAATCAGTTCGACCGTTACCCCAAGATGTCCGCCGTCAGCGGGGGAGCGCACTACATTGCGTCCGAAGCCGAAGCGAAGAGCAATCCTGCTGCATCTGGAGGCATCGGGCGCGGAAAGTCGTGGTCAGCGGCGGTTACGATCACCGTCCCCGCAGACGGCATCGTCTACATCCACTACCTCAATTTTGACGAGCGCATTCGGACCCAATTCGCCAGAATCAGCGGAGCGTGCGGCCCCGTTGCGATCGGCGACGAATCGACGGGCAACATCCCTGGAGCTCCTGCGAGCATCGACGTCACCGCGAACGACAGCAACGTCACCAAGTCGACGGTGTCGATCGTCGGCTCCGATCCAGTAAGCGGTTCGCTCACTGTCGAAGGTGAAGGCACGTGGAGCCTTGCATCGGAATCCGGTCTGATCACGTTCACGCCCGAGGCCGGGTTCACTACGGACCCCTCACCCATCCGCTACACCATTCGAGGTCTTGGAAAGGTCAGTCGACCAGCGCCGGTGTCGGTGACCTACCTGCCCGTCTTCTCCAAGGCGGACGATTCGCTCGGCAACGTCACCGGAGAAGAGGTCACGATTCGCGTCACTGACAACGACAGCAATGTAAACGCGCAAAGTGTGGCAATCGTCGGCGCGAGCCCGAACGGCACGCTCGTTGACCAGGGTCGCGGCACCTGGCGGGTGGTAAACGGCACGATCACCTTCACTCCAGTCGATGGCTTCCTCGGCGACCCACGGTCGATCTCGTACACCGTGAACGACGTCGGTGGAAACCCGCTTCCTGCGGTTCCTGTTCGCCTGTCGTTCTCACCAAAGCTCGAAAATGACGAGTCGCTCGACAACCTTCCTGGCGACATCGTGACAACCAATGTGCTCGAGAACGACCCGTCCACCGACATCGACAAGCAGACGATCGCCATTGCGGGCGCCGACCCCTCGGGTGACTTGCTCGTCGACTTCGAAGGAATGTGGTCGATCGACGAGCGCACGAACGAGATCCGCTTCATCCCTGACGCTGCGTTTGCTGGTGACCCGGCGCCGATCATGTACACGGTTCGAGACACCGACGGAAACACGTCACCCCCAGCGGAGCTCGTGGTCGACTACCTGCCCGTGACCCGAGTTGATGAGTCGCTTGGTCACCCTGCCGGAAGCATCGTCACGATCGACGTACTCGAAAACGATCCGTCGAACGACCTCGATCCAGCCACGGTCAAAATCGCCCACCCGAGTTACGACGAAGCAACCCGAACGCTGTCCGTTCCGGGTGAAGGTATCTGGTCTGTCGACCAAACGACCGGAGCAATCACCAGCACTCCGCAAACCGGCTTTCTTGGAGAACCCGCACCGATCCGTTACACCGTCGAGGATGACGACAAAAACGTGTCAGACCCAGCCGAGCTCATTATCGGCTTCCTCCCAATTCCTGTTGCCGGTGATGACGAATCGCGTGACAACAGGATCGGCGACTCGGTAACGATCAACGTCTTGGAGAACGACACCTCACCAAGCGATATCGATCCGACCACGGTGAAGATCATCGGTGCTGACCCTGAATCGGGTGTTCTGAAGCTGTCCCAAGAAGGATCGTGGACCGTGGACCCCGAAACCGGTGCCATCACGTTCAAGCCACGAAACCGATTCGACGAGAATCCGTCACCAATTCGATATGTCGCTACCGACTATCTCGGGGTCGAGACCGCTCCGGCGACGGTGACGGTCACCTACCGCGGCGTGATCCCCGAGGCACTTGCCTTTGTTGAACCGCCGCCGATCGATTGGACCTCGACGTTCCTTTGGGGGCTCCTGGCGATGGTCTTGTTTGGAGCCTCGCTGTTCCTGGCCCGCCGCCCCCGGTTAGCTCGCACCGACCTTCGACCTCGACACGCCTAGCTTGCGGCCATTCGTGCTCGACGTGCGGATGTACTCGGCCGGGATCTTCTCAACCAACGTCTCGTGAAGCTCGGGAAGCTTCGACCAGTGCACGCCCTGACGGTAGTGGTGGGCAGTGTGGTAGCCGAGGTTGCCGGTGAGGATGTTGCGAATCCGGTGCGTGTAGTTGTGTGACGCCTGCATGTGGTCGTCGGTATCGAGGCCGGTGTGATGGTGGTACGTGGCAGCGATCGTGATGATGAGCGACGTCACCATCGGGATGGCGAAGAGGAAGAGTCCGCTGATTGGCTTGTAGGCAACTAGCGATGCGACAAGCGCAAACGTCAGGATTCCGTAACCGACGAACGCACGTTGCAGTCGAGGGTGGTTGCGGCCAACGGTGTATGCCCGCTGATACGAGGTGAGCGCAGTGATGGCGGTGTAGTGGATGTACCCGTACGTCTCGCCCGAACGGCGGCGCCATCGGCTCTCGTCCAATTCTTGGTCGAGATAGTTCTTGTGGTGGCCGTGTACGTGATGGAGTACCCATGCGTTCGTCGTAGCGCCCGTGTGCAGCGCGAACGACATTTCGAGGATTCGGTTGAGCGGCTTTGACCGGAACATCGGGACGTGTTGGTGATGATGGTTCCACGCACTGACGATGGCCTTCACCGGCACCATGGCCGCCCAGTAGGCGAGGATGATCCAGAGTCGATCGACCGCGAAGTACACGACGAAGTCGAGCACCGTCAGGGCGAAGAAGATGGTGACCGGAACTCGATCAGCTTTGTACTTGAGAATCGTCAACAGTGTGTCCTCGGAGAAAGCCAGCTTTGAGCGTAGCTATCGACGCCAAGCATGCGGGGTTACCGCCAGGTCACTTGCCTCAGATCTGCTCGCGAGCAGTAACGCGATCGAGGAGGTGGACAGAAGGGGGATAAGCGCGTGGCTAACCCAAGGAGTATCTGTGATTACAGCACCCCCCGAGACGACGTGGCGGCTTCCCGATCGATCGATCGCCGCCATCAGCCTCATCGTGACGATCGTGGTTCTCAGCGTGGTATTGCAACGGCAGTACGCGTCAGCAGACCCAGCCAGCGGTGAGGGGCAACTCACGGTGACCGAGAATGGTCATTGGTTCGAATACTCCGGCAACGGCGAGGCGTACTTCATGGCAGGCTCGGGCGGGCCCGAAGGCTTCCTCTACTACTCGGACTCGCGGAAGCAGGAGATCGTCAACCAGCTCATCGACAATGACGTTCGTGCCATCTACATCCATGCAGTCCGATCGAATGGCGGCGATGGCAACGGCAGCGAGAACCCGTTCGTTGACAACGATCCGGGCAAGGGCGTCGACTCAGCAGTGCTAGACGAATGGGACGGGTACCTTTCCCAGCTCGATGATGCAGGCATCGTGACGTGGTTCCACTTGTACGACGACGGCGCCCGCCCATACGGCGCGTGCAACCCCGACCTGCCAGCGGGGGAGCAGCAGTTCGTCAAAGACCTGGTCGAACGCTTCAGCAGCTACCGCCATCTCGTGTGGCTGCCGACTGAGGAGCACATCATCAAAGCGTGCCCGAACAACAGCATCGATGTGGAGAAAGCCAAGTCGCTCGCCGCAGAGATCCGCAAGTACGACCAGGTTCACCCGGTCGGCGTGCATCACAACAACGGTCAGTCGAACCAGTACCTCGGCAACGACGACATCGATGTGTTCTCCCAACAGGTATGTCAGCAATCTCGCTTCACGAGCGTTGATGGCATTCACGAAGCGGGCGAATTCGGCGAGGATGTCTATGTGATGGCTGAGTGCCACCCGTGGCACAAGCAGTTGCTCGATGCGGGGCAGCGAACCACGCTCCGCCAGTCGTTTTGGTCGTCGGCAATGGCTGGCGGCTACGTGCTGTTCTACGACGCATGGGAATCGAACGACCCCACCGACGAGATGCTTGCCGACCTTGGCCGCATCAATGCCTTTATGGACACGACCCGATTTTCCGAAACGAGTCCTGCCGATCAGCTCGCAGCTGGGGGCACGAAGTGGGTGCTCGCGAACGAATCGGTCGATGTGTACATCGCCTACTCGAACGATGATCC
>CAKZVC010000069.1 GCA_937922235.1 uncultured Acidimicrobiales bacterium | reverse complement strand
CTCTCCAAACTCACCCCAAACGATCTACGCCACATCGAATCACGTATCAACACCATCCCCAGGCGCATCTTCAACTGGGAAACAGCCCAAGCCAAATACGATGAACACGTCGCAATGACCGGCTGAACCCACCCTGACCCCAAACCTGTTGGAGAGAGCTAGGCGGCGGTAGGAGTCCGTGCGCTCACTGTTTGTGAACGGACTCGGTCGGTCCAAACCGAACCGTCCCAGAGCCGTTCAAGGGGCTTGCCCGAGGGGTCGGGGTACCAGCCAGGCGCCTTTGGTTGTGATCGCTTTTTCAGGTTGAGAGTCATGTCAGGTTCCACTCGCTTGTCAACAAAGAGATCGGTTACCGAGTGGTAGGTCTGAATTCCCAACTCTGGGGTGAATTTTGGGTCGATGCCCGCTTGGCCACGCTGGGTGACCGGGGTCAGACCCCGGACGACGCGGCTTGTTGGGTTTTGTTAGCGGGTGAACTGCCAGATCGCCACGAAGATGCCGAAGCAGATGATGAAGATGCGGAGCGCAGGTAACGGGATGTTGCGAGCTACCCGTGAGCCGAACCGCGCTCCCAAGGCACTGCCGATGACGATGGGGATCGCGGGTAGCCACGCGATGTATCCGGCTGCGGTGTAGGCGATTGCCGCCATCACGGTGCCGATGGTCATCGCAACGTTCTTTGCTGCGTTGGCGCTAAGGAAGTCGCCGAAGCCTCGGATGGTGAACATGGCAAGCATGATGTTGCCGACTCCAGACCCGAAGTAGGTCAGGTAGATCGAGAAGAGAAACACAAGCGCCATGCCAACCCATCCGTCGGTGAGTGATGGGGCGGAGGTCTCGGCCCACTTCCGCACCCACGGGCTGATGGCGAAGAACCCTGTGGCCGCAAGAATCAGCCATGGCACCAAGTCTTCGAAGACATCTGCGCCAGTCATAAAGAGCAGAATCACGCCGAGCACGCCACCAGCAACGACGATCGACATCTCTCGTGGGTAGCGATGCTTCTGCGCCTGAACTTCGGGCCAGAACTCTGGGATAGCTGCAAGGTTGCCCGGCGTCAGGGCAGCCAAGGTCGTCGTCGCAGCCGACAACGGCGAGAGCCCGGTTAACAGAAGCGCCGGGTACGTGAAGAAGCTGCCTCCGCTCGACACCGAGTTGTTCACGCCAGCGAGGAGCCCGGCGGCGAACAGAAGAAGCCATTCGCCGATGGACATTGTCGGAGGGTTAGCCGCCGGCCATTGCGAGGCCGAGCGCCTCACGGGTTGCGACCGATCGGTCGACGACGTCGACGATGCGACCTTCGAACATCACCGCGATGCGATCGGCCAAGCCGAGGATCTCGTCGAGGTCCTCGCTGATCATCACGATCGCCACGCCGATACTGCGCTGCTCGATGAGCTGGCTGTGGATGTACTCGGCCGCGCCGATGTCGACGCCACGGGTCGGCTGCGCCGCCAGGATCACGCTCGGGCGGCTGTCGAGTTCGCGGGCCATGATCAGCTTCTGGATGTTGCCACCCGACAACGAGCTCGTGGGCGTATCGAGCGATGGCGTCTTCACGGAGAACTGGTCGACCAGGCGCTGTGAGTGCTCGCGGATCTTGGCGAAGTCGAACAGGGGCCCCTTGCGGAACTTGGCGTCGCCGTGGTCGATGAGGAGCAGGTTCTCAGTGATGTCGAATTCGCCGACCGCGCCGTCCTTCATGCGCTCCTCTGGCACATACGACAGACCAGCAGCACGCGACTGGGCCGGGTTTGCTTTGGTCAGGTCGATGTCGTCGATCATGACCGAAGAGCCAGCCTCAGCGGGCCGAAGCCCAGCGATGGTTTCAGCGAGCTCGCGTTGACCATTTCCGGAGACACCAGCAATGCCCACGATCTCGCCCGCGTGGACGTCGAGGCTGACGTCATCAACCGCAATCGTGCCGCGGTCGCCTTTCACTGAGACACTCCGCAGCTGCAGACGGGCAAGCCCAAGGTCGACGTGGGGTTTGTCGGGAGCGAGCTTCACTTCGCGGCCAACCATCATCTCGGCCAGTTGTTGACGGTCGGTTTCCGCTGGAGTGGTGTCGCCGGTGACCTTGCCATTTCGCAACACCGTGATGCGGTCGCTGAGCTCGAGCACCTCGTGGAGCTTGTGCGAGATGAAGATGATGCCGGTGCCATCGGCGGTCATCTGTCGGAGGATGACGAACAAGTCGTCGACCTCCTGCGGCGTGAGCACAGCGGTTGGTTCGTCGAGCACGAGCAGCTCGGCGTCTCGATAGAGCGCCTTGATGATCTCCACTCGCTGGCGTTCGCCAACCGATAGCTTCCAGATCTCGATGCCTGGATCGACGGCGAGGCCGTATTGGTCGCTGATCTCGGTGATCCGCTCGGACACGGCGTCGAGGTCGGTGCGAAAGCCCCGGTTCGACGGCAGCCCGAGCGCAACGTTCTCGGCAACCGTGAGCGTCGGCACGAGCATGAAGTGCTGATGCACCATGCCGACCCGTTGTTCGATTGCGCTTGTGGGCGAGGTGATCGACGCCACCTCGCCCCGCAAGCGAATTTCACCCGAATCGGGCTTGTACAACCCGAAGAGGATCTTCATGAGCGTGCTCTTGCCTGCGCCATTTTCGCCTAGCAGCGTGTGGACCTCACCCGCGTGCACATCGAACGACACGTTGTCGTTCGCGAGCACGCCAGGAAAGGACTTCGTGATGCCGTGCATTTCGAGTAACGGCATTTGGAGCAGGGGAGCGTTCTCCATCAGATCCTCTTCAGGTCAGGAATTACTTAGTGGCAATCTCGCCGGCGATGATGTCGGCGATTGCGGCTTCGGCTGCGCTCTTGGCGTCAGCGCTGAGGTCGTAGCAACCGTTGAACTCCATCACGAGGCCACCGTTCTCGAGGGTGAGGGCCATGGCCTCGCCGCCGAGCGTTCCAGATTCGATCTTGGTGATCATGTCGGCGAGCACAACGTCCCAGTGGTACACCTGCGATGCGACAGTGAGGTCAGATGACCACGCCTCGGTGTTCGACTGGGTGCCGAACCACGGGATGTCGTTTGCCGTGGCGACATTGACTGCGCCAACTGCTGACTGCGAGGTTCCGGTGAGAACGCCTACGCCGTTGTCGGCATGTGCCTGAGCCGTTGTGGTTGCGAGGGCGACGTCACTGAACGATCCGGTGTAGACCGCGCTGGTGCTGGCGCCGTTTGCTTCGGCCCCCTTGATGAATCCCTCGATGTAGGCCACTGCGTCGCCCGCTTCAACTGGGCCAACAAGGCCGATGTTGTCGGAGAGGCTGGCGGCGATAACGCCGTTGACGTAGCCGCCCTGGTCAGCCTCGGGGAAGTACGCAAAGACGTTGTCGAGGCCCTGGTTGTCGGAGGCGGTGCCCCAGATGAACGAGGTCTCGGGGAAGTCTGGAGCGATCTCGGCGAGCGACCCGCCGTACTGGGTGCCGTGCGCAATGATGATGTTGACGCCATCTTCTGCGTAGCCACGGATGGCGGCAGCGGCTTCTTCAACAACGAAGGTGCCGTCGGTGATCTGCGGCTCGATGCCGAGTCGAGTCAACGAGTCGACCATCGACTGGGTAAACGCCACGTCGTCCTTTGCACTTGGCGCGACAAGTGCGACGCTGAGATCGGTGACCGAGTCTCCCTTTGCAACTGCAAGGTCGCTTCCGCATTCACTGGTTGACGTCGCCGTCGAGTCACCGCCACCGCATGCTGCTGCGGTGAGCGCAATGGCAAAGATGACGGCGAAGAGTTTGACTAATCGCTTTGCTTTCATGGTTCCCTCCAAGGGTGTGCTGGTTGGTATTCGCTTACTGAAGAACGTGACTTTCTGTCTGCTTGAGTCTGTGGGGATGTCGGGCGGAAGTCCCGACGAATATCAGTGTCTGGAAAAGGGTTTGGTGAGGGCGGCGGGCCCGCGTACTCGGCTGGCGAGTAGGACGAGGGCGAGGATGGTGATGATGGCGGGGGCCATTGCGGCGATGTCGCTGGCGCTTTGCGGGATGATGTCGAGCGACTGCCAGCGGATGCGAGTGGCGGTTACGAGTCCGTAGAGGAGCGCGCCGGCGAGAACCCAGCGCGGCTGCCATGCGCCGAAGTACACGAGGGCAACAGCGATGAAGCCGAGGCCGTTGGTGAGGTTGTGCTGAAAGATCGCGAGCTGCAACGACAGGGTGGCGCCGGCGAGGCCCGCGAGTGAGCTGCCGATCAGGATGGCAATGAACCGGGTCTTCGCTACGGAGACGCCGAGGCTGTCGGCAGCCTGTGGGTTTTCGCCAACGGCTCGGACGTTCATGCCAAAGGTGGTCTTCATGAGCAACCAGGTCACGAACGGAACGAGCAGCAGGGCGAAGTAGGTGAGCAGGTTGTGATCAAAGAGCAGCTCGCCCACGACGGGGATGTCGATCAGCGGTTCGAAGATTCCTCCGACGCCGGGCAGCTTGTCGAGGGTGGGTAGTGGTTTGATGGGCTTGGGCGTGCCGACGAGCTCTTGGAAGAGCAGGTCGCTGAAGCCGAGGCCGAAGAGGAAAATGCCAATGCCGCTAATGCCCTGTTCGGCGTGCAAAAACACGGTCACGTAGGCATAGACGATGCCCATGAACAGGCCGACGGCAATGCCCACGCCAATGCCGGCAAGGTGGCTCTGAGTTTCGAGCACCGTGTAATACGCACCAAAGCCGCCGAGCAGCATGATGCCGTCGACGCCAAGGTTGAGCACGCCGCTGCGCTGACCAATGGTCTCGCCGAGTGCAGCGAGAAGGTACGGGACGGCGAAACGGATCGCGGTAGCAAGGGTGGCGAGAAGAACCGAAACGGTAAAGAACTGGCTCATGAGTCGCCCTTCAGTGAACGGTCGAGGCGTTCGTTCAAGAACGTGCGCACCTTGTCGCTGCTCACAACGAACAGAACAATGAGCCCGTTGAGGGCGATCGCTAGGGCGTTTGGAATCTGAAGTTCACGCTGCAGCTCAGTGGCTCCGGTGAGCAGTGAGCCGAAAAGGAACGACGACGGGATGGTCCATAGCGGGTGGAGTCCGCCGAAGAGCGCAGCGACGATGCCGTTGAAGCCGGCTGAACCGGTGAAGCCAGCCGAACCGCCATCGGTGACGAGCCGCAAGCTCTCGCTACCGAAGACCAAGATGACTCCGGCGAGGCCAGACAACGCTCCACTCAATCCGAGTGCGCTCACGATGTTTCTCTCCACCGAGATGCCAGCAGCGCGGGCAGCGTCGGGGTTGTGGCCAACGGCGCGAAGCCGGAACCCGAGCGGGGTTCGGAACAAGATGATGTACACGATGATCGCTGCGATCACCGCGATCGGTACGCCGAGGTGGAGGCGGCTTCCTTCGATGAGCGTGGGGAAGGCGGCGTTGTCGGTGAGGCGCTGCGTCTGCGGGATACGGCTTGTGCCGACTTCGACGGGGTCGATCATCGGGCCGCGGAGCAGGTAGTTCATCAGCTGGATCGCAACGATGTTGAGCATGATCGTGCTGAGAATTTCGTTGACCGATGCGTAGGCCTTCAGCACGCCAGGAATGGCTCCCCAGATTCCACCGCCGATAAGACCAGCGAGGATCACGATCGGGATGAGCAGGATCTTCGGGGTGCCGGGAATCCAGAGTGCTACCGCAGTTGAAAGGAGGGCTCCGGCGATGATCTGTCCTTCACCACCGATGTTGATGACGCTCGCCCGGAACGCAATCGTGATGCCCGCTCCGACCAGGAGCAGGGGAGTGGCTCGGACTGCGGTGGCGGCGACGCGGTCGCTCGTTCCGAATGCTCCGTCGATCATCGCGGCCAGGCCGTCGACCGGGTTTGCTCCGAGTGCAAGGATCATGATCGCGCCGAAGACGAACGCCAGGAGGGCCGCGGCGAGTGGCACAAAGCCAGCGGTCAGTCGCTTCACTTCGACACCTCGCCTGGCTGAGCCTCGATGGCGTTGAGGTAGTTATAGATCGTGATTCGGCTGACGCCCATGGCGTCAGCAACGTCGTCAACTGCTCCGCGCAACAGAAACGCGCCTCGTTCGTCGAGCATGCGCACGACGCGCTGTTTGTCTTCGCGGCTCCACTCTTCGGGGTCTGAGCCCACTTCACGTTCGGCTGCACGCATCATTGCGTCGAGTGCATCATGAAGGCTTTGGGAACCGAGACGGTCGGGATTGTTTGCGACCTGTACGTTGATGCTGGTGGCTCCAGCCCGCATCGCGTCGACGACCATTGCCCCAATGGCGATGCCGATCTCATCGAGAGGTCCCGAGGCGAGTGAGGCAAAGGGGCCGAACTCGACGTCGAGCTGGCGGGATGTGAACGCCTCGATCGCAGCCGAAACGTGGTTTCCTGGCTCGCCTTCGACGAAGGGCTCGACGAGGAACTCAACCGCCACGCGCTCTTCGACATCGTGCTGCGCCAACGCTCCCCCAAAGTGTTCACCGAGGGCAGGTCTACTCCGGTCCCCGCCACATTGCTTATGCGCGAGTGGGCCGCTTTACAAATTGTTAACGTTGCGGTCTGACCTCGGGCCAGCCCGATCGAGCGCCAGGAGCACCACGTGGCTGATGTAACTCAAGAGCTATCGATCAACATCGATCGTTTGTCGCAACGCCTTGCCGATCTCGCAGCGATTGGTGCGATCGAGGGAACGGAAGGCTGTGCACGGCTTGCGCTAACAGACGAAGACAAGGCCGGTCGCGACCTCGTGGTCACGTGGATGAAGGATCTTGGGCTCGACATCACGATCGATGGCATCGGCAACATCATTGCCGTGATGCCCGGCGAGGGTCCTCCGGTGATGTGTGGGTCGCACATCGACACCGTCCGGACCGGTGGCCGCTACGACGGCAACCTCGGTGTGCTCGCTGGGCTTGAGATCATCGAGACGATTCAGGCCGCGGGAATCACGCCGAGTCGTCCGCTGGCCGTAGGTGTCTTCACCGACGAAGAGGGCGCCCGCTTTGCCCCCGACATGTTGGGCAGCTTGGTCTATGTCGGTGGCATGCCACTCGAAGAGGCGCTCGACATCGAGGGGATCGACGGGGCGGTTGTCGGGCCCGAGCTCGAACGCATTGGCTACAACGGGTCGGCCCCACTTCCAGGTTTGGTTCCGCATGCCTTTGTCGAGCTGCATGTCGAGCAAGGTCCGGTGCTTGAGATCGAAGGGGTCACGGTCGGTGCAGTCGAGAGCGTCCAGGGAATCAGCTGGACTGAGGTCGTCGTGACTGGCCAGTCGAATCATGCTGGGACCACGCCGATGCACCTTCGAAAGGATCCTGGTTTCGTTGCGGCCGCGTGCACACAGTTCGCTCGCGAGCTGGCGCTTGAGCTCGGTCATCCGCACGTGGCAACGGTCGGACGTGTTGAGCTCCACCCGAACCTCGTCAACGTGGTTGCGGCTTCGGCGACGTTCACCATCGACCTGCGCAACACCAACGAGGCAACGCTGCAGGAGAGCGAGCGTCGTTTCCACGAGTTCTTGACCGCAACAGCAGAGGCGGAAGGGTGCACCGTCGAGACCCGAACGCTTGCTCGGTTCGAGCCCGTCATCTTCGACCCGGTCGTCGTCGATCTTGTTGAGTCGACGGCGACAGCGCTTGGCTATTCGGTCAAGCGCATGCCGTCAGGCGCCGGTCATGATGCACAGATGTTGGCCCGGGTGTGTCCGACCGCGATGGTCTTCACTCCCAGCGTGAATGGGATCAGCCACAATCCCGCCGAGTACACCTCGCCGGAAGATCTGCTTGCTGGCGCCAACGTGATGTTGCACACGATGCTTCAACTCGCTGAGGGCTAGTAGCTACGGGGCAGAGCCCAGCTGCGGTTAGGTGAGGCCGATGGTGGCGATGGCTACGACCGGGATGAGCACGATGATGTCGAGCAAGACGTGGCCGGCAACATACCGATTGACTGGCCGATCAAATCCGCGTTCGATGATTTCGACGTAGCCGTTGAGATGGGCTTTGAGCCCAAGAAGTTGGAATGTCAGCGCGATCCATGCCGCGACCGCCCACGGCCAAATGTCGGTGTTCACCGCCGAGATGAAGAAGGCTCGGAACAGCAAGAGCGCAAGCAGCCGAGAGGTAATGCGCTGCCATCGTGACAGTGGCAGGACGGTGTCGAGGAACATGGGGAGGGCTGCGACGGGGTTGCGCTTCTCGGCTCCGACGAGCACTCGAATGCCAGCGAGCAAGCTGACAACGGTCAGTCCCGCCCACACGAGCGCCACAATGCGTGCGATGAGAACGGTCATCGCGCCATCACCAAGAACTGCATCATGCTTGCGCCAACGATTGCGACGAGCAGCAGCACGACGAGGAGGGCGTTTCTTCTTCGCAAGGTGTCTCCATCAGGGCTACAGGCTGGCTTCGAATCACTCGTTCAACAACCATATTAGTTCTAGTCATAAGAGTAAATATATTCTAGGCTGTAAATATGATGAATCGTGCAGAGAAGAGTCATGTCCGCGGCATCTGAGCTCGTGTTCACCTAGCGAATTTATCTAGTGCGGACTGTAGCTATGTGTACACTGGGGTGATGGAGCTCTCGCGGGACATGCAGCAGCAGGCAAAGGCATTGGCCGACCCGAGTCGGTTCGCGCTGTTTGAGTACATCGCCAGCGCAACACACCCAGTAGGTGTCGCCGAGCTCACCGAACTGCTCGGCTTTAACCACAATGCGATTCGCCAGCACCTGGCCGTGCTCGTCGAATCCGGCCTCGTTGCCGAAGGTAATGAGGAGCGCAAAGTGCGCGGACGTCCACGCAAGGAGTACGCGCTCCGAGATGATGCGTTGAGTGCGTTCGGTTCGGTATCGGGCTCGTATCAGCGTCTCGCTGATCTCTTGCTCGAGATTGCAGTGAGTAGCGACTCGCCGTACGAGGTTGGCCGACGGGCGGGTGCTGCTGAGGCGTTTGAGCAAAAGGACACGCTCGCGTCGACGGTTGAGTCGTTGGCCCGCCAACTTGCTGGCGATGGGTTTGAGCCCATTGCCGATGACGACAAGGTCACCCTTGCGAACTGTCCGTTTGCGGACACTGCGGCCAAGGCTCCAGGGGTCATCTGTGAGCTGCATCGCGGGCTCATCGACGGCTACCTCTCCGGACAGACTCCAGCGATTACCCACGACCTCTTCCTCCGGCCGCCACACTCTGCGGGGTGCCGCGTCGAACTTGTTGCGAAGAAGATCGCGTGATGGTCGCCACCCCGTGGGTTGTCAATATTGGAGACCTTGCTCTCGATGGGCGAAGCGGTGTTCTCTGGGGATTCGCCAGCGAGCAGCAGAACGCGAACTTCGTCATGCTCGATGAAGGCGAATCAATGCTGGCGCACCGCAACGACGAGGTTGACGTCATCATCGTTGTGCAGTCGGGGGATGGGGAGATTGTGATCGATGGGAGCCCGCACCCGCTTGCGGCGGGGTCGATCGCCGTCGTTCCGCGAGGAACAGTGCGATCGATCCAGGCTGATCGGCGCTTGCTCTATTTCACGGTTCATCAGCGTCGAGACGGGCCGTTGGTCGGCAACTCCGCCGGGGTCTGACCCCACTGCCGAGGGGGCTGACTAGTTCGTTTCTTGCGTTTGACCCGCGTTTGTTGAGTCGACGAACCGGGTTACAAGAAGGACGGCGAGCAATCCGAGACTTACGCCGCCAGCGTTGGCCAGCACGTCCGAGATACTGAAGTTGCGACGTGGTTCGAGTAGCTGTCGGAACTCGTCGCCGATTCCGAGCAGGATCACGCCAACGCCGACGGCGATCATCTGATTGCGGGTCTTGACCATCATGGCCAGGGCGAAGGTGATCGTTCCATAGAGGCCGAAGTGGCCGACCTTGTCGCCATACGGGAGTGCCCGAAGGATCGCGCGAACCGGTCCGAAACTTCGCCCGTTCAGCGCGGTTCCCCACACGAGCAACAGTGTCGATGATACGAGGGTGATCGTGGTCCAGAACTTGTTGGGGAGCCAGGCAATGTCCATGGACGCGAGTGAACTATCACGCGGCGAAAGCTCGTCGAAAGTGGACATCTCCCAGGTATCGGACGCCAAGGGGCGGGGCTCAAGCGCGAGTTCGATGCGGGAAGCGTGGAAGTACTTTTACATTTTGTAAAGCGAGACTACCGTCTATCTCGATGACGCAGAACTCGCTGACCACCAGCCACCCCGGCCATACCCCGCACGGCGTAACCGCTCCGCTAACGCCGATGAGCCTGGGGCAGCTACTGACGCGCATTGCCCATGAGTGGGAGACCCGCAACAAGATCTTCGACCTGCCGACCGCCCGCATCTGGTCGCCCGACGCCGATGTCGATCTCGGTTTCGAGTTCCTTGGACGTCCCTGCGCATCGCCGATCGGCCCGGCCGCAGGCCCCCACAGTCAGCTCGCCCAGAACATCGTGCTCAGTTGGCTCGGCGGATCTCGCCTGTTCGAGCTCAAAACGGTGCAGATCCTCGATGAGCTCGAGATCCAGCGACCGTGCATCGACATGCAGACCATTGGCTACAACATCGAGTGGAGCCAAGAGCTGAAGATTCCTGAGAGCCTCACCGAATATGTGAAGGCTTCGATGCTCATCGACATCTTGCGCAACTGGGAGCCTCTGCGCGACCACATTGGCGACGATCCTGGACCACACGTATTCGATATGTCCGTTGGCTACGACCTGGCTGGCATCTCATCGCCTGAAGTCTCGGCGTTCATCACGGGCATGAAAGACGCGTCCGCCGAGGTCGACGCGCTGCGCTCGGAGATTCCCGAAGCATTCGCCGAGTTTCGTGACTTCGACTTCACAACCGTTCTGTCGGACACGCTCACGCTGTCGACGTTTCATGGTTGCCCTCCCACCGAGATCGAGCTCATCACCAAGCACCTCATCGACGAGCATCAGCTCGACGTCATCGTCAAGCTCAACCCAACGCTGCTGGGCTACGAAACGGTGGCCACGATCGTCAACGACGAACTCGGATACGACGACGTGAACGTCAAGGAAGAGGAGTTCGCGAACGACCTGCAGTTCGACCGTGGTGTCGAGCTCATTCGTGAACTTCGCGACTACGCCCACGAGCGCGACCGGGTGTTTGGCATCAAGCTCACGAACACGTTGGTGGTGCACAACGAGAAGCAGTGGATGCCCGAAGACACGATGTATCTCAGTGGCCCGCCACTTCACGTCTTGGCGTCGACGTTGCTCGACAAGCTTGCGGTCGCGTTGCCCGGCGAGCTCGACATCCCTGGTCATGACGGAAACATCATGGTCAGCTTCTCGGCCGGCATTACGAAGGAGAACTTGGCTGATGCGCTTGCGATGGGCGTCAACCCGGCGACCGTCTGTTCCGACTTGTTGAAGCCGGGCGGCTATGGGCGTCTAGCGCCGATGCTCAAGGCGCTCACCAAAGAGCTCAAAGCGTCCGGAGCGGCCGACCTCACGTCGTGGCGGGCCGGACGGCAGGCGGCGGCCGTCGAAGCGGGTCATGCAAACGTGGCTGCGCAGTACGTGGCTCACCTTCGAGGCGAAGGTGCAGCCGACTATCACCTTGCTGCCAACGAAAAGCTTCCACGTGAGGTCGAGAACGAGCTCGAAATGTTCGGCTGCGTCTCGTGCAACTTCTGCATCACGGTGTGTCCGAACGACGCGTTCTTCTCAATCCCGAGCTTGGTTGACACGGGGCTCGACAGCCAAGAGAACAGCCGCCAGCAATACTTCGTGCTGAGCGAACTTTGCAACGAGTGCGGCAACTGCATGACGTTCTGTCCCGAGGACGGCGACCCGGCAATGGTCAAGCCGCGCCTCTACACCGACGCCGAGGTCTTCGAGGCCCGAACCACTCCCGGAGTCCTGGTCGGCTCAGGGCCGTTGCAAACAAAAGGCATCGACGACGAATCGATCGACCTCATCCAGCGCCTACTCGACAGCCAAAAGGGCAACCCTCTCGGATGACCGACAGGGCGAGGAGGTCAACCGTACGCGGTGTGCTTCTTGCCATTGCGTTGCTCATTGCGGTTCCGGTTCTGTTGTTTGCTGCGATCCGCATGCTTGGGTTGTTTGTCTTTCTCATTCCGTTGGACGACGAGGTGACGCTCGAGCTCGACCCGGCCGAGGCGGGCGTTGCGAGGATCCAACTTCCGCCGACCAACGGCGAGGTGCTCGTCACCTTTGACGAGGATCGGGCGTTGCTAGTCAACGAGTCTCGAAACTTCACCCGCGTTGTCAAAGACGGCCAGGTCAACGTCGTGGTGTATAGCTGCGTGGGCGGTTGCACGGTGTTGCTCGATCTCCCAGCGATTCCGAATCCAGATGCCACCAAGGCGATTGACATTCGCTATGCGGAGGCCGATTCGGAATACCTCGACGAAATCGAGATCGAGTACCTAGCCAACTAGTCGACGGCCACCTCGAAATCCGCGGCCCGGCAGATCTGCCCTCGACTTTTTGTGCTGGTACGAGAGTTCTTGGTTGTAGGCCATCGAAGTGACTGGTCGGACCTAGGTTGGGGGCGTGCGTGTTGTTGTGGTTGGAGCTGGGCCTGCGGGGTTGATGGCTGCCGAGGTTTTGGCGGCCGCTGGCCACGATGTTGCCGTGTTCGACCAGCACCGGTCGCCGGCCCGCAAGTTCGTTTTGGCCGGACGGGGTGGATTGAACATCACGCACAGCGAACCGATCGATGAGCTGCTCGACCGCTACGGGCCCGAGCGTCAGTACCTCGAAGCTGCCATTCGGGCCTTCGCTCCTGATGATCTCCGGAACTGGTGCGCCGAGCTTGGCCACGAGACGTTCGTTGGGACGAGTGGTCGTGTCTTCCCAGCTGAGTTTCGAGCAGTACCGTTGCTGCGGTCGTGGCTTCGTCGCCTCGACGAGCTCGGTGTCGACTTTCGGATGCACTACCGGTGGCTCGGTTGGTCCAACGATCAGCAGCTGCGATTCGAATCGCCCGGCGGCGAGTCGAACGAGCGCTACGACGCTGCCATCCTGGCGCTCGGCGGGGCCAGCTGGCCACGCGTCGGTGGAGACGGCGGCTGGCAGGCGCTGCTCCGAGCTGAAGGCGTCGAGGTCGACGAACTGCAAGCGGCGAACTGCGGGGTGCAGATCTCTTGGTCCGATGTGATGGTCGACAAGTTCGCAGGGGAGCCGTTGAAGAACACATCGGTCATCGTCGACGGTATCGAGGTTCGCGGTGACCCGATCGTCACAACCAGCGGGCTCGAAGGCGGGCCGATCTACGCCCACTCTCGCCGCATTCGTGAACGCCTTGCTCGCGGCGACGCAGAAATCGCCGTCGACCTGTTTCCTGACCTCGACTTTGACGCACTCGAGGACCGGCTCTCGAAGACGAAGCCCTCCGAGACCATGACGAAGCGACTTGGGCGAAGCGGCATGTCGCCGGCCGCAATCTCGTTACTGCGCGAGTCGACCAAC
>CAKZVC010000068.1 GCA_937922235.1 uncultured Acidimicrobiales bacterium | reverse complement strand
GAACGAACCGAGCTCAGCGATGAAGAGATCGCGGGCCTTGGCGAGTACTTGTTGGGTTTTGATGCGCTCGCTTCAGAGACCACCACCTCGAACGATGTCGAGCGGTTGGTCAGTGACATTCTCGATATTGCGACCGATCGGTTGCACGCAAGCCTGGTCGACGACGACGAACTCCGTCGAAGCCTCGGCATGCACCTGACGAGGTTGACCGTGCGCCTGCGGTACGGCCTTCCTGTGCACAATCCGCTTCGAATAGAGGTGGCCGAGCGATATCCCGAGGTTCAGGCGGTGGCTGAGGAGCTGAGCGAGATGCTGAGCGAACACTTTGGCGCTCCGCTGCAGGCCGACGAAATCGGCTTCATCACGATGTATCTCTCAGGTGCGATGGAGCGAGGGCATCTGCGTCCACGCAAGCAGGCCATGGTGGTGTGTCCATCGGGGATGGCGACCGCTTGGGTCCTGGTGTCACGTCTTCAGGCCGAGTTCCCCGAGCTTGCGCTTGCCGAAGTGCTCTCGGCGTCGGTCTATGAGGACCGTGATACGAGCGAATTTGATCTGGTGATTTCTACGGTTCCGCTCGACGAGACGGGTGCCCCGGTCATCGTTGTCAGCCCGCTGCTGTCGTCGGCTGATGTGCGGACCCTCGCCACGCACGTCTAGTCATTCTGGGAACGAAGAATCACGCTCCGCGTGATCACGAGCCCCTAGATCTCCTGCAACGGCGTAGATGGCGCGATGGCCGCGCGTCAAACTCGGAGATGCACCAACTTGTCATTTCGCGCCACCGACGTATTGGAAGTGGCGGGCGTCACATGTGATAGTGGATGATCGTAAGACTCAAAGGAGGGACAGTTATGCAAGAACGCTTACAGCGAATTGGTGGCTGGCTCGCAGGCATGGTGATTCCGAACATCGGAGCATTCATGGCCTGGGGGCTTATCACCGCGCTGGTCATCCCAACGGGCTGGCTGGCACGACTTGGTTTCGCAGGAGGCCAAGAAGGAGAAATTTGGGGGACGGTGACCGGCAACCTTGTCGGTCCGATGATCACGTATCTCTTGCCGGTACTCGTGGCTTACACGGGCGGCAAGATGGTGCACGGACACCGTGGTGGCGTACTCGCCGCAATTGCAGTGTTCGGTGTCATTGGAGGCCGTGCCTTCTCATTCGGAACGGGTGACGATCTCGTTTCGGGCGAACCACCACAGTTCCTTGGCGCAATGGTCATTGGACCACTCGCCGGCTGGGTAATGAAGAAGATTGACGAGTTTCTCGAGGACCGCACACCAGCGGGCTTCGAAATGCTCTTCAACAACCTGTCGCAGGCCTTTGCTGGTCTCGGCTTGACCTTCCTCAGCTACTGGATCATCGGTCCAGTCATGCGCACGATCGCTCGTGCGTTCGGAAGCGCAGTAGAGGGCATCTCCGATGCTGGTCTTCTGCCTCTCGCTGACATCCCAATCGAGGTTGGCAAGGTGCTGTTCCTGAACAACGCCATCAACCACGGTGTACTCACGCCACTCGGCGCTGAGGATGTTGCTGAAAAGGGCCGCTCGATCTACTTCATGCTCGAATCGAACCCTGGCCCAGGCCTCGGCTTGCTCCTCGCTTACTGGTTCGCCGGTAAGGGACTCGCAAAGCTCTCGGCTCCGGGTGCAATCCTGATTCACTTCATCGGTGGCATCCACGAGGTGTACTTCCCGTACATCCTCATGAACCCAGTAATGATCCTTGCTATGTGGGCTGGCGGCATCACCGCTGACCTCGTCTTCGTAGCAACCGACGCAGGCCTCACCGGCCCGCCGAGCCCAGGCTCGATCATTGCGTACCTCACATTCCTCCCACCAGAGGGTGGAGCAGCATTCGGTGTGCTCGCAGGTGTAGCAGTTGGCGCAGTCGTCAGCTTCGTCACCGGTTCAGCACTCCTGAAGATGTTCCCAGTGAAGGACATGGCAGACACCGACATCGACGAGATCAACGTCGGCGACGCAATGCCAGACGTTCCTGGAATGAACATTCCAGGCGCAAACGCCTGATCATTCCAGGTATACCCGCCTAGGCGTAAGCCAAGCGGACTTTGAGTGGGCGGGATGCGTTATCCGGAATGGGTAACGCATCCCGCTTGTTCATTCATCTAGACAGACCCCCCGACAAACGGCAAAGGACGCACGATGACAGACACGGTGGTGAAAAAGGCAGATGAGGTAAAGCTCATCGTGTTCGCATGCGAAGCGGGCATGGGAAGCAGCCTGATGGGTGCAAACCAGCTCAAGAAGATGGTGAAGAAGGCGAAGCTCGACATTCAGGTGATTCACTCACCGGTTGGACAGGTTCCAGAGCATGCTGATGTGATCGTGACGCACAAGTCGCTCGCAACTCAGGCCAAGAACAACTTCCCACAGGCGGCGATTGTGCCGTTCATGATGTTCTTTGGCGACCCGGCCGTAAAGGGCCTCGTTGAGAAACTGAAGAACGGCCTTGACGTGGAGTCAGCGCTCTAATGTCAGTTCTCGAACAACAACTACTCGCGAGGGAAGCCGTCGTAACTGGCTTGCCCTCAGTAACAAAGACTGAAGCGATCAGCTTTGTCGGCGCCATGCTCGCCGAACGCGGTCACATTGAAGAGCCGTACATCGCAGCGATGCTCGAACGTGAAGAGACCGTGACAACATTCCTTGGCAACGGCGTTGCCATGCCGCACGGAACCTTTGAAAGCCGAGACGAGATCAAGTCGACCGGCATTGTCGTAGCGCAGTACCCCGACGGTATCGATTGGGGTGTTGGCACAGCTCATCTCGTGATTGGACTCGCCGCTGTCGGCGATGACCACGTTGCAATTCTGAGCCACATGGCTGAAGTCCTTCAGGACGAGGACGTGGCAACCGAGCTCTGGACCACAACCGATCAGGAGCACCTCTACTCGGTGTTGTCGACGGTCCCACAAGATGACGATGAGTCAGACGTCGTTGAACGCTCGGTGGAGATTTCCGGTGAGGGTGGATTGCACGCTCGTCCGGCAAGTTTTCTCGTCGAGTACGCAAAGTCCGTCGATGGAGCCGCCATCACCATCACGAAAGATGGCAAGGTCGCGAAAGCGACGAGCATCATGAGTGTTTTGTCGCTTGGTGCCGTAGCCAACGATGTTGTCGAAGTTTCTGTTGAAGGCGAGAACGCCGAAGCAGTCGCTGATGAGATCGAGCGAATTCTTACCACCCCAGAAGGTGAACTGTAGATGAGTCGATTTGAACGTGATGGCCTTCTTGAGGCTGCACAAACACACTTTGAGGCGCAACCCGACCCACAGGGTCAGGTCGACCTTGTGAGCGAGCGCGGCTCGATCATCGTGGCAGCAGACCCCAAGGAGATGAAGGGTGCGTTTAAGCGCATCAAGAAGGTCCCTGGATACCGCTGGGTCATGATCAATCGCGAAGATCTCTTCGCGGCAAACAGCTTGTCGATCGGATCAAAGGCGGGCATTGTCGCCGCTGATGGTTCGGTTTTGAAGAACGCCGACATTCCTCGCCGCAAGGTCTAGGAGTCGTCGACGCCAAGTCTTCAGTGGAGTTTTCTGTTCTTCGTGCCGCGAGGTAGCGGCTCGGAGGATTGACAGCTACCATGACTGCGCTCGCCTCTTCGGAGGAGAGTGCGGACTTCTCGCAAGAGAAGGAAGCAAAAGGTCCCGTGGTGAAGTCAGGAGTTCACGCCGCCCTGTCAAGGCGGAGGTCGCGAGTTCAAATCTCGTCGGGACCGCCAACTACATCTGGAACTTCGTTCCAGCGAGGTCAGCTTCGGTCGACACTCTGTATGTTCTGGTCAGGTAGCTCAGTTGGCAGAGCGACCGCCTGAAAAGCGGTAGGTCCCCGGATCGACGCCGGGCCTGACCACCATCGAACGAAGGGCCACCGCAACTGCGGTGGCCTTCTCCGTTTTCTGTCCGCTGCCCGTTGCCGAGTGCTGGGCTTCACCTCACCGTGTCGTACTCCTTCGGCCTCGGGTTTCGCTCCGCTTCGCTTGCTTCACCAAAGTCGGCCTGCGGAGCACGTCACGTCGAGTTGCGCCGCCGCACTCGGCTACGGCTGGCGTCCCCACCCTGGTCGGTCACCGCTGTTGCTCGCCTGGCTAGGGCGCCGGAGGCGCGCCGTGGATTGCTGGGCTTCACCTCACCGTGTCGCACTGCTTCGGTCTCGGGTTTCGCTCCGCTTCGCTTGCTTCACCAAAGTCGGCCTGCGGAGCACGTCACGTCGAGTTGCGCCGCCGCAATCCACGGCTCCGGCGACAGCGGGGCTGGGGCCAGCCAAACACGCGAGCCTGTATTCGCCCGAAGGACTCGCCAGCTCCGGAGGGAGGGAGGGACGAGCGACCGGGCGCCGCCTTGGGCGCAGCAGCCGAGCATCCAAAGCGAAGCGACGATGCGACCGATGGAGGGCGAAGCCCGGGTAAATCAGTGGTTGATCATGTGGCCGGCGGCCATGTCGAAGTAGTCGACCATCTTTTGTTCGATTTCGGGGTGGAGGTCGCCGGATCGGACTGCGGCGAGCATGTGTTTGAGCCAGGCGTCTTTCTCGGTGCTCGTGATCACGAAGGGTGCGTGGCGCATGCGGAGGCGTGGGTGGCCGCGTTCGTCGGAGTACGTGGTTGGTCCGCCCCAGTACTGCGACAGGAACTTCACCATGTGCTCTCGAGACTCGGTGAGGTCGTCGGGGTACATCGGCCGCAGTAGGAGGTCGGTTTCGACCGCGTCGTAGAACCGATCGATCATCGCCTCAAACCATGGCGTGCCGCCAACTGCATCGAAGATCGTCATCGGTTGTTCCATCGCAACAGAATACGGCGAATGTGACAGCTGTGAGCGTTCGGCCCGCCCTCGGGTGATAGCCGATCGCTACCATGGATGGCATGGAACTCCGCGCGAGCAATGTCGCCCGTCTCGATGGAGGGACGTTTGACGTCCTTATCGTCGGTGGCGGAATCAATGGTGCCGTATCCGCAGCCGTCCTTGCTGGACGTGGCCTCGATGTCGCAATCGTCGATCGAGGTGACTGGGCTGGGTTCACGAGCTCGTCCTCGTCGAACCTGGCATGGGGTGGCTTCAAGTACCTCGAGAACTACGAGCTCAACCTGGTGCGCAAGCTTTCGCTTAGCCGCAACCGGCTGCTCAAGGCCTACCCAACGAACATCACCCAGCTCGGGTTCATGGCTGCGCTCGATCATGGCTCGCCGTTTCCGCCGTGGCTTGCTGCGCTTGGTAGCTCGGCCTACTGGGCGATCGGCAACTTCCAGACGCATCGCCCGCAGCTGGTTGGTGCTGAGGAGATCAAAGAGCAAGAGCCGGTCGTCGACACAACAAACGTGCGTGGCGGTATCGAGTACTACGACGCCTACTTGCGCGATAACGACAGCCGTTTTGTGTGGAACTTCGTTCGCCAGTCGATCGAAGCTGGCGCCACGGCCGCAAACTACGTCGAGCTGGTGGATGCAACGCAGCACGGCGCCAACTGGAACGTTGCCATGCAGGATCTCGAAACCGGCAACGAGTTCTCGCTCACGGCAAAGGCAATCGTCAACGCCGCTGGGCCGTTCGTCGATGGTCTGAACACCAAGTGGCAGAACGAGACCTCGCACCGCATTGCCTACTCCAAGGGCATTCACCTGGTCGTTCCGCAGCTCACCGAGAACGAGCGTGTGCTCGCATTCTTCGACGACACCCAGCGTCTCTTCTATGTCATCCCTATGGGCCGCCGCTCGGTTATTGGAACCACCGACACTCGTGTCGACACTCCGTTCACCGAGGTGACCGATGAGGACCGCGAGTTCCTGCTCGAGCAGATCAACAACCGACTCGACCTCGACTCTCCGCTTACAAAGGCCGACATCATTGCCGAGCGCTGTGGCGTGCGGCCGCTCGTCGTGCCAAACGATGGCGACAACCGCGATCACGTCGACTGGACGAAGTTGTCGCGCAAGCACGAGATCGATCTCGACGTCGAGCGCCGCATCATCACGATCTTCGGTGGCAAGATCACCGACTGCTTAAACGTTGGCGAAGAGGTCGCGGACGAGATCGAGAAGCTCGGTTTCGTCCTCGAACCCGATCAGGAAGACTGGTTCGGCGAGCCGTCAGAAGCCGTCCGCAATGACTTCATGCGTCAGGCCAAACGGATGAAGCTCGACAACCTCCGCCACAAGAAGGGTGTCGAACCGTTGAGTGAACGCCTGTGGCGTCGCTACGGACGCCGAGCGTTCGCCATGCTCGATGAGATCCGCGAGAACCCAGTCATGGGTGAAGACATCCTCGCGAGCGCTGACTATCTGCGTGTCGAACTGCATCATGCTGCCCGCCACGAGATGATCACGCATCTCGAAGACTTCATGCTTCGTCGATCGAAGATCGATCTGGTTGTCCGCAACGAGAAGATCCGCGAAGGCGATGGTCTGGCCGAGGTCGCCCGCATCTTGTTCGACGACAAGTCAGATCAGAAGCTCGGCGAATACCTCGCCAAAAAGGACGCCATCGACGCCGCCACCTAGAGATTTGTGAAGGATTTGATACCTGACAGGTATCAAATCCTTCACAAAAACTAGAGGTTGGCGATTCCGGCGATGGCTAGGCCGACGGGGATCGCGATCGCGGCGAGTACGCCGAGGATTAGTGCCACGACGATGAAGATCATCGAGTCGTCTCGTGGGGGTTCGCCGCAGCGTCCAATGGTCTCGTAGAGCGCCCGGATCGGACGGTCGGTTGTGAGCCTGATGCGATGGCGGGCTGTGGCCGCGCCGCGCACGACGATCCACGATGCAATCCCTGCGACGATCGATACGAGTAGCGCCGCAAGCGCTTGCCAGTACCACGTGTTCAGCCCGGCGATCAGAACCTGAAGCGTGCCGAGGATCCACGACAGGACAGCACCACCGAAGATGAACGTCGGAACGCCAAGCGGGTTGGTGTTGAACGTCGGTACGAGACGCTCGGCTTCAATACGAGCACGTCGCAACTTGCTGCGGAACGGGTTGTCGAGGTCGGTGTTGGCCTCGCGCCGAACGTAGAGCCAGTGGATGTGTTGGATCTGACGCTTGAGATGCTGGCGAACAATGAACCGGGTGACGAGCTGAATGAGCACGCCTGCGACGTGGTTGAGGGGTCCGATCGGTGCGTTGGTCTTCACGCCCCGAGCACCGTTGCGATCGAGTACTTCAAGCGAACGGACGACGAGCATGTGCGCTTCTTCAAACCGTTCGGGGTGCCCAAGCGGCCAGGTCGACGTGAGCTCCAGAATGATGTCGCCATCAACTTCCGAAGTTGCGCCGAGCTCAGCGAGTGCCACGCCTTTGGCGTCTTCATCCGTTTTTCGCACGAGTTGGAAGGCGCTGAAGCGCTCTTCAAGCTCGTCAAGGACCAGGTTTGGTTCTTCCATACCTGCCGACAGTATTCGCCGACACGAAGATGTCATGGAACTTTTCTGAACCTTTTCGCCGTCTAAGACGTGAATAGATACGCGGTGCCATATGTGGCACCCGGTAAGGGAATACTCTTGGTCCTCATGGCGAAATTGCAAAGCGCAGCACGAGTTGCTGGCCTGGCCGCGCTATTTCTGCTGCTTGTGGGCCTCGTGGCACCTGCTGCTGGGGCGCAAGATGAGGAACGAGTGGCGGTCGTAGAGATCGAACTTCTTCGAACATCGAACGGCGCAGCGGTCGTTCCGTTGCAGGTCACCGTCGAATCCCGTCGGGCTGTCGAGGCAGAGCTCGAGGTTGCGGTGCCGGGCCTGAACATGAGCTGGCGGTATCCACTCGCTCTGGCTGCGAACACTGAAGTGCGCCAAGTCATCCTGGTCCCGACCGATCTGTTCGAGTTGCGTCGAGTTGAAGCAGCATTGCTTTCCGGTAGCGATGAGCTCGCCACGGCCGAGGTAAACGCGCAAGCCGCAAACGAGAATGCGGTTGGCCTGCTGGGAATCGAGGCTCCCGGCGACGAGGTCACGTTGAACCCCGATGTCGGAAAGGCCTCGCTGATCGAGCTGGATGATCTTCGCCTGCTGCCGGGGCTCGACTCGCTCGTCGTTAGCCCGGCAAGTGTCCGAGCGCTCTCGCCCGAGGAACAAAACGTGCTTCTGTCGTGGGTGTGGGGCGGCAAGCAGCTGCTCGTCGCCGCCGAGAGCGGTTCGGTCGATGAGTGGCTGCCAGCTCCATCGGCCGAGGATGGCCCACACGAGCTCGTTGGTGCAGGAATTGTGCGTTACGTCGGTCGTGACTGGAACGACCACGTCTCACCAGGTCTGACAGTGGCGTCAGATCCGAGCGTCCAATTTGATGGACCCCGTGGGTCGAACATCGAACTGTTCCGAGACGGCGGATTTTCAGTACCGAGCTTGCGAGTACTGACGATCATTCTCCTCGTGTACCTCCTCGTGGCCGGCCCGCTGACCTTCGCCTTGTTGAGCTCACGAAACAAGCAATCGTTGACATGGATTGTCCTGCCAGCGCTCGCCGTGCTGTTCACCACGGGTGTCTTTGTTGGTGGTCAGTTCGTTAACAGTGGTCGAACCGACGCGTATGCAGCTGTCGTTGAGGTCAACCCGGTGAGCGGCACCCGGACCGAAACGCTGCTGGTTTCGCGAAGTGGTCGCCGAACGATTGAGCTTCCTGAGACCTACTCCGTTGTAGGCACCGGCACGAGTGGCGGCTTCAACGAGTTCGACTTTGATGGACGTGGTCTCGGTGGTGGCGGTGCGCCGATTACCCAACGACCATCGCGAACGACGACCGAACTCGAGTTTCGAATCGATGCCGGCAGCGGTGGCACGGTGGTTGTGCAAGGCATCGATGCGACGATGGCGAACCAGCTCGTTATCGAGAATCTTGCCCTTTCTGATGGCGAGTTGACTGGCACAGTTCGCAATGAAACCTCGGCGCTGCTCGAGGAAGTGATCGTGATGGTCGGAAACCGAAGCACCCCAGTAACGACCATCGCTGCCGGCGAATCGATCGACTTCGAACTGTCGGTAAACGGTGGTGGCGGACGCTTCGGAAACGAGCTTCGTGCGTGGGGCGTGGACCGGCGGAACTTCTTCGAATTCGGTCCAAACAACGACCCAAGCGAGGCGATCAAGACGGGGCCGGTGAACGGCACGTCATGGCTCGACTGGCGAGCATCGAAACTGGGTGCCGACTCGGTCGAAGGTCTCGTGACTGCAGTTGGGTGGTCGCGTGAGCTCGACGCCCTTCGCGACGGAACAGGACGAACCGCGTTGGTGGCGCGGGCGAACATGCCCACGACCGACGAGCCACTGCTCCCAGCACAAGTCCGTGCCTTCAAGACCCAGGTGCCAACGTTCAACTTCAACTTTGCTGGCCCGCAAAGCCAGACCGAGGTGTCGCGATTCGTGCGGCCCTCGGGAGCCGACGCAGGAAACTTGGCCTTGCGCTTTCCTCGGGGATCCTCCGAACTCTCGGTGTGGGTTGACGATGAATGGCGCTGGTTCCGTGTTGACGACGACACGGGGATTCTCGTGGTGATTCCCGAGGAAGCATGGGTCGATGACACGTTGACCGCTCGGCTCCGGTCCGATGGCTTCAACCCAGGGCAAGGTGACGCGCTCTCATTGGCTGTCCGAACCGATCGGGCTGACGAGGTCGAGCTCGGCCCACCGGGTGAGAAGATCGAGCGCCGACAGCGCTTCGAAGATGAGTTCTTCGAGGGACCGCAAGGTGGCTTTGAGCAGAGTCGTCGACCGCTTGCGTTCGAACTCGCAGACGCGCCGTCCGAAGAAGTCACGGTTTCGGTGACCGATGGTGGCTTCATCGAGGGCGGATATGACGTATGGGAACTCCCGTTGCTCGCCGGTGACGAGGTCGAGGTGGCAATGCGACGATTTGGCGGTCAGCTCGATCCGCTACTTGTCATCCGTAACCCCGACGATCTGACGATTGCCGAGAACGACGACGACGGCAACAGCACCGACAGCCTCGTCCGTTTCAGCGCAGAGGCAGATGGCGTCTACGAGATCGAAGCTCGGCCGCTGGGCGGTGGCGGGTTTGGTGAGTACGAACTCGATGTAACGATTACTCGACCAGGAGGAGAGGCCGATGGCTGACGATGTCTGGCCGGGCGAGACTCCGCCACCACCGCGACCAACCTCGCCGACGACGAGTGGTGCGGCCACGCCATCGGCACCCCCGCCGCCGCCACCACCTCCGACCGGGCAGCCGATCGTCGTTACCTCACCAGCAACTCCGGCTCCACCTGCACCTTCTCCGGGCCAGGCATACGCACCGGGCGATGCGGCCATGCTGTTGCCCAACCGTCCGCGCATCGAGGTTCCTGACGCGATCGTGCGGACATCGGGGCTGACCAAAATGTACGGCGCACTGCCTGCTGTTGGCGACGTATCGCTTGCCGTGCCTCGCGGATCGATCTACGGCCTCATCGGACCAAACGGTGCGGGCAAGACCACGTTGATGACCATGGTTGCTTCGCTGCTTCGTCCAACTGCCGGCGACGTGTGGGTCGATGGGTACAGCCCGCTCGATGACAGCGCGGCGGTTCGTCGGATCACCGGCTACATGCCCGATGGCCTTGGCGTGTACGACGGACTGAGCGTTGGTGGCTACCTCGAGTTCTTTGCGTCGGCCTATGAGATTCCGAGCAACGAGTGGCCTGACCTCATCGACGGACTTCTCGAATTGGTGCAGCTCGAGGTGAAGCGGGACGCCCAAGTGAACTCGCTCAGCCGCGGTATGAAGCAGCGACTGTCGCTCGCCCGAGCTCTTGTCCACGACCCGCAACTGCTCATTCTCGACGAGCCCGCATCTGGGCTTGATCCTCGTGCACGTATCGAGCTGCGCGAACTTCTTTGGGCGCTGCAAGGTATGGGCAAGACGATCATCGTCAGCTCCCATATCTTGAGCGAGCTTCAAGAGATCTGTAGCCACGTCGGCATCATGGAAGCTGGCCGCATGCTGGCTGAGGGTTCGCCTGAGAGCATCACGACCAACCTCGGCGCAGTGCTTCGCTTGCGCGTTCGCTTCGATGATGGCGCCGAAGAGGAATTTGAAGTGCCCGACAGGGCAGCGCAGATTGCACTCTTGCGGTCGCTCGTGATGCGCGACGATCGTCAGGTTGTTGAATTCCGCGAGGTCAGTAGCGGTCTCGAGGACGTGTTCATGAACGTCACGAAGGGAATCGTCCAGTGAGCGACACCATGAACCCAGAGACACCGAACCCGGATACTCCAGAACCCGAAGTAGCCACGGAGGTTTCGCCGCCGGCTCGGCCAAAGGTTCAGGCCGGAATTTCCTTGCGCAACAACCCAGTACTCCGGCGAGAACTGATCGAGCGAGTGCGCGGCGTCAAAGTCGTGTTGTTCCTCACGCTTTGGCTCGGACTGCTCACCCTCATTCTGTGGCTTGCGTATCAAGGGAGTGTGGCGGCCTCCGGTTTTGGGCCTGGCGTCAACGACATTGGCCGCATCGGCCGCCAGATCTTTGAATGGGTGCTATTCGGCATGCTCATTCTCGTGCTCTTTCTGGTTCCTGGCGTGACTGCAGGAGCGATCACGGGAGAGCGAGAGCGGCAGACGTTGGTTCCTCTGCAGATGACGATGATGCGTCCACGCGACATCATCATCGGAAAGCTGTCCGCTGCGCTGTCGTTCCTGATGCTCATGGTCGTCGCAGCCATGCCGATCCTTGGGGTCAGCTTTCTCATTGGCGGGTTCACCATCCTCGACATTGTTCGAGGCATCGCGATGTTGATCTTCACGGGCATGGTGCTTGGAGCGGTGTGCGTGGCGATCTCGTCGAAGCTTCGCCGAACCGTTGCGTCCACGGTGCTGTGCTACGGCCTTGCGTTTGCGTTTGCGATCGGAAGCTTCTTCGCCATGCTCACGTGGACGATCGCCACGAACTTCGATGGTGGCGACGAAGCGCCTCCTGCGGTGCTGCTGGCAGTGAACCCGTTTGCCGCCGTGGGCGATTCGCTGCCACGCAGCGAGGGTGGGTTCTTTTTCCAGGAGACCTTCAGCCCGTTCGGCGGTATGCGTTCGCTGATCGACAGCCTCGGTGACGACTTCAACGAAGATGGCCCGGAGCGAGGTCCTCGCATCTGGCTGTATTACACCGCGATCGGCGTCGTTGTTATGGCTGGCTCGATCCGCGTGGCGAGCAACTCGGTATCGACTCCGGCAGATTCGGAACGATGACTGTCACCGAACTGGCCGAGCCTCCTCAGGAGCTGCATGGCCTGTTCGCTCGCGCTCGTCGTCGCTTGCGCACAATTTGGGTGGTGGCGACGTCGAGCGCCTACGCCCCCTGGGTTGGGTTGGCCGCGTTGTTGGTTGCTCTGATCGGTTGGGTTCGGCCGTGGTCGTGGCCTGAACCGGTTGCGCTTGGGCTGTTGATTGTTTCTGTTGTGGCCCTACTCGTTGGGGCCTTTGCGTTGCGGTTACCCTCGCCGGCGGTCGCCCGCGCTCTCGACCGGGGTTTGGAAACTGACGATGCGTTGATCACCGCATTGCAATTTGCTCCGACCGATGCCTTTGGGCCGCGAGTACATGCTCGTGCAAATCAGTACGCCCATACCCCGGTTGATGAAGCCCTGCCTGTGCCATGGCGTCCTCAGCCGTTGATGATCGCCGCAGGTCTTGCGTTGGCTGCAGTGGCAGCAATCGTGTTCACGAACCCGCAGGACTCGGTGCGTGAGCAGCTCGCCGCCGATCAGCAGGCCATCGAAGAACTTGCCGAGGAGTTTGAGGAGCTGGCCGAGGAGCTGGAGACCGCACCTGACGCCACTGCCGAGACGGATGCCATTGCAGAGCAGCTTGCTGCGCTCGCCGAAGCACTCCGCGAATCCGATGATCTTGAGACCGCAACGGACGAGCTCACCGAAACCCAAGAAGAGCTGCTCCGTTCGATCGATGCTGACGATTTGTCGCAGCGCGCGGCCTCGCAGGGCTTGGAACGAACGCTGTCCGCTAACCCGTTGGCCGATGGTGGAGATGCCGCAGCTCAGCTTGAGGCGTTATCAGCAGGTCTGGGTGAGCTGACCGAGGAAGAGCGGGCGGCGCTCGCAGAACGACTTGAAGAGCTGGCTGAAACCCAGGCTGCTGGCGATGCTGAAACTGCTGAAGCGCTGGCCGAAGCAGCCGAGGCCTTGGCGGCCGGAGATGCGCAGGCCGCGCAAGCTGCGCTGGCTGCTGCGTCGGCATCGGCGTCGAATGCGGCTGCCGGTGCTGCGGCGACGGCCCAGGCCCAGGCTGCGGCTGCGGCCGCCGGTCAAGCTGCGGACGGACTAGCGGATCGAGCCGAGGGTCAGGGTGAAGGTCAGGGCCAGGGTCAGGGCGAGGGTCAAGGCCAGGGCCAGGGCCAGGGCGAAGGTGAAGGTCAGGGCGAGGGCCAGGGCGAGGGCGAAGGCCAGGGCCAGGGTCAGGGCCAAGGCGAGGGTGGCGCTGGTGGCGGAATGAACGCCACGGGAAACAACCCGTCTGGTCGAGGACAACAAGCAGCCGTTGATGGTTCGGGCAATCAAGGCGAAGGGCCTGCGGCTCCACCACCTGACACGCCGGTACTGATCCCGCGTGATGGCGAAAGCGACACCTCCGACGCCCAGGTAGATGTGAGCGGTGAAGGCGTCTCCGAAACCGACCAACGAGTGGCAGGCACAACCGGCTCGGGCGTGTCCCAAGTTCCACTGGAATCAATCGCAAACGACTACGCCAACCGCGCTACTGAGGCGCTCGACGGCACCAACATCTCATCATCGGAAGCATCGAACGTGAAGAACTACTTCGATGCGCTGACCGATACGAGCGAGGAGTAACTATGACTGACACCCCACCCCCTCCACCGCCCTCAACCACCACATTTGAACCGAGTGGGTCGCCAGGCGTACCTAGCGGTTCACATATGTCGCTGACGCCCGAGCAGTACGCGCAGATTGCGGCGAGCATCGAGGCTGAAGTCGGCACGGTGATTGTGGGTCAACGCGATGTTGTTCGCACTGTGCTTCTCAGCCTGTTGTGCGAGGGGCATGTCTTGCTCGAAGGCGTTCCTGGCTTGGGAAAGACCAAGCTGTTGACGACGTTGGCGAACGTTGTGTCGCTCGACTTTGGTCGTATTCAATTCACGCCCGATCTCATGCCCGCCGATGTCACCGGCACGCAGGTGCTTGAGGAAGACGACGATGGACGCCGGTCGTTCCGCTTCCGCCCCGGACCCGTCTTCAACGGCCTTGTGCTTGCTGACGAGATCAACCGTGCCACCCCCAAAACCCAGTCAGCGTTGCTCGAGGCAATGGCTGAACGGTCGGTCACTGTGGCTGGCACGACCCGCGACCTCGAACGGCCATTTCTTGTCATGGCTACCCAGAACCCGATCGAACAGGAGGGCACCTATCCACTGCCTGAAGCCCAGCTTGATCGTTTCATGTTCAAGGCCGAGGTGCCGTTCCCGTCGGCCGACGATCTTGCCGACATCATCGGCCGCACCACGGGCGGTGCCGAGGCCGAACCGACCGCACGAGCTGATGCAGCGACGCTGCAGGCGATGATTGCGCTGACCCGACAAGTGCCAGTGGCCGACGACGTTGTTCGCCACGCAGTCGACTTGGTTGTGGCAAGTCATCCAGACAACGAAGAAGCACCGCCAGAGATCCGTCAATATGTTCGAGCGGGTGCGTCACCTCGTGGAGCGCAGGCGCTGATCCTCGGCGCCAAGGCAATGGCATTGCTCGACGGTCGACCTTCCGCATCGAGCGACGATGTTCGAGCACTGGCCAAGCCGGCCATTGGCCATCGTCTTGTCCTCGGCTACGAGGCGGCAGCCGACGGAAAAACGCCGGCGCAGTTGGTCGACGCCCTGCTCGAGAAGATCACCCCCGCGGGTAGTGGGGTACGCGGTGCTCCATGAGCTCCGTAGCCCCGAGGTGCTTGGCACCTTAGAGCGCCTCCAGCTTCGCACCCGCCGCCGTTTGGCGGGGCAGCTCGTAGGCGGGCATCGGTCGCGCCGCTACGGGTCGTCACTCGACTTTGCGGACTTCCGCGAATATCAGCCGGGTGATGACTTTCGCCGCATCGACTATCTGACGCTCGCTCGGCTCGATCAGTTGCTGATCCGGCTCTACGACGCTGAGGACGATCTGACCGTCCGGTTGATCGTCGACACGTCGGCATCGATGCAGACCGACAACAAGCTGCAGCGCGCCGCCGAGTTGGCCGGGGCGATCGGGTTCGTGGCGTTGACTCGCCGCGATCGGGTCGAGGTGCATACTCCCGATCGACCGATGGCTCGCTTCTCTGGTCGCAGTGGTGTGCCCGGCTTGTTTGCGCATCTCGAATCGCTCGAAGCGAGCGGTGCCGGGTCGCTTCCCAAGGTGGCAGCCGATGTCCTCGGACGTTCTCGTACGTCGGGCATCACGGTGCTCTGCAGCGACTTGCTCGAACCCGACTGGGATGCGGCGATCAATCGACTACCGGCACGAGGGGCCGAGTTGATCGTGGTGCATGTTCTTGGCACCGGCGAGCTCGACCCGCCGCAGATGGGCGATGTCGACCTCGTCGATTCCGAGACTGGCGAACGCATTGCCGTCTCCTTGATCGACTCGACCCTCACCAGCTACCGCAGCCGTCTTGACGACTGGCTCGACGACGTTTCGGCGTCCGCCCGACGTTTGGGCGCGGCGTACGTGCTGGCTGACACCCGCACGCCGTTGCGCGAAGAGTTGCTCGGTGGTCTCCGACGTTCCGAGGTTGTGGCATGAGCTTCGCGAATCCGCTCGGATTCCTCTTCTTGCTCGCCGCGCTTCCGGTGCTGGCGCTCCATCTGCTGAAGCCACGGCGGGCCGAAGTTAGCGTGAGCTCGTCGATGCTGTGGGAAGCCGACACGGTCGGTTCGACTGCGGCCAAGCCGTGGCAGAAGATCCCGCCGACGCTGCTGTTGTTCCTGCAGCTGCTGTTGGTTGCGCTGGGTGCGTTGTTGCTGGCCAACCCGGTCGTGGCGACACCCACCGGGCTGGCCGAACACACGGTGGTCGTGCTCGATACGTCGGCGTCGATGGCGGCTGTCGATGGATCTCCTGACCGTCTCGAGTCGGCTCGACAGTCGGCGATTGCGCTGCTCGATGAGCTTCCCGAAGGCGGGCGTGTTTCGCTGGTAACTGCTGGCCCATCGCCGCGGGTTCGGCTGAGTGCGTCGACCGATTTCGAAGCTTTCACCTCGGCATTGGCCTCGGTGCGCGTCTCCGATGGACCTGCCGATCTGAACTCGGCCATGACGCTCGCTGACGGTCTGGAAACCCCTGACGCTCAACTCGGCATCGTGTTGATCTCCGATGGAGCGCACAGTCCAATAGAGCTCGCTGCGCTTCCGGCAGGCGTCACCCACCGGTTGGTGGGCACCTCGGACACCAACCATGCCATCACATCGCTCGATGTCGAGCGCACCGAAGACGGGCTTGTCGTCACTGCGGTTGCTGAGGTCACCGGTGGTGCCGCGGTCGACGTGCCGCTGCGGTTCGATGTCGACGACGTCACTCGAGCTGTTCTCGACATCTCGATCGAGCCGGGGCAACCAACGACCATCGATGTGCCGCTTCCCGACGGCGAGCAGGTTGTTGCCCGACTCGGCGGAGACGACCTCCTCGCCATCGACAACACCGCGTATGCGGTGACCCGAGCGCGATCGGATGTCGCGGTGTCGATCGAGGGTGAGCCCGACCCATTCACGACCGCGCTGCTCGATGTGCTCCCTGGCATCGACGTCATCGACCCGGCGGTCGAAACGCCTGAGGTCACCATCTTCGTGGGCGTGCCCGTTCCCGAAGACATCACGCGCCCGTTCCTGGCGATCGCTCCGCCTGGCGGAGCGCCAGGTATCACCGAGACGGGCGAGGTCGAGCAACCAACAGCGACGCTCGTCCGCTCGACCGACCCCTTGTTGTCCGGTCTTGATCTGTCGCGGCTTCGCATTGCGACTGCGCAGCAGATCGACGCGCCGACAGGCGAAGTGTTGGTGGCGGCCGAGGGTGCGCCGCTACTCGTCCGTGGCGCCAGCGGTGGTGTTCCCTACCTGTATCTTGCGTTCGAACCAAGCGAATCGACGCTGCCGGTCGAGCTGGCCTTTCCCGTCCTTGGATCTCGCATGCTCGAGGAGCTCAGCGGTGCGGTGACCATTCCGTCGTCGCTCCAAGTGGGCGACCCGCTCATTCCACCCGCGGGCCGAGACGTCACGATTACCGCACCGAACGGCACCGAGCGTCAACGCCCGGCCGGCTCTGGTGCGCTCACAACCGACCGCCCTGGCTTCTGGACGATCACGCCTCTTGACGGGGCGCCGCGAACGGTTGCAGTGTCACTCGGAAACCGAGAGAGCCAGATTGACCCGCTGCCGGTCGCTCCGACCGATCCACGACCGCTTCGGCCTGGTGAAGAACCACCGGTATCGACGACGTCGTGGCGTTGGGTTGTGGCCTTGGTGGCTATCGGTGTTGGGTTGCTCGAGTGGTTGTCGTCGCGTCGACGTCGAGGCGTTCCACAATGGCAGTGGCGAGTTGCGAGCGTGCTCCGTATCGCTGCGGTCGCCCTGCTCGTCGGCGCAATGCTTGGTGCGGCGATTCCGCTGACAAGCAACGACGTAGCGACGGTGTTCGTCTTGGATCGAAGTGATTCCGTTGGTCGACTCGGCCAGACCCAAGGTCTCAACGCATCACAACGAGCGGCAGATGTTGCGCCCGACGACGCACGCCTCGGCGTGGTGGTGTCTGGTGACGGCGCCCGTATCGAGCAGCTGCTTATCCCGGCCGAGCAGGTGACGAGCCTCTCGTCGAGCACGATCGACGGAGACCGAAGCGATCTTGCCGCTGGTTTGCGCCTGGCCTCGGCGCTGCTACCAGACGACGCAAAGAAGCGTGTGGTCGTCGTTTCCGACGGTCGAGCGACCGCAGGAGATGCCGAGGCTGAAGCGATCCGCCTCGGCGAACGCGGGATCCCGGTCGACTACATCCTGCTCGAGCCAACGACCGGCGCTGATGCCGCCGTCGTGTCGATCAACGCTCCATCGCAGGTCGACCAAGGTGCCCAAGTTCCACTCGAAGTCGTGGTTGAGTCAACGGCCGAACAGCCAGGCCGGATCACCTTGCGGCGTAATGGCGAACCCGTCGCCAGCCAAGACGTGTTGCTCACCGAAGGGTCGAATCGGGTGACGTTCTCGGTCGACCCGACCGAGTCCGGCCTGTCGACGTTCACGGCAACGATTGACACCGCCGACGATGTCCGGGCGCAGAACGACACGGCGCGCACGACGGTGGATGTCGATGGTCCGGCCGAGGTCCTGATCGTCGAAGGCACCCCAAGCGCTGGCGATTCGCTGGCCCGGGCGCTCGAGTCGTCGGGGCTCAACGTCGATGTGGTCGCGGCCCGTCAAGTTCCTGCGCTCGATCAACTGGTTGCCTACGACTCGACGATCCTTGTTGATGTGTCGGTCGATCAGTTGACAAGCCAACAGATCGAAGCCATCACCACAGCAACGAGACAGCTCGGCCGAGGGCTCGTGACGATCGGCGGGCCTCAGTCCTATGGCATGGGTGGCTACCGCAATTCTGAGCTTGAGGAGGTTCTGCCGGTCATTAGCGATGTGCTCGACCCACAACGTCAACGACAAGTCGCGCAGGTCATGGCGCTCGATACGTCGGAGTCGATGGGCGAATGCCACTGCGCTGACGGGTTCGAGAACCCTGCTGGCGATGCCGGCGGAGTGAACAAGACCGCAATTGCCCGAGCGGGTGCTGCCCGGGCGATCTCGAACCTGAACATGAACGACGAGGTTGGGGTGCTCGCGGTCGACACGCGAGAAGAGTGGCTTATCGACCTGCAGCAGTTGCCGTCTGATGAGGTCATCGACGCGGGCCTGGCGAAGGCCCGGCCATCGGGCAACACCGACTTGTCGAACACGCTGCCCACGGCCGCTGATGCGTTGCGTCAGAGCAATGCCGGACTCAAGCACATCATCTTGTTCACTGATGGCTTCACGTCGGACGCGTCGCTGCGTCGGATGGAAACCCAGGCGGCGGAGATCCGCGACGACGGCATCACCATCTCGGTTGTTGCGACCGGCGAGGGGGCTGCAGTTCAGTTGCAGCGGATCGCCGAGGCTGGCGGCGGCCGTTTCTATCCCGGCCGTGACCTCACCCGCATCCCCGAGATTCTGGTTCAGGAGTCGATCCTTGCGTCTCGCCAGTTCATCAACGAGGGCGAGTACGTCCCGATCGTGACCGACACGTCACCGATCGTCGACTCGCTGAGCGAATCGCCACCGCTGCTTGGTTTTGTTGCCACGACGTCGAAGCCGACCGCACGCACCCTTCTGCGCATCGGTCCAGAAGAAGACCCGCTCCTTTCAACGTGGCAGGTCGGCCTGGGTCGGGCCACGTCGTGGTCGAGCGATGCCAGCCCACGGTGGTCGCAGTTCTGGGTCGACTGGGATGGCTATGTCAGCTTCTGGAGCACGGTGGTCCGAGACTCCTTCCCGCTCAACACCTCAGGGTCGGTTCGCACGATCGTCGATGGCGATTCACTACTGGTTCGCGCCGAAGCCGACCCAGGCCAAACCCGTGTCACCGCAAACGTGACCTCACCGAATGGATCGAGCAGCGAAGTTCGCCTTCGTGAGGTCTCGCCCGGGGTCTTCGAAGGAACAGCCACTGCGGACTCAGCGGGAACCTATGCCGTTGGGGTGACTGCCGGTGGCGATGAAGGCGAGGCGCTCGGCGCCGCGCTGGCGTCGGTGTCGTACGCCGCTGAGTATCGACCTGGCCCCGCAAACGAAGCACTGCTGGCACGACTGAGCGAAACATCGGGCGGCCGTGGAGCGATCTCGGCAAGCCAAGCGTTCGATGCCGATGGGTTGACCGCGGGCCGCCGCAGTATTTCGCTCGCTAAGTGGTTCTTCTTGGCGAGTGCCTTGGCGTGGCTTGCCTCGGTGGTCTTCAGCCGACTGTGGCTCAGCGGCAAGCGCGAAGTTCTCGCAGCTACGCCTGTTCCTGCAGCCGCAACGGTTGCTGCGGCCCAACCGCCAGCGTCGGAGGAAAAGAAGAGTCGTCGCAAGGCGCGGGGATTATCGCCACCACGTAGGCCCGACACGGGATACACCGGTCCGCCCGCTCCGTCATCCGATTCAACGCCGACGACACCAGCAGCACGAGCCGAGCCGGTGGCCGAGTCGGCCGCGACGGTTAACGAGCTGCTGAAAGCTCGGCGGAAGAAGCGACCCGACTAGGTCGACGCTGCCGAGCGGCCAGAGCTCCAATGCCGATGAGCATCGAGCCGATCCACACCATTTGGGTGAGCGGTTCGACGTTCGCGGTGAGCACGACGCTGCCGTCATCGTCGGCGTTGCGAATAATGAGCTGCACGTCCTTATGGATCCATCGCTTCGTGGCGACTTCGGGTAGCCGAAGCGCGCGCTCGGGGTAGATGGTGAGTGCGGGCTGAAGGGTGTGCCCGTCGACGTCGACGGTTGCCGTGATGACCGGTGCCGGACCATCGACGAACTCGATGCCTTGGTTGGTGATCGTGTGCCCGGAGACGTCGATGCTCTGGCCTTGCTCGAGGGGGAACGTCTGCGACTCCGAGGCGGTTCCGCCGAGCGATCCAGCGAGGACAAGGATCATGCCGATGTGTGCGAGTGCTCGACTAACGGGTTGCTTCCCGCCACCGATCGTCGTGGCCAAGCCAATGCCAAGCGATGCAGCGAGCGTCAGCTGCCACCAGTCGGTGGTTCCAAGTACAGCCGAAAGGACAATCCCGGCTAGGCCGCCGATAAGTGCCTCGCCAATCAGCCGACCTGTCGAGCCATCACCGGCAACACGCTTCGCGCTTGGGGTAAGGCGTGGCGCAACCCCGAGCCCGATGAGCCCAGCGACGGCTGCAGGGAACAAGAACCGACTGTAGAATACACCGTCGGTCGCGTCGCCGGGAACGAACGGGCGAAACGTACCGAGGGCGACCACTACGGCCGAGTAGCTGATGAGGATGAGCGGGGGCAGCACACGGCGTGGTGTTCTGGACGTCTTGGCACTGGCCCGGTGTGACACCGCGGCGTGGCCGAGCGCCCCGATGCTGACGACGGCGGCCAGCGGCCACAGGAACCAGCCGAGCTCCTCGCTGTTGGCGAACGAGTGCACGCTGGTCCGAAGCGAGGTGCGGGTCATGGCAGTACCGCAGAAGACGGTCGGCCACACCAACGCCGAGAGCCATCGGGCCACAACATGGTCGGGGCCGACGTGAATGCTCGCAACGAGAAGCAGCCACGGGATGAGCGCAGCGTTCTCGACCGGGTCCCACGCGTACCAGCCACCCCAGCCGAGCTCGACGTAGGCCCATGCGCCACCAAGCGCGAGTGCAACGGTGAGGACGGCGATTGCGGGCATGGCGGCGGTTCGACGATGTTTCGGTTCGACCAGTGACGGAACAAGTGCGAGCGCGAGGCCGAGGTAGAGCAATGGCGGATGGATGATCATCGCCCAATGCTCGAGGATCGGGCTGAGCCCTGAGCCCGCAATTGCCGGGTTGTCGATCTTTTCGAACGGGTTGGCGGCGAAGGCAGAGGTCGTGGCGAGCCCGGCGAGGACCACTGATGGCGCTGCCCGAAGGCGCGGCACAACTGGCGCCGCAAGCAGAACCCCGCCGATGATGAACGTGAAGAACAGCAGCGATCCGGCCGATCCGCCCCAGAGGCCCATCACCCGTCGGACGATGTTGAGCCCGGGTCGAGTGTGGTCGACAACGAGCTCGTAGATCGTGTCTTCAACGGCCAGCAGCCACACCGCATGGGCGATGGCAACTGCGACCCCGGCGATCGACGCTAGTTGTAGCGGACGCTCGAACTTCGCGGTCGACGGGATCCGACCGAGGAGCAGCGCAGCGATCGCACCCACGGCAGCACCCATCAGTGCGATCGAACCCATACCCAACGATACGCCGATACCTCCCCAGGATTTGTGCAGGAAAACTGACCGTATAGGTGGGCTTTTCTGTACAAATCTTTGGAGGGGTGCGAGTAAGGTCGCGATATGGCTCGACAACCCGATCAGAACAACACCGGCTTGCTGGTGATCGACGTCCAAACCGCAGTCGTGGCGAATGCCCCAGACCGCACTGACGTGTTGGCCAACATCAACACGCTTGTCGATGAGGCTCGTGCCGCGAACGTCCCGGTGATCTGGGTGCAGCACAGTGACGATGACTTGCCGAAACATGCCGACGGTTGGGAGCTGGCCGAAGAGCTTTCACCGGCGGCAGATGATCCGATCATCCACAAGCAGCTGCGGAGTTCGTTCGAGCTCACCGATCTCGATGGGGTGCTGTCCGAACGGGAGATTGGTCATCTGGTGGTCGCCGGAGCACAGACGGATTTCTGTGTTCGGTGGACGCTTCACGGTGCGCTCGAGCGCGGCTACGACACGACGCTCGTCGCCGACGCACACACCACCGACGATGCCTCGACCGACGCGCTGCCAAGTGCCGCACAGACCGTTGCGCTGCTGAACAACGTATGGGCGAGCCAGGAGACCGCGGGAGCGCAGACATCGGTGGCGCCGACAGCTGAGGTTTCGTTCACGAGCTAGTGAATGTGCGCAGATTCGAGCAGAGGTTCGAGCTCAGCTTGTTGCGCGGCGTGGATACCGAGAATCTCCTCCACCGTGAACTCGCCACCGGCGATGCCGCGGCGAAGCAGGTCTGACCCCGAGAGCTGATCGATCCAGTTCGGCCGGGCCAGTGGGTCGACGCCTGCACTCCTAGCCTGAGCAAATACGGCATCGAGCAGGTGGACGCCGAGCGCTGATGGCTCGATAGTCGCGCGGTCAGTAACCGTCAGCTGAAGGGCCGGGAGGGTCTCGCCCAGGTAGGCGGGCTCGACGGTCATGTCGGGCAACATCTTTGGAGCGATCGTGGTGGCGGTGAAGTCGACGCCAGGAAGGTCACGGCTCGCAAGGTCGTCGTGGAGCGCCTCGGCGTCGAGCCAGGGTGCGCCGATGACTTCGAACGGCATGTCGGTGCCCCGCCCGTAGCTGAGGTTCGTCGACTCGAAGTAGATCGTTGCCGGATAGAGGAGTGCCGTATCGGGAGTGGTGATTGCGGGGCTAGGCGGAATCCAGCGCAACCCAGTGTCCTCCCAACGCATCGACCGGTCCCATCCAGCGAGGGGCACGCCGTCGAGTGTGAGCTCGTCGAGCCCCGGTAGCAACGCGTTGGCGGCGATAAGGCGTGCGAGCTCAAAGGACGTGAGGCCATACGTATCGGTCAGCGGATATTGCCCGACAAAGGAGGTCCGTTCAGGCTCGAGGACGCCCCCACCGAGGAGCCCGCCGAGGGGGTTTGGCCGGTCGAGCACAACGAAGTCGATGTCGGCCTCGGCAGCTGCCTGCATAGCAAGCCCCATGGTCGAGATGTAGGTGTAGTAGCGGGCTCCGACGTCTTGGAGGTCGAAGACCAACACGTCGATCCCGTCGAGCATGTCAGGTGTGGGCTTTCGGGTGGGCCCGAACAGACTGAAGATCGGCACACCCGTGCTGTCATCGACGGCATCGTCGACGTATTCACCGGCATCAGCCGTACCCCGCACACCGTGCTCGGGGCCGAACATCGCCACGAGCGTGACGTTGGGTGCAGCGTGTAGGAGGTCGCCCAGGTGCGACTCGCCGACGACAGAATTCTGATGAGCGATCAACCCCACACGCGTGCCGTCGAGCAGCGCAAAGTCGGACTCGACGAGGATCGCTGCGCCGGTTCGCACGTCGGGTGCGGGGATCGTGGACGTTGTTGTCGAGGTCGGGGCTGTAGTGGGTGCTGCAGTCGAAGTCGGCGATACCGATGTCGGCGTACTTGGTTCGGTGGGTGCCGGGGCTGCGTCCGCCACGTCGTCACTTGGGAAAGAGTCGTCGCGTGGGGGAGAAACGCTGCTTGAGCATGCGGCGGCTACAAGCCCGACGACAGCGAGCAGTGCTACGAGCGCGACGCGACACCGGGAGCAAACCGAGCTCGTCATGTAGTGACAGCGACGGGTTCTTCGATGACCTCGACTTCCGGACGCCGGTCGGTCCATCGGGCGAGTCGGGCGCCGAGCCAGCGGGCACCAACGAGGAGCACCATGGCGACAAGACCATCAAGCCAGTAGTGGTTGCCGGTGATGGCAACCACGAGAAACGTGATGGTGAAGTGCATGGGCCCGACCCAACGCCACGGGCTCGTCGAGACTTCCCACACGGCCCAGCCAATGATCGCGGCCCACGCAACATGAATCGACGGCATGGCTTGGAGCTGCCCGGCAATGCCGTAGCCGAGTGTGCCGTAGACCGATTGGCCGTACTCCAACCCGGTGTCGATCATCCCGGTGTACTCAGTGAGTCGCGGAGGTGCGACGGGCAACAGCTGAATCACCAAGCACGCTCCCGTGGTTAGGGCCAGCGCGTTTCGCCAAGTGGGATATGACTCGCGATGGCGAAGGAAGAGCCACAACAGAAACACACCCATGAGCGGTACGTGCACGATCGCGTAATACAGGTTCGAAAACTGGGTCCAGAAACTCGAGGGGCGAACCCAGTTCTGGAAGACGAGCTCGTCGGGGAGGCGGAGGGCTCGTTCGAAGTCCCAGATCCACTCGCCACGCGAGATCGCGTCATCGATCCCAAGCACCGAGAGCTGGCCGGCGAATTGCCAAAGGCTATAGAGCGCAGCAATGACGGCGGCTTCGCGAGCGATCGCGGCGAGACCTGGTCGTTGTGGAACGATTCGCCACGCAACGATCACTAGAAGCCCGGCAAGAACCAGGCCGTATTCCCACGGGAGCCACCACATCAAACCAACCGTACCGGAGTACGACTAGTGGACAGCTTCAGGGTTTAGCTGGAACGCAGCCAGATCTGTTCTTCACCAACGTCTTCGCCAACCATGCGGCGACAGGTTTCGGTGATGAGGCGCACTTCGGAGAGAAACTCATCCGTTGGCTTAATGAACTCAAGTCCATAGCGAGCGAGCTTTTTCGAGTCGCCGCCAGGCTTCTCGGATCGCACGATGGCTGTTGTCTTTTCTTTGCCGATCGTCACTTCAACGACCTGGCCCCGAGCGAGCTTGTCGCTCTTGCTTGCGTACACCGATGCGCCAAACATCGACATATCTGCAACGGGGACTTCCGCCGTTTTTGCGCGGCCTAGGACGCCCTTACGAGGGATCCAAATTTCCACCACCGTATCGGTGACATATCGGCGAGCAATTCTTCGTTCCACATATCAAATATCGACACGTAGTGGTCGGACTTGAGTTCTCATGAAAATTGTCATGACGTGACGATCTACTCGCTTTTGCCCTGTCGTAGCGCCACTTTTTGGACCTTTCCCATGGAGTTCCGGGGAAGTTCTGGAATGAAATGCACACTCTTCGGGAGCTTGAATGACGCCAATGACTCGCGCAGCGTGGCTGTCAGCTCATCGATCGATGGTTCGTCCGAACCGCTGGGAACGATGTAAGCGACGACCCGTTCGCCGAAGTCATCGTCGGGGTGGCCAACCACGGCACTCTCGAGGACTCCGTCGCACGTGTCGAGGATAAGTTCGATCTCTTTGGGGTAGACGTTTAGCCCGCCTGAGATGATCATGTCGCCGGAACGACCTTCGAGGGCCAGGCGTCCCTCCTCGTCGATAGCCCCGACATCGCCGGTGATGAACCAGTCGCCGTCGTGTTCTTGTTCGGTCTTCTCGGGAAGGCGCCAGTATCCCGCGAACACATTTGGGCCTTGAACCTGAACCACGCCCACGTCGCCCGGCGCGCAGGGCGTGCCGTCAGCGACAACACGAATGCGGACTCCAGGAAGCGGGAAGCCAACAGTGCCTGGCACTCGATCGCCTTCGTAGGGGTTCGACGTGATCATTCCGCATTCGCTCATGCCGTAGCGCTCAAGGATCTGATGCCCGGTCCGTTCGGTGAACGCTTCGTGGATCTGTTCGGTCATGGGCGCCGACCCCGACGTAAACAGGCGCATGTTCGAACAGAGCTCGGAGGTGAAGCGGTCGTCGTCGAGCAGGCGGATGTAATGGGTGGGAACGCCCATCATCACCGATGCTTCGGGGAGCAGTTCGATGGTCTCATCGATGGTGAACCTCGAGCAGAACAGCACCGTGCTGGCATTGAGCATCGCGGTGTGGAGGGCAACGAACAATCCGTGCACGTGGTAGATCGGCAGGACGTGAAGCAGCACGTCGCCGGGGGTGAAGCGCCAGATGGCGTGGAGCGTGAGGGCGTTGCTTGTCAGGTTGGCGTGGGTGAGCATTGCACCCTTCGACCGACCGGTCGTGCCCGATGTGTAGACCATCGCCGCCAAGTCGTCGGCGAGCCGGGGTTCGACCCGCATCCATGGTTCGGCAGCGTTGGCTTCGGAAGTGAGCTCGTCGAGGTTGTCGGTGTTGATGAACAGCGCCGGAGTTGCATCCTCGACGAAGAAGGACACCTCGGCGTCGGTGTAGCTCGTGTTGAGCGGCACGTAGATGGCGCCGACCCGTAGCGCAGCGAGGTAGATGGCGACGTTGTCGATCGACTTGTCGATCTGGACGACGACCCGTTCACCAGGAGTGACGCCACGCGATCGGAGCACGGTCGCGAACTGGGCCGAGCGGTGGTCCATCTCGGAGTAGGTCAGCGACGTGTCGCCGGTGACAAGAAACTGGCGGTCGAGGGCGACCGACCAATGGGTGCGGAAGAGTTCGAAGACGTTGGCGTTCATGCGATGGGCGATGCCACACAGCGGTTTCGTAGTTCGCCGATGCCCTCGATGGTCGTGACGAGTTCGGACCCAGGCGCCAGCCATTCGGGTGGTGTGCGGGCGGCGCCGACACCGCTTGGGGTGCCGGTGGCGATGAGATCGCCGGGTCGAAGCGTGCAGACCTTTGAGAGGTCAGCAATGAGCTCGGGTACTCCGAAGATGAGATCGTCGGTGTTCGAGCTCTGCTTGACGACACCGTCGACGGTCGATGTCACGGCGAGGCCTGCACCATTGCCGAGCTCGTCGGTTGTGGTGAAGACGGGGCCGACAGGGGTTAAGCCTTCGAAGGTTTTGCCGGCAAGAAACTGGGTGGTGCGTCGTTGCCAGTCGCGCACGCTGACATCGCTTAGCACGGTGTAGCCAGCGATGTGATCGATCGCATTGGCGGGATCGATGTAGCGGCCGGGCGAACCGATCACGATGCAGAGCTCGACTTCGAAGTCGATCGATGTGGACACTGATGGTGGAGGCAGCACGATGTCGTCGTGAGCGCCGATGAGCGCATCGGCGAATTTGCCGAAGTAGGTGGGGGCTGGCGGGAGCTCTCGCCCCATTTCGACGATGTGCGCTCGATAGTTCAGTCCAACACAGAAAATCTTGCCGGGCCGAGCAACGACTGGGGCCCAGTTGGCTGCGTCGATTGACAGTCGTTCAACTGCGTAATCCGGGTCGTTGCTCGCCGCAAGATCCCACAGGTCGTTGGCCAAGAGCTCGTCGACCGTAAAGGAAAGTCGGACGAGCTCGTCGCCCTCGACCCGCACTGCGGTCGCATCACCAAAGTTTCGAACCGACCCAATCTGCATGGGTCGATCCTACGGCCAACCGGCTACGGATTCTGTGGTTAGTAGGTCCGCGGGCGGACCTCCGACTTAGCTAGCGGGCCATTCGGCGTAGGCGAAGTCGACGACCGCAGCGATTTCCTCGGCGGTGAGCTTCTCGCCGAACGCTGGCATGTTCGAACCACCGTTGGTCACGATGTTGATGCCGAAGTCGATGTCGCGCTTGTCGGCTACGCCAACGAGGGTTGGGCCACGCCGACCGGTGCCGTCATCGCCATGGCAAGACGCACATGTTGCTTGGTAAATGGCGAGGCCATCAAGGTCGCCAGCTGGTGCTGCGGCTTCCTCTTCTTCTGCTGGTGCTTCGGTGTCTTCAACCGGAGCTTCAGTCTCTGGAGGAGCCTCAGTAGTAGTCTCGGCGGTCGTTTCTGGAGCCGCCGTGGTTTCTGGTGCCGCCGTGGTTTCTGGCGCTTCGGTCTGTTCGACCGCAGCAGGCTCGTCGGCCGTCGCCGTTGCATCGGTTGATCCTCCGCATGCGGTCGCAAATACGGCGAGTGCGGCGATCAAGGACAACAGTCGTTTCGACATCTCAAGCTCCTTCGGGGGCAGATTCTGGAAAGCCTAGGCGGGCGCAACCCCTCGTTTACGTCGGCTTATTCCCACGTAAGTCGAGCACCTTCGTGGCCGGTGCGGATCACCCAAATGGCCGAGAGCACCGAGAAGGCAAGCACGAGCAGGCTCGAGACGAGTACAGCGGGGTGTTTGTCGTCCATGTCGAGCTTCTTCTTTGTGAAGACCAGCGCAACGATCGAGATCGTGAGCACGAGCACGAAGAGTCGCAGGGTCTCGGCGAGTGATTCGTGCGTCTCGATGAGCTCCTTGTTGAAGAAGTCTTCCTTGATGGCTTCGCCACTGTTCGTTGCCAGCAAGGTCGAGACGAACGTGACGATGCCGAGACCGAGGGTGGGGAGGCCAAATCGCTCGCGGAACGACGGGCTGACCGATAGAGCGATTCCGAGCAGTGCGAGCGTAGGAATCGCAACAACCGGGAAGTGCACGAGAAGCGGGTGGGCGGGTAGACCGAACAGTTCGTCCATGGACGAGATCGTAGGGGATCTTGCTGTGGTCTACTTGTGAACCTGTGCGAAACGATCGGCGATCCACACGTCGTGGCGCAGATATTGAGCTCTACTAGGAGCATGTCATCTCGTCTTTCCGCTCTTGTCGTTCTTGCAGTGGTGGCCGCGTCGTGTAGCTCCGCGGTCACCGAATCCGCCGAGGTCGACACCCCTCCATCCACGGCGGTCGAGTCTGTCGACACGCCACCCGAGCCAGGACCACCCGCGTCGATCGACCCAGCGTCGGTCCCCCGTGGCGAGGTTCGTGACTTCGGCCCTGCCCCTGAGGTTCCCGAGGGCGAGGTGAGTGAGGAGATCGCTGCCGCATTCGATTCGCTCTTTGGGCGAGGAACTCTCGCCGACATTCGCACGGACGAGCAGAACGAAGCCCTCGTGACGCTCGGTAACTCGGGCGACCCTCGTGTGGCGTGGGTCTTGATGGACCTGCTCCGGTTTACCCGTGGTGCGTCCGACGCACAGCGCCTTACCGATGGGGCGAACACGCTGACCAATAGCGATGCCTCCACGACCTCGGCGTGGGGTGACATCACCGACAAGCTCATTGCGTGGGATATCCCGGCGCCACCCGGATACACCGAGATCAAGAAGACGATCTACTCGACGGTGCTGCCCGAGTGGGGCGCACTGTTCGAGCAGTCGGAAGCGATGGACTGGCGATTCGTGTCGTGGGGCGGCGTTCGCATCGACGACCGCGGCTTCGACATGACCGACGAGCCGTGCAACTGCATTCCTGCTGCTGACAACCCAACGACCGAGTCAGCCGCTGAAGCGACCTGGCTTGAAGACGACGACGTCGTCTTCGGCGTCGTCATCAACGGCGAGGCCCGGGCGTACCCACGTCAGATCATGGAAGTTCGTGAGATGGTCAACGACACTCTGGGCGGACGTGACTTTGCGATGCCGTACTGCACCCTTTGCGGCGCAGCGCAGGTGTGGTTCACCGATGATGTGCCCGATGGAGTTGAGCGCCCGGTGCTTCGGACGTCGGGTCTGCTCAGCCGTTCGAACAAGGTCATGTACGACCTGAATACGTTCTCGGTCTTCGACACCTTCGTTGGTGACGCACAAACTGGGCCGCTTTCCGAGATCGGCGTGCAGCTCAACCAGCACACGGTCGTGACCTCAACGTGGGCTGACTGGAAGGCCGAGCATCCCGACACCGACGTGCTCATCGAAGAGCTTGCTCTGGGTCGTGACTTCGACTTCCGCAACAACCGTGACGCCGATGGACCGATCTTCCCGATCGGCGATGTCGACCCTCGCCTCCCGATCCAGGAGGACGTGCTCGGTGTGCTCACCGACGACGGACCGATCGCCTTCCACGTTGCCTCGGCTCTCGCAGCTCTCGACCGTGGCGAGACCATCGAGGTCGACGGCATCCGCATCCTGAAGTCAGGCAGCGGAGTTCGCGCCGAAGATACCGATGGCAACGACCTCGGCGGCCACCAAGCGTTCTGGTTCGCCTGGAGCCAGTTCTACGAAGACACCACCCTTTGGCCAGCCGTTTAGCTCCAAACGCGTCGACCGGGGTCTGACCCCATTGGACGCGGGCCCTCGTTCCTGTTTGGTGCCTGGCACCAAGCGGTCAATTCGTGCCTGGCACCAGCCAGCAGGGAAGGCGATACGCGTGTGACTTTTTGTGCAGAGGTGGACACCGCCATACACGCCTGGTGCCAGGCACTAGCGGGCCGCACCCAACCTCGCTGTTTGCTGAAAAATCAACTGACTGTATCGTCAACGCGTTGCGAATCAAGCGCTGATTGCGAGGTTCTTTGACAATGTGTACCTGGCACCAAAAGGCGGTTTGGTGCCAGGCTCACCGGACTCACGGAGAGCTCGCATAGAGAGTTATGGCAACGGCAAGAACGAGATCCAGAGCCACTTTGTGCCTGGCACCAAAGGGCTAGGAAACGCGAAGCGTTCCCGTGCAGCAGCCGAGGCTCCAAAGCGGAGCGACGAGCCGAGCGATGGAGGGCGAAGCCCGGGAATCAGAGGACGGGGCTGTCTTTGGTGCCGTCGGCGTGGATGGCGAATCGGACGTCGTGGGGTGCGTGGGTCGGATCGTCTGACTCCCACGGCCAGCCGCCGAACTTCGTGCGGTTGTAGTCGTCGAACGCCTGGCGGATCTCGGCTTCGGTGTTCATGACGAACGGCCCATACTTCGCAACTGGTTCGCCGATCGGCGTGCCCTGCATGAGCAGCATCTCGATCGGTTCGTTCGTCGCCGTGATGACGACGTCGGTGTCGGCGACGAGCTGAATGCCCGTGTTCGTGTCGAATGTGGTGGCCGCAATATCGAGGCCCGAACCTTCGAACAGGTAGAGCATGCGTCCGCTCGTCGCAACGGTTGCTGGGATGGTCCACGACGCACCGGCGGGAAGCACGATGTGCCACAGGCCGATGTGGGCTTCGGTGCGAGATGCCCACGAGTTCGGCGGTGGAGCCGGCGGGTTGGCGTGTTCGAGCGAACCGGCAAGCACCGTGATCTGGCCTCCATTGTCGAGGTCGATACGGGGCACGTCCTCGTCCCAGAACATGGTGAAGTAGGCGTCGACCATCTTGTCTTCGGCTGGCAGGTTCAACCAGATCTGAAAGAGTTCGGTCGGGTTGGGTTCGTCGGTATTGACGAGCGGGAACATCTCGGAGTGCACGACGCCACCACCGGCGGTCATCCACTGGACATCACCGCGGCCGAAGCGAGCCGTCGCACCCATCGAATCGGAGTGGTCGATGAGGCCGTGTCGGCAGTAGGTGATCGTCTCGAAGCCTCGATGCGGATGCTGCGGGAACCCTGGCACGCTCGAGCCGTGGTACATGCTCCAGCCATCCTTATCGCTGAAGTCTTGACCAATAGCCCGCCCACCGAGTGATGCGTTTGGCGCAAGGTTGCCGTCGCCGGCGGGGTAGTCGTCATCGTGATGGGCGCAGAACAAGAACGGGTCGAGCGTCGGCCATTGCATGCTCAACGGAACAGTGGCGAGTACGGGGGAGTCCATACCTGGAGGGTAGCTGTACAGACAGGTCGATAGCGGACCGCGATTACACCCATATGGGTAGGTCAAATGGCTTATGCGTTCGTTGGTCGATCCGATAGTTGTACGTGCACCTCTTCCGACGATCTTCCTCAAAAGCAAAACGACCAGCGCCTGCTGCCCCGCCAGCAATCGACCTTACGAAGGCGGCAAGTGTCGATCCGGCAGTCTTCGAGTCGGAGAACAACCGACTCGACAACGTTGAGGCTCGCCTCAAAGAGCTCCGGCTTCGCCAGTACGAGCGAACTGATAGTCACGCGACCAGCCCAGCCACAGGCAGCATCGAACCCTCAGCTGGCCGGGTGAACGAGGTCGACCTTCGTACGGTGATCGATCTGCGCCCCGACCAAGACTCCGACTTTGAGGATCGCTTCGCTGCCTTTGCGTCGCACACCGACGAGCTTCGTCGCCGCGGGTGGCTCGGGAGCTCGTAGCTCGCACCTTTCGATTCGCGGCACGACACCGTGCTACGAAGTGAAGATGAACAGCGCAGACCACCCAGACGACGACAGCTTCACGGTCGACGATGCGTACGATCTCGAAACCCCTGATGACAGCCGTCGCCTCTACGCCAAGTGGGCCACGACGTACGACCGTGACATGCTCGACGGGATGGGCTACGTGTACCACGAGAACGTGGTCGGAGCGTTTCTTGACGCTGGCGGTTCTGCTGGTGGGGCGATTCTCGACGTGGGCTGCGGAACTGGCGTTGTCGGTGTCGCGCTTTCCGACGTTGGCGAGGAGACCATCGATGGTGTCGACATCTCGCCCGAGATGATCGAGGTTGCCCGTACGAAGAAGAACGTGTTCGGCGACCTGGCATATCGCGAGTTCCACGTGGCCGACCTGACCATCGGCCTCGACATTGCTGACGACACCTACACCGGCATCATCAGTGTCGGGACCTTCACCCATGGCCACCTGCCACCGTCAGTGCTGCACGAGCTCGTGCGTGTCGCCGCGCCGAGCGCCGTGTGCGCGATCGGCATCAACAGCGAGCACTACACCGAGATGGGTTTCGACAAGGTCTTCGCCGAGCTCGGTGACGCCCGGCTTGTCACGACACCGAAACTGGTCGATGTGGCGATCTACGAAGGCGCCCCCGACGGCCACGCCGACGTGCGGGCAAACATCGCCATGTTCCAAGTCACCGGGTAACGCGCTGGAATAGATTCTCCCTTGCGAGCGCTGGTCTGTTCGAGACAGCGCCACTGAGGAGATACACATGGCAGAGATTCAGGATTCATGGAAAGAAGTAGCGAGCAAGGCGGAGGCACTTGGCCTCAAGCTCAAACTGCACCTCGAACAAGAGAAGGACGAGACCGAGCCACGTGAGCCCGGCGACACCAAGGCCCTCATCGACGACATCGGCACCAAGCTCACCGATGCGTTCGACTCGATCGGCAACGCCGCCAAAGACACCGCGGTTCACGACGACGTGAAGGACATGGGCAAGCTCTTCCGCGACGCACTCATGGTCACCATCAACACCGCGGGCGAAGAAGTCAGCAAGCGCACCAGCGGAGCTTCCTCCGATGCCGCAGCTGAAGAATCACCTCAGGACAAGGTCGTAGCCGAGCTCGACGAAGCCAGCGGCGACGAATCCGGCGACGGCGATAGCTGACGACCCAAGTGGCGGATTAGGGACAGTCCCTCATCCACCACTTGATCAGAAGGCTTGTCACGTGGTGATGTCGGTTAGGGCAGCGATCAGCTGGTCGATCTCTTCGGGGGTTGTGGTGTAGTGCACCGAGGTGCGAAGCAGATGCGGCAGGTCGCGGCGCAACGCATCCCACAGCGTCGAGTCAGGGTCGGTCACTGACGAGTTGATTTTGCGCTCAGTGAGCGCAGCCTTCAGCTCGCCAGCAGCCATCTTCGGATGCGATGAGGTGACGATGCCTGACTTGTTTTCGCCCAGGTCTCGAACCTCGAACCCGATCTCGTCGAGCCGGGCTCGGAGCTCGGCGGCACGAGCCTGCACGGTTGTTTCGATGCGATCCATGCCAATCGACAGGGCGTGATCGACCGCCGCTCCGAGTCCAAGCCATGCGGCATGGTTGAACTCCCAGTATTCGAAGCGGCGAGCATTGGGCAGGAGCTCGTACCGCTCGGCCTCGACCCAGTGCGCACTGTGATGATCGGGGTGGTCGGTGTTGAGCCGAGGCAGGATGTCTTCGCTCGCATACAGGAAGCCCGAACCTCGCGGCCCGCGCAGGTACTTGCGGCCGGTGACCGACAGCATGTCGCAGCCGATCTCGTCGACGTTGATGTCGAGCTGGCCAACCGACTGGCAGGCATCGAGCAGGTACGGCACGCCTGCTGCCTTGGTGATGCGCCCAACTTCGGCGGCCGGGTTGATGAGGCCACCGTTCGTCGGCACGTGGGTCATCGCCATTACGGCAACGTCGGGCCCGATGGTCGCGTCGAGCGCATCGAGGTCGACCTGGCCTGCCGGCGTGCTCGGCAGCACTTCGATGGAAACGCCGTAGCGTTCCTTCGCCCGGATGAACGACACGGCATTGGCCGCATACTCGGCCTCGACCGTGAGAATGCGCTGACCGGCTTCCATCGGCAGCGCCCAGAATCCGGCGAACCACGCAATCGTGGCGTGCTCGGCGCGAGCGATCTCGGTTGGCTTCGCGCCGATGAGCGTGGCGATCGATTGGTAGACGGCCTCTTCTTCGTCGGCCATCTGGGCCGCGGCTTCGTACCCCCCGATCGATGCTTCAAGGTCGATGTGGCGATGCTGGGCGTCGACCACCGACTCGGGCGGCAGCGACGAGCCGGCGTGGTTGAAGTGCGCCCGGTTGTCGGCGCCAGGGGTCATAGCCCGTTGCGCAGCAACCTCGGTAGTGCTCAGCTCGCGACCGCTCATAGTTAGCTCTTTCCGGTGGGGATGACTTCGTAGCCTGGCTCTTCTGGTTCATCATCGAGCATCTCGGGCGGGAAGCCCGGAGCGAGAATGCTCAGCCCCGTCGCTTCCTCAAGGCGCTTGATGATGTTGGGCGACCACTCGCGCTCGCCAAAGCGCTCGATGCCGTCGTCGAAGATGTCGATGAGCACCGGGCTGATCTCGAGCGGCACGTCGTGACGGTCGGCGATGGCTTGGAACAGACCGATGTCCTTCTTCACAAGGTCCATCGTGAAGTTGATGTCGCGACTGCCGTTCAAGATGACCTGACCTTCGGTCTCGTGGACAAAGCTGTTGCCCGATGAGATGGCGATGGCTTCATAAGTGGTGTTGAGGTCCATACCAGCAGCTGCCGACGTCACGAGTGCTTCGCAAACGGTGAGCAGGTTGGCGGTAGCGAGGTAGTTGGTCATGACCTTGAGCGTCGACGCGCTGCCGAGGTCGCCGGTGTGAAGCAGGCGGCGACCCATGGTCTTGAGCACAGGCATGATCTTCTCGAACGTCTCGCGCTCGCAGCCGGCAAAGATGGCGATGTTGCCGGTGGCCGCACGATGGCAACCACCCGACACAGGGCAGTCGACCGGCTCGGCACCGGTGGCCTTCACCATGGCGCCGAGGCGCTTGACCTCAGCTTCGTCGGTAGTGCTCATTTCCATCCACACCTTGCCGGGGCCAAAGCCAGCGAGCAGGCCATCGTCGGCCTCGAGCACCGCAGCACTCGCGGCGGGTGATGGGAGGCAGGTGATGACGATGTCGCACGCCTCGGCCATCTCCTTGGGCGAATCGGCCCACGATGCGCCAGCGTCGAGCAGATGCTGGGCTGCACCCTCATCTAGATCTCGCACCATCAGGTCGAGGCCGTTGCGCAGAATTGAACCCGCAAGCTTGCCGCCCACGTTGCCGAGTCCGATAAAACCGATCTTCATTGTTGTGCTCCTTCAAGACTCCGGAGAGTCTGCCATGTTGGAGCGTTCAGTTCGCCAGCCAGCGGTGTCTTAGCCGAGCAACCCGTTGACGAGCACGTACCCCACCCACATGCCGCCAATCGCGCCAGCTGCGCCGATAACTGCCCGGACGTTTGAGGGCGATTGTGCCGCGCGCGAATAGGCGAGACTGCCGAACACGACAGCTGCGATAAGTCCACCGAGAATAGCCATGCCAATCAGTATTGCATCTGAGACCAAGTGGCGGATTAGGGACTGTCCCTAATCCGCCACTTGTTAGAAGAACGTGCGGATGGTGCCGACGACGGTGAAGTCGTCGTCGACGAGCGGGATGGCCTTCCACTTGTCGAACGTGGTGCACGGGTGCGAGATGCCGCAGCCGATGATGTCGCCCACCGCCACGTCGAACTCAGGGTTGACTCGTACGTACGCGTGCTGATCGTTGAGTGAGAAGACTTCGAGCTCGCCGTCAAGCTCGCGCATCTCACCGTTGCGACGAAGCACGTGCGGCTTGGGCAAGTCGACATCGATGCCAGCGTCGCGCTTTCCGAAGCCGAGAATCACCAGATCGGGTTGTGGGCGCGACACGACGTAGGCCCACACCATCAAGGCGGCTTGCAGCGGGGGATAGGTGTCCATGGGTGGGCGTACGCCGAACGGAGCGCCCTCGGCGTAGTAGGCCGAGTCGTGAGTGACGTAGCAGCCCGATCGAATGACGAGACGGTTCGGCTTCGAGAGCTCGAGCTCGTCAAGGACCGCGACGACACGGTCGGGGAACATGCTGCCACCAGCGGTGATGATGACCTCGTCGAGATGGTTGAAGAGCTGCCGGGCATCGAGCTCGGTCGCCAAGGTGCCGAGGTCGGTGAGGAACTGGTCGAGTGCGGTGTGGTCGTCGTCGGGCGTTGGCACCATGCCTTCGTAGCCCTCGACCCCAACGAGCCGAAGCGAGGCTGATGCAGCGACGGCTTCGGCGACCTCGATGGCGTCGACCACTGTGCGACAACCCGTTCGGCCGTTCGTGTACCCGAGCTCGACCAACACATCGAGGGGGCGATCCATCGACCGGTCGACGAGTGCCCGCTCCATAGCGTTGACGGAAGCAACCGAGTCAACGAGCGAGATGATCTGAACTTCCGGGTCGGCGAGCTCGTCCGAGATCCACCGCACTGCGCCAGGGTCGACGACCTGATGAGCGATAACGATGCGCACCACCCCGAAGGCTCGAAGGGTCTCGGCTTGGCTGACCGTTGCCACGGTCATTCCCCATGCCCCTGCGCCGAGCTGCTGCTCGACGATCTCTGGCGCCATGGTCGTCTTCGCATGCGGCGCCAACGACACGTCGTGGTCGGTGCAGAACTGCGCCACCGTGGACACGTTGTGGTTGAGCTGGGTCGACGAGATGGTCGCGAGCGGAAACAGGAAGTCGCTTCCGAACACGTTCAGCTGCTGGTTGCCGATGGCGGCACCTGTGGGATTTACCCCACGAGGCCACCCCTTGTACTGCCAACCCACACCGGGCGCTGACGTCATGTCATTCTCCAGGACTGTCTTGGAGACTGTCTAGACGATGTTCGTCATCGGCCCCTAGCCGAATCACCGAGACCCTAACTACGGCACGCCGATGACGGTTTCACAAGTCGAGGTTGCCGTATCGGACCCACCAGCGCCTCCGTTGCAGATGTCGTTGGTGCCACCCTGGCCGTTCAAATTATCGGCGCCAGCGTCGCCGTTGAGCCGATCGTTCCCGGTGCCGCCGTGAAGGCTGTCGTCGTTGTTTCCACCGTTGAGCGTGTCGTTCGAGCCCCCACCTTGGAGCTCGTCGTTGCCGTCTCCACCGTTGAGAACATCAGCGGCGTTGCCGCCGATCAGCACGTCGTTGCCGGCACCTCCGGTGATGGTGTCTAGGCCTGGTCCGCCTTCAAGACGGTCGTTTCCACTGCCGCCGATGATCGTGTCATTGTTACCTTGACCGCGAACCACCTGAGTCGTGCCGATATTGCCGCCGGTCCCGGTCTCGATCCTGTCGTTTCCGGATCCGCCAAAGAACTGGTCGACGCCCGCCTCTCCGAACAGCATGTCGTTGTTGCCTTGGCCGCGAAGGTCGTCGTCACCCTCGCCGCCGTAGATCTCATCGTCGCCGGCACCACCGTTAATGCGGTCGTCGCCGTCGTCACCAAAGATGTCGTCGTTGCCGCCTTGGCCGTTGATCACATCGGCGTCGTCGCCACCGTTGATGATGTCGGGATCGTTCCCACCGAAGATCGTGTCTTCGCCGGGCCCACCATCGATCGTGTCCGCGCCACCCTTGCCACAGATGATGTCGTTGCCACCGAGGCCATTGATCATGTCGGCGCCGTCGGTGCCCAAGATGACGTCATCGCCGCTCGTGCCCATGCCGCTCGCTCCGGTACTCATGTTGATCGTTACTTCAGCCCCACCACAGAACTCTTGTGCGGGAGTAATTGCGACGATGAGGTCGTACGGCACACCGGCGGGTTCGTTGACGAATGGATTGTCGGTAACCCGAATGAAGTAGGTGTCGTCGAACTGAGCCACAGTCGGGGCTGGATGACCTTGGCTGTCGAGTAGATCCACCGACACATCCAGTGCACCGGCGCTGTAGTTCACGAACACGTCATCGCCAGCAGAAACCGGGAAGCTGAACCAGTCTTCATCAGATGGGCACAGGATGGTGTCCTGCGGCTCGGCACCAGGCGTGAGCGACGTCGCCGAAGCCTGATTGTTGTTTGGCTCATACTGATCATCGGTGCATGGAGCCGGGGTGATGTTGACGAGTAAGTCGTAGGGAACCTCGGCTGCGGTGCCCTGGTCGATCTTCAGGAACCAGGTTCCGTCGGCGGTCGCGACGTCTGGTGTGGGGTTTCCTTGCGCGTCAAGCCGCATGATCGAGACGTCGTCTTCGCCCGCGCTGTAGTTGGTGAATACCTGGTCGCCAGTGGAGACTTCGAAGCTGTACCAATCGACATCGCCCTCGCACAACACGAGGTCGGTTGGCAGGTTGTCGGGGTCGAGCGCTGTTGCTGCGGCTTGGGTGTCGTTGTCTTCAGATGAGTCATCGGTGCACGTTGGTGGTGTCACCTGCACGAGCAGGTCGTAGATGTTCTCTGCCGTGGAGAACGGATTTATCCGTACGGACCACGTTCCCGCAACGTCGGCAACGAAGCTCAACGACTCGTTATCTGTGGTGCTATTGCTTTGAAGGGCAACTCCACCTGCTGGGTTGTAGAGCTGGAGGTCGAGGTCACCCTGGGAGTGATCGAAGAGAAGAGATGCATCGATCGTGTCACCGGCATCGACAGCGAAGCTGTAGTAGTCATCGTCGTTATCGCAGGTCGAAGCTGAAACCGTCTCGCCCACATTGATCGCCGTTGCCGTCGCCTGCGTGTCGTTGTCCTCAAAGCCATCTTCCAAGCAAGCGAATGCGAAGACCATGCCGTAGGAGTTCGTCACGTCACCGATTTCGCCGATGTACACCTCGATGAAGAGCTCGGTAGCGGTGTCGACATCGAAGATGATCTCTTCGTCGTCCGTAACCGAAATTGACTGGTCGAGTGTCGAGCCAGCCGCGTTCTTCAATCGCACGTCGATGTCGCCGTCGGCGTCGATGAAATCAAGGGCAACGACGAGCTGTGTCCCGGCTGGGATCGTCCCTAGTGCGTACCAATCTGGATCGCCGGTGCAGACACCGAGGTTCAGGTACGGCGTGCCTGCAACGATGGTTTGTGCCTCGGCTTGGGTGTCATTGGGTTCAAACCCGTCGTCGGCAAGACCAAGGATTCCGCAATCGTCGATCCCGTTAGCCACGCCGCCATCATCTGCCTTTTCGGCACCGGCAGCGCTAGGGAGTAACGCGGCCAGCATGGCAACTACAGCGAAGACAAACAGCTTGCGTCGAGCCCGCCGCTTCGTTCCGCGTGCACCCGTCGTCGACAATCGGCCCGCCATTTTCCCACCTCGATTTTCGTGCGACACTTGCGCAATCGTGATCATGTCTAGCACCCGCACTCCATCGGGCGCGGCAAAAATGAATAGGTAGCCCCAACATGGCATTCGACCTTGCGCCACCAACCGGAGAGCCGACTCGCCCGTCGTTCGACGCGTCGAGTGGGGTTGTTGCCCACGACGCAATCGCTGCCCTGAAGCACGACGGCGTGGTGTGCCTGCGCAACTTTCTCCCAGCCGACGACATCGAGGCGATTCACGAAGGGTGCGAGCAAGCCCAGGCGAACCCGACCGAGATGGCCACCACGATTGGTCAAGAGGGTGGTCCGTCGTTCTTCTACGACTTCAACGTGAGTGATCGCATCGAAGCCTTCCGCCGTCTGCGCGACGACACCCCGATGGCCGACATTGCCCAGCAGCTCATGGAGTCATCGACGGTCGTTCGCTACTTCGACAACCTGTTCATCAAGGACGGCGGGGGAGGAGCGGCCTCGCCATGGCATGAGGACGCGTCGTTCCAGCGGGTCATCGGACGCGACTCCATCAACTTCTGGGTGGCGTTCGATCACATCCCGTCGCAGACAGCTCTCCAGTACCTGGCCGGGTCACATCAGCGAGACGAACCGATCTACCTCATGGGCCACTTTGACGACGCCGACGACTACGACGGCATCATCACCCGCAATCGTGTGCCGGGTCGTTCGCCCGAGGAGCTGGGCGCTGAGTACGAGCACGTGTGGTGGGACCTCAACCCGGGCGACGCACTGGTTTGGTTTCATCGAACGCTCCACGGCGCGCCGGCGAACACGCTCGAACAAGTGCGGCGAGCAATCGCCTACATCTGGGTCGGCGACGACGCGCGCTACGACGCATCACCCGGCTTCACCGACCCCGACTTCGTCGACGCAACCCTCGCCGATGGCGATCAGTTCTGCAGCGATCGCTTCCCGAAGGTACGGGGGTAGCTTCCGATCAGAGATGATGAGCTGCGTCGTCGGCTGCAGCGTCGGCTTCATCCCAGTAACCAATGAAGATGCCGTCACGGGCATTCGCTCCGGGCTCGCCGTCACTGGACGCGACCCGTCGAGTCACTTCGTGTGATCGAGCTCTAAACCAGGTGAAGAGTTGCTCGTGCAGTTCGGCTCGCACACGGGCGAGTGCTGGATCGTCGGCCCGATCGACGAGCTCGTCCGGATCGTCTTCGAGGTCGTAGAGCAGGTTCGGCCCTGTCTCGCTGAGGATGTACTTGTAGCGGTCGGTGCGGATCATCGTCGCCCGACGACTCGACGCTGGCCCATCGGGAAGGTCGCCGATGATCTCCATCAAGCTGAACTCCGACTCGCAGACCGCAGCCTGATCGCCGAAGGCTGGACGCCCTTCGATGATGTTGATGAGCGAGTCGCCTTCGAGCCACAGGTTGTCGTCGACGGTTCCTCCAAGGGCTTCGACGAATGTCGGTGCAAGGTCGATCGATTCGACAAGGTCGGTGTTCACCGAGCCTCGGGTTGCGTTGGCGCTCGCTCGTGGGTCGGCGATGATCAGCGGCACGTGGACGACCTCTTCGTGCAGCCAGTCCTTCTCTCCCATCCAATGGTCGCCCATGTAGTCGCCGTGGTCTGCAGTGAGCACGACCATCGTGTCGTCGGCGCGGCCGAGTGCTTCGAGTTCAGCGAAGAGCCGACCGAGGTGGGTGTCGATCTGCTTCACCAGCCCGAGGTAGGCCGGGTACACGGTGTTGCGAACCTCGTCGCGAGAGAACGTCGAACCGATACGACTTTGCTGAAATGCTCGGAGCACCGGATGGTCTGTGTCGAGCTCGGCATTCGACCGGTTCGGCGACTGCAGATCGAGCGGGCTCACCATGTCGTGGTACGGCTCGGACACCACATACGGCCAATGTGGCTTGATGTACGACAGGTGCAGGCACCAACGGTCATCGCCCGCCTCGCGGATGAAGTCGATCGCCCGGTTGGTCATGTACGCGGTCTCGGAAAGCTCGTCGGGCACGATCGCCGGATAGGCCGACGCACTGAGCAGCCATCCCGACAGTCGTTCGCCGTTGGGGCCGACGACCGAGTTCGCGGCGGTGTGCCAGGGGTTCTCGCCCGCGAACCCGTTCTCTCGGAGGAACTCGTTGTAACGGTGATCGAACCGGGCCGGGCTAGCGCTTGGGATCAGTCCGTCGTCTCGTTCGAACGGTTCGAAGCCGCACTGGTTGATGACAGTAGTTGCTGGGTCGTCGGGGTCGAGTCGGAGTCGGTCGAGCCCGCTGTTGTCGACGGCCATGTGGGTCTTGCCCACCAGAACACTGCGCACCCCGAGTGGGTCGAGGTGGTCGCCGACCGTGCGCTGCGAGATCGACAGCGGCACGCGATTGTACCGAGTGCCATGTGACTGCACGTAGCGGCCGGTGTACGTGCTCATCCGCGATGACCCACACACCGACCCCTGCACGAATGCTCGATCGAATCGAACGCCTCGTGCCGCAAGCGCATCGATGTTCGGGGTGTCGATCAACCCGCCAGTGCAGGACAGCGCGTCGAAGCGAAGCTGATCACACATGATGAACAGCACGTTCCTCACCGCGCCGTCAGGTATGTCGCTCTCGTTCATGGGCAACTCTCACCCATAGGTCGAGGAAGCTCAAATTGGTTCGACGAGCTCTCATGTCGTTGAAGGAGCGCGCTCACCTACCATGCCCTTGGCGTACATCACACAGATTTGGAGAGTGCCTCATGAAAGGCGACATCATCGTTCTTGAGGAACATCACATCGCTGCCGCGACGGCGATCGTGCCCGACATCCTCGAAGCTGTTCGTTCAAAGTCTGGCCGCTACACGATCACCGTCGCCGGCGAGTCGGGAAGCGGCAAGTCCGAGACCGGCAAAGCCATCGCCGACGAGCTCGCGAAGCACGACATCTCGGCAGTGTTGCTCGGCCAGGACGACTACTTCCATCTGCCCCCACGTTCGAACGACGCCATGCGCCGTGAAGACGACAGCTGGCTCGGCCCACATGTCGAGGTCAACCTCGAGTTGCTCGAACAGAACCTCGTCGACGCAATCAACGGAGCCGACCACATCGTCAAGCCGCTCATCGACTACGACGCGAACTCGTCGGAGGACGAGACGATCGACCTCGCCGGCATCGACGTCATCATCGCCGAAGGCACCTATACCTCGCTGCTGAAGAACGTCGACACCAAGGTCTTCATCGCCCGCAACCGGGTCGACACGATGGAGCACCGTCAGAAGCGCAACCGTGGCAACGAGGTCGGCGATCCGTTTATCGAGAACGTGTTGAAGATCGAGCACAAGATCATTGCCGGCCACAAGCACTTGGCCGACTTCATCATCACCCGCGACTACGACGTCATTCCGGTGCGATGAAGCACGACCTTCCCAATGGCGTCATGCTCAACGCCTACCCCGACAGCATCGACGTCGACCTGGCTGGCATGGTTCGGATGCTGCAGCGCCCCGAGTTTGCCGACGTGTTCTCGCTCTTCTACATCTTGCCGACGGTATTCAACAGCGATCTCGACCGTGGCTTCTCCGTCATCGACTACGACCTGAACGACGAACTTGTGAAGCAGGCCGACCTCGATGCACTCGCCGACCTGAACATCGAGCTCAAGTACGACTTGGTGCTGAACCATTTGTCGGTTGGCTCACCGCAGTTCCAAGACATGTTGGCCAACGGCGCTGAGTCGGAGTTCGCCGACTTCTTCATCGACTGGAACGCGTTTTGGGAAGGTGAGGGCGAGCTCCACGAAGACGGTTACATCGTTCCGTCGAAGGAGCACCTCGATCAGCTGTTCATGCGCAAGCCCGGTCTTCCGATCTTGGCCGTGCGGTTCCCAGATGGCTCCGATCGGTTCTACTGGAACACGTTCTACCAGCAGGTCGACATCGTCGATGACGAGCGCACCTACCTCGGCCAGATGGACCTCAATGCCAAGAGCGAGAAGGTGTGGGACTTCTACCGCGAGACCCTCACCAAGCTCGCGGCTCAGGGAGCGAAGATCCTGCGCCTCGATGCGTTTGCCTATCTCCACAAGGAGATCGGCCAGACGAACTTCTTCAACGTGCCTGGCACATGGGATTACCTCGACCGTCTGCGTGGAATTGCCCAAGACTGCGGCCTGATTCTGTTGCCCGAGATCCATTCCGAATACGGCACCGGGCTCCACGAAGAGCTGTCCGATCAGCACTATCCGATCTACGACTTCTTCTTCCCTGGGCTGGTCATCGACGCGATCGACACCGGTGAGAACACTCGACTGCTCCGCTGGATCGACGAGATCACGTCGCGCAACTTGAAGACCGTCAACATGCTCGGTTGCCACGATGGCATTCCGGTCATCGACCTGAAGGGTCGGGACGGCAGTGATGGGCAGAGCAACGGCTTGATCGACGATGCGACGATCGACGAGATCATCGATCGGTTGCTCGACCGTGGCGGCAGGGTCAAGAATCTCTACGGCCCGGACGGCAACAAGATCTCGTACTACCAAGTCAACGCCACCTTCTTCAGTGCACTCGGCGAGAGCGAAGACCGCCTGCTTCTCGCTCGTGCGATCCAGCTCTTCATGCCGGGCACTCCACAGGTTTGGTATCTCGACCTGTTCGCCGGGACGAACAACTACGCAGCTGCCGATGCTGGCGGCACCGGCGGCCATAAAGAGATCAACCGCACCAACCTCACAGCGGCCGACATCGAGGAGGGCCTCCAGCGAAGCGTCGTGCAAGACCAGCTCGAGATGATGCGACTACGCAACACCTCGCCAGCATTCGATGGCGAGCTCACCGTGCTCGACACCGCGCCGAACGTGCTTGGCTTGCGGTGGAGCAACGGCGAGAGCACCGCAACGCTCGAAGCCGACCTCGCTGCCGGCACCTTCACGATCTCCTAAGACGCAGTCTGCCAATACTGAGGTGCTGCCGTGTTGGCTTGGCCCCGTCATTCAGGGTGGGTCACAATTCGATATAGCCGAGCTGGTTCATCAGGAAAGTTGGACGGGTTGCGATGACTGATAATGGCAAGCTCACCGACCGTCGCCAGGCCGCGCACGACATTCGATCGTCCCTTCGGGCCGTCGGCATTTACTCCGATCTCCTGACCGCACACGTCCGCTCGGGTGAGCTCGAGCTTCCGCAGATCGATCGCCTCGCATCAGCGATCGCAGATGGGATTGAGGAGCTCGCTGGCCGCATCGATGAGTACAACGAAGAGCTGCTCGAGCTGGAGGAGCATGAGTCGTCTACGTAGCGCGCTCGAACAGGACTCATCGAATCGAGCAATCATCTTGGCGTCGGTGGCGCTGTTCACCGCGCTACTCACTGCGGTGACCAGCCTCGTGCTCACCTCACGTCTCTCCAACGAAGATGCACTCCTCGCCGATATGGACGTAATCATCACCTCATCAGCCGACCAAGCAGTGGCGAACACCGAGAGCTTTCTCGCCCCTGCAGTCTCGACGGCCGACTTCCTGAGTGCGCTTCTCAGGGACGGACTGCTCGACCCATCGCAGCCCGAGGCCGAAACGCTCTTGCTCGATGTGATTGCGGCAAACGAGGTCTTTGACGGAGCGTTCGTGGGCACCGTGGACGGCGAGTTCATTTATGCGAGCCGACTCAGCGATGACATCGAGGCCGTCTACGCCACCAAGTTGATCACCACTCGCGACGGCACTCGCATCGTCGAGAACGGCGTGTACGACCGCGACGTCCAGGAGCTCAGTCGTGAGCGCGACGATGCCGATGCCTTTGATCCTCGTACCCGTGTGTGGTTTGACGCCGCGGTCGACTCGAGCGACGGGGCGTGGACCGACCCATACATCTTCTTCACCAGTGGACGACCTGGTGTAACTCGATCGTCCCCCGTCCGCATCGAGGGCGAGCTCGAATACGTGGTGGGTGTCGACATTCGGTTGGAGGAGCTGTCGAACTTCATGGCCGAACGTGCGCCGAGCGACAACGGATCGGCGTTCATCATGACGAAGTCTCAGCAGATGGTCGCGTATCCGGTGCTCGGCGCAATCGATGGCGGCACCGAGCTTCTCTTGGCCGACGACGTAGACGACCCGGCAATCAAGCTCGCAGGAGCGACGGTTGCCCAGCTCTTCGACGACGCGCCGCCTGTCGACACTTCTGCGACATTCAACGAATCGCCACGCCTCAACGGCGAGGACACCCAGTTTGTCTACAACGTCCTCGAGACAAACTCAGACTGGGTTGTCGGCACCTGGGCCCCCAACAGTGACTTCCTCGCAGAGGTTCGACGAACCCAGCAAACAAACACCTGGATCGCCTTCGTGACCGGTGCGGTCATCTTGATTGCTCTCCTGCTAGCCGTTCTCTGGGTCTTGCGTCTTTTGGTTCGTAGCGAGACCAAGCTGGTCGAAAGCCAAGCGCTCACCGAACAGTCATCGACCGAACGAAACCGTGTCGAGATCGAGCTCGCTCACACGGTCGCCGAGCTTGAAGCCTCGAACCGAGGGCTCGAGGAGTACGCGTTCGCCGCAGCACATGATCTGCGTACGCCTCTTCGTGCGATCGGTGGATATAGCGAGCTGATCGGACGAGAGGCGGCCGAGGAAGCTCCAGACATCGAGCAAATACGACGCTGGGCCGACCGCATTGTTCTGGGATACGACCGCATGGGCCACACCATGGACAATCTTCTCGAACACGCCCGGATGGCAAATGTTCAGATCGACCTGCGAGAGATCGAGGACGTCGATACCCAACCGATTGTCGCCGCGGTTGTTTCTGATCTGGCGCAAGACTTGCTCGAGGTCGATGGAACCATCTCGGTCGGAGATCTTCCACACGCTCGGATCGACCCGGCACAGCTCTCTCGCGTATTTCAGAACCTGATCGAGAACGCCATCCGGTTCAGACACGCCGATCGTCCGCTGCTCATCACCATTGCGGGTCACCGTGATGACGAACGTGCTCGGTTCTGCGTCATCGACAACGGCATCGGAATTGCAGGGCCAGAACGCAGCAGGATTTTCGAATCCTTCAATCATTCACGGGAGTCAAGTGGCGTCGGGCTCGGTCTTTCACTCGTCAAGCGGATCGTGCAGGATTATGGGGGAGACATTCGCGCTGAGTCGGATGTCGGTCGTGGCTCGCGATTCGAGTTCACACTTCCATACAGCGGACAGGCGGCGATGATCCATGACAGTTCGTAAGACCAGGGTGTTACTTGTAGAAGATGAGCTCGCGGATATTGAGTTCACCCAATACGCCTTCGATCGTGGTGCACTCGACCATACGTTGACTGTCAGTCAGACCGGCCAGGGCGCTATCGAGGTGCTGCAGCAGACGCTCGGCACTCCCGACTTTCCTGAACTCGTGCTGCTCGATGTGAACCTCCCCGACATGACCGGCATGGACGTGCTCGATCAGATCCGGTCGGATGCTGACACTCGCAAACTGCCCGTGATCGTGCTCTCGACATCGAACTTCAGCGGCGATGTCGAGTCGGCATACAACCGACTTGCCAATGCGTACGTGCGAAAGCCCGTTCGGTTGGCGGGGTTTGAAGATCTCGTGCAGGCCATCGAGCACTTCTGGTTCGGACAGGCGATTCTTCCAAGCAAGTGACTGCCGACGTAGCTGCAGAGTTCACCTGAGGACGGAATAGTTGTGGTGACTAGCTTTTGGCTCGCTAGTCAGATTGCTCGCGCTCGGCTGCCTGCTGTAAGCCGTCGAGTATCAGGGCGAGGCCATATTCGAATTCGTTGCCAAAGTCGTATCCAGGCTTGAGGACGCGTTCGGTTGTGTACTCGGCGAGGTGTGGCAGGACGTCGGTGGGCATCTGGCTAGCCATCTGAGCGGCCAGTTCTGCCAGGTCGTCTCCGCCGCTCGCTGGCAATGAGGCCTCTTGGAGGGCAAAGCCATAGAGGTAGGCGTCGATTGTCGCATAGGCATGACCGGTTAGCTCGAGCGATAGGCCACCACCCCGAAAACAACCGAGCACCGCATCGTGATGGCGAAGCGTGGCCATTCCTGGGTTGGTCCGACTCTCCATGAGCGGCGAAGCCCATGGGTGACGTGCCAGCACTTGTCGCATCGATCGTGACCGGACGGCGATCGCTTCACGCCAGGGAAGTTCATTTGGCGGAGGATCGATTTCGGAAAAGACTACGTCGACCATGCCGTCGATGATGGCCTCTTTGTTTGGGAGGTGGTGGTAGATGGTCATTGGTTTCACGTCGAGCGCATCAGCGAGGCGACGGATCGTGAGGTCGTCGATGCCGATTTCGTCGGCAAGTGCGACGGCGGCATCGAGGACGCGTTCAGGCGAAAGGCGCGGCCGTTTTGGTTTGACGTCCTGACGTGCCATCGGTCTCCTTCGCAACGTTCTCTCTTGCCAAGCGTACTAAGTACGGTTATGGTCGTCAACGTACCGTACTAAGTACGAATCCAACCGAAAGGAACGAACGATGTCACCATCAACAGCAGTAGCGGAGAGCAACGCACAGCAAACCAGGGTCGAACACGTGAGTGTCGAACACGAGCCAGCCGGCCAACTGATGCGGGCCGTCACGCAATCTCGATACGGCAACGCCGAGGTAACGGCCGTCGACCAGATCGACCGACCAACGATTAGCAGTACCGAGGTCCTCATCGAGGTGGTGGCCGCGGGGCTCGACCGTGGTGTCGTCCACCTCATGACCGGCATGCCCTACCTCATACGCGTGATGGGCTTCGGCTTCTGGCGCCCGAAGAACCCAGTCCTCGGACTCGACGTCTCAGGCCGCGTCGCCGCCATTGGTGATGCCGTGACGCGATTCGCCATCGGCGACGAGGTCATGGGAATCGCAAAAGGATCCTTCGCCGAGTTCGCAGCCGCCGACGAAGCCAAGCTTGTGCACAAGCCAACAAACGTCTCGTTCGCAGAAGCAGCGGTCTCGACCATCTCGGGAATCACGGCACTCCAGGCACTGACCAAGGAAGGCAACGTCGCTGCTGGCGAACGCGTCTTGGTCATCGGTGCGTCAGGAGGTGTCGGTTCGTTCGCGGTGCAGATCGCCGTTGCATGTGGAGCCGAGGTCACCGGAGTTGCAAGCGGAAGCAAGGCCGAACTCGTTCGAGACCTCGGAGCGACGACCGTCATCGATTACACGACCACCAACCTCGCCGACGTCGACGAGCAATTCGATCTCATCATCGACATCGGCGGCCGCAACAACATCAGCACCCTCCGGAAGCTCCTGACCACGGACGGTCGGCTTGTGATGGTCGGGGGAGAGGATGGCGGGCCGCTGACCGGTGGTATCGGTCGACAACTTCGTGCGGCGATGCTGTCCCCGTTCGTTTCGCAAACGCTCGGATTCTTCCTTAGTGAGGAAAGCCTCGAGTTCATCGAACCGGTTGCGGATCTGCTTGCGTCTGGCGAGGTCGTGCCGTCGGTTGGGTCGAGCTTTCGCCTCGCCGACGCTTCAAACGCGATTGCTTCGATGGAAGCTGGCCTCGTGCGGGGCAAGGTCGTTGTGGAGGTCTCGTCATGAGCGTCCGTCAACACACCACCTTTCACGCTTCCACGCCGGTCGACGGTGATGGAGTCGGCGCAAGCGATCTCGAGCGAGGCAGCGCAGCGATGCGCCTGTGCTTCAAGGTCAACCTGGCCTGCTACGTGTTTGGTCTCGTGGCATTCACCGCCATCAGCATGATGGACGGAGACGGAGAATTCGAGATGGCGCTGCCAGCTGCAATGTGGGGAGTCGGGGTCGCTGGTCTCGGCCTCGTCACCGTCATCATCGAACTGCTTGTGGCCGAACGGAGGCGTGGCTGACACCTTGTTCGATGCTGTCCTTCCACCGGTGCGATGCTGGTCGCCATGAGGTTAAACATTTCGTCAGGTGATCCATACGAGGCCGAATACGGCTACTCCCGAGCTGTCCGGGTGGGCAACCACACGCACGTGTCTGGGACCACTGCTCAAGATCCGTTCGTCGAGGGCTGCGATACCTATGTCCAGGCCAGCAATGCCTTCGACATCATTGAGCGAGCGCTCATCGAAGCAGGAACAAGCTTTGCGTCCGTTGTTCGGACCGTGACGTATGTGACGAGCATGGATGATGCGCCGCTCGTTGCGCGGGCGCACCTCGAACGGTTCGAACATGTCATGCCCGCATCCACCATCGTTCAGGTTGCAGCGCTCGATGATCCGGCCCGAACAATCGAGATCGAGGTCTACGCCATCGACGAATAGGCCATCCGATGCAAACCAGCCCGAGCTTCGGTACAGCTGCTCGCTACTATTCGTGCATGGCTGATCTGGAACAGGTGCTCCGCGACGCACGTGAAAAGACAGCCGCGGAGAAGCAAGCCGGTCATCTGCGAAAGCGTCTGGCGCAACTGGATGCTGAACTGGTCGAGCTCGAGGCCGTGCGCACTGAGATAGCGAAGTCGGGTGGCGTCAGAGGGATGCTCCGGCGCAATCGAACCGATCCGCAGCAAGATGAAGTCGAGCTGAATCGCATCCGCTCGACAATCGCAGCGTTGGAAATGAGTCAAGCGTCGGATCAACAGCGTCTTCGCACGTACGTCGAGCAATCTCAGGGTGCCGAGCTCGCTCGGGCAACGTTGGGGGCGGAGATGAAGCGACGAACCGCCGCGCTCAGTCCGGATGATCCAGGACGTGCCCGGTTAGTCGAGATCGATACTCAACGAGAAGCGGTAATGCAGCGCCGAAACCTGGCGACCGAGGTGTCGACGCTGGCGGCCGAGCTGGTCAGCTGGGTCGATGGCGCTGAGCAAGCCGACGACGGCACCGACTACATGTACGTCGAGCTTCAGAGCGCATCACTCAAGCGTGAACAGCTTCAGAGTTTCCTTTCTGAAGATGCCGCGATTGCCCGAGCGATGCTGAAAGATCAGCTCGAAGCGTTCCGAACAATCAACGGCGGTACCGAGGCATACCTTTCTGTTCGAGAGCTGGCATCACTGATTCTTGATGACCAAGGCGATCATCGGGCGTGGCTACATCGAGTCCGAGGGGCCTTGAAGGACACGGTCGAAGCGGGCACGGCTGATGAGCAGAATCTTCGTGGCGAACTTGTAGACCTCGACAACGAGCGCTTGCAGATCCTGACGAACTGAGCGCCGTCGGGCTACTCGTCGAACGACTCGGACGACGCGAGAATCTCGGCTTGGAGAAAGCTCGTGATGCCGCGGTGGCGCTCGTCGGCCCGGCCTTTGCGCCAGCACATGTAATGGCCGCCGCGGTTGCGCTGCACGATCGGGCCGACAGGAACGAGAAGGCCGCGCTCGACCATATCGCTGAGCAAGTGCTGCCATCCGAGGGCAATGCCATTGCTCGCAAGGGCCTCTTGGATAACGGTTGGATACGCGTTGTAGAGCAGTCGAGGTGTCGACGGCGACACGGTGCCATTGCTCGCCTCGTCGAACCATTCCGTCCACGTCATGTTCGGACGACCGTCGGTGTCGATGTGGAGAAGGTTCAGCGACGAGAGGTCGGCGGCCGTCGACTGCGCGGTCAGTCCGAGCTCGGTTGCAAGGCTGGGTGACGCGAATGGGCGGACGGCCTCATGGAACAACATGGTCGAGTCCCAGCTGTCCCAGTCGCCTCGGCCGGGCACGATGGCGAGGTTCCAGTCGCGGTCGTCGAGTTCGGCAATGCGCTCGAAGATGCGAAGCCGGATCTCCGCTCCGGCTGCGGTTTCAAGCTGATCGAGCAACGGCACGACCCAGGTGGTTGCCATTGCAGGCTGCACTGCGAAGACGAACGTGCCGTTGCGGTCATCGACCTCGGCCAGTGCTCGCTCAAGTGAGATAAATGCCGTGTCGGCGGCCGTTGCAAGGGCGCGCCCCTCTTCGGTGAGCACGAACGATCGGCCGGCTCGCTCGAACAGCTGAATGCCCAGCTCATTGGACAGTGCAGACATATGTCGAGACACCGCTGGTTGGCTGATGCCCAGCGTGCGGGCGGCCGCGGTGAAATCTCCCGCCGTCGCCACGGCATCGAAGATGACGAGTCGATTGAGCTGCGGAAGGCGTTTGGCGAGAGGACGCATCACCGTAGACACTACCCATAACGAATTGTTATGGATGGTGTTCGGCATTGCCTCTTGTGTCAGCGATCCTCCAGCCGCAGGATTACATCAATGAATACTGTGAACTCGAACGAGACGCCATCTTCCACCACGTTGCCAAGCCGTGCCCGAGTTGTGGTTATCGGCGGAGGTGTCGGCGGCGCCAGCACCTTCTATCACCTGACCGAACATGGCTGGGACGACGTCGTCCTCATCGAACGCGACGAATGGGCGTCGGGCACGACGTGGCACTCGGCTGGGCAGGTCACCCAGTTCGGCACCGTGCAGACGATGGTCGGGCTGAAGAAGTACTCGTGCGAGCTCTACACCCGCCTCGCCGCCGACCCCGATCGGCCGATTACCTACCGGAGCCACGACGGCGGCATTCGCCTGGGCTACGACCAGCAAGACCTCGACGGCTACCACCACTTCGTTGGCATGGCCAAGGGCATGGGCGTCGACTTCGAAGTCATCGGCCCAAGCGAGATGAAAGAACGTCATCCGCTGCTCGACGTCACCGGCCTTGTCGGTGGTCTGTGGGATCCGGTCGATGGCGACATCGACCCAACCGGGCTCGTCGTCGGCCTCGTGCATGCCGGCCGCAAGAACGGCGGCCAAGCGTTCCGGTTCACCGACTGCATCGGGCTCACCGAAACCGCCGACGGCTGGATCGTCCACACCAAAAAGGGCGACATCGAATGCGACAGCTTCGTTAACGCCGGCGGCTACCGCGTGCACCAGGTCGGAAACTTCTACGGCCTCGAACATGCCGTGTCGTCTATGGAGCATCAGTTCTTCCTCACCGAAGAGCTCCCCGAGCTCGAGGAGCTCGGCCATCGAGTGCCGCTACTCCGTGATCCGGGCGACGACTTCTACAGCCGACAAGAACACAAGGGCCTGCTCGTTGGCATCTACGAACAAGGCTGCAAGACCTGGGGTCGCGAACACATCCCAGTCGACTTTGCGAACAAGCTCGAGCCACCAGACCTCGATCGCCTCGAAGACAACATGATGCGCGTCTTCGATCGACTTCCCGTGCTGCAGACCGCCGGCATCTCGTCGGTCGTCAACGGCCCGATCACCTACTCGGGTGACGGCGTGCCACTGGTCGGTCGTATCCCCGGCCGTCGTAACGCCTACTGCATGCTCGGCCTGCGCGCTGGCGTCGGCGAGGGTGGCGGACTTGGAAAGGTGCTCGCTGAGGTCATCGTCGATGGCGAGTCGGAGTGGGACACGTGGGTGCTCGACCCTCGGCGCTTCACCCAGTACGCCGACGAGGCCTACGCATCGAAGAAGGCCATCGAGGAATACCAGCGTGAGTTCGTCTTCGATCACCCTGACGAGCACCGGCCCGCTGGTCGCCAGGCCAAGACCACACCGCTTTACGACGTGCTGGTCGCCAAGGGCGCCGAGTTCGGATCGATCAACGGATGGGAACGCTCGCTCTACTTCCACCCATCCGAGAACGACTTCGACCACGTGCCAGCCTTCCGCTTCTCGACCTATCACGATCAGGTCGGCGTCGAAGCCAACGCGGTTCGAGACAACGTGGGCGTGGCCGAGATCAGCGGCTTCACTCGCTTCCTCGTCGAAGGCGCTGGTTCGATCGAGTGGTTCGATCACCTCACCGCAGGTCGCATGCCAGCAGTTGGCCGAACCGCGCTGGCCTACGTGAGCGACGAGCAGGGCCGCTTCCGGTCTGAGTTCACCGTTACCCGGCTGACTGAAGACAGCTTTTGGCTGCTCAGCGCCGCAACGGCCGAGTGGCACGACCTTGACCTACTCACCGACGCCAACCCACCGGAGGGCGTGTCGATCACGAACCTCACCCACGATCACAATGCGCTCATGATCGCCGGACCGAACGCCCGCGCCGTCCTTGAACAGATCACCGATCACGCTCTCGACAACGCTTCGTTCCCGTGGCTCAGCGTTCGCCAGATCGACATTGCTGGCCACACCGCTGTTGCGCTTCGGCTCAGCTTCACTGGCGAGCTCGGCTGGGAGCTTCACATCCCGATGGACGCATCGGTTCCGGTGTACGAAGCCATCCATGCCGCAGGCGCCGAGCTCGGCATCATCGACTTCGGACTGCTCGCCACCGACTCGATGCGCATCGAGAAGAACTACCGAGCGTGGAAGTCCGACCTCCACACCGAGTTCACCGTGCTCGAAGCGGGCGTCGATCGATTCGTCGACATGTCGAAGGACTTCCGCGGCCGGGACGCCATTGCGGCCCAAGCCGAGGCTGGGCCGCGTCGGGTGTTCGTCGCCATGGAGGTCACCAACGACACGGCCGCTGCGCACATCGGCGACCCGATCTACTCGGGCGATAAGCTCATCGGCGTAGCCACCAGTGGCGCCTACGGCCACACGATGGGGATCAACATCGCCATGGGTTACGTCGAGCCGCAGTTCGCAGAGCCGGGCACCGAGCTCGAGGTTGGCATCATCGGCGAACGCTGCGCTGCTGTCGTGCGAGCCGAGCCCATGTTCGACCCGGCTCACGAGCGACCACGGGCTTAGACCCTCATCTCGCCACCTACTGAGCGAACAGCTCCTCACACAACGCCCGGGTCTGGTCGTCGAGCGGGAAGTAGCTCTCGATCCGCAACTCATCGAGCGTGACGTTCTGCGGAGCGTTGAACTCGGTGATCGTCGTCAGGAAGTTCAACGCAATGTCGCCGGCGCGGAACTCGACGCCGAGCATTGGTTCTTCGATGGCGGTCGGGTCGGGGTTGCGCCAATTCGCCGGCAAGCCGTCGGTCTGTAGAAGGTCGTCGAGCAACTCGGCCATATCGCGGTCGTGCGGACGGTGAAAGGCCTCGCGCTGCAGGCGTCGCAAGATCGTCCCCGCAGTCCGTTCCCAATCGCCGATCAGCTCGCGCTTCGCCGGATCGAAGACGAGACGCAGCACGTTGACGGGCGCCTCGTTTTCCGTGGAGTCTTCGGTAGCGAGATCGACACCGCCCATCGCAAAGAGCAGTTGGCCTGCGTGGTTGGTGCGAACCACGTTATACAAGCGATCGACGATCATCATCGGAAACGGCTGGTGGTGCTGCAACATCGTGTCGACGGCGTCACCGAGCGGACCTGACAACAAGTCGTCGACGGTTGGCTCGCTGTAGTGAGCCTCGAAACCAGCAGCCCGAAGCATCCCGTTGGTGTCGCGCATCGGAACATCAAGCGCTTGGGCCAACACCAAGACCATCTCCTCGCTCGGGTTCGAGCGGCCCGTCTCGAGAAAGCTGATGTGACGAGACGACACATCGCTTGCGATCGACAGATCGAGCTGGCTCATGCCCCGATGTCCTCGCCAATATTTGAGCAGTGCGGCGAAAACTCGTTCACGAGAGGGGGTGGCCATAGGTAGATCGTACGGAAGCGTCGACCTGCGGCGCACTTACGTCACCAGGTAATCGACCAGTTCGGCGTGTGTCCGTACGGTCGAACACATGGACACGTACACAGACATCCCCGGTACCACCCGCCACGACATCGATGTTGGCCACACCACGATGAGTTACCAGAAGGTCGGAACCGGCCCGACCTTGTTGTTCGTGCACGGATGGCCCCTCAACGGCAACACCTGGCGCCACGTCGTTCCCTACCTCGACGGGTACACGTGCTACATCGTCGACTTACCCGGCACCGGACAATCAAAGGCAACGAGCGCGTCACCGATCACCGTTCGAGGACACGCCGATGCGGTGGTGGCGATGATCGATGGCCTTGGGCTCGATCAGGTAACCCTCGTTGGACAAGACAGCGGCGGCATGGTCTGCCGGTTCGCGGCTGATCAGCGACCTCACGCGGTGACGTCGTTGTCGATGTGCGGCACGGAGATTCCAGGACTACACACACCCCTCATTCGGTTACTCACGGCGACGGCAAAGCTGCCGTTCGCGGCGTCGATGTTCAAAGCGATTATGTCGAGCCGAGTGTTGGCGCGCTCGCCGCTGGCCTTCGGTGGCACGGTCTACGACAAGTCCCTTCTCGATGGCGAGATGCGGGACAACCTGCTCGGTCCCATCGTCCAAGATGATGATGCGATTGCGGGGCTAACCGCGATGATCCGGGACTTCACCGGCAAGGATGTTGATGCTCTTGAGGACGTTCACGGCCGGCTGACGATGCCAGTGCTGCTGGTGTGGGGAGAGGACGACCCGTTCTTCCCGGTCGAAAAGGCTCGGGCGATGACGAGCCAGTTCGCTGGGCCGACCGAATTTGAGGTCATTGCGAAGTGCAAGCTGCTTGTCCACGAGGAGTACCCGCAACGATTCGCCGAGCTCACCGCTGCCTTCTTGGCGAATCATGACCTCGGTGCTGCGATGACGTAGGGGTAGGGCATTCGGTCATACGATGCGGAGATGACTGAGAGAGCCGACCTGATCGAACGCATCATCGAGCAAGCATCGGCGTATCTGACCGACCCACCTCGTGGCGACGATCCGGTTATCTCGCTTGCGTCGCCGGCTGAGCTCGTCGAGACGTTCTCGGCATCGGTCGGCCTCGACTTTGCCAACACGGCGTCGGCCCATGCCGACGACGACCTGTTGGCGGCGGTCGAGAAGGTCATCGAGTATTCGATGCACACCAGCCACCCTCGGTTCGTGAACCAGAATTTCGCCGGCCCCGACCCAATCTCGGTCGTGGGTGACTGGCTCGGTGCCGCGCTGAACACGACGGGAGCGACCTTCGAGGTAGCGCCGGTATTCACCATGATGGAAACAGCGGTGCTCTCAAAGCTCGGACGCTTCGCTGGCTACGTCGACAGCGACGATGACAACAGTGCCAGCGCCCATCTGCCCACCCTGCCGCCAGGCCTGTTCTGTGCCGGCGGATCGATGGGCACATTGTTTGCGTTGCAGCTAGCACGTCACCGCCATCAGCCTGACGTCACCACGGCTGGGTCGAACGGCGACCGCCTGGCCATGTTCGTTTCCGACAGCGGCCACTACGCTGCCTCGAAGTCGGCCGCACTACTTGGCATCGGCACCGCGGGCGTCATCAAGGTGGCGTCCGATCATGGCGGTGCAATGATCCCCGAAGCCCTCGACGCAGCAATCGATCAGGCCATCGCTGACGGCAAGACGCCGTTCGCCGTCATTGGCACGTCGGGCACCACGGTCACCTCGGCATTCGACGACCTCAATGCGCTGGCCGATATCTGCGAAGCCCGCAACCTCTGGCTGCACGTCGACGGCTGTTATGGCGGGTCGGCTCTGTTCTCCGAGAGCGAGGCCCACCGTCTCGCTGGCGTCGAGCGCTCCGACTCGTTCGTGTGGAACCTCCACAAGATGATGGGCATGACGCAGCAGTGCACTGCGCTGCTAGTCAAGAAGCCCGAGCAGCTCGCTGCGTGCTTTGCTGCCCGCGCTGACTATCTCTTCCAATCCGACAAGCTCAATGCTGAATACGACTCGGGCGACCGCACGTTCCAGTGCGCTCGACGCATCGATGTACTGAAGCTCTGGCTCACGTGGAAGGCTCGGGGCGACGAAGGCTTTGCCGAGCGCATCGATCACGCCGTTGCCATGGGCGACCACACCCGAGCTCGAATCGGTGCAAGTAATGGAGCGTTCACGTCGCTTGTCTCTGGAGACTTCACCAACGAGGTGTTCGCCTGGGTGCCGCCGCACCTGCGTCCGTTGCAGCTCGACGATCCGAGCTCGCTCCGCGACGAAGTTCACGCCGAGCTCCACGCATGCCCGCCACGCATCAAGGCCCGAATGCAAGCCGACGGTTCGGGGATGATCGGCTACCAACCAATCCACGGCCTCAACACGTTCCGCATGATCTGCATGAGCACCACGCTGCAGACCGAAGACGTCGACGCGTTGCTCGACGCCATCGATGCCGCAGGTATGGAGGCATACGCATGACCAGCACGTTCATCAAGAAGGCGCCGCGTCCGCAGAACGAGACCGACCCCGCCGTTCGCGAGCGCGTGGCCGAGTTGCTTGCGGGCCTTGAAACCGGGCGTGAAGCCGAGGCCGAGCGTTTGGCCGAACAGTTCGACCAGTGGACCGGGCCCATCGAAGTAGGTGCCGACGAGATCGATGCCGCGAGCGCCCAGCTCGACCCGAGCGTGCTCGCCGACATCGACTACGCCCACGACCACATCCGGCGGTTTGCTGAAGCGCAGCTGGCCTCGCTCACCGAGTTCGAGATTGAGATCTCACCCGGCCTCATCGCCGGCCAACGCAACGTGCCTGTCGGTGTCGCGGGTTGCTACGTGCCAGCGGGCCGGTTCGCCCACATTGCCTCAGCGCTGATGAGCGTGACCACCGCATCGGTTGCCGGTGTCAAGAACATCGTCGTGACCTCGCCTGCCACTGCAGCACGAGGTGGCGTGCATCCGGCCATCCTTCATGCGGCCAAGGTTGCCGGTGCGCACCGAGTGCTCGGCCTTGGGGGAGTGCAAGCAATCGGTGCCCTGGCCTATGGGCTGTACACCGACCTCGAAGCCGACATGATCGTCGGCCCCGGCAACAGCTTTGTTGCCGAAGCCAAGCGGCAGCTGTTCGGCCGCGTCGGTATCGATGTTGTTGCCGGCCCCACCGAGTCGATGATCGCCGCCGACGAAACCGCCGACCCGGTCATGGTCGCTACCGATCTCATTGGCCAAGCCGAACATGGCCCCGACTCACCCGTCTGGCTTGTGACCACCTCGGCCGAGCTCGCCAACGCTGTCAATGCACTCTGTGAGCAACACGCCGACGACCTGCCCGACCCGGCCCGAGCATCGGCGATGGCGGCCTGGCGCGACCACGGCGAGATCATCCTTGTCGACACTCGCGAAGAAGCGGCTGCCGTGTGTGATGACTATGCCCCTGAGCACCTGCAGGTGTTGGCCAGCGATCTGCCGTGGTGGCGAGCACGCCTGCGCAACTACGGCTCGTTGTTCTGCGGGCCCAACACCAACGTCACCTTCGGCGACAAGACGTCGGGCCCGAACCACATTCTCCCCACAGGCCGAGCGGCCCGCTACAGCGGTGGGCTGAACTCGCTGAAGTTCGTCAAGCAACTCACGTGGCAAGAGCTCACCCCCGAAGCCGGCAACGCCGAAGCTCCGGTCGCAGCGCGCATCTCGCGCCTCGAAGGCATGGAAGGCCACGCCCGAAGCGCCGACCTCCGCTCCAAGTGACGAATTAGGGACAGTCCCTAATCCGCCACTCCCGAATAGCTGTCACAGCCCGTCGGTACCTTCGCGGTCATGGCACGAGTACCTCGAATTCACCGTCCAGGCGAGCGACATCACGTCACGAATCGCACGTCACGAGACTTCCCAGCGTTCCTGGACGACGCAGATCGGAAGTTCTTCCTATGGCTCCTGAGTGAGCTGTACGAGCGGTTCAAAGTCGAGATTGAGGCGTTCTGCCTCATGACGAACCACTATCACATCGTGGCTGAAGCCGATCTCGAGCAACTTGCTCGAGCCCTGCATCGTGTTGGATTTCTCTACACGCAGTACTTCAACAATCGGCACGAGCTTCGCGGGCCCCTCTTCTCCGACCGGTTCTTTTCGTCGCCGGTCAACGATCCCGAATATCACGCCAACGCTGTCCGCTACATCCATCGCAACCCACTCGCCATCGACGATGAGATGGATCTCGCGTCGTATGAGTGGTCGTCGCATGGCGCATATCTCGGCCTACGACCAACCCACTGGCTTGGGACACGTCCGACGCTTGAGCTCTTCGATAACTCCGTCGAGCAGTTCCGCGACTTTGTAGAGGATGACAAGCACGACCTCTGGATTCCGTCACTCACCGACATACAGAAGACGGTCGCAAGGATGTACTTCGCCTCACCCGGTGAAGTGATCGAATACGAACCCCGTCGGCCGAACCTCGGACTACAGATGGTGTTCCTGCTTGCCAGTGAGTTGCTCGGAACTCCAACGACAGCGCTTGCCAAGCTTGCTGGCCTGTCCGAGACAACCGCAAGGCGGTTGCTCAAACGGGCGCAGTCTGCTCGATCTGAAAATGCTGACTTCTCCTACCTGTTCGGCCAGGCAGTGACCGATATCGGCCGAGTTCCAGAACTACCAGCCTGGTGGGAGAACTCATGGCAGCTCTAAGTGGCGGATTAGGGACAGTCCCTAATCCGCCACTTCTTGGACGATCGGTTAGCTGAAATGGGGGATGATGCTGTTGGTGAAGTGCTCGTATGAATCGGTTCGTTCTTCGGCGGTCTTGCCCATGCTGAAGTCGGGAACGATGAGCTCGTCGAATCCAAGTTCGATGTATCGGCCGATCGCGTCGAGGATGGCTTCTTCCGAACCGGCGATCGTGTTGTCCGCCATCGGTCCGGCGGCTGCTTTGTCGATCTTCGCTTGATCATTGGTTAGGACGAACAGCGCCTGGGTTGACTTGTGCTTCGTCGCCACGTCGACGCCGGCCTTCTCACAGGCGGTCGAGAACACGCCGAGCGTCTGTTCGGCGGTGTCGGGTGCGCCCCAGGTGTTCCATTCCTGCGCGTGCGTGGCGGTGATGCGGCACATGCGTGGACCACTCGTGCCAACGACGATCGGCAGCACGTCTTGAATCGGGCTTGGGTCAGAAGGAGCGTCGGTGATCGTGTAGTGCGTCCCGGAGAAGGTCGTGCGGTCTTCGTCGAGCAACGAGCGCACGATCTGGATGGCCTCTTCGAAACGGTCGACTCGAACCTTGGGCTCTTCGAGCTTGATGCCATACGCCTGGTGTTCGTTTATCTGCCAGCCCGCACCGAGACCGAGAACGAATCGCCCGTTCGAGACATGGTCGAGGGTCGTCGCCCGGTTCGCCAGAATCGCCGGATGGTGAATCGAAGTCGGCGAGACGAGAGGGCCGACCCGGATCGATTCGGTGACCGCAGCGACGGCCGGCAGGATCGACCAGACCTCGTGCACGTCGCCCGACAGCACCGCTTCGTTCTCTGAGTTCGGCATGTAGTGATCGGCAAACCAGAATCCGAACCAGCCAGCGGCATCGGCGGTTCGGGCACGGTCGAGTACTTCATTGGTTGAACGGCTTGGGCTGGGCCAGATGGAGAACTTCATGATGCGACCGTAGCCAATGCGGCTCGGATGATCGTCGCAGCTGTCCTGCAATCGTCAGCGGTCATGTGTAGTGGGATGCGCATGTCGCAGAGGCCCGAAAGGACTTCGGTGGTTGGGCGAAGCATCTGCTCGTCCGCGTATCGCCAGTGGTCGAAGCGGCTGGTGAAGCCCACCGGTTCGGGGCGGCCAAACCACTTGATCGACACGCCGTGATCTGCGGCGAGAGCCACCCACTCGGCCATCTGGCTCTCGTCGAGCTCCTCGACCGTGAACTGGATCGACGACGCCACGTACTGCTCGTCAGGGTGGCGCTCGGGGATGTAGATGTGTGCGTCGGCGGCGAGCAACTCGGCCAATTCGGCGTAGCGCTCGTTCCAGATGGCTGCTCGTTCGGGAAGTAGTTCGAGTTGCGGGCGGGCAACCGATGCGGCCAGCGCCGACATTCGCATCGACAGGTTCGGCGTGGTGAAACGGTTCCGTTCGAAGGCTTCCGCGGGAGGCGGGGTGCCGTGCTGTCCGTACAGCATGTACGAGCCGCTCAGCAGAATTGCTCGGGCGGCAATGTCGTCATCGTCGGTGACGAGCAGCCCACCCTCGCCCGAGTTGATGTGCTTGAACGTCTGGGTTGAGAAGCAACCGACAGCGCCGAACGTACCGCTTGGCTTTCCACGCCAGCTCGCTCCCATCGTGTGGGCGCAGTCTTCGATGACCGTGAGGCCGAGCTCGTCGGCCGCGTCCATGACCGCGTCCATGTCGGCAATATGCCCGCGCATGTGCGAGAGCATCAAGTAACGGGCGCCGGATCGTTCGGCGGCAACGCGCAAGTCGTCGATGTCGATGAGGTAGTCGGGGGTGATGCCGACGAAGACCGGCTCGGCACCGGCATGTGCAATCGACCCAGGCACGGGCGCGAGCGTGAAGGCGTTCATCAGCACCTTGTCGCCGTGACCAACCCCTGCGGCCATCAGCCCAGCTGCAAGTGAGGCTCCGCAGCTGTTGAAGGCCACGCAGTACTTGCGGCCGACGAGCTCGGCATAGGCCGATTCGAACTCGGCTACATCGAGCTCACCCGCGCTGGTCTCGCCGTAGCGGAACAGTCGTCCGGAGGTCATGAGTTCGTTCGCCCGAGCGATGCCCGCTTCAGGGATCGGTGGTTGCTCGGTGAAGTCGAGCTCCAGCGTGGGAATGCCATCCATGATCATGGTCTACCAGGCCGATCTGAGTTGAGTACCGGTTGGCCACCAACCGGTACTCAACGAATTCCGAGTGGGCTAGGTGGTGAACCAGATGGTGGCGTTGGCGGGGATTGTGCCGGGTGCGGTTGCTACGCCTGGCTCGCTGGTGAAGACGAGCTCGGCGCCGCCCAAAGCCTCGTGGGTCATATCGAGCTCGATCGGCGCCATCGTCGAGTTGACGATGACGACCAGGCTGCCGCGCCGAACACCGACCAGGCCAGCGCCGAACTCGACAGGCTCAGCATCCTGAGGCTGCGTCACAGCGTGCGCTGAACGCATCTGGCCGAGCGTGCGGTAGACGTCGAGTGTCGAGTTCTCGATGGCTTCCACGCTGTCGAGTGAACGCTCGCCCCATCCTGCAGGCTGCGGCAGCCATGGGCCATCGACGCTTCCATCGGCTTGTGGGGTCGAGAAGCCGTACGACGTCGCGGCATCGTTCGTCCACGGCAACGGAACACGACAACCGTCTCGGCCGATCTCTTCGCCGTTGGTTCGGTCGAAGACGGGATCTTCACGGCGGTCGTCGGGAATGTCGAAGACCTCAGGAAGACCGATCTCCTCGCCTTGATAGAGGTACAGGCTTCCGGGTAGAGCAAAGATCAGCGCAGCCATGGCGCGAGCACGACGCTCGCCGAGCTCGAGATCAACATCGGCCCGTGACAACGACAAGTTGTTGTTGGTCCAGCTCTCCGGCACGTGCGCATCGGCGCGGCCAAGGCGCGTGACGACGCGTTGGATGTCGTGGTTGTTCAGCGTCCACGCAGGGGCGACGCCGGTCTCCCGAAGAATCGCGATCGGATCGAGCATTGCGCGTTCGATCGAGGTCTTCTCCCACGGCGTCATCATGAGGTCGAACGAGAACATCTGCTGGAACTGGTCGGGCTCGGTGAACGCCTTGATGATCTCGGGGCGGCGCACCGCGTAGGCCTCGGCCACCATCATGAGCTCACGTTCGGGGTGTGCGTCGACGTAGTTCTCGACCGACGTGCGGAACCGACGCCAGATGTCGTGGCCCTCCGGACGGAACGCGAGGTATGGGTTGATCCAGGTCACGTCGAGTACGCCAGCGTCGTCGCCAACCGGTGGTTGGTCGGGAAGGTCGGGGTGCTTGCCAACGCCCGCCACCGCATCGACACGGAAGCCCTCGACACCACGGTCGAACCAGAACGTGAAGATGTCGTCGAACAGCTGCTGCACATCGGCGTTGGTGTGGTCGAGGTCGGGCTGTTCGCGGGCGAACGTGTGCATGTACCACTGCCCGTCGTTCTCGTCCTCGTTGATGCGGGTCCACGCCGGGCCACCGAAGGCCGACTGCCAGTTGTTCGGTGGCTCGCTGCCGTTCTCGCCTTTGCCGTCGCGGAAGTAGAACCGGGCGCGCTCGGGGCTGCCTGGGGGAGAGGCGAGCGCGGCGATGAACCAGCGGTGGTCGATGCTGCAATGACCAGGCACGAGGTCCATCAAGATCTTGATGTTGTGCTCGGCTGCTTCGGCGAGCATCTCGTCGAAGTCTTCGAGCGTTCCGTACTCGCCGTGAATGTCGAAGTAGTTCGCAACGTCGTACCCGTGGTCGTGCTGGGGGGACGGATAACACGGGTTTAGCCAGATGGCGTCGACGCCGAGGCTGGCGATGTGCCCGAGCCGCGACCGGATGCCGGCAATGTCGCCAACTCCGTCACCGTTCGAGTCGGCGAACGACCGGATGTAGAGCTGGTAGATGAGCGCGTCTTGCCACCACGGGCGCGAGGTCTGTTCGGTCATAGAGCACCAGGCTAGAGCTGATTCGAGAATGCGAGGGCGTACGCGGGAAAGCGGGTGAACAGGTTGGCTGGAACCCGTTCACCCGCTTCTCGGTAGGCCTACGCGTCCCCGCATCCACCCGTCGGGGTGGGCGGTGCGTCGACCCCGAACTGGCTAGTAGTCGTCGCTTTCGGAGTCGTCCGAAGCTGGTGCAGCGGCGGCTTCATCTCCGCCGTCTCGAATGAGACCACCGTCAGGGGTGGCGACAAACCACACGTCGCCCGAGCCCTGGCCGTTGACGTCGCCAGGTGCGCCGTCACCAGCGAAGCGGTAGAGCGGCCAGACACCAGCGTTGAGTTGGAAGCTGCCATCGGAGCGCTCGCTTACGCTGAAAATGTTGGCATCAAGCCCGGCGGGAAGCTCGGCTGAATCGAGTAGCACAGGCGGCCAAGCATCCGCACACGCTCCATCGCATGTGGGAATACCGTTCGTGTCGTCGAGGAATCCGTAGAGGGTGAGACCGGCATCATCGATGAGCGCATCACCGATCGAGGTTTGACCAACGGCGACGATCGCCGGATCAGCCGACGCTTCGGCTCCGTCATTGGTCGATTCGCCTTCGACAGCGGCTCCATCGGTGATGAGGGCTCCATCAGTGCCGACGACGAACCAGACATCTCCTGATCCCTGACCGTTGATGTCGGTCGAGACCGTGTCGCCAGCGAAGTAGTAGAGCGGCCACTTGCCGGCCACCAGCTGGAGCTGTCCGTCGTCGCGGGCAACGGCGTTGAAGATGCCGGAATCGAGTCCGGGAGCAACCGTCCAGTCCTCGCCGACGATGACCGGTGGCCATGCATCGGCGCAGGTGCCGTAGCAGGCGGACGTTGCATTGTTGTCGTTGGTGAAGCCATAGACGGTCAGGCCATTGGCGCCGATGAGAATGTCTCCGAGTGGTGATTCTCCGGCGGTGACAGCTACCGGTCCGGCCGCTGCTGGTGCGTCGACGACGGGCGCATCGGTGGCGGCTGGTGTATCAGGCGCAGCAGCTGCTGCAATCGGTGCAGGGTCGCCGCCGCACGCACTCAGAAAGAGCGCGGCTCCGAACAAGCCTGCAAGCAGGCTCGATGTCCGGCGGTTGCGGATCGTGCGATCTGTGGTCTGGGGTGAGCTGGTGATGTTCATTGGTCTTGTTCCTTTTTGTTGGTGGATTGGTGGATTGGTGGTTGTTCAGGACTGGACGGTGATGGTCGAGACCATCGATGGATGGAGTGAGCAGAAGTACTGGTACGTGCCGGGTGCCGTCGGCATCGTCAAGGTGGCGCTCGCCCCGCCGGCGATGAGCCCGGTGTCGAACGAGCCGTCGTTGGCGGTCATGGTGTGCGAGGCGCCGTCGAGGTTCGACACCGTGATCTGTTCACCTGGTTGGACGACCGTTGCTCCGCCGAACGAGAAGCCTTCAATGTTGACGACTTGTGCAGCTGGCGTTGCGGCCGGCGCTGCTGGCTCGGGTTGTGCGGCGACGGGCTCGGCCGGCGCAGTGGTCGATGTTTGTTGCGCTGGGAGAAACAGTGCGAGAGCGGCGCCGAGTCCGGCGAGAGTGCAGATCGCAAGGGTTGCAGAGACGCGTTTGGTCATGGGGGTGTCCTTTCGAGACGGTTGGTGTTTGGAGAGTGGAGGCCTGACCCCTGGGGGAGGGGCAGGGGTCAGACCTGGGGGGCGGCGTGGGAGGGTTGACTACTCAGACGCCGGGGAAGCCGATCGTGGTGAAGAACCAGAACGAAGAGGTGAACCAGATGGCGACGAGCAAGGCGACGAGAGAGCCGCCGGCAATCGGTAGCGCCCACCCAGGTACACGATCTGAGCGAAGGACGAGCATCTTGGTGACAAACGCTCCGTAGAAGGCGCAACCGAGGATCGAATGGACAAGGACTCGGGTCGTCGTCTGCTGGAACCCGAGCGCCCACAGGCAGTGGTAGGCGACCGGGAGGGTGAACAGGAAGGCGATCGTTCCGAGCCACCGGTGTGTAGGAGCGATCCACGATGGCGCTGAACCGGCGCCCGGCAAGCGGCCCCACATCCAGAGCGCCGATGTCAGCTGACCGATCGCCAGGGTTGCTGCGGCGGTTGTGAACCATGCCTTCATGGGAAGGACGGCTGGAAACCCGAAGGTTGCAATTCCCTGCCCGGTGGGTGTGTGCACACGGGCGTAAACGCCAAGGCTGAGCGAGACCAGACCGCCGATCGCTGCGAACTTCATGAGGGGCAGCGCGCTGGGCGCTTCAGGCGCTGATTGATCTGCATCGAAGGTGTGGTCGTGAACCGGGGTTGGGTGCATCGGTTTGTTCTTTCGGATCGCTGTCGGCTGAACGCTTCTGGTGACCTGTACGCAGCTCGTCGCCGTTCGGTTCGCGATTCGCCAAAATTTCTTTGGCAGGCGATCATGGCCATGAATGAACGAGCGGGACATGAATGAGCTGATCGCCCAGTTCCGGGCCGGTGATGAAGCAGCGATTCGCGCAGTTCATCAGCGATATGCCGGCGCGGTTGGCACTGTGGCGCGCTCGATGACGTCGGACGCCGAGCTCGTCTCCGAGATTGTCCAGCAGACATTCATCAAGGCCTGGCGGTCGATCGATAGCTTCGACGAACAGCGTGACTTTGCACCGTGGTTGTATGCCATTGCTCGTCGTACGGCGATCGACGTCTTACGCAAAGAAGGACGACCGACAGCCGGTGGCCATGAACCAGAGACCGACGTTGCCGTCACCTCGATCTCGTTCGAGCGGACGTGGGAGATCTATCAAGTGCGACAAGCCATCGACGAGCTTCCAACCGACGAGCGCGAGGTTGTCCGTCTGTCGCATCTGATGGGACTAACTCATCCGGAGATAGCTGAACGTCTCGGCGTGCCGCTCGGAACGGTCAAGTCTCGGTCCGGTCGAGCACACAAACGGCTGCATGCAGCGCTTCACTATGTGTCGAACGCCGCGAACCAAGACGGCGTTTCCTCCGTAGAGGGAGATGAGTACCGATGACCAACAATCCATTTGACGACGAACTGAGCGAAGCCGAACTGGCCCAGCTCGCCGCGTTCTTGGACGAGCCATCGGTCTGGGTAGAACCGAGTGCTGCTGACGAAGATGCGATCGTCGCCGCGATCCTCAGCGAGTCGGCCCGAGCTCCACTATCGGCAGTCGACCCGACGCCGAGCGCCGAATCTGATGAGCTCCCGAGCAATGTCATTCCGATCTCTCGGGCCCGTCGCTGGGTTGCCCCGCTTGCGGCAGCTGCGGCAGCAGCCATGATCGTGATAGCAGGCTTTGTGATCGCTGGGTCGGGCGACCCCGAGGGCGCGGTGCTCGCACTTGAAGGCACCGACAATGCTCCCGGTGCCACCGCAGAGGCGATCATCGCCCCGCTCGAAGCTGGAACGAGGATCGTGCTCGATGTGTCGGGACTTCCGCCTGCTGAGCCCGGAACGTACTACGAAGCTTGGTTGCGCAAGGATGCTGAGGTTGGGGTCAGCGCAGGGACCTTCCACCTGCGTGGTGGCGACGCCACGATCGAACTCTGGGCAGGCGTCGTCCCATCGGAGTACCCGCTGTTCACGGTGACCTTGCAGACCGAGGCGCAAAGTGAATCGTCTGGGGTGGTCGTGCTCAAAGGTCTTCTGACCGTCGAGTAGCCACGTGATCTAACGTCGAGCCATGTACGCCGTTCAGATCGCAGATGACCAGTCCCTGTTTCTCGGTGAAGCTCCCGTTCCGGAGGTGACGGCAACGGATGTGCTGATCGATGTTCGGGCCGCGGGTCTGAACCGAGCAGATCTCATGCAGGCTGCTGGCAACTATCCACCTCCTCCCGGAGCGTCCGACGTTCTCGGCCTCGAAGTTGCGGGAGTCGTAGCTGCGGTTGGCTCGGCCGTCACCGAGTGGTCGGTGGGCGATCGAGTATGTGCGTTGCTTGCGGGCGGTGGCTACGCCGAGTTCGCGGCTGTCGACGAAGGGTCGATCTATCCGTTGCCCGACGCAATGAGCTTCGCCGAAGGGGCGTGCCTTATCGAAGCGATGATGACGGTGTGGGCCAACATCTTCTTGCGGTGCAGCATTCAGCCTGGTGAGTCGTTCCTCATGCATGGAGGCACTAGCGGTATTGGGGTCATGGGCATCCAGATGGCCAAGCACGCAGGTATCGGCCCCATCTTTGCTACAGCTGGATCTCCAGAGAAGCTCGATGTGTGTCGTGAGCTCGGCGCCGACGTTGCGATTAACTACCGCGAACAGGACTTTGTGGAGGTGGTGAACGAACACGGTGGCGCGGACGTGGTTCTCGATATGGTCGGCGGCGATTACCTGCAGAAGAACATCACCGTCGCCAAGCTCAACGGTCGTATCTGTAACATTGCGTACCAGAACGGCTTTGAAACAACGATCAACTTTCTGCCCGTCCTGTTGAAGCGCCTGGTCATAACGGCGACGACGTTGCGAGCTCGGGCGAACGACGAGAAGCGGGCAATTCGCGACACGATCATGAAGGACTTTTGGCCAGCGGTCGTCGACGGAACGATCAAGCCGATTCTCGACAGCACGTTCTCGTTCGAGGACGCAGCCAAGGCTCATGCCGCAATGGAAGCGGGCGGCCACATTGGCAAGCTCGTCCTTGTTGCAGACAAGTAGGACACTTCATCCGGTAGGAACACCTCAAGGCCCGCTGAACCTGGTTTCCTAGTGGAGTGACCTCCGAGCTCGCCGCCACCGACGCGGCACCCGACGAACTTGAGCTCGAACGTGCAGCGGTAACCCGCATTCAGGCAGCACATATCGCGCACATCGAGTCTGCGCGTCGCTACGCCACAGGCCTCGCTGACGAAGCGTCGCTGCTGTCTGAGGAGGGGCCAAGAGAGACCGAAGCCGAGCTCGGAGACGAAGATTCCGAGGCTGCGGCTGAAGCTGCGAGCGCTCGTGCAGCATCCGCGAGGGTGTTGCTGGCATGGAAGCGAGTGCGCGAACTCGAATCAGCAGGTGACGCTCTGGCGTTCGGCCGGATGACAACTGACGAATTCGGAACCGACTACATCGGCCGCATGAGCGTCATCGACGGCGACGATGTCTTTCTCATCGACTGGCGAGCTCCGGCCGCCGAAGCGTTCTACCGGGCCACTCCGCTTGAACCGTTGGGACTGTCGCATCGCCGCCACCTTCATTTCACTGGTAGCGAGCTCACCAACTACAGCGACGAAATCTTCGACACCGACAACATCGCCGATCACCAGTCGCTTCGTGGGGAAGCGGCTTTGCTGGCGACGCTTGCCGCCCGAAGCGACGGCAAGATGCAGTCGGTAGTCGCCACTATCCAGGCTGAGCAAGACGCCGTGATTCGAGCATCGGCCAAGGGTCCACTGCTCGTGCAAGGTGGCCCAGGAACTGGCAAGACCGTCGTCGCTCTGCATCGTGCGGCGTACTTGCTATACGCCGACCGAGCGGCGCTTGCCGAAACAGGCGTGCTAATCGTCGGCCCAAGCCCCGAGTTCCTCAACTACATCTCTGACGTGCTTCCGTCGCTTGGCGAAAGCGGCGTTGTGTCGGTTACTGCCGACCGGTTGTTCCCCGGTGTGCTCACCGATCCCGACGAATCCGATGCGGCCGCCAATCTCAAGGGCAGCATCGCCATGGCCGATGTGCTGGCCGATGCGGTGCAGGCCCGTCAACGCGAACCAAAGGAGCCGTTGGTTGCCTGGTACGGCAGCCGCCGCATCGCGATCGAGATCGATGAGCTCCGAGCGTTTCGCGAATTAGCCAAGCGCCAATCGACGCACAACGCGGGTTCGGGCCGGTTCCAGCGGTTGATTTTCGAACGGTTGATCAACGAAGTTCACGAGCCCGGGTTCGAAGGACGAAACGACATCCGCGACGCTCTCGTCGAGGCTGGCGATGTTGCGGTCTTCATGGAGAAGCACTGGCCGGTGCTGACTCCCGAGCAGCTGCTCAACGATCTGTTCGGGTCGACCGCATTGCTCAAGTCGTCGTGCGAAGCCGCGGGGCTCGATGATCATGCAGCTGCGCTACTCGTGCGCCCGCGCGTCAAGCAGCGCAACCTGTGGCGCCGTCGCTGGTATCGCTCGGATGTGCCGCTGCTTGACGAATTGCTGTGGTTGCTCGGTGATGTCGCTGAGGCAAACGAAGTCGACGGCGACATGGAGCACCAGTTCGCCGATGAGGCCGACGTGTTCACCCTCGATGAACTCCGCGGTGATGATCCCGATATCGACGGTGACGACGAAGACGAAGAAGAGCTCGACCCAGTGCCGAGCGATGTCGAGGTCGAGAGCTTCGAAACCTGGCGCGAAGGCGAAGACGACGAGGAGGGGTGGTGACGTGGGTATAGACAACGACAAGGTCGGCAAACACCTCAAACAAGAAGCACATCAGAGCTATCCCGTGCGTGACGAGATGACCGGCGAGGTCGTCAGCGACCCTGACGGTTTTCCGATTGCCGAGCTCGAAAGTGACGACTACCTCGAACTCGCAAACACGATGACCATCGAGGAACGGTCGCAGGGCGAACGGGCCTGGCGATTCGGCCATGTCATCGTCGACGAAGCCCAAGACCTCACCCCAATGCAGTGGCGGATGATCGCCCGACGAGCTCGCGGTCACTCGATGACCATCGTTGGGGATGTCGCCCAGCGCACGACCGGTGAGCGCGGCAGCTGGGAAGACCTTCTCCCTGCCTCATTTGGCGACGTGGCCCGGTTCGACCTCTCGACGAACTATCGCTCGCCCGACGAGATCACGCCGATGGCAACCGCCGTGCTCAACGCCATCGATCCGAACCTGACCCAGCCAATCGCCATCCGCTCGTCGGGCCACCCGGTGCAGATCGAAACCGGAACGCCCCGTGCGGTCAAGCTCGCCCTCGAGCTGGTCGACAAGGTCGACGACGGACGGGTGGCCATCCTGAGCATGGACCCGATCGAGGTCGACCATCGACAAATCTCGACCCTCACGCCTGGAGCGTCGAAGGGCATGGAGTTTGATGGGGTAGTGGTCGTCGAACCGTCGGCGATCCTCCAGGACGAGCACGGGCTTGGCTTGCTCTACGTTGCGCTGACTCGCACGACCGATCACCTCGTCATTGTTCACGACGACGCCCTGCCGGACGTGCTCACGAACGCTCTCTGACGGCTGCAGAGCGGGGTTGTCGGCATCTCAGATCTGGGCCGACTGGCCCAAGAGACGGCCATCCGACCTGACATACCGTGATTCAACACGAACCGCATCGATGATGAGGAGACAAAGCTATGTCCCGTCGATTTACGACATTGGCCACCTTTGCAACGGCCGGAATGCTGGCCGCCACAATGGGAACGGCCTCAGCCCAAGCCACCACCGCTTGCGGTGAAGCACCTGCTGGTTACAACGTGATCGAGTCGAACGCTCGATTCATCGTTGGTACGACCGGCAACGACTTCATTTGCGCCGGCGACGGTAACAACATCATTCGCGCTAAGGGCAAGAACGACATCATCTTCGGTGGTGGCGGCAACGACATCATCTGGGCGGGCTTCGGCGACGACACCGTCTACGGCGGCGAGGGCAACGACCTGATTCGCGCCGGTGGCGGCAAGGACATTGTCTGGGGCGAAGGCGGCGACGACCGTGTTCTCGCCGGCAACGGACCTGACACCGTCCGCGGTGGCGACGGCAATGACACCCTCACCGGCGGTGAAGGCCATGACATCATGCGCGGCGGCAACGGCACCGACAAGCTCATTGGCAACAAGGGCATCGATCGACTCTTTGGCGACGCTGGCATTGACACACTGCAAGGTGGAGTTGGTCCCGACACCATCAACGGTGGTGCGGGTAACGACACGCTCGTCGGCGGCTCTCAGGACGACGTCATCGGCGGCGGCGACGGCAACGATCGTCTCGTCGGCGGCAGCGGCGATGACACGCTTACCGGTGGCAACGGAGACGACACCCTTCTCGGTGGTGGTGGCCCAGACATCCTTCGTGGAAGCGCCGGTGACGACTACCTCGACGGCGGCAACGGTCTCAACGTCGGCATTGGTGGCGATGATGCAGACAACTGCCTCAACGTCGACTCGGCGCTGACGTCGTGTGAAGTTATCGATGGCATCGATTCGAACGACCCTCGCGCAAACATCGAGGTCAACTACCCACTTGCAGGTCCAGCAGTGATTTCGGGTACGACGTGGAGCCCAAACACCGGCCTTGAGCTCTCGCTCCTCCCGTCCGTTGATGAACCGGTCGTTGTTCCGAGCAACGCTGATGGCAGCTTCGAGATCACCGTTCCTGTCGCCGATCTCGACGGCAAGACCGTGCAGGTCTTCGACGGCGTCCTCTTCAACACCAAGGACCTTGTCCCCGTGCTCGAGTCGTTCACCTACGTTCCAGCAACGATGGAACTGACTGTGACCGGTCCGCTTGGTAAGACGGTTGAAGCATTCGTCTACGACCCGAACGGCACCCTGATCTTCGTCGAGCAGATGAGCTTCGATGGCGTCACTACCCGCTCGGTTGACTTCCAAGAGATCACCCAGACCATCGGGCAGATCGACATCATCACCCGTGATACCGAGGGTGACCGCGAAATCACCGTGGCCTACGAGGCGTAGCACCTCTAAGGAAGGCCTCGGCCTAAGCACGCTTGCAGCGACGTATCTCTCGGTTTCGGCCGAGGGGTCCGTCGCTGTTTCGCGTGGTGGTGAGAAGGAGCTAGATGACGAGAACCTTCCGGGGGCACTCGGGCCCGGGCGTGACCTCCCAATCGATCCAATCGATGTTGTGCCATTCTTGCGTTGGAATCTGTCCACCGAGATCGGCAACTTCGCCAACGGTGGCAACGAGATCGTCGAGGCTGCCGCCGCGCTGCATCGTGACGCTCAGACTGTCGGCGTCCCACGACGTGCGCCCATCACCTAGCCACACGATTGTTACGAACGTCGCATCCCCTTCTATCTCGAGGGCAATGCAGCCGCCGATCCACCGAACAGTTCCGCGAACGGCTGCGGCTGCCGAAGTCGTCGAGTCGTCGACCGAGCGAAGTGCCAGCGGACTTGACGTCCCAGAGTCGCCGACCTGTGGGGCGTTGGAACATGCCGATAGTGCACCGAACGCCATAAGTGCGACGAGAACCTTGAACGTCTGTTTGCAAGCAGTCATTGACCTTCCTTTGTGTCCAGTGTGGAAGGCGTCGTTGGCAGTTGTATGCCAAAGGTGTGGCCGGAGAGGCGTAGTGGTTGGCCGGGAGCCCAAAAATGGCAGATCACTGCCATTGCGATCTGTCACGGTCAACTACGACCGAAACGGAGGAACAATGAGAATGAAATGTGCACTACTAGCCCTGATCGTGGCTGCGATTGCTGGAGCATGTAGTGGTAGCGCCGCTGTTGATGAATCAGCGGAAGTCGTGGCGAGGGTGAACGAATTCCAGCAGAACCTCTTGGACGAGGGGGAGCTCACATTCGCAAACTACGAAGTGGCGATGCTGGCAACGGCCGAGTGCATTCGGGAAATGGGACACGACGTACGCGAGCTTGAGCTAATTGATGGAAGGTTCTATGCGTTCAACGTTGATGATTCGGGACGTGACGTTGATGCGAGCGTGGCAGCGTGCGAAGCCGAGTTCAGTGGGCGAATTCAGAGCGTGTGGGCGGATCATAGTGCGGCTAGTCCCGATGAGGAGGCCGCCTTCTACCAGTCCATTGCTGATTGCCTCCGCGAAAATGGGATGAGTCTCTCTGACTCCTCTCCCAGTTCACTTTCCGAAGCTCTGAGAACCAACAACGACCTCTACTCATCTTGCTTCGACGAAGCGCTTTCAACGCAGCGCTAACTCCATGGGGTGACCGACTAACAAGGCATCTTCGCGCTCATCGGAAACTACTTGACGTTTCAGTGTTGGGATCGCGAAGAGCAATGGGACGGCTTCTCCTGATCTCGTCACTTATTGGCGTAACAACCTGTGGAGCCACATCATCACGGGAGTCACTTCATTCACACTCCGATCATGCCCATTCCGATCATTCACACTCCGATCATTCACACGATGCCGATGGGGCCAGAATTATCAAAGGTGACTACGCTTTTCCACCATCGGATGCTCAGGCCGCCTTGGACTTCGCCGACGAAATACTTGTTGTCACGGTTGACGACGTCGCAACGACGGACTTCTCTGCAACTGTCTTAGCCTCGCTCACTAGCAATGTTGTGCCCGGTGAGAGCATCATGATTCAGCAACCAGCGAAGCAGCCCTCGTTGAGTGGGAATTGCTCGGTACCCCCGGAAACGGAAAGATTGACATACTCCAACAAGTGAGCAGTTGAGTCTGGGCTAGCGGGCCATCAGTGCTTCTTGGTTGGGGAGTCGGCTGGCGGCAAGTGTGCCGGTTAGTGCGAACGCAGCAGACAAAGCGAAGTTGGTGGTGAATGATCCGGTGAGGTCGGCGAGGTAGCCACCGACTTGTGGGGACAGCATTTGTGCGAGACCGAATGCGAGGGTGGCGGCTGCGTAGCTTGGACCGTAGGTGTCGAGGCTGGTGTTTTCGACGATGTACACAGTGACGAGGGCGGGTACTCCTGCGAAGGTCAGGCCGATGCCCACTGATGCGACGAGGGTCGGGGTAGTCCATCCGGGTATTGCTGTGAGCACGAGCAGAGCCCAAAAGGTGAAGGCGAGCATGAGTGCTTTGCGGCTTCCCGTTTTCTCGGAGATCTTGATGAAGGTGGGGCCGCCGAATACGACGGCGAGCCCAATGAGGGTGAACGCAAGTGAGGCTCGTGAACTTGTCCAGTTGTTGTCGTCTTCGAGTTTGGTGGTGAGGAACGCGACGATGAGTAGGTACATGAAGCCGAAGGATGCGTAGCAGAACGTGATTGGCGCCCAGCCGCGCATTTGTCGAAGGGTTGCCAGGCCGCCCAGCTGGGAGTGAGTTTGGGTTGGCTGGTCTTGGTGGTGGTTGATGAGCGTCACAGTTGCCGCAACTAGGAGGAGCCCGAGGGCTGCTTGTACTTGGTAGACGACACGCCACGAGGTGTCGCCGAGGGTGGAACGGACTAGTCCACTGAGCTGCCCGGTGAACACGATGCCCACTCCAATTCCGGAGCTCATGAGCGCGACCGCCATACGTCGTTGGTCGGGGCGTGCAGCGTCGGCGGCGATGGCTGGGGTGGGTATCCAGATGAATGCGCCGCCAACACCGGTAAGGAGGAGCGACACGCCGAGGGTCCAAGGGCCTGACGCGAAAGCGGCGAGGCCCAGACCACTCAGGCTTAGAGCGAACCCGATTCTTGCGATGACGAGAAGGCGGAATCGTGCTGTGGCAAGACCAGCGAGTACGGCTCCAGCCAGGTACGCGGTGACGTTCACGGTGCCTAACGTGCCAGCAAGCGTGTTCGATATCCCAAGATCGTCCCGAATCGCTGGCAACAGCACGCCGTAGGAGAACCGGCCGAAAGCCAACGCGAGAGCGGCCCCAGCTGCGAGCAAGCCAATTGCAGGCAGGCCGGACAGCTTCTTTGGAGATGATCTTGCATCGGGCATAGGCACGTGAACCTAGACGTCAAACGCTCGGTCATGTTTCCTCAAAGGCCCTTTGTCGAGTCGATGAAACAGTGATGGCTCCCGTGCGTCATCTGGCAGCCGGCTGCCAACAAGTGTCAGACATGTGCCAAAGAAAACCTAGAAAGTGAGATCTACCTCAAGACGAAAGGACAAGAACATTGAATACTCAAGACGAGAGACAGACTCGCCGCTGTCTTCCAGCTGGGAAGGGGCGGAAGCGGATCGCTGGATTCTTCGCTGTGTTGGTAGTGCTCCTGACCGGATTTACCGGTGTGGCGAATGCAGCCATGGATGGCAGTTACCACTGGAACCAGAATTGGCCTGAGAATGCGATCGGCTCCACGTTCAATTCTGTAGGCCACGACGGAAACTCTGTGTGGATGCAAGTCGGCAGTGCCTACGACCGTCACGTGCAGAGCTACGAGTTAGGCCACGTTGAGAGTTCCGGAAACATCTACATGACCGGCTACCCCGATCGTTTCGACACCTTGAATTGTTGGTGGACATCCTCTCAACATGGTGGGAATGAACTACTCATCTGTCAGTACGACGTCGACACCGACTGAACCAAACATCAACGCGAAAGGACTTACAAATGAAAGACAACGACAACTACCAGTCATCCACGTCACGAACCCGTCGTTTCAGTCTCCTTATCGGAGCGATGTGCTTGGCGGCCACGGGACTTACGGGGACCCTTGGCGCTTCCTTCATCGACGAACAGGCCGCACCTCTCACAATGGATTCAACCACGATTGCTGAGACTGTCGGTGAACCGACAGTTGCAGAGCATCTTGAGTCACGATCAGCTGTCGGAGTTGGACATGGGGAATCACACCTTGGGTTGGCTCGCTCCGTCGAGAACCTCTTGACTGAAGATGGCACCACTGTTTCCCTAGTCGAGTTCGAGTCTCAAACATGCTTGCTCGTTAGTTCCACAAAGCAAGGGCTGATATCGACCTGTGCGAGTCAATCCGAGATTGATGAGAACGGGCTTCATCTCATCATCACTCCGCCATCAGGAGATTCTGCTCTTCTTACAGCGATCCTGCCTTCTGCCGCCGTTGGCATATCGGCGGGTGTAGAAAAAACCCTTCTCTCAGGCACGACTGATCACTTTGCTGGGTTCGTCGGAAAGACGACAGTCGAAGATGTGTCGTACAAGCTTGTTGATGGTGAAACGATTCCAATGACAGACCGTTGAGTCGTGCGTTCAACCGATTGAACCTTGAGGGAACTCTCTTCCCTCAAGGTTCTTGGTTTTGCTAGTATCTGCTCTTAAGCGGGCATGCGGCGAGTGATCTGAGGAGAGCATTGACAGAGCATTTGGGTGTGGTGGCGTTGTACGCAGGCCGCATCAGGTTTTGGGCAAAGAGCGTTGAGCAAGCTCACCTTTTCGGAAGTGACGCAGGTACTGACGACGAACCATGGGAACTTCCTTTCCAGCGGCATGCGGCGAAGATCTATAGGGACATCTTGCCGGCGACGTACCTCGATCGATTGTCCTCGGTCTTTCTCGGATGCTCGCTGACGATGGAGGAACACCCAATTCCAGGTTCGCTTGCAGCGGACTGGGACATCGTGTTCAGCTACCTGACGAACGCGTCGGAGGCGATTGCTGATGAAATGGGTTTCGACTTGCAGCCAACATGGGTCGACCCGACAGATCACGGCGAACCAACCACCCCAGCTGTTGTTCGCTTCGATCTGCTTGCAGGCTTCACCACGCTGAAGGGAGCGCAAAGACTTCGAGCAGCTGGTGACAACGTCGCCATCTTTCTGCGTAGTGAGAACACGAAAGAGGCTCCGCTCACTGAAGTGCAGGTCGAGATCCTTGGCGATCTTGCCCAGGGCATCAAGGTCATCGACATTGCAACTGACCGGGGGTTCTCTACCCGGAATCTCTACCGCGAATTCTCAACCATGTGGAAAACGCTTGGCGTGAGCAACAAACAGCAGGCCATCGCTCTCGCAGTTGATAACGGCTGGATCACTCCTGACCGCTGATCTCTCGCTCAAGAGAATGGCCTTCGAGCTTTATGAAGTGATCCAGCGAAGCCAAGAAAAATTGGCAGTTTTGTGCCAGGACTGTTTCGTAGTCTCAGTTCATGGTCTTTCCGCCTCTACCTGAGATCCCCGAGCGTTCGAGACGTGTTCGTTCAGCTTCGACAGCAACTGTGCCTGAACGAAATCCCTCGCTTGGTACATTTCCTCACGAGCTCGGAGTACCGGTGGCGATACCGGCGCTACGAATCGTTACTGATGACGTCTGTGTTGCGCTGGACACATTCGCTGTTCATTCAGAGGGTGTCCATGCTCAATTGCGCATAACGCACCGAAATCCGATCTACGGAGGGTCCGATTCGCGGGCGCACACGTTCTACGTGCATCCAACGGATGGTCTCTTCCCTAACCAAGACGTCTGGCGGCTTGGACTGGAATTCTCCGATGGCCGCATGGCATTTACTCCCAACAACATGGCCCAGACGTGGACCGACGACTTCATTTTCCACATCAACGGCGGCGGGGGCGACCAGCTGCTCGAACTGCATCGCGTGTATATCTCCCCAGTGCCTCCTCCGGGCCTGATGCACCTTCACCTCGCCTTTCCAGATGGTGCGGTTCATAGCGCAAGCGCAGATTGCACACGTCTGTCTTTCGCATCGAACGAGGTCGCTCGAATCTGGGACAACTAGCAGTCGAGCATCAAGACCGATCGAAACGGCCTATGGACTGCTGCGCTACGCAGTCGATAGGCCAGGGTGTCTCACCGCTCCACGACAATGAGCACGGACGAGCGCGAGTTCATGGAGGCATGGACGCGCGTCCTCTCCGGCTTCACCCCCGTCTACCTAGCGTTTTGTCTGCTTGTTCTCATCTCCGTGCCCTCGTATGGGTGGTGGGTAGCGCTCTTTGTGGGACTCGATTTGGCGAAGGGCATCGTTGCTCACACGTTGGGGGCTCGCGGGCTTCGGACCGAGCTGGTGTACAACTGCAATCAGTACCTGGGTGTCGCGCTCATTGGACTGATCGCCTTCGCCTCAGGGGGAGCAAGTTCGCCGTTCTTGCCATTCCTTGCGATCTTCGCCGGACTATTCCCCGTGCTGTACGACAAGGCGCGTGCAATCCAGAGCTTCATGTACCTGCTCGGTGTACTCGTGCTCGCCTCACTCGGGCCTGACCAAGTTGCTGATCATGAGGGACTGTTTCGGCTTGGGACAATCATCTGTGTAGTTCTTGCGCTTCGCGTTTTTGGTACCGACCTCTTGAACTCGGGTTTGGAATACCGGAACGAGTCGCTCGAAGACGAGCTCACAGGGCTCTCAAACCGTCGAGCCTTCGATGCTGAACTGGAACATGTCTGGGGACGTCTATCGACGCAACCAGGATCAGCTGCCTTGATCGCCGGTGATGTTGATCATTTCAAACGGGTGAACGACACCCACGGCCATCCGGTCGGTGACCTCGTACTGCAGGAAATTGCTAGAGGGCTCAACCGGGCGTTTCGCTCGCAGGACACCGCTTTTCGAATTGGTGGCGAGGAATTTGCCTTCATTGTCGATGGGGTAAGCGCTGAGCGAGCCGAAACGATGGCGCGTTCGTTATGCGAGAGCATTCGATTGCTGAACCCGGCCGGTCTTTCTATAACGATGTCGTTCGGAGTCGCTATGCGTAACGACGACTCACTCGACGCATGGTTGCGCGACGCTGATGCGGCGCTTTACCGGGCCAAGGAGTCGGGACGGGATCGAGTCGAGCTCGCCTAGTTCGAGCGAGCTCACCAGACCGAGCCTCAGCGGGACAACTGTCGACGAGAAGCTCGACCGCCTTGCGCCCCCAGCCCACAACAATCAGGACTCCCCTCGTGGGATGGGTAGTTGGTGAGTTCGGCTAGATGTGAAGCGCTTCCTCCTCCATGTTTGGAGTAGGCCGATGGAGATCGTGAGCACGGTAAGAGGCGTAACGAACCCCAGCATCACCAGAGCGAACGGGTCGGACAGGCGGTTGCCGGTGGAGTCGAGCACCAGGAATGTGAGGTAGGCGGCGTAGTAGAAGAGGAAAACGACTCCTTCCCACCGGTCGAGTTTGTGGTCCCAGAACACAAGTGGAAGGCAGGCAAAGGCGGCCGCCACCATGATTGGGAGATCAAGTGACACCGCGTCCGACCCGATCGCGATGCCACGCGGTGAGGCAGTAGCAGTAACCCCGAGTACGAGCAGGATGTTGAAGATGTTCGACCCAACAGCATTTCCCACCGCCAGCTCCCGGTGACCCTTAAACGCTGCCATTGCGGTAGTGGCGATTTCTGGCGCTGAGGTTCCGAGAGCAACAACGGTCAGGCCAACGACTAGCTCGGGAACTCCGAGCGAGGTCGCAATCTCTTCTGCGCCACGCACAACGAATCGTGCAGCAATCGCTAAGCCCGCAATGCCAACGACAAGACGAACAATTGCCGGCACTAGGCGGAGTTCGTCGCTGCGGGAAATCTTCGAGGCCGATGGTGTTGTCGCCATCTGTAACTGGGCTGGGTCGGATGTACGTGGAGCGCTGCGCAGCGTCCACAGTACGAACCCAACAAGGCCTGCAAACAGCATCAGCCCGTCACTTCGAGTCAACGTGCCGTCAAGGCTGAAGATGAGTAGTGCCGTCGACGCAGCAATCATGATCGGAATGTCGACACGCACAACCCGAAGTGTCACGTGGATGGCGCCAGTCGCTGCGACGAGTCCAAGCACCAACAGCACGTTGGCGATGTTGGAGCCGATGATCGACCCGACCGCTAGTTCAGTGTCGTCGACGGAAATCGACTGAAAGACGACGGCAAGTTCAGGGGCACTGGTTGCGGCTGCAATAAGCGTCAACCCGACAACCAGCGGCGTCAGACCACATCGGGTCCCGATCCGCGTCGCGGCGTCGATAACTAGGTGTCCGGCCGCCAAGAGGATTCCGAGACCAAGCAGAAAGAGAAGCACGGAGCTCATCGATCAATAACCATCATTGGAGTGCTCAGCGGCTTTCCACACCCTTCTGTAACTCGTCGATGACAAGGTGGTCTGAGTCGGTGGTGCGATGCACGGCCCTGAAGAGCAGGTGGACGGCGACCGGCATGGTGAGCACCATCGCGATGATGGCGATGACGAGATAGGCCGAACCAGCAAAGCCAAGGACAAAGCAGGCACCGATTGCGGCGATCACGAACGCGACGGGGCTGGCCTTTCCCGCCGAGTGAAAGCGCGCGTAGGGAGTCTCGAACTTGAGTAGGCCAGCGCCAGCGAGCACCGCGACAATTCCGCCGAGGATGAGCAGAAGCTCTCCGATGATGGTCATGAACTTGCCTCCTCGGTTGCGGGCAGCGCGGTGCCGTCGTGCTCGAGGAACTTGCTTGCTGCGAGTGTCGCGGTGAATCCGATGATTGCGATGACGACGAGAAGTATCAGGTAGGTGGTGTCGTTACGCGATGCGGCGTGGACGGTGATGGCACCCATCAGTGACATGAGGGTCACGTCGAGCGCCATGATTCGATCAGCGAGGCCGGGCCCGACAAGAAGTCGCCACGTCCCGCACAGTCCGGCAATAAGGAAGAGGCCTAGGGCGATGGTGTAGGTCATGATGCAGCTCCGATCGGCTGTACCGGCAAGGCTTGGTTCGCCAGCTCGGCGAGCCGTTCGGCGTGGGCGACCGTCTCGTCTCGCCGACTGTCGTGCAGGAGGTGAAGGTAGATGATCGCCTCATCGGTGTCGGTGTCGACGACCGCAGTCCCCGGGGTCAACGTGATCGCCAGCACAAGCAACAGCATGTGCTCTTTCGCATGCGCTGGCAGCGGTACCGCGATAATCGACTCGTCGGTGTAGTCCGTTGGCGTAAGCACTTCGACGGCGACGTTGATGGTCGAGCTGACAAGGTCGAGGAAGATAACTCCAGCGAGTTTGAGAAGAGGCACAAGGCGCACCGACCCATGGGCGTTCGTGCCGACGCCAAGGCCCGTGATGATGGTGCTCAGCACAAGCCCACCGGCGATGTTGGCAAACGAAATCGTCTGCCACAGCGCGCACCAAGCAACCGTGAGGCCAAGAACGGTTAGTGCCCGTCGAGTAGTGAGGTTCGACATCATGAGGTGACCTCCTCGATGTAGGCCGTGTCTGAGCGAAGGTCGATGGCGGCCCGCTCGCTCAGGTCGAAGAGCGTTCCAGCGAGCATCGAGATGGTGATCGTGCCCGCAACGGCGAGGGCCGTAGCGCCAAGCATGAGTGGCCGATTGCCGGGCGCCTCGTTCGCAAGGTCATCGTCGGATTCGCCCCAGAAGACACCAAGCCAGATCTTCGTCATCGAGAGCAGTGTCAGAACTCCGCCGACGAGAGCGGCGATGACGATGGGTGTGTTGGCGGCTTCAATGCCGGCGCTGACAACGGCGAACTTGGCTACGAACCCAGAGAACGGTGGCAGCCCGGCGAGGCTAAGGGCCGGAACGGCAAACAGCGCGGCGATGAGCGGACGGCGAGATGCAAGTCCGCCGGTCTTCTCGAGTCGGCTAGTGCCGCGGTCGTTCTCGATCAAGCCGCCGACAAGGAACAGCACGGTCTTGACCGGCATGTGGTGGACAAGGAAAAGGATTGCGCCTGTGGTACCAGCCACGGAGAAGAGGCCGAGGCCCATCAACATGTAGCCGATCTGGCTGATGATGTGGAACGACAAGATCCGCTTCACATCCGACTGTGCCAGAGCCCCGAGGGCACCGACGATCATGGTGACGCCAGCCAGGATCAACATGATCGAACCGAGCTCGTCCATACCCATGAGCGTGTGGAATCGAATCATGGCGTAAATGCCAATCTTCGTGAGCAACCCGGCAAACACTGCGGTGATGGTGGTCGGGGCGGTTGGGTACGAGTCGGGGAGCCATGAGAACAGCGGGAAAACTGCAGCTTTTGTTCCGAACACCACGAAGAACCAGGCGCCGATGCCAAGGCGCACCCCGTCGGACAGTTCAGGAATGCGTTCGGCGAGCAACGCCATGTTGACCGTTCCGGTTGCGGCATACACAAAGGCGAGGCCGAAGAGGAACAGCGTCGACGAAAACAGGTTCATCACGACGTATGTCATGCCCGACCCGACTTGGGCTTTCTGGCCTTGGTGCGTGAGGAGTACGTAGCTCGAGACGAGGATCAATTCGAAGGCGACGAACAGCGTGAAGAGGTCACCGGTGAGCATGGCCAGGCCAACGCCCGAGGTGAGTACGCCGAGCAGTGGTCCGGCGAGCTCGGGGTTGGCGCCCCATGCGGTTCGTCGCTGGCCGATGGCGAACAGCTCCACTACGAAGATGATGGTGAGCGCCACTGGTAGGACGAGCGCCGCGAAGAGATCGGCGACGAGGACGATGCCGAGCTCGGGCCCCCAGCCTCCCACGCGAACGACCGATGTCCCGTTGGCGGCGACGTCGACGAGCATGGCGAACGCTGCGGCCGATGCTGCGCCAAGCCCGAGGAGCGTGATGGCATCACGACGACGCGGGAAGTCGCGAGCCATGAGCCCGAGCGTGGCGCCGATGATTGGCCCGACGATGATGATGGCAACGAGTGCGTTCATGCGTCGTCACCTGCTGCGGCAACGCGTCGATCTTCGATGTCGTCTTCGACAAGGTCATCACCCGTGAGCGTGCGCTGCCGGGCGGCCAGGGCCAACAAGAACAGGGTGAGCCCAAACGAGATGACGATCGCGGTGAGCGACAGTGCTTGTGGGAGTGGGTTTGCAATGCCGTCAGTTGGAGCAATTGGTGCCTCGCCAGCGGGGCCGCCCGATGCCATAAGCGCAAGCACGGCAGCGTGACCGAGCAGCGAGAACCCGAGGATGATTCGCGACAACGACCGCGCAGTGATGAGGTAGATGCCTGCCGATGTCAGCCCACCGATTGCCAGAAGAAGTGCCGCGCTCATGAGGCAACCTCGCTTTCGTCGGCAACGGTGCCGAATGAGTTGTCGCTGTCGAGCGCGGGTGCTGACAGTCCGTCGAGGAGCGCCACGACCAAACCAACAACGATCAGAGTTACACCAATGTCGAACGGCAGTGCCGAACCTGATTTCACCTTGCCGAGTAGCGGAAGGGTGGTGGAGACGACTTTCATATCGAGCAGCGCGTCGCCCCAGAGCAACGGCAAGACGGCCACGGCGGCAACGATGATCATGCCGGTCGCCGTGAGGCCGTAGGCGTGGGTTGGGCGCTGAATGTCCGCCATCGTGCGCAAGGTCACGATCGCGCCGAAGACAAGGCCGGCGGCGAACCCGCCACCAGGGTTGTTGTGCCCGGCGAACAGGAGGTACACGCCAACAAGCACGGCCAGGGGTGTGGCGGCGCGCACGCCGAGCTGAACAATGGGACTGCGAAGGGTAATGGTCATGAAGCTGTTTCTGGAGTGCGGGTGCGGGCGAGGGCCAAGATGCCGATAGCGACGGTGGCGAGGACGACGACTTCGCCGAGGGTGTCGAGCGCTCGCATGTCGGTGAGGATCACGTTGACGACGTTGTTGCCGCCGCCTTCGTCAACCGAGGCCGTGGTGAGTTCGTCGATCGGAGCGGTGCCGGTCGGTGAGGCGCTGGATGCCACCAACGCAGCCACCACGGCTACGCCGCCAGTGACCGCGAGGACGCCACGAGTGGTGGTCCAGGCGCCGGTTGACTCGGGGAACCTGTGCGCGAGATGTCCGAGTCCGATGACGAAGCCGACGACGATCACGGTTTCGACGAGGAGCTGTGTGAGTGCAAGGTCGGGCGCTCCCTGGGCGATGAAGAGCCCGGAGATACCGGTGCCGACGGCGCCAAGGGTCAGGGCTGCACCGAGGCGTGAGGTGACGAAGCCGCCAGCGATTGCTGCCGCGACGATGGCAACGGCTAGCACTCCCTGCACCGGGTGATCCCACAGCACGACGTGGTCGAACGACAGCTCGCCGAGGAACGGAAGGGCGGCGACCGTTACCGCGGTGGCCATGGTTGCGAGGTAGACGGGGAGTGAGCCGTGTTGGACTGCAGCGGTGAGCTTCGGGGCAAAGTCGAGCACACCGTCGATGGCCCTGTCGGCTGACTCGGCCCCGATCGTTGCTGGCTCGGTCATCGATCGACGAGCGAGGATCGTGCCGAGAGCACAGCCGGCGATGAGGATGCCGACCGAGATGACGAACGCCGTCTTCAGTCCGGGCCAACGGATGAGCTCGTAGACGTCGGCCTTTGCGTTGAGTTGGGTGGCGGCTGGTCCGACGATGTTTGTGACAATGCCTGCGCCGAAGTAGCCGGCAACGCTGAGTGCCGCGAGGACAACGGCCGGAATGGTCATCGCCAGGCGACGTGGGGCAACAGCGGTGTCTGGCCCCGGACCGAAGACGCCGATCAGGAATCGGACGGTGTACCCAACGGTCAAGATGGAGGCACCGATGATGGCACCCGCTACGACGATGCGTTCGGTTCCAGCCAGGCCGAGAGCCGCTTCGATCGCGGCTTCTTTGGCCATGAACCCAAGCAGTGGCGGTGCACCCATCATCGACACTCCGGCGGCGAGGGCTACGGCGAATGCCACGGGCATGCGGCGAGACAGACCCCCTAGCTCGTCGATGTTTCGAGTGCCGGTGCGGATGTCGACCTCGCCGATGATCAGGAACAATGCGGCCTTGAACAGTGCGTGGGCAAACAGCAGGCTGATCGCAGCGAATGTGGCCTTGGCGGTGCCGAGCGAGAGCAGCGTGATGAGGAGCCCGAGCTGGGAGACGGTTCCCCAGGCCAAGATGAGCTTGCCGTCGCGCTGGCGTAGCGCGCCGATCGCACCCCAGAACATCGACGCGATGCCAAAGGCCAGCCCCAGCGTCTTCCACCAGGTGACGTCGGCGAAGACTGTGCCGAGTACAGCAACGAGCAGCACGCCGGCCTTGACCATTGTTGCGGAGTGCAGGTAAGCGCTGACCGGCGTAGGGGCGGCCATTGCGCCGGGAAGCCAGACATGGAAGGGGAACTGGGCCGACTTGGTTGCGGCCCCGATCATGACGAGAACGGCGGCGACGGTGGCCGCAGTTCCCGATACGGGAGTGAGCTCGCTGATCGTAGAAGTGCCCGCTTCGTTACCCAAGATGATCAGGCCAGCCAAGAGGGCAAGCCCGCCGCCACCGGTGATCATCAGTGCACGTCGTGCTGCGGCCCGGACGGTTGGGTCTTGGTGCTTATGGCCAACGAGCAGGAATGACGTGACGGTCGTGAACTCCCAGAAGATGAAGAGTGTCCAGATCGAGTCGGCGAGGACAAGTCCGAGCATCGAGGTCGAGAACGCGAGCAGGGTCGCAGGGAAGCGGGTGGCCGCAGCCGCAGTAGGGGAGAAGTAGCCGGATGCGTAGACGAACACCCCTGCGCCGATGCCTGACACGAGCAGCATCATCAGCAAACCGAGCTCGTTTGCAGCGAAGTGGAAGCCGAGGTCAAGGCCGTCTACCCACGTGTAGCTCGCGGATGTTGTGGTGGTCTCGTTGAGGAGTTGACCTACTGCCCATGCGGCCGCGAGTGCCGGAGCGATCGCCGCGACGAGTAGCGCAACGCGCATGGATCGGCGTCCAGCTATCGCTGCACCAACGACACCAACAAGGTGTGCGATAAAAAGGGCTAACAACATAGCGGCTATCGTACAGGTTAAACAAAACAACGTCAATTTAATTGACACATTTCAAAGTAGGTGTTACGTTCACCACATCGCATGGCGCCGGAAGGCTCCGTCAGCGTCCGAACTATTCACTTGATACAGAGGAAGTCCCATGGTTCCAGCAGTAGTTCTTTCACTTTGGGTAGGCAGTGGTTTGGCAATTTCGTGGTGGTATCACGACGAACACAGCAAACGTCTGCAGTGGGCCCCAGTAGCCCTGATCTTCGGACCGCTCTGGTTGCCGGTGGCGTACGAAGTCCGTCAAACAGAAACGCCAGTCGAGTGAGCAGCATTGTCGTCGGTTTCCGAGATCGGCCGTCGTCGCTTGCCGCCCTCCAATGGGCCATCAGTGTCGCGAAAGGTGGAGCACTCCCACTCCGTGTTGTGCACGCATCCAGCGACTCCATCGCGGTGCTCAACGGGCCATCGAGCGCTATCGCTCATCAACTTGGTAACCCGCCGTGGGCAACTGTTCACAGTCTTGTTCAGGGTCTCGGCGCTCACGATGCCACCGAAACCATCGTTCAACCTGGCGCACCTGAGAAGGTGCTCACGGCGCACATCGACCCAGGCGACATCGTGGTGCTGGGTAAGCGCAGATGGTGGCCATCGAAAGATCTCAAGAAGAAGCTCGAAAGCTCAACCAACTCAACCGTCATACGTATCAGTGAGGATGACCCGAACAACATCAGCCTCTCGGAACTCTCAATTTCGCTCACGGGGGCACGCCAGTGAATCTGAACCCACCAACAGAACACCAACTACTCGTCTTCTGGGTGAGCCTCCTTGTCATCCTCGCTGTCGCACGGCTCTTTGGGGCACTCATGCAGCGCATTGGGCAGCCGTCGGTTGTCGGTGAGCTCGCCGCAGGCCTCATCATTGGGCCATCGGTTCTCGGCCGACTATCTCCCGACACCTTTGGGTGGCTGTTTCCCGACGATGACGTTCAGACCGGCATGCTCTTCACCGTCGGTTGGATCGGAGTGCTGCTACTTCTCGTGGCGACAGGATTTGAAACCGACCTCGGCCTCATTGGTCGACTCGGCAAAGCTGCCACCTTTGTGTCTGCTGGGTCGCTGATCGTGCCCGCAGTTGCCGGGTTCCTCGTGGGCTGGTATATCCCTGTGGCCTTTGTTGGCGGAGAAACCGAGCGCTATATCTTTGCTCTCTTCATCGCTGCTGCGCTTTCGATCTCATCGCTGCCAGTAATCGCCAAGATCCTTGGGGAGATGGGGCTTATGCGCCGCAACTTCGGCCAGCTCACCCTTGCTGCTGGTATGGCCAACGATGTTGTGGGCTGGATTGCGCTCGGCGTCATTGCTGGCCTCGCGCAAGCGGGTGGTATCAAGCTCGACAAACTCGCCATCACGATCGGCGGACTCTTCCTCTTCTTCGGCCTGGCCTTCACCCTCGGGCAGCGAGTTGTCGACAGTTCTCTTCGTCGGGTGCGTGCCAACGGCGACGATCCTCTGTCTGGGAACCGGGCCATTCGCACGGCGGTCAATGCTGCGGAGAGCTTCGCAACGAAGCTCGGAGCGACCCACACGACCATTGTCCAAGCAGACGAGAACGTGGCTGCTCGCATCGTCAGTACAGCTAAGGATGTTGGCTCTGACATCGTCATTCTTGCTGGCACGAGTCGTAACGGTGGCGAAGACTTGTTCTTGGGACACACGATTCATCACGCGCTCGAGAACCTCGATCAAACCGTTGTCATTGCGGTGACGCCGAGCTCGACCCCGACCATCGAGGTTGCCGCTGATGATGTCCCAGTCAGCAACGAACCAGAATTGGTTGGTGTGTAGTGACGTTGCTTTCTGGAAACGCACAAACAAATAGAGGTATTGTGGGAGTCATGCTGTCCGCACCCGAGCCTGAGCTCCCTTCCTGGACGTTTTTGTCGAATCACGCACACGTCTTGCTTGCGATCAGCCAAGACCCCCAGGCACGCCAAAAAGACATCGCGTATGCAGTCGGTATCACAATCGGTGCAGTCCAGCGGATCATCCATGAGCTCGAAGACGCTGGGTACGTGAAGAGTGAGAAGGTCGGGCGCCGCAATCAGTACAGCGTCATCCTCGACATCCCGTTACGGCACCCGCTCGAAAGCCACCACACCGTAGGCGACCTCATCAGTAGCCTTAGATAGCAGCGTTGTCAGTCACCTGGCGGCTACTTCAGATTGACGTGGACTAGCTGAGGTCCAAACTCATCGCTCACGAGGTGAACTTCGGCGCGGCCGTCGCCTCCGAGGTACACGCTCGCGCCAGCGCCACCAATACGACCTTCCACGCCATCGAAGAGCGGGCTTAGGGGGCCGAAGGTTTCGAAAATCGAAGCGAGCGAACTGTCGCCGACGCGGAAGTTCGCCGCATCGACCGGCAAGGTGCAGAGTGGTGTGAGCAACGCCATCAGCTCGTTCGGATCGACGTCCTCGAGGAAAACTTGGAGCTGCTGACAGCAGCGTCCGTCGGTGTCGCCACCCTCAGCTTCGATGTCGTCGTAGATCCTGTCGGAGGTCGGGATGTCGATCCACCGAACACGCCAGATACCAGCAGCATCGGGAATGAGCTGTTCAAGGCTTTCGCCGATAGCCATCTTGTCGGTCACCTGAAACGACCCAAGATCGCTGAACAGCGAGTCCGAGAAGTGTTCGATCGGCAGCATCCTAGGAGCGTAGGTCACGCCGACTCTGTCCGCCCAAAGTGAGCACAACGCCAAAACGCGCAAGAGCGCCGACCGAGATTCGGTCGGCGCTCCTGCCCATCACCCCACTGAGGGCGGGTCTCAGCGTTGCGAGGTCGATGATCAGCTAGCTGGAAGCAAGACCTGATCGATGATGTGCACCGTTGCGTTCGCTGTTGGCACGTCCTGGCAAAGCGCCGTTGCTTCGCCGATCATGAGCTGGCCATCGCTCATGAAGTTGAGGTCGCCACCACCAACGGTTGCGATGGTTCCGGCGTCAGCCAGTTCGGCTGCGCTGAGGCTCTGACCGGCGATGACATGGTTGGTCAAGACTGCGGTCAGCATTTCCTTGTCAGCAAGGACTGCCTCGAGGGTTGCTGGGTCGATCGCTGCGAAGGCTTCGTTGGTCGGAGCAAAGATGGTGAATGGTCCGTCGCTGTTGAGCGTGTCGACGAGTCCGGCTTCAGTTGCTGCGGTGACCAGGGTCGAGAGCAGCGGGTTGTTCGATGCTGCGGTTCCGGCTGGGTCGTCGGCCATGCCGGCAAAGCTGCCTTCGCCATCAGCGGGAACAGCTGCACATGCTGGACCTGTTGGCATTGCAACTTCTTCCATTGCGCCCTCAGCTGCTGCTGCGAGTGCGTCGAGAGCGACCTGTGGAAGCAGAACGCTGTCAATGATGTGCACGGTGCCGTTAGCGACTGGAACGTTCGAGCAAATGACGTTGGCTGCGTTGACTATCACGCCATCGCTGCCGAAGCTGATGTCGGTGGATTCGACCGTTGCGATGGTTCCGGCGTCAGCCAGTTCGCTTGCGCTGAGGCTCTGACCGCCGATGACGTGGTACGTCAAGATTGCTGTCAGCAGCTCTTTGTCAGCAAGGACTGCGTCGAGGGTTGCTGGGTCGATGGCTGCGAAGGCTTCGTTGGTTGGGGCGAAGATGGTGAATGGTCCGTCGCTGTTGAGTGTGTCGACGAGTCCGGCTTCGGTTGCTGCGGTGACGAGGGTTGAGAGCAGCGGGTTGTTCGATGCTGCGGTTCCGGCTGGGTCGTCGGCCATTCCGGCAAAGCTGCCTTCGCCGTCAGCGGGAACAGCTGCACATGCTGGACCGAATGCGCCAAGCATGGCGTCTTCGACCATTGCCTCGTCGGCCATGGCTTCGTCGGTCATAGCTTCTTCTACAACCGCAGTTGTTTCGGGAGCGGTGGTTGCTGCGGTCTCGGCTGGTGAGGAACTTGATCCGCACGCGGTAGCGACGAGGGTTCCAGCAAAAAGCAGACTTGCAAGCTTGGTGTTTCGATAAAGAGATTTGCGTGACATCAGTCAGGCCTTTCGGGGGTGTTGGGGGGGGTTTCCGGAGCGGTTAGCGCCGGCATGTGGAAAGAGTTCGGAGCACCTCGAACATCGGATTGGAATTCTTCGAAGATTTCCTTGGCCGTAGGTTTCCGCTTCACGAAACCCGGGTCTGGTGCATGCTTCTTGTCAACCGGCGACGCTGCTGATGTACGAGTTGGTGGCGTCGGAGGTAGGGAAAGCGACAGGACGTGTCTGTGAAAGAAGCGTCATAGGTTGTCAGGGCAAACGACGGAAGAGCTGAGAGCCCGATGACCGACCACACCATCCGACCCGCTACCGCCGACGACCTCGACCGCATCAAAGAGATCGCTGTCGCCGTTGACATGTTCAACACCGAAGAAGCCGAGTTCTTCGACGACATGATCAACAGCGCACTCGACGGCAGCCTCGAGGGTCATACGTGGCTTGTTGTCGAAGACGCTTACGGAATCGTGGTGAGCGCTGCTCAATTCGCACCGGAACCGTTCGCCGATCGCATGTGGAACCTCTACTTCATTGCCGTCCACCCCACGGTCCAAGGACAGGGCATCGGCAGCGCCATCATGGCTCACGTCGAAGCCGAC
>CAKZVC010000067.1 GCA_937922235.1 uncultured Acidimicrobiales bacterium | reverse complement strand
TTTGTTCTTACGGGTGATGTCGCCGCCGTAAAGCTTGGCCGTGACGTCCTTGCGGTACGCCTTGACGGTCTGGCGGGCAATAAATCGGCCGCCGATAGCTGCTTGGATCGGCACGTCGAACTGCTGGCGAGGGATGAGCTCCTTGAGCTTCTCGGTCATCTTCTTGCCGTACTCGTAGCTGCGATCGTCATGCACGATCGTCGAGAACGCATCAACCGGGTCGCCCGACAACAAGATGTCGACCTTCACCAGCTTCGACCGCATCATGCCGTCCGGCTCATAGTCGAGCGACGCGTAACCTTGCGACCGGCTCTTCATCTGGTCGAAGAAGTCCATGACAACCTCGGCAAGCGGAAGCCGGTACCCCAGCTCGACACGTTCCGGCGACAGGTACTCCATCTTCTGCATCTCACCACGACGGCTCTGGCACAGATCCATCATCGCGCCCGTGTAGTCGCTCGGCGTCACTACAGACACCTTCAACATCGGCTCTTCGATGAAGTCGATCTCGGCCCCATCGGGAAGCTCCGACGGATTGTGGATCAGCATCTCGGTGCCGTCGGACTTGTGCACGTTGTACTTCACCGACGGCGCCGTCGAGATCAGGCTGAGCCCGAACTCGCGCTCCAGACGCTCGCGCACGATCTCCATATGGAGCAATCCAAGGAAACCGCAACGAAACCCGAAGCCAAGCGCACCCGACGTCTCCGGCTCGAACGTGTACGACGAATCGTTGAGACGCAGCTTCTCGAGCGCCTCACGAAGCGCCGGATATTCATCACCATCGATCGGGTACAGCCCCGAGAACACCATTGGCAGCGGCTCTTGATAGCCCTCAAGCGGCTCGGTGGCCGGGTGGCGAGCCGTAGTCACCGTCTCACCCGAACGTGCTTCGCCAACGTCCTTGATGCCCGCGATGAGATAGCCCACCTCGCCAGCCGTCAGTTCCTTGACCGGCTCGTTGTCGGGCGATCGAACACCGATCTCTTCGATGTCGTGGGTGCCGTTCGCGTTCATGAACAGGGCTTTGCTTCGGGTTCGGATCGTGCCGTCGACCACGCGAATCGACGACACAACACCGCGGTACGGATCGAAGTGGCTGTCGAAGATCAACGCCTTCGCATCGCCCTTGGGGTCTCCGCTCGGAGCCGGGGTACGGGCCACAACCGCATCGAGTAGATCCTCTACACCCTCGCCAGTCTTTGCGCTGATGCGAAGAATGTCCTCGGCAGGTATGCCAAGCACGTTCTCGATTTCTTCGGCGTATTTGTCGGGCTCGGCCGCAGGAAGATCGATCTTGTTCAGCGCCGCGACGATCTCCAGATCGTTCTCAAGCGCCAGGTAACAGTTGGCCAACGTCTGGGCTTCGATCCCCTGCGCCGCATCGACCACCAGAATGACGCCTTCACACGCCGCAAGGGATCGAGATACCTCGTAGCCAAAGTCGACGTGGCCGGGCGTGTCGATCAGGTTGATGACGTTGCCCTTCCAATCGAGGCGCACCGACTGCAGTTTGATCGTGATGCCACGCTCCCGCTCGAGATCCATCGAGTCGAGGTATTGCGCCTTCATGTCACGCACCTCGACGGCTCCGGTGAGTTCGAGCATCCGGTCGGCGAGCGTTGACTTGCCGTGATCGATGTGAGCAATGATCGAGGTGTTGCGAATGAGCGACTGATCCATATCGAGAAATAGCGTACTGCTACCCCTCGACACTTCCGGTCGAGATCCGTGGCGACCGACATGGTCGCTACGCGAGCTCCGCTCCCGGACACCTCGACACTTCCGGTCGAGATCCGTGGCGACCGACATGGTCGCTACGCGAGCTCCCTGTTTCGCTGGGACTTCCGCCCAGATCCGCGGGCGCCGACATGGTCGTCCGCTCCGCTCCCTCCCCCTCACACTTTCTGTTTGCGATATTTTGGGCCCCGAGGGCTGGTCGATACCGCAATGTGGCTTGGGAGTTGCTAGCTGCTATCGCTGCGCTACGCTAAAGCGCTGGCCCGAGGGACGGGTCCGTACACATTCGAGGTCTCAGCCGCAATGGCAAACATTAAGAGCCAAATCAAGCGCAACCGCCAGACGGAAAAGCGCAACGCTCGCAACCGAGCAATCCGCGCCGAACTCCGCACCCGCACACGTGCCGCAATGGAAGCCGCAGAAGCTGGTGCCGACGACACTGATGTAAAGCTCCAGGCCGCAATCAAGCGCATCGACAAGGCCGTCAGCAAGGGCACGATGCACAAAAACACCGCAGCCCGCACCAAGAGCCGCCTCACCCGCCGGGTACGCCAGGCACACGCGGCAGCGAGCTAACACCCAAGATCTGATCCCCGGCTCTGCCCGGGATATCGAGCGCACGACGCCCTTCGGGGCGTCTTTCGCCGTTTTGGATACAACTCACGAGCCTTGTGGGTGCGACCGGCTCGCACACGCTCTAGGCGTTGCTCGAAATCGACGCCGGAAGCACAAGTTGATGCCCAACCTTGTGCCCCCAAAAACCACGAGGGGCTTCGAGCGCATCGATTAGGTACTCCATCTGGGCATCGAAGGTGCGGCGCAGCAACTGAGCGCGTTCGGCGGCGTCGTCGAAATCCATGAGCTCGATCCCGTGAGACTCCATGGCGTCGTAGAGCTCACGCAAGGCAACCGGGTCCTCCGCGTAGCTGGCATCGAGGCGCTCACGATACTCAGACAAGTCGACGCCCTCGGTCAGCACATGAAATAGTCGAGCTGCTCGTCGCAACGCCCAATACGCCGATCGCCCCTGCCCATCGACGGTGAGCTCAACGTGCAAGGCCGCGTCGGCGATCAGCCCGAGGGCCGTGACCCAGCTTTGGCCGTGGTGTTGGCTGCGGAACAATGTGAGCATCGGAAACGTCGTGTGGGTCTCGAGCACGTTTGCTATCCACGCTTCCCACTCGTTAAAGAACCCGTCGAGCGCACGAACATCGCCATCAGGCATTCGAGACAACACCAGGTTCGTTGGTGTAATCCGTTCCTCGAGTCCGTCGTCGAGCGTCAGCAGCTTCTGCTCACGTTCGCTGTAGGCCGAATACAACGCCGGCAAGTAGCCAATGACCAAGGCAGTTGTCAGCACCCCCGAAAACGCTTCGATCAACGCCCCAAACCGGGGTACCTGCTCCACCGGCACGACCTCGCCGAAGCCAACCGTGAAATACACCACGCCCGAGAAGTAAATCGCGTCGAGCAACCCGTCAACGCCGTCGACACCGCCCATTCCCCACCAGATCAGGCCAAAGCCAATCACCTGTTGCACGACCCACGCGACCAGCATCACGATGACCGAGATCGGAGCGAACATCGAATAGAACCGTTCCCGGCGTTTCAGGTCCGAGATCTGGCGCCCACACAGGGCAACGACCTGCCACGAACGTCGGTACAAGATCCGGGTGAGCCACCACCGCCACCTCGACGTCGTCGTCGTGACCAAGGTGTTGATCACATCGGCGAGAACCGACACCACCAAGACGACACCGACAACGATGGCGAGTGCGCTCATCGCAGGTTCGCTAACCGGGCAACGAGCACTTCCATCACCAGCTCCGGCGGCCACCCTGATTCGCCTCGCAGGCCCCGGTCAGCATCGGCCAACAGCTCGATCGCCCGTCGCACGCCACCCGAGCCGAGCTTCTTTGTTTGGGTCAACGCCTTCTTCGCCGGGAAGGTTGATCCCTTCATCCCGAGCAATTGCGCTGCTTGCTTCTCGCCACTGATCGGGGCACCGTCGAGCTTGAGCATCCGGAGGTAATGCGTTTGCAAACTCGACATGATCTGGAGCGGGTGTCTCCCACCGGCACCCGTCATGCGATGCAACTTGTCGAGGGCCACGTCGATCTTGCCCGAGTCGATGGCATCGGTGAGCTCCCACGGGGGCACATCGCCCGACTCGCCGAGGAACGGCTCGATCTCCTCGACACCGATCTTCACGTCTGGCCCATAGACCGACTCAAGCGTCGACAGAAGGCTAATCACCCGTGAACGCTGTTCGCCGAGATGTTCGGCGATGTGGTTCGCTGCCCGAGAGTCGAGAGTGACGACCGACGTCTTGAGTTGTCGGTCGAGCCAAGCTGACGCGTTCTTTCCGCTCGGGATCCCTGTTTCGATGATCTCGGCACCCGCTGCCTTGAGCGCTTCGGTAAGCGGCTTGGGAATTGCCGGCATGCGGTCCTGGCGAGGAGAAATACCCTTCTCCCACACGAGCAGTAAGTCGGTCGATGGCAATGGCGACTCGAGATACCCAACGAGTGGCTCGACATCTGCCGACTTGGAGAAACGCCCAAGATGTCGCCCAACGACCACCCGACGCTCGGTCAGGAACGGAGGTGTCTGCGCTCCGTCGACAAGCCGAGTGATAGCGAACGAGTCGTCTTCCATTCGGTACTGCTCTTCGGTGATCTCCTCGACCATGAGCGAGGAATCGCCGGAGCCGACAAGCGCTGCGATGTTCTCGCTTACCGCCTTGCTGAGCAGGGTGTCGTCGTTTCCTTTGATCAGCCGGATCGTCACGACAGAACCTCGATGTGCCCAGCAGCAACGGCCGAATGCGCATCGAGAATTCGCTGCACGATCGTGGGATCGGTGGTCTCAAACGCGACCACCCCGCACATCACGAGCACCGAAACGAGAGCGACGAACGCATCACGATCATCAGCCGGTGAAACCACTGCGCACACCGCAGAAACGTCGTCGGCAAGTTCGAGAGCAGCGTGGGCCAACTCGGGCGTCGATGCATCGATTCGCTGCCAGCCTGCGCGCTCCTCGGTCTCACGAGCCAGCACGAGGGTTCGTTCAATAGACGTCACGAGCCGAACGATAACGGACGTGGAGAGCGACGCGCCGACTTTCCTATGACGTGGAACAGACGGTGCAGCTCCGACCGCTTCGCTTTGCTTCGAGCAACGACCGATCAGCGCATGATCGACGTGAAGTGATCGATGTCGATTACGTTCGCGCCGATGTCGGTGAAGGGCACCCGAACGTGAACGGGCTTCATCACGGGCCCACTAGCGGGGCGCGCCGTCGGAGATCACGACCTCGCCTGTGGTGTCCCTGCTGACGTGCAGCGACCCGACCCACCCGAGTAGCGGCTCGACCACACGACCTCGGGGAACCTGGTGACCAACAGGAGCCCAAATGTCGACGACATCGAACCGTCGGTCAACAAGTGATACGACTCGACCAACCGACCGACTCCCACCATCTGCAACGACCAGGTCGATACGCCCGAGGTTTGCCCTACGCAACGCGTCAATGACGTCACCGGGGCGAGCCGAACCGTTGATGACGACGACGTCGTGGCCGCTGACCGAACGCGCAACGCTGACCCCTTCGACCAACACGTGATGCCCTGGCGGAAGCGGCTTGGGAACGATCAACGTTGGGAGCACGGCGGTGAGCAACGCAGCAACCGCCACGCGACGAGTCCGTGGCCTGAACCGGCATGCCACGAGGGCGAGCACGCCAACAAGCAAATGCCATGGAGTGAACCGGCCGGTGTGCAGCTGTGCGAACGTCGACGCCACTCCATCGATCCACCACAACAGCGCCCGGGTCGGAAAATGGATGAGCGTGGCAAGCCAGCCGGGTGAGATCCCGGCAATGGGCCCAGCGACCAAGCCCCACATCATTGCTCCAGCGGCGGCTGGAGCGGCAAGCAAGTTGGCTGGCACCGCAACCACGCTCACGTGCCCGAACGTTGCGAACAACAACGGCGACACAAACAGCTGTGCCGACACTGTTGCCGCAACGGGGAGGCGAAGCGCCGCCGGCCCCGCCAACTCGTCGGCAATGATCGGCATGAGGACGACCAGGCCCAGCGTTGCTGCGACGGAGAGCTGGAAGGCCAACGACCACGCAAGCAATGGATCAAACACGATCAGGCCTGCCACAGCGGGAGGCAGCACGATGCCGGCATGGGCAGCCCGCCCAACCGCGTGAGCAATGACCGCCAGACCTGCCATCACGATGGCCCGAGTTACCGAAGCCTCGAACCGGGTCAAAAACCCAAACCCGATCAGCACGACGAGACTCAGCACCACCCGGGCCGGAATCGAACGGAGCCGACCCAACGCCGGTGCGGCCAACAACAGCACAAACACAACATTCTGTCCGGAGACAGCAAGGAGGTGCCCGAGCCCCGACGCCCGAAAGTTGTCAGCAACGATCACGTCCTGCCCGCGGTCATCACCGAAGACCAGACCGGTGAACAGCACCTGCCGCGTCGGTGGAAGTGATCGCGCTCCCGCCCGAATCGTCCGGCGGACAGCGTTGGCGAGCCCCACCGGGCCGCTCGCCTGTGACTCCACCCGAAGTTCGGTTGCTCCAACCGAACCCACGAGCTGGCGACTAACCGCCCATGATGTTTCGGGTTCGGAGCCCCGCTGCGTTCCCGACACGACCAATCGGTCACCTGCCGACGCCATCTCGCTTCCGATCGGTGCGTTGAGCTGCACGTGGGACCCATCGAGGTCGGCGACTGCTCTCCACCCAAACCCCGATGGCCGTGGATCATCGATGAGCTCGAGCTCGACCCCGACGACGGGAGCAGTAGGGATCGGCGTCAGCTGCGCCAACTCGCCCGCAGCCCGAGCCCCGATAAGCAAAGCGAGCGCGACGAGCAGCATCCGCGGGCGAAGCATCACGACCGCAACAACGACCGCTGCAAGCGCTGCGGTCAGCAACGTCTTCGTTGAACCGATGTGCGGCAACGCCCGAGCCGCGATGATCGGCAACGCCCCGGCGCAAACGATGGCCACAGCGTGTGCTTTGGGCGCTCGCTCGCCATCATCCGACGGTTGCATGATCCCGGATTCCCTCGAGCGTCGCCGGCCCAATCCCTCGAACAGCGACGAGCGAATCGACCGTTGCGAACGGGCCGTGGTCTTCGCGATGCGACAGGATTCGTTCAGCAGTCGCTGGCCCCACTCCCGGCAGCTGTTGCAACGCCACGCTGTCGGCTGAATTGATATCGACCATCGTGGTTGCTGGGTCGACGCTGGCGGCGCCTGGTGTTGCTGCCAAGGCAGGGATCACTGGCTCGCCGGCGATGGGAACGAAGACCCTCTGACCGTCGGCAATCGGCGCGGCCAGGTTGATGCGATCCGGATCGGCGTTCGGCGTGAGCCCGCCTGCGGCTTCGATCGCGTCATACACTCGCCACCCGTCAGAACCGAAGACAAGGCCAGGCGTGTGAACGCCACCAGCAACGTGGACAACCACGTCTTCTGGGAGCACCGTTGCTGCAGTGCTCGACCCTTCGCTCCTAACCTCTGCCGGCACTGCGGCCGCCGGAGCAACGGTGGTCGAACGCTGCACGATCGGCAGGCTGTCTTCGATCGGAGGCTGACTCGTCACGAACAGCCTCCACGCAATCGCGACAAGCACTGCAACCGTTCCGAGCGCAACCGCACCGGATCTCACATGATCCGCGAGCGACCCGAAGCGGACTGCTGCCACGGTCCGGTCGCGAAGTCGCTCGACCAGGGGGCGGTGATCTGCGGCGCGCAGCGCCTCTAACGGATCGGTGAACAGCGCATCTTCGCGCGTTCCAGACATCGCAACTTCCTCAACTCAGAGCTCGACAGGGGGAAGTCGGCGAAACAGGAATGTTGCTTCGTTTCGAAGGGTAGTCAGGGGTGGGCGCTGTTCGCCAAGCCGAGCGAGGACAGAACCCTGCCGCATCCTCGGTGCTGGCGGAAACCGAAACGGAGACGGCGGAATCATCCGATCCGGCAAAACACCAGGATGCGACAGGGTTCGTCGCGGTGCTGCAGGTCCCCAAGGAGAGGAATGCAGCTCGCGATCGTTAACTCATTTCAGAACTCCTAGGACGGGTTGTCTCGCCCCAGACGATCTCGGGCTCCACAAGATGCTCGACCTCTGTGGCCTCTTTGGCGACGAGGGCTTTCAACGTCTCTATCGCACGATTGGCTAGCTGGTCGAATGGTTGGGCGACTGTTGTGAGTGCCGGACCTCGAAACTCAACCGACGAGGTGCCATCAAATCCGGCGATGCTGATCTCATCGGGAATCGAGATTCCTCGGTCGACAAGGGCGTCGTACAACCCGAGAGCCATCTGGTCGTTCGCGCAGAACACCCCGTCAGGCTTCGCTGCCAAGACGCGGTCAGCGATGTTCCAGCCATGCTCCCGCGAGAAATCTCCGTCGAAGATGAGGTCGTTGTCGATAGGGATTCCACGTTCGAGGTGGGCATGGCGGTAGCCATGCAATCGCCGTACGGCGTCGACGCGGCTCATGTTTCCACAGACTGTTGCCACACGCTCGCAGCCCGTATCGAGCATGTGCCCGACAACTTCTTTGGACGGCGTGAGGTTTTGTACATCGACAACCGGAACGTCAACTCGGCGGGGGTGGGCCCCCACAAGCACAGTCGGGACCTTTGCGTCGAGCAACTCTTCGACCCATGAATCGTCAAGGGCGACGGCGCTGATGATCACGCCGTCGATCGAGCCGTCGTTGATCATGTTGAGAACGGCCTTGCTTGGCTCTCGAGAATCGGCGACGAGCATGAGGCCTTCATCGTGGGCGACCGAGGCGTTTGCCACCGCCTGCAGTAGCGCTGCGCCGTAGACGTTGTTCCAGAGGTTGTCGATGCCGAGGAAGAACCCCATGACCGACGCATTTCCTCCAGCGAGGTTCTTGGCTGCGCGGTTCGGCCGGTAGCCGAGGCTTTCCGCCACGAGATGCACGCGTTTGCGAACGTGATCGCGAACGCCTTCCTTGCCATTCAAGGCCCGAGATGCAGCGGCTAAGGAGACACCGGCAGCGTTCGCAACGTCGGTGAGCGTTACATTCGGCGGCGCATCAACCTCGATGGAGGCTTCTTTGATCTTCGTGCTTTTGGTGCTCTCCGTAGAGAATTCGGCCGACACAGACGGGCCCTTCACAAGTTGGTTTCGCAATTCCGTAAGCGCTTCCATTTCTACCCACGAAGACGTGTACGCGTCAAATCAGATACGAACAATTTCGGGTGCATTTCCGAACGTAAGCGTTTCCAGTCGGCGTCATGCTATTCGCCAACAGAAAGCGACGACAGAGTGCCGGCTGCGCCAGCCCAATCGCCGACCGTGAGCTCCTAGAAAAGCGCTGTTGCAAGCTTTCGCCGGTAGGAATTCGTCCGAGCATCATCGGGGCCGAGCTGCTCAAGCAGAGCGAGGTAGGCCTCACGAGCTTCGTCGTCGCCCTTCACGGTGACGAGCAGCTCTTTGAGCTTGGCCTCGATCGCATCAGCCTCGTCAGCCGACAGCGCGGGCGCCGGTGCCGCGGGCGTGACATCAGCACCCGGCTCTGACAACACTGGCTCGCTAGCAGCCGGCACTGGGGCCGACTCCGGCGCTAAATCGTCCAACGACTCCTCGACAGTTTCACCGTCCGCGGGAGCATCCGCTGGGTTTGCTACCCGACCTGACTTGATATCGAGCACTCGTTGCACGAACTCAACAACCGCCTCTTTGGGCTGACCGCCCATGAAGCCATCGACAACCTTGCCGTCGATCATTGCGTACACCGCCGGAATGCTCTGCACCTGAAAGGCCTGACCAATGGCTGGGTTTTGATCAACGTCAACCTTGGCGAGTTCAACCAGCCCCTTGGTTTCCCCGATGACCTCTTCGAGAATCGGGCCGAGGCTCTGGCATGGACCACACCATGGCGCCCACAGGTCGATGACGACCGGCACGGTCTTCGATCGCTCAACTACCGCTGTTTCAAAATCAGCATCGGTTACGTCAGCCATGGCTCGCTCCTTCGCGTTGACACGCTCTGGAATCGTAGCGGCTGATCGACGTGTCGTAGCCTGACGCCATGAGCGATCACAGCGACGAGGCACCAGCGGGAATTGACATCGAAAACGTCACCCGCTGGCTACGAGAGACGGTTGGTGCTGCCGGTGGCCTAGTCGAGGGCCCGTTGTCATTTCACCAGATCGCTGGCGGACGATCGAACCTTACCTTTCACGTAACCGACACCGCCGGAAACTCGTGGGCGCTGCGTCGCCCACCAACGGGAAACGTTCTTGCGAGCGCTCATGACATGGGGCGCGAACATCGGGTGATGTCCGCTCTCGCTCCAACAGCTGTACCTGTTCCGACGATGATCGGACTTTGTGACGACGAAACCGTCAATGGCGCGCCCTTCTACGTCATGAACTGGGTCGATGGCACAGTCGTGCGGAACAACACCATCGCCGAAAACTTCGACGTCGCCACTCGCCGCACCATGGGTGTGTCGGTCGTGGAGAACTTAGCCAAGATCCATCAGGTCGAAATCGACGAGGTTGGGCTGGGCGACTTTGCCAAGCGCAACGGCTACATCGCCCGACAGCTGCGCCGGTGGAAGGGACAGGTCGACGCTGTCGAGTCGCCCACCGACCCGATGATCGATCGAGCCTTCGACGAGCTAAGCAGTCGCATCCCGGAGCAGACATCAACCAGGCTCGTCCATGGCGACTACCGACTCGACAACACCATCGTCGACGATGACGGCAACGTCATCGCCATCCTCGATTGGGAGCTGACCACCTTGGGCGACCCGCTCGCCGATCTCGGCGCGATGCTTACCTACTGGACTCGACCCGGAGATGCTGTGGTTGCGCTCTCCGATCCTCCCACGCTGGCCGACGGCTTCTTGGAACGAGATGAAGTCGTAGCGATATATGAAGAGGCGATGGGTGGCAACGTCGGTGACGTGGCGTACTACCACGCGTTCGCTACCTGGCGGCTGGCGTGCATCCTCGACGGCGTTGTCGATCGCTACCGTGCCGGAGCAATGGGCGACGACGGTGGATTCGATGTCGATGCCTGGGCTGGGCAGGTCACGACCCTCGCAACTACATCGCTCGACTTAGCAACCGGATCGAACTAGCCGATACACATCCCATGGATGACAATCACGAAGCTGCTCCATCGCCGATGAAGAAGCGTCTTCTTCTAGGCGCGAGCGGAGCGGTGGCTGGGCTGGCGCTTCTTGGCGTTCTCGGTGCCGGCGACATCATCGACCTCCCGGCCTGGGCGAACGTCCCAGGCGTCGACCTTCCGCTCGTCGGAGACAAGGACGCTATCGACTGTCGTCTTTCCATCGCCGACGACACATCCGACCCAGTTCACATTCAGATCGACATCGTCGACGGCCGAGCCGAGAGCTACGTCGAGTACCAATACGTCTGGAACAACGGCAACCTCGTCGACAGCACCGTCTACGAACGCCCCGCAGATTCCCGGTTGATCGTTCCGGTTCAGGACGACAAGCCCGAGCAGTTCTTCTCGGTCTCGATCGAACCGATTCGTGAAGGCCGGGTCTATTGCGAATCGATCATGGTGGGCTAATCGCCCCTCCCAGTCCGTCGAGTTAGCTCGTGGTCGCCCATTCGATCGCACCGACGAGGCGGCGACCGAGCTCATACTGGACGATCGCACGATCGAGATTCTGATTTGGCGACTCGGCCCCGTAGTACTTGTCGCCTGACAGGTGATCGGCAAGAAACCGGACAGCATTCTCCACTGCCATCAATGGACCAGCGAGCAACATCGCTTCGCGCTCGGTATCGGTAAGGTCGTCGACGAACCCGGCAACGAAGCCGCGGTTCACTGCCTGGATTTGCGCCCAGAGCTGTTCGGGGCCCGCATCCGGCAAGTGTCGTGTGCTCGATCGAACGAGCTCACCAATATCGGCGAGCACCGTGCCCGGCATTGTCGTATCGAGATCGATGACCGTCAGGTTGCCAGCCAGATCAACAATGCAATTTGGGCCCTTTGCATCGTTGTGCGAATTGCGGACCGGCACGCGCTTCCACGCCTTGTACCCACTGGTCAGACGCAGCCGATCGATCACCGACAGCAGATCGTCCACAAACTGCGCACACGCCTGAACCCGATCAAGTTCATCAGCGTCAACAACGAACTCGAGCACCCCAACGCGCTGATCGAAATCGTGGTAACCCTCGACATGCTCGACAAGGTCAAGCCCATCGATGGCCTTCGCGAACCGACCAAAAGCGCGGGCAGTTCGCTGTGCATCTTCAGGCGTCAAGATGTCTGGCGTTGCGCCTCCCTCGACGAATCGGTAGCAACGCCACGGCGTTCCATCGAGCTCAGCAAGCCACTCGCCGGACGTCGTCTGGAGAAACGACAGCGCAGGAAGGCTGTGCTCCCGCTGACGCTCGATGATCTTGAGCGTGTTCGACATCAACGCCGACGGGAACGGAAACACCGAGATGTTCATCTCTTGCAACACGAACGAACCATCTTCAGTTTCGATCACCGCAGTGCGGTTGATGTTGCCAGCACGCACCGGACGCACAGGCGCGACAGGGCTCAAACCGAACCGCTCCGTCGCCATCCGTTCAAGTTGCGTGTGATTCATAGGTCTCCGAACGCCGGACACAAAGGCTAGGCGCCAAGGTCCATCGGCAGCAGTCATACGGGTTGTGACACCCACACATGATGCATCTGTCTCAGATCCTGATAGTCTGCGGATTCGATTCGGGGCCTTAGCTCAGTTGGTAGAGCGCTTCCGTGGCACGGAAGAGGTCAGGAGTTCAATTCTCCTAGGCTCCACGTATCGCATCAGGCCTGGCGGCCTTCTGCGAACCACGCTTGTATCGCTGACGCTCTACAACCGCAGCCATTTCAAGCGCCTCCGCTTCGCTCCGGGAAACGCGCCAAGCCAACCGGCGGCCTTCTGCGAACCACGCTTGTATCGCTGACGCTCTACAACCGCAGCCTTTTGAGATTTGTGACGATTTTCAGACCGTAGTGGTCGGAAAGTCTGTACAAATCTCTGAGGGTTACTCTTCTTCGTCGGCGTTGGCCTCGTCGAGGTCTGCGGCCCATTCGAGTCGTGGGCGATCGCCCCAGAGGCGCTCAAGCTCGTAGTAGGCCCGGTGTTCCTCTTCGAAGACGTGACAGATGAAGCCGCCGAAGTCGAGCAGCACCCACTCGAACGTGTCGTGGCCTTCTCGCCGGAGCGTGTGTGGGCCACCAGCTCGGGCTACCTCGGCCTCGATGTTGTTCGCGATCGCGCGGACCTGACGGGGGTTGCTGCCCGTCGTGATCAAAAAGATGTCGGTGATCGCCAACACCTCGGCAACGTCAACCACCAGCGTGTTGGTTGCCAACTTGTCGTCCGCAGCGCGCGCCGCGATCTGCGCCCATTGGACGTAGTCGTCTCCTGCTGGATGCGATGGTGATGCCGTAGACATTCACGCAACTGTATTGCGCTGAACGCAGTTACCTACACGACTAGCCAATGACGACGGTGATCGCAGCTGTTCCACCGTCAAGCGGAACCGATCGGACGCCGTCCACCCCGAGCGCTTCGGCAATCGCCTCAGCAACTTCGGCCGCAGTGTCGTCGTGGACCTGCACTTCGGTGCGCCGCTCGGCACCGCTCTCGCTGTTGCCCAAGATCGCAACCAGTCCGCCGGCGCGTGCGATTGCCGTAACCACAGGTGCCTGTGCAACCTCGCCAAAAGAGGTATCGAGCAACAAGACCTCGGGCCGATCGCCGATCGATGCCGGCTCAGGGAACGGAACGATCTGCGAGATCAACGTAGGGACAGCGATGGGGTCGGGCGAATAACTCGTCTCCTCGGGCCGCTCACCTGCTTCCGTCGCCATTGGGAGCACCCGGTAGGCAACCTCGGCGTTTGCCAGCGCATCGATGATCTCAACGAAACCCGAGCCCGAGAAGAGCTCTGGCCGCTCGGCCGCTCCCGCTGTTCGCGAGATCCATGACTGCCAGATCTGCTGTTGCCGGAGTGCGACCTGCAGACTCGGTTCGCCGGCATTGCGGTGCGCAGCGATTCGAGCCACCTCGATCAGGCTGTACTCACGAGCGCCCGCAGCTAGCAGGACCCGACTGGTTTGGGCGTCAGCGTCGACTTCGACGAGATCGTTGCGAAGCGAGAGCTGCAGGGGAAGGTCCGCAGTCATCAGCGTGGTCCACGCTGACGCATCCAACACCACGACATCGCCGAAGCCAATTCGAAGTGCGTCTCGCAGTTCGGCAGTTACCGCGTCGAGGCCCTCCGTGGCGAAGAGTTCGGCGAGCGGAAGACCAGTGCTCTCAGAATTCGTGAAGGTCGCGGGGATGGTGACAACAGTTCCGCCGGAACGTGCCTCGGCATTGGTGAGCAGCGTGACCCCAACGAGCTCCGCCCCGCCGAGACGACTGACGGCCGTATGAAGTACCAGCGCCGAAGGGGTCGGTTCGGTAAACGCCCGAAAGCCTGGCTCTGCGGGGTCAAGCGAGTACTCCGACACCGCACCAGACTGCGACTCGAGAATCGCATCCTGTGCGCGCTGAGCAAGGAGGTATCCGCAAAAACCAACTGCGAGGAGAAACGACAGAAAGCCGAGCGACAGTAGCTGGCTACGGCGCGGACTCATCAACACCTTCGCTGTCTACGTACAGCCCTTGGAGCTCGACGATTTGGCGAACCGCCGCGGGCACAAGTCCAACGATTGGTCGTCCACTCCGGACGCGACGGCGAATGTCGGTGCTCGACACCTCGAGGCCGGGGAGCTCGAGGAGCTCCCAGGAAAACCCAGCTGGAGGTTTGGCGGTTTCGTGACCTCGCCGGGGAAAGACCGCAATCGTGGAGATCTTTGCGAGGTCCTCGTAGCGAGACCACGTGTCGAGACCGGCTGCCGCATCCGAACCAAGCAGCAGGAAAAGGTCGATGTCATCGCCGTCCAATGCCTCGAGCGTGTCGATCGTGTAGCTGTTCCCCTCGCGACGAACTTCAATGTCGGAGACCTCTACCCGTGCAACGTCAGCGAACGCGGCCCGAGCCATCTCGAGCCGGGCTGCACCAGAGGAAATCTCGCGACTACCAACCTTTTGCCACGGCACTCCAGCGGGCGTAACGACGAGCGAATCGAGGTTCAACTGCTCGATTGCTGCCGCTGCGAGAACGACATGAGCGACATGGGGAGGGTCGAAGGTGCCACCGAAGACTCCAACGCGACGACGTGAGATCACGAACGACACGATAGGTCGCCGACGCTCCAAGACTGGCTATTCCCCACCAATTCAGCGATCTCGCCTATGGTACGTTCGGGCTGGGGGAACAATGCAAGCGATTGCATTGTTGAAGGATTAACAGATTTGCCTGTTTAGAGGTCGCACCTAGTGGCGATGAATAAATAGGGCCAAAAGACCCACACAGAGTTGGCGAACTTCCGTCGTCATACAGCGGCTGCCCCAGTGACAGAACGCCACGTGACCGAATTCATAACTCCCCACCTGGTTCTTTGCCCGTCTGTGTACTTGAATAAACCCTCGGTTCAAACATTGGAAATCAAGATTTCCCCCGATAAAGGGAATCGCCAGGGGGCGACTCCCGTTAAGTGAAGCATCATGAGTGATTCAGTTGGACAATACCTGAACGAGATCGGTCTCGTTCCGCTTCTTACCGCACAGGAAGAGCGCGATCTTTCAAAGATCATCGAGCGTGGCGCAGAGTGCCGCGCAAAGAAGGAAGAAGGTGAAACTGGCCGCGACCTCGATCGTGCAATCCGCGAAGCTGCGGCGGCCAAGGATCGCTTCATCCGCGCAAACCTTCGCCTTGTTGTGAGCGTCGCCCGCCGTTACCCACTGCCTCCAGGCATGGAACTGCTCGACCTCATTCAAGAAGGCAACCTCGGTCTCGAGCACGCCGTCGACAAGTTCGATTGGCGCAAGGGCTTCAAGTTCTCGACATACGCAACCTTCTGGATTCGCCAGGCCATCGGCCGTGCGCTTGACCAGAAGGCCAGCCTGGTTCGCCTTCCCGGCGATCGTTCGGCCAGCCTCCGTGCTGCCCTGCGCCAGGTTTCGGGCGATGGCGACGAGCTTGATGAAGAGCACGCACGCTTGCACCGTCTGACGACCCCCACGTCGTTGGACCGCACGATTGGCGATGACGACTCGAACGAGCTCGTCGATCTCCTTCCCGACGCAAAGCCTGGCCCTGAGGCTGAGGTTATGGCAAAGGCCGAAGAAGAGATGGTCACTGGCCTTCTCGACATTCTCGACCCACGGGCTCGCTACGCAGTTGAACAGCGCTTCGGCCTGCACGACGGTCGTAAGCGCAGCTACCGCGAGGTTGGCGAAGAGTTGGGTGTGACTGCAGAGGCCGCTCGCCGTTTGGTGAAGCGTGCAGTGAGCTCGGTACGCGATCACGCCGCCGAAAAGGCAGCATCGCCCGCCGCATAGCGCACACACATTCGAGTAGATGCCGGGGCTGCGTGCCCCGGCATTTGCCGTTTTGCGGCGAGGACTTCGACACCGTGCCTCCAGCTGACTATCGCCGCACTACATAGGAGCGGCGAGCTCGATCACAATCGATGAGCCGATGGGCTTTCTCGCTGACAGACTCCTAAGCTTGTGGGCGTGACTACACACGAGTGGAACCCGCAAAGCTGGCGCAACTTCACCGCACTTCAGCAGCCATCCTGGCCTGACGACGGTGGACTCGAACAGACGCTCAAAATCTTGGGCGATCAACCACCGCTCGTCTTTGCGGGCGAAGCGCGAGACCTCATCGAAAAGCTTGGCGCGGCGTCACGCGGCGAAGCGTTCCTTTTGCAGGCCGGCGATTGCGCCGAGTCGTTCGAAAGCTCCGCTGACAGCATCCGCGACCGTCTGAAAGTCATCTTGCAAATGGCCGTCGTGCTCACCTACGCCGGCGGCATGCCAGTAGTGAAGGTTGGTCGGATCGCTGGACAGTTCGCCAAACCACGCTCGTCCGACACCGAGACGCAGGGCGACGTCGAACTCCCCTCCTTCCGCGGACACATCGTGAACGACATTGGCTTCTCGGAGTCCGAGCGTCGCGCTCAGCCAAACCGCCTCCTCATGGCGTACAACCGTGCTGCAGCAACGCTCAACCTCGTTCGTGCGTTCACCCGTGGCGGCTTCGCCGATCTCAGCCGAGTACAGCAGTGGAATCAAGAGTTCGTTGCCGACAGCCCCATTGGCGAGAAATACGTCACGTTGGCGAATGACATCGAGAAGTCGCTCGACTTCATGCGTGCCTGTGGCATCGACCTCGACCGTGAAGGCAGCCTCAACGAGGTCGACTTTTACACCTCACACGAAGCGCTGCTCCTCGACTACGAAGAAGCGCTCACCCGCAAGGACTCGATCAGCGGCGACTGGTACGACTGCTCGGCCCACATGGTGTGGATCGGTGAGCGCACCCGCCAGCTCGACGGCGCCCACATCGAGTTCCTCCGCGGTGTGAAGAACCCGCTCGGGTGCAAGGTTGGCCCGACGGCAACTGTCGAAGACGTTGTCGGCATCTGCGAAGCGTTGAACCCCGACAAAATCGAGGGACGCATAACGCTCATCACCCGCATGGGTGCCGACAAGATCCGCACGAACTTGCCACCGCTGCTCGAAGCGGTCAAAGAGACCGGGCACCCGGTTCTCTGGGTAAGCGATCCAATGCATGGCAACACGTACACCGCGTCCGACGGCCACAAGACGCGCCACTTCGACTCGATCGTCGATGAGATTGCCGGCTTCTTCGAATCACACGAGAAGGTCGGAACGATCGCTGGTGGTATTCACCTCGAACTCACCGGCGACGCTGTCACCGAGTGTGTGGGTGGCGGCGACGGCATTGGCGACGATGATCTGGCCCAGGCCTACGAAACCATGTGCGATCCTCGCTTGAACGGCCGCCAGGCCCTCGACGTGGCTTTCCGCGTCGCTGAAATCATCGCCAAGCGCTAACACGCCACGGGCCCCGAGCGCCTACACAACGTCCTGTCACTGCCGATAGGCCGACATGAGTAGGACAGCTGACCTTGCTGCGCGATCTGCCTTCGCGCTCGCAGCGATCGCCGTCTTGTTCTTCGTTCGGTGGGACAACGGCCTGCAGCATTTTGACTGGCAGGTGTGGGAAGCGTCGAACAACCTCATCGATGTTGGGACAAACCCCTACGACCACGGGCTTCTGAACGACGAGCTCCAGCGCGACCCGGAAGCATACGGACCGCATTTCAACGGCGATAGCACCTACGTGTTTCTGTTTAGCCCTCCGACATGGCTGGCAACGATCCGACTAGTCGGAGGGTCGGCACTGGCAGCATCGCTGCTTGGAGCGGTCGCCGTAGCATTGTCGATGGTCGCTCTCACGAAGGAGCGGCCATGGGATCACCTCATCGGCGCTGTCCTTGGCTTCGTTGTGTTCTCGTTCCTAGGGCCAGGCATTTCAACCTTCCGCTTCGGACAAACCGGCTTTGTCCTCGCCGGACTCGTTGGGGCACAGCTCGTGCTGACCGGAACTCGCACATCGGGCGTCGCCGTCAGTCTTCTCAGCATGAAACCTCACCTAGCGTTTGCGGCTGGCATCGTCGAGCTCGTTCGCCGACCCAGAGCGATGCTGGCGAAGATCGCACTCCCGTATGCGCTCCTTATCGCCCTAAGCGTCAGCACACTAGGCGCCAACGTCTGGCGCAACTGGGTCACGTTCATGACCTCGCGCACTGGCGCTAACTCCCTTGCACTCGACATGTCGATCGGGACGCTTAGCTCACGACTGCCGTGGGATCATCTTGGCTTCGGTACCATCGCGATCGCTTTTCTCTGTGCAACTGCTCTGGCCTGGTATTGCCGTGATGCTGATCCGGCGCTGGTCATCCTTGCGACCGTTGCGGTCATGGCCTACCTCTCGGGTCATGCAGCGTCCCATGATTGGTTGTGGATCGTCTATGTTCCCATCGTTCTGAAGTGGGACCCGATGCGCTCAGCTGTTGGCATTTCGATGCTTGGACTCGCAATCAGCGCCGCGATCACGGCCGAGTATTGGCTTCTCAATCCGCAATCGGTCATAGCCGGTTTCATTACCGTCGGCCTTGTGGTTCTTGCCGTTCGCTCGGCCAGGTCGACACCTGTGCTGGTCGAAGCCGAGGCTCTGGTTACGGCCGCCTGAAACCGGCTATCGCCCAAAGTTCTTCAACGTCTTGCGGGCATCGGTGGCATCTTCGCGGGTGAGCTGCTGGGAGACACGGGTCTCCGGGTCGAGACACACACGCCAGAGTTCAGACGCGTTCAGACCGGCAATACTCTTGAGATAGTCTCGGTCGATTCCAGTCAAGCCGTGATCATGCATCTTGGCGATGAGTTTGTCGCGATGTGGCGCAGAGTAGGCGTAGATGACGTCCTCTAGTTGGTCAGCGTCGATAGCAAACAGTGGCGCCCGTACTCGCTCGAGACGCCCAGACGAGATGAGCTCGGGCATGAGGTAGTCGAAAGCGAGAAGCAGAAGGGCGCCTGCATGGATGCCATCGGCGTCGCCGTCGGTGAGGATCAGCACCCGGTCGTACTGCACCGAGTCGAGGTCGAACGCGTCACCACACCAGGCACCGATCGTTCGTACGATCGAACGAAGCTTGTCGTTCGTCAGAATTTCTTTGTCGGACGCACGCTCGACGTTCATGGGCTTGCCCTGCACCGCCAAGATCGCCTGACTATGCGGATCGCGGGCTACCGCCGCGGCGTTCGCAGCAGAGATCCCCTCAACAATGAAGAGTTCGCGAGGCCCCTCCCCATACGAAGTAGCGCATTCGGTGAACGTGTTAGCCGGCACCAGCGAACACCGCCTCCGGCGCCCAGGCTGCGTGCCGCTTGAACGCTCCCCGAAGGGGAAGAAGCGCTGGCGAACGGCTCAAGCGAGGTTGTCGGCGAAGGCTTCGAGCTGGCGCAGGTTGCGAACTTCGAAGATGCCATCGCAGTGTTGGCTGTACTCACCGATGATCGAGTCGCCCGTGTCCCAGTAGCTCTTCGGCTCCGGGTTCAGCCAGAACACGTTGCGGGCGCGTTCTTTGATGTCCTTGATGATCCAGCTGTTCGGTGCGTGATAGTTGTTACGCGCATCGCCAAGGATCAGCACCGAGGTCTTCGGGCCAACATCCTTGCCGTAGGCGTTCCAGAACACTTCGAGGGCGTGGCCATAGTCGCTGTGGCCGTCAACCCACACCACGTCGGCTTCGCTGTTCACCCGATGGATTGCTTCGGTGATGTCGTCGGTCTGCTCGAAGTATTCGGTGACCTCGTCGAGCCCATCGATGAACACGAACGAACGCACCTGGGTGAACTGGCTCGAGAGGGCGTACACAAGATGCAGCGTGAAGCGAGCAAACGCAGCAACCGACCCGGAGATATCGGCGATCACCATGATCTCAGGCTTCTTCGGCCGAGGGTTGCGGAACTTTGGCTCGGCGGGCACACCGCCATACGACAGCGACGTCCGGATCGTGTGGCGGAAATCGAGTGGCCCTTTGCGGCCACGGCGACGCTTGCGCGCAAGGCGGACGGCGAGCTTGCGGGTGAGCGGGTAAATCGCCTTGCGAAGGTTTGCCATCTCTTCGCGGCTGGCATGCATGAAGTCGACATCTTCGGGCAGCGGCTTGCGCAGCGTCTTGGCCATGGCCTCAACACCGCGGTCAGCGACAAGGCGTCGACGGATCTCGGCCTCGATCTCTTTCTTGAGCGCTTCGATGCGGTCCTTGTATTCATCTCGCTGCAGGCGTTGCTCGAAGGCGCTCGTATCTTCAGCCGTGTCTTGCTCGGCTTGCATGAGCTTCTCGAGAACGCTGTCGAGGTCGAGGTTCCGCAGCGTGCGGTAGAGGTAGTAGGTGCCACCAACCGGGCGGCCTGGCTCCATGCCGGCATAGCGTCGCACGGACTCGCGAGCCATCGAGCGCATCATTGCGGCGTCGCCGTTCGCGAGTGCGTTGTAGAGCATCTCGGCGAGCTCTTCAGGCGTCATTCCCGAGTTGGAACCACCTTGGCCCTTGTCGCCCTGGCCTTGGCCGCCATCGGCTCCGCCGTCCTCATCGTCTTCGTCGTCCTCGAACGGCGAATCGCCGAGCTCGGAGTCGAGCAGGTATTCCTCACCACGTAGCGAGAAGTACACGTCGAAGACGATCTCGAAGGCTTTCCAGTGCGAGTGGTTCTTCACCAGCGTCGCCGCGAGCGCATACTTCAGCGCCGTGCGGTCTTCGAGCGGGATGTGCTGCACCGCCACCATCGCGTCGAGGTTCTCGGTGAGGCTGACGGGCAGGCCAGCGTTTCGGAGCTCGACAATGAAGCCAGTGAGCAGGTCGAGCAGCGGCGAGCTGTCATCTCCTCGGGACTCCTGCCTGAGATCCGCGTCTGCGGAGACGGTCAGCGCAGTCCCATTCGGCCCAGTCCCGTTTGCCACGTTGCTGTTCGAGTCCGTGGTCATCGACCTGGTGCCCTTATCCCGTGTAGCTGTCAGAGTTGGTGTTCATGTCCTTGACGGCCTTGTCGATGTCGGTGCGGTACTTCAACAAGATGTTGACCGTGTCGGTTGCGGTCTGCGCATCGATCTTGTCGATGCCGAGCAGGACGAGCGTGCGCGCCCAGTCGATCGTCTCGGAGACCGACGGGTGCTTCTTCAGTTCGAGCGAGCGAATCGAACGAACGACGCGGGCGACCTGATCGGCCAAGTGCTCGGTGATGTTCGGCACTCGGGTCATGACGATCTGCTTCTCGCGGTCCATGTCTGGATAGTCGAGGTGCAGGTAGAGGCAGCGACGCTTCAGTGCCTCGGACAGCTCACGCGTGTTGTTCGACGTGAGGAACACGAGCGGGATCTGCTTGGCCGTGACCGTACCGAGTTCGGGGATGGACACCTGATACTCGGAGAGGATCTCGAGCAACAGCGCCTCGGTCTCGATTTCCACACGATCGACCTCGTCGATCAACAGCACGACGGGGTCGTCGGCACGGATGGCCTCGAGGAGCGGGCGGGTGAGCAGGAACTCGTCGGAGAAGATGTCGTCCTCGAGCTCGGACCAATCCGAGTCACCGCTGCGGTCGGCCTGGATGCGAAGCAGCTGCTTCTTGTAGTTCCACTCGTACAGCGCCTTGGCCTCGTCCAGTCCTTCGTAGCACTGGAGGCGGATGAGTCGGGAGCCTGTCATCTCGGCGACCGATTTGGCG
>CAKZVC010000066.1 GCA_937922235.1 uncultured Acidimicrobiales bacterium | reverse complement strand
GGCGTGATCTTTGCCAGCGTGCCCGAGCGAAGAGCGACGCCGAATCGTGACGGTGCTTCATCGGGAAAGACAAGTGTCATACGGAACAACGGCGTGAGGGGTGTCAGACGTTCAGCAAGTCGTGCCAGCACAAACGTTGATGCCGACGCGATCGCGATTGCCTGTACGACCCAAGCGACGGTGCCGACGAAACCTTCTGGGCGCCAAAACACCCCACCCGTCGTCTTGACCGCAAGCCAGCCGAACACGATCGGGATGACAAAGAGGAGGATGCGAATGCTCCGAGCTACCCATGGCCGATCCGACCAACCGGCGCGCGCGACTGAGTGCTCCTCCGCGCCGGTAGTGGGTTTTACAGCCATGACTGTGTAATCGGCCTTTTTCGCCTTTTCCGGAATGGGACTTTCAGCTCACGGATGCAGACCATTACGTAGCGAAGCCCGTGCAGATCCAGCGCCCACAACAGTCACAGCGTCGGAATCGCTGGCGTCGGTATCGTCAACCCGATGAACCCCCACGATGAAGCGCTCATAACTCCACGCTTCATCACCATCACGCTGTCGGCGCTGTTCTATTTCACCTCGTTCGCCATGTTGCTTCCGACGCTTCCTCGATACATCGAGGATGTCCTCGACGGCTCGAAGACCGAGGTTGGGGTCATCGTTGGGGCCTTCGGCATCTCAGCAGCGCTCATTCGACCTTTACTGGGTCGGGTTGGCGACAGGTACGGACGGCGCATCCTCCTTATGGGTGGGGCGTTGAGCTCGGGCATAGTGATCTTGCTGTACCCGGTCTGGTTGTCGATTCCGGTGTTGCTGGGGCTGCGCGTGATGACAGGCATTGGTGAGAGCGGAGCGTTCGTCGGAGCTGCTACCGCAATCCAGGACCTTGCGCCCGATCACCGCCGCGGCGAGGCGTCGAGCTACTTCAGCCTGGCAATCTACGTTGGGCTCGGTGTCGGACCGTTCCTTGGTGAGTATCTGGCCGATACGTACGACTTCGGCGCCGTGGTGCGCGCCAGCTTCGCGATGTCTGTTGTAAGCGCCGCTCTCGCGTTCGCTGTACCAAACCGTCCACCCATCAACGTTGCCGATCAGCCATCTGCTCGGTCTCGTGGATTCCTTCACCGAGCCTCAGTGCTGCCAGGGATTTTGTTGACGCTCTCGCTTCTCGGCTTTGTTGGCTACACCACGTTCCTAGCGCTCTACATCGACGATCTCACCGATGGCAAAGGTTCAGCCGGTACTGTGTTCCTGCTGTACGCCGCCATCGTGGTCGTGTTCCGCCTCTCCTTTGCAAGCCTGCCTGACAAGCTTGGGGCCCGCCGTGGGTCGATGCTTGCCTTCGGCTTCATTGCACTTGGGCTGACGATCGTTGCAGCCTGGCCAAGCATGACTGGCGTGTACGTCGGGACGGCGGTGCTCGCTCTTGGCGTCGCCTTTAACTACCCGGCGCTCTTTCTGTTCGTCATGGCCGGAACACAGCCTCACGAACGGAGCCATTCGGTAGCGAGCTTCGGGTTCTTCTTCGATATCGCAGGTGCGCTTGGCGCACCGTTCCTTGGGGTGATCATCGATGCGACGGGAAGTGAGCGACCTGCGTTCGCCGCTGGAGCGATCAGCTCTCTGCTCGCTTTGGCGGGTCTGCGGCTGATCAAGGAGCCAGCATCGCCGCTGGCGGTTGTTCGTTCGGGTTAGCAGTCGCCGTAGTGCAACTCGAGTGCTAGTCCCCCGCTGGTCAGTTGCACCCACGTTGTTGCGGCCCCGCACGGGTCGGAACGGAGCACAAACCTGTACTCGCCGTCGACCTCGCCCAAGAGGACGTACCCTGCCTTCGTCAATGCGGGGACGAGCGTTGCCTGCAGCACCGCTTCAGCATCGTTGTCGCTTATTGCTCCCCCAATCTCCATCAACGTCTCGTACTCGGCTTCGTTCTGCGACCAATAGGACTGCGTCAATCCATCAAAGGCGGTCTCGAATCCGGACTCGATGAAGCCACCGTGGAGCTCATCGATTGTTCGTCGACTCCCGTCCGAACCCAGGTAGAGCCGGTTTCCGCCTGGTTGCTTGCAACTGTCGTAGTGCCAGTTTCCGTTCTCGTAGACCCACCTCGCTGCGAGCTGGCCGTTGCGCTGTTGGGCGTTTGTCGGATCAACGCTGCTTGTCACAGCGGATTCGCCGGCAATGGTTTGGATTGTCACGTTGGCGAACGACCAGTAGTCGGTCGTGCCGGTGACCAGCTCGGGGAGCAACGTCGTTTGCGTAAAGGTGAACATCGAGCGTTCGCGGCAACGCTGTGAGAGCCACGGGTACTGGGTGAGCTCGCCAGCACGGCGAACGGCTTCGAGTTGATCGAGCCGTTGTTGCAATCCTTCGGCACTGTTGGGCTGGCCGGTGGCGAAGTCGTAGGCCCCGGTCCGTGGCTCACACGATCCAGCCAGCCATCGGTCGCCCTCTCGGGTCCATGAGGTTGGGACCTTCACTCGTCCAACGTCTTCGCGAATGACGATCACTGCGCCGGAGGTGCCGTTGACGATCGCCCGGTCGACCTCACGCTCAGCGTCGAGCTGGAACGAGTCGAGCAGATGGGCGTTTAGCGGGTCGCTTTCGCCAGCTAACCCCAAGCTTGCCCGGCAGTTTGTGCTGATCCACGGGATGATCGACTCGCCGCTGGCACCGGACGTTGAGGCGGATAGGTACGCGTCGATGAGCGACTGTTTCTGGTCGACCTCTGGCTCGCTGGTCGCCGGCGGCAGAGCGGTGGTTGGCGAGGTTGTGGCGAGGGCTTCCTGCGGGAGAGTTGCTTGGCTGATGGTCGTCTCGGTTACCAACGCAAGCGCATCGGGGCTTGGCACAAGCTGGCCATCGACCTCTTCGCCGTCCCACCCGCGGAGTGGCTGAGCGTTCTCGCCGGGGGCTTCGTCGGGCGCGCACGCAGTAAGGAACAACACGGTTGCGATTGCCAGGAGAAGACGCCACGCGGACATCATTTTCTATCGGTTGATTCGCGATCCGATCAATGGATGCTGTCCATGAGGTGCGGACTGCTGTGGCCGAAGCAGGACTGGCTCGTGTGGATGGCTGAGACTCGGCCGTTCGGTGAAATTCTTCAGACCTTCACCGGGTTGGTACCTAGTGACGAAACGTCAGGAGACACGGAATATGGCAACAAAATCATCAGAAGACATCAAGGCAATCGAGTTCTACTGGCGCCCCGGTTGCCCGTTCTGTGCGAACCTGACCGCAGGCTTGAAGGCCGCCAAGATCCCGGTCAACAAGCGCAACATCTGGGACAGTCCGAAGGACGCAGCTACGGTCCGTTCGATCGCGAACGGCAACGAAACTGTACCGACCGTCGTTATCGGCCCTGTCGGCTTGGTAAACCCAACGGTCAAGCAGGTCCAAGAAGCGATGGCTGAGCACACTCCACACCTGCTGTAACGCCGCAGGTCGCTACTCGTTGAAGAATCGCCCGAAGAGTCGATCCATAATCGATCCGCGTTGTTTGGGATCGGTCCACTCGCTGTCGTAGGTGTAGATCTGCCCGGTCGTCACCTCGAGCACCGGGTCTACCGACTTGGTTACGAGCAACGCGCACGAGCGGTTTCCCCAACTGAATCGATACCCGGCGATCGGGTCGGGCATGTTCATGTCGACCAGTGGGCCGAGCGTCAGTGGCTGACCGTCGAACGACAAAATCGGCGTGACGAAATCGCCTCGATGTTTGGCGTACATCCTCAGCTGACGCAATGCGAGGTTCAAGTCATCGGACTGCAACGGTCGATCAACGCCCGGTGGCAGCGAGAACACCGCAGCACCCGGAATGCAATGTACAAAGACGCCGAACTCTCCCGCCGGTCCGGAACGCGTCAGGGTCCGCTCACCATCATCCCCGGTGAAGACCAACACGGGCGTGGTGTGCTCCCCCGCTTGTGCGCCCGAATCCTGCATCGCCCGAGTCTGGCCGACCGCTATCTTCACCACGTCACCGGGTAACAAAGCTGATGGGTTTCAGAAAATGGTTGAGCGAACCTCTCAAGGGATCCGTGAGAGCTCCGATACTTCTCGTAGTAGTTGAAGAGAAAAACAACATTCAGATCACAAAAATGAAGTCGCAAGACAGAAAATGAACTGATCACAGATCACAGATCAAAATGAATCTTGAAAGACTCAACAACGAAATAGATGGCCGATCCGCAAGGATCGGCCATCAACTTTTTTTGCCGCGCCTGCTGATTCTTGGCTAGCCGACAGGTTCGAGGTCGGGAACGTGCGTCTCCAATGGCATTGCTTCGCGCCGCTTAATGACTCGTGAGATACCAACGCTCACGATGAAGAGCACGGCAGAGGAGACGAGCACCAGCGGATCGAGTCCGATGGAGTCACCGTTGAGCGATTCGATCGACGCTCCTGCAAGCGTGAACGACACCGTGCCAGGAATCGAACCGATTGCGGTCGCAAGAAGGAAGGCGATCGGTCGAATACGCAGCAATCCAGCCGCGTAGTTGACCAGGTCGTAGGGCAGGAAGGCGAAGCGCATCAACATGATTGTCTCGAAGCTCTCCTCGCGCATTCGGGTCGACCAACGTGCGAGAAGACCGGCTGCTTCGGCATCTTCGGAGCGCTCGACGCCCAGTGTGCGGGCCATCCAGTAGGCCACCATTGCGGATGCGTTCGACCCGACAACGGCAGCGCCGATGCCAACCACGGGTCCGAACAGCAGTCCGCCCGCGATCGTCATCAACGATGCGGGGAACAATACGAGTGGGCGAATGGCGTAGACAAGGACGAACACCAACAGCGCCCACCATTTGCCGCGGACTGCGTCGATAAAGCTCTGCAGTGCGTCGACAGTTCCTAGACCGGTGGACCGTTGATACATCAGCCAACCAACAACGGCTGCTATCCAGGCCGTGATGACGATGGCTCGTTTGAGATTCGGGTGCATATCTCTAGCGAACACGGCGAGTTCTAGAATCTATGCCCGAACTGGCCGTCGTTTTCCGAATTGTTACTTTCGGCTGACTATCGAATCGCTTTGGTCATTCTTCGTTCGCGTCGTGATCATCTGGGTCATTATCTGCAGGTACTGCCGCAACGTAATCAACGATACCGAGGATGTCCGAGTGGATTTCGACGTCGCCGTCACTGTCCGTCCGGCGAACTTCGAGCTCTCCGATGCCGGTGAGCTGTGAGAAGTTCGATTCGGCTTGCCCATCGGCGGTAAACGTCATCAGCTCGACGTGAGTGAGAACCCTCCCCTCACCAGGAGCGAAGATCTGTGCCTTCATTGTCTCCCCCGCCGGGCCGGTGATGCTCAACAGCTTTGCTGTGGCAGACCATCTGAAGTCTGACAGGACCGGAACCAACGTCTTGACGTCGCCAGCGTTCGAATCGACCGCAAGGATCGATCCTCCGTCGAGAGAGTCCGATGCCACGGTAAGTTCCCAATCGCCCAGACCAGTGCTGGTGACGGTGTTCGGTTTGCCTACCGATTGGCTGTCACCATCGACGATTGTGATGTCGATCGGAGCATTCGGCGACCAGTTCGTTCCTCCGATTCGAACGACCGGGGAACCAACGAACGGCACCTGCAACCACACTCGAGCAGGAGGATTGTCCTGATCGATTCCATCGACAATCTCGCACGACGTCTTGGGAGAATCAGCGTTCATACAACTGTCTGAGCCGGGCCCTCCGATCGACGTGTTGAGGCCGTTGCCGCCCTCGAGTGAGTCGTCACCGGCGGATCCCCGGAGAATATCGACGTCATCGCCGCCGTCGAGGGCATCGTCACCGTTGCCACCGGTGAGCGTGTCGGTGCCACTCCCGCCGACCAGTCGGTCGTCGCCGTTGCCGCCACGAAGGGTGTCATCGTGGTCTCCGCCGGTTAAGACATCGTCACCGCTCCCCCCGACGAGCGAGTCGTTTCCGGCGCCACCCTGGCCAACGTCGTTTCCGAAGCCGCCAACGATTCGGTCGCTTCCGCGGTTGCCGATCAGCTTGTCGTCGCCGCCGTCGCCGTCGATCAAGTCGTGGCCGTCGCCGCCAGTGATCGTGTCGTCACCGTCGCCTCCGTGAATGGAGTCTGCGCCGGTTCCGCCAAGAATGGTGTCGCGTCCAGGTCCTGCGGAGATTGCATCGCTACCGCCGCCCGCACGGATGATGTCGTTACCCTCGCCGGCCCACACGGTGTCGTTGCCGTAGCCCGCCCAGATCACGTCGTTGCCAGCTCCGGCGAAAATGATGTCATTCTCTCCACGTGAACGGATGATGTTGTTGCTCTTCCCTGCGCAGATGAAATCGGGTCCGGTTGTGCCAGTGATGAAGCGCTGGTCGGTCTCGATGACGTTGTACCCGGGAGGCGGGTCGCCACATGCCGTTGCTGGGGCTTGACCGCCTGCGGTCGACGAAAGAACGAGGGAGACGACGATCGCTATCACGATCGAAAACCCAAAGCGTTGCTGGTTCATGTCCCTCCTCGATTTCGCCTGCGCGCCCGCAGGGAAGTCCTCCCCTTACTGTCGAGTGGGCGCGCTGCTTTTTGAGGCAAGTGGACGCCGCAGGGAGGAAAAGAGTCGAACGTCCTAGGTCACGAAACCGGTACTAGCGGTTCACCTTTGGGTGCTGCAGGCCTTAGCCCCGTTGCAATGGACGGGTTAGGCAGGTGGGTCCACCCTCGCACGGAAGGCACAGCGCATCCGCTGCAAAAAGTGACACATCGCATCCAGCGTCGATCATGAGTTGGGCGGTTGCTGGGAACCCGTCGATCGCGATGACCCGGCGCGGCCCGGTCGCTAACACGTTGAGGTTCAGCCCGCCGGTTGCCGCGAACTCGTCCTCGGGTGCGTGAAGCAGCGTGTACCCGAGGTCGGTCATCCGCTGGTAGAGCGCAGTCGGGAACAACGGTGCATAGATGATCGCCAAGTCGTCGTCGAGCGGGCTGACGAGAGACATCAGATGCACGCACGCCTCGGGACCCGAGAAGTACGGGAGGTCGTATGTCTCGACGGTGATGCCGTGGGGCGCCAGGATTGCGATGAGCTGGTCGATCCCCGCCTGGTTCGTCCGGAACCCACGTCCAACGGCAAGGGTGCTCGAGTCGAGGAAGAAGCAGTCGCCTCCCTCGATCGTCCCAGGAGCTTCGATCTCGCCGATGACGGGAACCCCATGACGTTCGTACAACGCTCGATGGAGCTCGGTTTCGTCGACCCGCAAAGGCTTGCCGAGGCGCAAGAGCACCGCTCCCCCGCTGGTCACGATCGATGGGTCGTAGGTGAAGATCGAGTCGGCGAGGTCGTCCTGGACAGCCTGGCTATTGGGCTCGTCGATCCAGACGATCTCGGCCCCGGACGCTTCGATCAGCTCGACGAACCGTTGATACTGAGCAACAAGTGCATCGGAGTCGATGGGTCCGGCATAGTGCCAACGTTGCGGATCAGCATGCAAAATGGCTCCGGGACGTCGCATTGCGACGGTTTGCAGTGGCGCAGACATCGAATTCATACCCATTGTTGGGATGGTACGGCCTTGAGTGCCTGGTTGGGGGAATGCGTCGCCCTACAGTGTCGTCGTGTCCAAGGCTGCCACGGGATGGCTCTTCGTAGTTCTGCAGGTCATCTTGCTTGTGCTGCTTGTGTTGCTCCCTCAACGGAACGATTGGCCAACGCCGACGTACTTAGTCGTGCTGAGTTGGATCCTTTCATTCATCGGTGCGGCCGTGGTCTTGCTCGGCGCAGGGCGCCTTGGTCGATCGCTGACGCCTACTCCTGTCCCAGTGAAGTCGGGCGAGTTGGCAATGACAGGCGTCTATCGATACATGCGTCATCCGATCTACACGGGTGTGCTGACGATCGTTGCGGGGATCGTGCTTCGCTCTGGGAGCATCGCCCATGCGCTCGTCGGTGTGCTCACCGTTGCATTCTTTACGTGGAAGTCCTCGTGGGAGGAAGCCCAGCTGCGCGAGCAGTACTCCAACTACGAGGAGTACGCCGCAACCGTGCCCCGGTTCCTCCCAAAAGTGTCCCCATAGGTTTTTGTACAGATTTTCTGACCGTAACGGTCGGAAAGTCTGTACAAATCTGGCGTGGGCCAGAAGTCCCTGTACCGCTGAGGTGTGTTGCCGATACAGAGACTATGCAGAGAACAATCGTCCAGGTGATGCAAGTACGTATGTGTGACGTTCTCCCCGGAGACATCGTGAATAAGAAGGCTGACTCGCCGATTGGTTGGTTTGAGTGCACTGGACTTCACGATCTGCCGAACAACGGCATTGTTGTACAGGCACATTCCGACCGCGACAGCGTCAACGGGACGATCTACGACATGATCGGCGTGCAGATCACGAAGGTCGTCGAGGTTCCGGATTCCCAGCCGAAGGCTGCGTAGGACAGCCGAAGGCTGCGTAGGACTGCCGAAGGCTGCACAACATCGCGAGAGAATCACCCAACGATGGCTAGGGTCTCGGCCGTGTCTGAATCTGATGCTGTCGATGTGCATAACCGCACCGCTGCGCGGGTGCTTCTCGTTGCGCCCAATGGTGCAACGTTGCTCGTCCATGGCCACGATCCTGAAGATCCCGGACGTGGTGGCTTTTATTGGACACCTGGGGGCGGGCTCGATGATGGTGAATCTCTTGAAGCCGGTGCTCGGCGCGAGGTAGCTGAAGAGATCGGGTTCGACATTGGCGAGCTCGGCCCAGTCGTCCTTGAGCGGGTGGGCGAGTTTCCGTTCGGCGGTCGACAGATTCGCCAGACCGAGTCGTTCTTTCTTGTGCACGTCGATGACACGTTCGATGCTGCGCCTGAAGCGCTAAGCGATCTCGAACAATCGGCGATCGACGAATTCGTATGGCTCACTCCGTCGGACATGCGTGAGTCAGCCGACCTGGTCTACCCGAGGTGTCTTGCCGACTTGATCGATCACGTCGCAGAGCACGGCCGACCGGTCACTCCGTGGCAGACGGACTAGCTAGGCTCGGCCGACGATCGTGTCGACGCTGAGCTCGATGACGACACGATCGTCGCGCTCCTTCGGCTGGCGATACCGCTCGGCATAGCGACGCACACCCTCGGCAACCGCGTCGGGGTCGGTGGTTGCGATGGCGGTACCCGAGAACGTAAGCCATCGCCCACCATCGACGGTGCAGATTGCAGCTTGGGCTGTGCCTAGGGCGGTGACGTGCTTGGCCTTCCACGAATCGGTCCAGGTAATGACCCGAGCGGTTTGTGATTCGGGTTCATAGGTGAACCCAACGGCGGTGACATGTGGAGTGCCGTCGGCTTTCACAATCGTGAGCGTGGCGAGGTGATACTCGCTCAGGAATGTTGCGACGTCGTCGCCTGGGTTTGCGGGATCGATTCGGGCCATGGTGCAGTATTCCAGCACACGCCTCAACGGCCGTGCTCATACAACGGAGAGCCCATGCGATCGTTCACCCACCGACTCACCGCAGTTGACGTCCATGCCGAAGGCGAGCCTGGGCGCGTCATCACTGCGGGCATGCCAGAGCTCCCCGCCGGAACCATGTTGCAGAAGATGGAGTGGCTCGAGCAGAACGCCGATCACATCCGTATGCAGATGCTGCGGGAGCCGCGTGGCTACCCGGGGTTGTGTTGTAACGCAATCGTCCCGTCCGACAACCCAGCGGCCGACGCTGGGTTCATCATCATGGAACAGACCGAGTATCCGCCGATGTCCGGTAGCAACACGATCTGCGTTGTTACGGCGTTGCTCGAGACGGGTATTTTGCCCATGATCGAGCCGGTCACGACCCTCACCCTTGAGGCCCCAGCTGGGCTCATCGAGGTCAGGGCCGACTGCGCCGATGGCAAGGTAACCGCCGTGCATTTCGCGAACGTCCCGGCTTTCGTCATGCACCTCGCCGCTCCCATCGATGTTCCGACGGTCGGATTGGTGCCGGTCGACATTGCCTGGGGAGGAATGTTCTACGCGATGGCTGATGCTGACGCGCTCGGCGTCGACTTGGCGGCGAGCAACGGTGCTGAGATCGCCCGCATAAGTGAGATGATCCGGGTGGCGACCGCCGAGCAGATGCCGGTAGTCCACCCGGTGCACAGCGAGTTGACTGGCCCGACGATTACGTTGCTCTCCGGCACCGCAACGATTCCTGGAGCGACGCAGCGAACTGCGGTCACGGTGGCGACGGGAAGCCCGAGCTGGGATGAGCCCGAGTCGTGGCGCGCCGCGCTTGACCGGTGTCCGTGTGGAACGGGAACGTCAGCCAAGATGGCGGTTCTTCACGCTCGGGGCGAGCTCGCAGTCGGTGAGACCTTCATCAACCAGGGACCCCTCGACACGATCTTTCGCGGCAAGGTTCTCGGCGAAACAACCGTCATCGGCGCCGACGGCGCCGAGATCGCGGCGATCCTCCCGGAGATCAGCGGACAGGGCTGGATCACCGGCTTGGGTGACTACGTACTGGACAGCACCGACCCATTTGCTGAGGGCTACACCGTCGGCGACATCTGGCCTACCTGATGACTTGAGCGCAGAGCTCGCAGCTACCTCTTGGGTTTCGGCGGATCTCGACCGGACGTGTCGAGAAGTTATCGATCTCGAAACTTGTCGAGCTGCCGGCGTTCACGCTTCGTCGGACGGCCAGTTCCTGGGTCACGGACGGCTTGCCGCGTAGGTCGGGCTGCCCGAGGTTCGGGCGGTGGGCTGTGATCGACGAATGCTTCTGCGGCGACCGCAGCGCCGACCCGCTTCTTCGGCATGTTGACAACTTCGAGAATATGAAGCCGGCGCGGCAGCTTGACGACAACACGGTCACCGGGTGCGAGCTTCTTGCTTGGCTTGACGACTTTGTCGTTCACCCGAACGTGGTGTCCGTTGCACGCCAGCGTTGCGTCGGACCGCGTCTTAAAGATCCGCACGCTCCACAACCACGCATCAACCCGAACCGTCATGAAAACGAGTGTACCGCCCGCCCAAACCCCGCTTTCAGACACCAAAAAGGGTGAAGCCCTTGGCTCCTCCACCGAAGTGTTGGATCCAAGGGCTTCAAGTTCGGCTTAGGGTCCACCCTCATCGTTCTTGCCGGCAGTACCGTCTCGTTCGATGATTCACTGCCCCGTGGGACCGAGGTCCTGCGGGGCAGTTCGCTTTTTGGGCTTCAGGTGCAAGTGCCGAGGCTCTCGCACCTGATCCGTTCCGTTCCTGATCGTTCACCCGAAAGCTGCTGATCGTTTCCCGGACCGGCGAACCGTAATCCTCGCCTCGTGGGCCCGTTTTCCCCTTCCCAACTCCTCGTCTCTCGTCCTGATTGCACTCGCTGCTTGCGCAGTTTGTGTGTCTCATTCGGTGAGCGTCTGGCGCTGTTCCGGAGGGCGTTCCCTCGTGGCTGAGAACACATTGCTCGGTCGGTTTGCTTGCGTCAACCCAAAACGCGAAATCCCCAGGGTTGTCGACAGGTTCAGCGCGATATCCCCAGATGGTGTGAAGATAGTCACAGCCTCATCCACAGAAGGTGGCGCTGCGGACCACGATGATCGCGACGCCGTCTGATCGGGTCGCCCGATGATTGCAAGGGCGATGCGGTGTTTGCCAAGCGCGGGCGCTAAGTTTTACGCCTATGTCAAGACGCCTTGAGGTCGAGCTGACCAGCAAACGTGATGATGGGTCCTACACCTGGCGCCAAGCCGGGGCGAAGCAGCCCAAGGGCGAGCTGGATGGCTCTCTTCTGTACGAAGGAGCACAGGTCGGCGATGTCGTTCGCGTCGATGCCGACTTCGCTGTCGACGGTGTGTTCATCACCGCCGTACTGCCGCCAAAGGCCAAGCGCACCGAGAAGCAAACGCTTGAGATCCTCGGTTCGGGTAAGGACGAGGGTGGCGTGACCACCCAGCTTGTCGGCAAGCGCGGACGTGGCGAAAGCCGTGGTCGTGACGGCGGCGGTCGTGGCCGTGGAGGCCGCGATGGCGGCCGAGGTCGTGGTGGTCGTGACGGCGGACGCGGCGAAGGTCGTGGACGTGGTGACAACCGTGGTGGTCGTGACGGCGGACGCGGCGAAGGCCGTGGACGTGACGGCGGCGGTCGTGGTGGTCGTGACGGCGGACGCGGCGAAGGCCGTGGACGTGGACGTGGACGGAACGAAGGCGGTCGAGGCGACGGTGGCCGTCAGCGCCGTGACCGCAACCGAGGCCCAGCCCGCCCGAAGCCAAAGCGCTTGCGAGCACGCCGCGTCCATCGTGACGCCGTGCTGAATGCACTCCCAGAAATGCAGCGCCCGTTGGCTCGTGTCGTCATGCGTGACGGCGTGCCGGGGCTGCGCACGCTCATCGAGAAGCAGAACGTCGCCGCAGCTAAGGCTGGCCAGCCGGAAATCCCGCCGAAGATGCTTGAAGCCGTCGGCGAACATCTCCTCCCCCGCTTGCGCAGTGCTGAATGGCGTGACAACGCCGAGGCGGCACTCGCCGGTATCGGCGAAGTCGACCTTCGCGACATTCGCAAGGTCGTCGTCGCAGCCGAGAACGGCGCGAAGGACGATGAAAGCCGAGCGCTTGCTCAGCAGC
>CAKZVC010000065.1 GCA_937922235.1 uncultured Acidimicrobiales bacterium | reverse complement strand
GTTTCAGAAGCTCTCCGATCTCAACGGCCGGACCGTGGCGACGCATCTTCCAAACTGGACCGAGCGCTGGTTGACGAACGAGGGCGTCGACGCACATGTGGTTCGCATGGGCGGTTCACTCGAAGGCGTCTGCGCAGTTGGGCTCGCCGACGCGATCGTCGACCTTCGTGAAACTGGTGGCAGCTTGCTCCGCAACCGGCTTCGTGTCCTTGCCGAAGGTGACAGCTGCCAAGCAACATTCGCTTGGTCGACGTCAGCGGCCGATGCGGTTGCGCCACTGAACCTGCGGCTTGAAGCTGCCCTTGAGGCACGTCAGACCCAGTACGTCATGCTGCACCTGCCAGCCGACAAGGTCGACGAGCTCGGCACCGTGTTCCCTGGTCTCGCTGCACCGACAGTCCTTCCACTCGCCGGACGCGACGACCTTGTTGCGGCGCACATCGTCGTCAACCGGTCGAACCTGTGGGCCAAGCTCGGCGAGCTCCGAGCAATGGGAGCAACCGGCATCGTGGCGCTCAAGACCGACGCCATTCTCCGATAGCCATGCCTGTCCACGGCATCGACCACATCAACATTCACACGACTGACCTCGCCGGGACGATCGCGTTCTACGAGATGCTCGGGCTAGAGAACCGACCGAAGCCATCAGGTAGCAATCGAGGTGCCTGGTTATACGTGGGCGATGTTGCGATCGTGCACCTCAACGAGGCTGACGCTCCCCCGTCACAAGCTGCTGGGCCCGTCAACCATGTGGCGTTGTCGATCGACGACGTCGACGCAATGACTACAACGCTCGACGAAGCAAGAATCGTGTACGACGTCTCCGTCCGAGACGACCTCGGCATCACCCAAATCTTCACCACCGACCCAAACGGCGTTGCGCTAGAGCTTCAAGCTCGCCACTAGCCGCTCCCAAACCTGACGCCCAACGCTCGTTTCTGCGCGCCCAAAGTTCGTTGAGTTTCCTCTCCCCACGACTTGCAATACGAACATACGTTCGATAGATTACTTCTATGGCCATCGGCGGAGTGCTCCACCCCAACCACGACGTTTCGCAGCTGTCGGCTGCCGTCGATGCCTGTTTCTCGACGCCGCTGTCCTGTCTCTCACCAGAAGAGACTTCCGACCGACTAGTGGCTTTGACCAACATCACTTCCCGGCTCGATGCACTTCGGGTTGAGACGGTTGCCGCTGCCAAGGCGGCCGACGTAGGCAAGCTCAACGATCAGCGCAACGTCGCCAACCACGTCGCCGAACGCACCAACAATGACCCTGCAACCACACGCAGCGATCAGCTACTCGCCAACTGGCTCACTGACTTCCCAGAATTCGCCGCTGCCTATCAAGATGGCACGCTCACAACGGCTCATCTGAACCTGCTGCGCCGTAAGGACAACGCTCGCGTCCATCAACAGATGATTGGCGATCAACGATGCTTCATCCAGTGGTTCACCAATGTTGCGTTTCGCGACCTCGACGAGGTTGTTGAGCGGTGGCTTATGGGAGCCGACCCCGACGGTGCCGAACCATCCGAGCAACTACTGGAATGCACAATCTCGTTGCGGCCGTTGCCTGGCGGCCTCGGGAGGATCAGCGGCAAGCTCGACCCTCTCTCGTTCGCTGCCATTCGGACAGCGATGAACACGGAGGCTGAGAAGGTCCGTCGTGAACACAAAGAAGCTGGCATCTCATCCACGGTGGGCCAGCGAAACCACGAAGCGCTCGCTCGCCTCATCGCTCGCGGTGCCATCAGCACTGGCCCGGGTATCAAGCCCCTGATCAACATTGTGATTGACCAGAGCACCTACGAAGAGACACTCGAATGGTTGGCCGACCCCGACAACGTCGAACTTCCGGTCATCGACCCCGCCCCTGAGCAGGGGTTCGGCGGCCGGAAGTGTCAGCTGATTGATGGCACGCCGATTCACCCGCTGTATGTCATTGCAGCATCAGCCAAGGCGGTGTTTCGAAGAATTGTCTATGGCGCCAAGGGCCGAAGGCCCGAAGTGTCGTATGAGAGCCGAAGTTTCCCGCCGTGGATCTCGGATCTTGTTCTGATTGCCACCAACGGCCGAAGCGCCAACCGCATCTGCGATGCGCCATTCCATTGGCTTCAAATCGATCACATCGAACCCGACAGTCTCGGTGGCGAAACAACCCTGGCCAATGCCCGCCCACTATCGGCTGGGGACAACGGTTGGCGGGGTAACGACACGAATCGGGGCCGTTGGCCTATGCCCGACGCCGGATCGTCGAGGTCAGACCCAGATCAGGAAGAGCTCGAGCTCTAGCTAATCGCTTGACCCGAGCTTGCGGTAGACCAGCCGGATGTCGTTGCCGAGCTTGTCGACCGAGACGAATTCGCCCCTCTGAACGTCGGCCATTGTGGGGGCGCCGTTGCCGGCAAAGACGTTGCGACCGTCTCCCCCACCCATGATCGCCGGCGCCATGTACAGCCAGTACTCATCGACCAACCCAGCCCGGTGGAACGAGCCGGCCACTTGGGCGCCGCCCTCGACCATGACCTGAAGCTTGTTGCGAGAGCCGAGGTCGTCGAGCAAGTCTTCGAGACTGCCATCCCACGACTCGAACGGAGCGGTCTTGGCCTCGGCCTCAAGCCCGGCCGCCGACGAACCGAGCACGATGCGCCATGGGTCGAGCGGTGGAAGCGAGTCGTCGGTTGCGGGTGGGGTGAAATCACGAACGGTCAGCGATGGGTCGTCGGCCTTAACGGTTCCGGAACCAACGATGATCACGTCGGACTCTGCTCGCAATCGATGCACATCTCGTCGGGCTTCCGCACCGGTGATCCATTGGCTTGTGCCGTCCGGTGCTGCGATGAACCCGTCAAGCGTCATCGCGAGCTTCAAGACGACATGAGGACGTTTCGTGGTGCGATGCGTGATGTACGGGGCGAGCTGGTTAGCCACAGCCTCGGCTTCAACCCCGAGGGTCACGTCGATGCCAGCTTCGATAAGGCGCTCAACTCCGGCGCCGGCAACCTGCTCGTCGGGGTCGAGAATGCCGAGGACAACCCTGGACACGCCGGCCTCGATGATCGCCTCGGTGCATGGCCCCGTCCGACCGGTGTGGTTGCACGGCTCGAGCGTCGTAAACAGCGTTGAACCGGCAGCAGCATCACCAGCTGCAGCTAAGGCTTCACGTTCTGCGTGCATGCCACCGGGTGCGTGCGTCGCACCGTCGTAGACGATGCCGTACGTATCCACCAGCACTGCCCCGACCCATGGGTTCGGAACCGAACGCAATCGGGCAGTCGATGCGTTCGCGATCGCTCGCCGCATCATCGAGTTGCGATAGGCGTCGGTATCGATTGGGCCGCTCTCGGGTTGGTCAGCCATGTGCGGGGTCCGATGGTTTCTCGGGGTGCGGGTGCGGGTCCTTGTTGTCGACCATCAGACGAACCGCATGTGGCACAACGTCTGCAACAGCATCGAACGTTTCGACGCATCCTTTGGTCGAACCGGGGGTGTTGACAACCAGGGCCTCACCGATCGTGCCGCAGATACCTCGACTCAACCTGCCAAGCGGATTGACGAGGCGCATGGCCTCGGCGAGGCCTGGGGCCTCGCGGTCGATCGCAGCACGCGTCCCTTCCGGCGTGAGATCTCGCGGTCCGAACCCGGTGCCGCCCGTCGTCACGATCACGCCGTTGAAGCCGTCCGCAAGGCGCACCAGCGTGCTGCGGACCGGTTCGGTGCCATCCTCGGTCAGGGCACGTTCGACCACATCGAAACCAATCGACGTCAGGTGCGCCTCGAGGGTCTCCCCCGACCGGTCTTCACGAGTGCCATACACGACACCATCAGAGACGGTGACGATCTTCGCCTTCGTTGGAATGTCTTCACCATTGGTTTCATGCCCACTCATTGAGGCAACGGTAGCGCGGGCTACGATTCATCCCGTGGACGACGACAACGTGCTCCGAGAATGCCGAGACAGCATCGACAACATCGATGCTGCGCTCATTCACCTCCTCGCCGAGCGATTCAAGATCACCAAGCGGGTAGGCGAACATAAAGCCAAGGTGGGCTTTGCCCCAGCCGACCCCGACCGCGAAGCCGTACAGATCGCCCGCCTACGCGGATTGGCGGACACAGCCGGGCTCGACCCGACATTCAGCGAGAAGTTCCTGCGATTCATCGTTGACGAAGTAATCCGTCACCACAACACCTTTCCTGACACTTCCGGTCAGGATCCCCACACCGCCGACTCGTAGCTCGGGAGCTTCTCGATACTTTCTGGTAGGCCCCGCTCAGCCGCTACGGCCAAAACCGAAGCCTGTATACGCACAGAGGAAGCGCCTCAGGCGAGAGGGGACGGAGCGAAGCGGAGGACCATTTCGACTTCCGCGGATCTCCGCCGGAAGTGCGGAGAATTACGCCGTCAGGCCTTTGCGTTCTTGCACTCCCCAGGCGTGGTCGCCTCGGAGGAACAACCAGGTACCCCACATGCGCCAGACCAAGGTGGCTGGACGCATGACGAGCATCTCAAAGATCACGAAGCCGACCATGCGCAATCGTGACACGAAGCCGCGATGGGTCTGGTACACCATGTCGCTTAGCGCCAAGATTCCTGCGGTTCGGGCGATGCCAAAGGCGTACGCTGCGGCGAGGATTCCGAGCTGTTGGCCAGTGATCGTGCCAGTGATAACACCAATGGTGACCAGGATGATGCCGAGCGCCTCAACGAACGGGGCTATCGCCTCCACGACGGCAAAGTACGGAACGGCGAGCATCCCGGCTGAGCCGTACTTCGGGTTGAACATCATCTTGCGGTGACGGTAGAGCACGTCGAGTAGGCCACGGAACCACCGGTTCCGCTGACGGGCCAGCGTCTTCCACGAGGCTGGAGCTTCGGTCCAGGCAATCGGGTTCGGAGCAAACGCCACCTTGGCGAATCGGCCGTCTTCGTAGGCATGTCGGCGAAGGCGGACAACGAGCTCCATGTCCTCGCCGATCGACGCCCGGTTGTAGCCCTTGATGTCGAGCATGCTCTGGCGGTCGAAGAGGCCGAAAGCGCCACTGATCACAAGGGAACCACCGAGCGGGTTCCAACCAAGGCGACCAACGAGGAAGGCGCGAACGTACTCGACCGTCTGGGCGCCAAGCAGGAAACTCTTCGGAGCCGAATCGAGGTTCTTCTCGTCGTCGGGAACCCGCCCGTCGACCAGGCGAATTGTTCCACCAACAGCGACCGTTTCGGGGTCGGAGAGAAATGGCTCGACAAGCTGCTGCAGAGCGTCCGAGCTCACGATCGTGTCCGCATCGATAGCGCACACCAACTGGCCAGACGCCACGTTGAGTCCGACATTCAACGCATCGGCCTTACCGCCGTTGTCCTTGTCGACAACGATCAGGTTCGGTTCGATCCGTGATCGCTGAATCGAACGGACGTGGGAAGTTTCGAGCTGGCGCCGGTAGATCGGGAGGACGTGGCTGAGGAAGAACGTCTCTTCGAGCCGTTTCATCGTGGTGTCTGACGAACCGTCGTTAATGACGATGACTTCGATGTCCGGGTAGCGCAGAGCGAGCGTGCGTGCGACCGAGTCAGCGATCCAGACTTCTTCGTTGTACGCCGGCATCAGTACCGAAATACGAGGGACGAGCGGAGAAGACAGGACGCGTCGCCACATCTGATGCTGGTTGCGCAGGCGATGCCGCCGCATCTCGACAACCGCTGAAATGTAGAGAAACACCTCGAACAGGATCGATCCGAAGACGACGATCGCAAGGCCGAGTGGAACGTAAGAGAAGAACGTACTGATCACGCTGCAGCACCCCACTGGGTGAGCGGGTCGAGATCAACGCTGACCTCATGTACCTCACGAGCAGCAACGCGGCCGTCAACGACGAGGCCGTCGATGACCTGCTGGGCCATGTCGTGGGCGAACGGATCGTCGCCGGTCAGCGCTTCCCGGAGAACGAGCAAGCCAATCGCTCCGAGCTGGGCCAAACAGTTTCCAGCGGCACGCCGCACTTCATAGCTTCGATCTCGAAGAGCTGCACCGACCCGTCCAGCCATCCATTGCGCCTGGGTCCGTGCGACTGCCTCGATGGCCGAAACCCGGACGATTGCATCCTCGTCGGCCAAGAGACCAACAAAGAATCCGAGGTACTTCTCAGGGATTCCGAACGGAGTGGCTGCAGCCACCAAACGTCGAACCTGCGGATCTTCCGACGTGGCGTGGGGTTTGATCACCTTGAGCAATCGCGGGTCGCCCAGATTCGCTGCTACTTCCAAGCCAGGAGCAATCAGGTGCGAAGGCAGGTTTGGAAGGTGCTCACGGACCGGTTCCACCAAGCGCCCATCGCCACGAAGAAGCGCCTGTTGCGCCACGAAGCGAACCGACTGATGCTTGTCGTCGAGCGCCTCGAACAGCTCCGCCGCAAAGAAGGCGATCTGATCGGTGTCGAACGACTCGATCGTTGCGGCACGCACGGCAGCATTGGAGTCTTGCAGCAACTTGCGCGTGGTGTTCTCTGGCTCGGGAAGGATCTGCAACATTCGCGCTGCTCGCACTCGACGGGGCCAGAAGCGGCTCTTGCTGAGCCGGTACACCTTGCGTCGCGCGGTCGTGTTTCCAACGACCTCAAGCAGGCGGTGCGAGAGCTGGTCATCGAAGTGCAAGGGGACATGCATCGCAATCGAAAACAGGACCTGCGAGGGTATGGACCGCATCTCTTCGAGCAACGGCGCAAGCTGCTCGTGGTCGGCATAGAGCGCTCGAGAGAGCACTTCCATTGCCTGGGCTTCCTGACGACGTCGTCGGTTCTGGTAGGCATCGACGAGCGACCCCACGACGACGTACAAGAAGAGCGAAGCCCCGATCGTGATGAGTGATCCACGGATCATTCAGGGCTCGCCAGTTCTGTGCCAAGCACCTGCGAGAGTCGGTTCTGCAACACAACTGCGGAGAACGGTTTTTGCACGACGTCAGCTGCGCCAAGCTCGAAGGCCTCGCGAAGCTCGCCATCACGGATTCGCGCACACGTGACGACCACTCGGGTCTTTGTGAGAATGTTCTGGCGGGACAGCGATCGCAAGACCATCAGGCCATCGGCGCCCATTGCATCGAGCTCGAGCAAGAGCAGTCGCGGGCGAACGGCCGCATCGTGCCCAGTGAGTGCCTTGAGCGCGTCGGAGCCTGTCGATACATGGCGGCTCGTAAGGTCCATGCGCCCAAGAAGCTGTTGCAGAACAGTCGCGAGCGTTGGATCAGATTCGACCAAAAGGACGTCAACCTTGCCGCTCGCGGCGTTGTTCCACTCTCGGGAGGCGACAGCGGGGCCTTGCTCATCAGCGGCGTTGGCCATCAACGCACTAGCCGACTCCATGAGCTGTCCAAGCCCAAGTCCTTCAGCCGGGAACTCAGCGACGGCGGCGCGGCCGCAGGTCGGATCGATATCGAGGTGACTAAGCGCGAGCTCAATTCGCTTCGCCGCGGCAGCGCGTGGCGCCCCTTTGAGCAAGACGATCAGTCGCCCATCGTCTGTTTCTCCGAGCAGATCGTCGGTTCGGAACTCCGACCCAAATCCTTCGTGAAGCGCTTCGAGGTCTGGGCCGGAAAGATCTGGCTTCTCGATAAGAGCGAGCGACGCAATACTGCTCGACCGACCGAGGGTCGCCAGCGCTCGATCGAGCAACACGACAGCACGGGGCCACGATGGAATTGTCTTCATCGACGCCGCATCAAGGTCCTCGGAACGTCGGCGGCGGCTGATCAGTCCCCGAAGGTGAAGCGCCCATTGGTCGGGGTTTGTTCCTGCATCAACGATCAAGTCGGCACCGAGATGTCGGGCGCGTTGTGCGGTTGATTCGTCCAAGCCGGCAACAACGAGAAGCGCATCGCGTGTCTCGGGGGTCGACCGGGCAAGGGCGATCACCGAATCGGGTTTGGGAATGTCTGGGCCGATCACGAGGGTGCGAGCCGTACCCGCGAGGGTTCGCATGGCCTCCTCGGCGTTGTTCGCAATCAGCACGTCGAACCGGAACGGCACGAGTTGCGGGTACAGGTCATTCGCACCGAGAAGTACGACTCGGTTCAGCCACTCCGGGTCGGGTTGGGCAATCGCGAACACCTCATCGGATAGCTGCTTTGCCGATGTGGTGTGTGGCACGACAAGGTCGGCTTCGTCAGCAATCTCGGCGAGGTGTTCGCGACGCACATCAATGTCGTGCACGATGACACGGCGAGTGGTTGCGTTCCGACGCCCAACTGCGGTCAGCAGCCCGGCGGCGTCTCGAACGTTGGTCGGAGAGTAGACAACCAGCGCGTTCGCATTTTCTGGAGCGCTCATGAAGGTCGGCGAATGAGTGGTGAGGGCGCCTCGCTGCTGCAAGTGCCACATCAGAGCATCGATATGGGCGTCGATAGGGCTAACGACATGAACATGGAGCGCTTCGCGGGGAGCGTCTCGCCAGTCGTCGCCGGCAACACGCAGGACCCGCCGAAGTTCTTCGACACGAGAAGCAAGCGCCGATGCGGTGGCGTTCGACAGCTCGGGGTCACCGAATGCTTCGGCGAGCTCACGAGTGAGCCGTCCCGCGACGACCAAGTCGAGAGAGAACAACCATTGCGTCAGAAGCTCGCACTCGCGAATACACGCGGCGGTCTCTGCGGGTTGTAGGGGGCGCCCAAGAAGTGCCACAACTCCTCGTTCAACGACCGCCATACGCTGTTCGATCCGGTCACCAATCCGCCGCCAGACGGCATTTGGTTGACTGAGCCATGGCTTCGACTGGGCTTCAGTTTCGGTCGTTGCCACGAGGTACTTTCGGTCGTCGAATCAAGGGTCATGAGCCATTCGACGTAGTTAGGCCATCTGACCTATCGCGGAATCGAAAGGAGTCTGGCCGGGTTAGCGCGGAGGTGAGAGATTTCCTGATCGACCTCGCTCTTCCCCGCTCAGACCGAGTGGTTGCTGTGCAGACGGTTGTCATGGCGGTCTTTTGGGCAATCACCATCATCAGCACGCGAAGCTGGTCACGTGATGTGCGGTTGTTTATCTACGGGATTGCAATGATGAACGTCGCATGGTTTGCGCTGAGAACCGTTCACTGACTCTGCCGTTCTCGCAGATCACCAATAGGCCAAACCGCTATTCCTCACGAACCAGCGGCTTCTGCCGAACCTGTTGCTATGCGTTCGTGGCTTTCCTTCCTCCTGATTGTGCTCGTGGCGACCGCCTGCACTTCAGGACCAACCGAGGAAGCCCGGGAACTGGTCTTTAGCGCTGAGGCTCCACGCCCAACGCTCGTGCCGCCCGCAGACCTCCCACAATCGCCCGACAGTGACACGGATGCGGAACCGCCAAGTCGCCTGGCATTCTCGGATTGGACAGTCGACGAACTGATCGCCGCTCTCGAACGTGCACTGGACGGTCCAACCACAATCACCTTTAGCGGGCAAGGCGAGGAGACGCTCGAGATCGATGGACCAGCGTGGCGAGTTGTAAGCGGTGGCGAAACACCAAGTGCTAGCTCGACGCCTGCGTTTGTCAGCCGAGGTCTTGGCGACGAGGAGTGGGTCACCTACGGACACGTCGGCGTGGGCATCCGATCTCAGCAAGCGTTCGCTGCAGGGGCAGACGGCCAGCTACTCGACGAGCTCGACGAAGCTGATCCATTGGCCCAAACCGTGCGCATCGACCGGTTTGTACTCGACGAAACCAGCGACCTTGCCTCGATGTGGGTTCCGCATCAGCGGGACAACGCCGCGTTCTTCACCCCAAGCCTCCTCTACCCCGCGTTCATCGAGGAACTTCTCTCCGACATCACGGTTGCAGTCGCCGGGGCCGAAACCGACGGCGTGCTCGAGACAACCTCGACCGAGACGACCTTCACCGCCAACATTCCAAACACAGACTTCGTTGCCGTCTCTGTATCCGGAGACGAACTGACGTTGTCATCACAGGGTGGCTGGATGATTACGGTTCGTTCGGGCATCGACGCTGAAACACATGAGCTTGGTGCGCCGAACCCACGCGACATTCTGAACCGTGAGCGTCTAATCGCTGCGACTGAGGTTCCCGACGAGTGCCTCGCGAGCACCATCGAGGCTCGCGAGCTCGTCGACGACGGCCTGGTTACCTGTACCGACCCTGATCAGCTCATCACGCTGACGGCGTCGATCGTGACCGCCGATGAGGACGACACCGAGTAGCGCTTAGCTGCTCGCATCGTCGAGGGCCGAGCGGAACTCAGCTACCAGCTCGCCAACGCCATCGGGGCCAGCGCCAGACAACATCCGGTTGACGATCGCCGAACCGACGACAACACCGTCAGCGACCGTGCTGACTTCGACGGCTTGTGCGGGTGTACCCACACCAACACCGATGAGCACTGGCATATCGGTTACGGCCTTCAGCCGTCCGGCGATGTCCATGGCCGATGCGGCGAGCGATTCGCGGACGCCGGTGATGCCCAAGAGGCCAACCCCGTAGACGAACCCCCGAGACCGCTCACAAATGAGCGGGAGGCGCTCGTCTGGTGCGGTCGGCGCTGCGAGCAGAATCGTTTCGATTCCGGCAGTGTCGGCAGCTTCGGCCCACGAACCAGTCTCTTCGAGCGGAAGGTCGGGAAGAATGCATCCCGAAATGCCGGCTTCGGCCAGGTCGGTAGCAAAGCGAGTGTCGCCTGCTCGGAATGCGATGTTGTAGTAGGTCATCACGGCAAGCGGTACTTCGATGTCGGAGTCACGAATCGCCGACAGGATGCTCTGTGGGGTGGCCCCGCCAGCGAGTGCTTTGTCGTTCGCCTCCTGAATAGTGGGGCCGTCCATGACCGGATCGGAGAACGGGATACCGATCTCGATGCCGTCGGCACCAGCATCAGCAACGGCGTGGAGCGTCTCGATCCAGTCGTCGCCGAGGCCACCGGTGATGTACGGGACGAGGATCTTCCCGCCCGATTCACGTCGAGCTCGGAGGCTCGCTTCAAACTTGCCAATTACAGAACTCACTTACCCAACACATCCATCATCTGTCGTACATCTTTGTCGCCGCGTCCGCTGAGGTTCATCAGCACAGTCTTTCCTGCGAGCTCTTCGCGTGCTCGGGACATCCACGCGAGGGCGTGAGCACATTCGAGGGCGGGAATGATGCCTTCGGTGCGTGCGAGCAACTGAAACCCTTCGACGACCTCGTCGTCGGTAACGGACTCATAACGAGCTCGCCCGATCGCGGCGAGGTGAGCATGCTCGGGGCCAACACCTGGGTAGTCGAGCCCGGCCGAGATCGACTCGGCCTCGAGAACCTGGCCGACTTCGTCTTGCATGAGGTAGGACTTCGACCCGTGCACAACACCAGGGACCTTGCGTCCAACCGCAGCGCCGCCAGCGGGTTCGACGCCAACAAGCTCGGCATCGGTGTCGACGAACCCAGAGAAGATGCCGATGGCATTTGAGCCGCCGCCAACGCACGCGGTGACCACGTCGGGAACTCCCCCGTCGAGGATGCGAGCGCACTGTTCGTGGGCTTCGATACCGATGACCTCGTGGAAGGTGCGCACCATCCACGGGTATGGGTGTGGGCCCATTGCCGAGCCGAGGCAGTAGTAGCTGTCTTCGACCTTGGCGACCCAGTCGCGCATGGCCTCGTTGACGGCGTCTTTGAGGGTTCGAGAGCCGCTCATTGCAGGCACAACTTCGGCGCCGAGCAAGTTCATGCGGAACACGTTGAGCTCTTGGCGACCCATGTCGACCTCGCCCATGTAGACCCGGCACTCCATGCCCATCAGCGCAGCTGCGGTGGCGGTAGCGACACCGTGCTGACCGGCGCCAGTCTCGGCGATCAGGCGGGTCTTACCCATGCGCTTTGCGAGCAAGGCCTGCCCGAGGACGTTGTTGATCTTGTGCGAGCCCGTGTGGTTGAGGTCTTCACGCTTGAGTAGCACTCGGTAGCCGAGCTCTTCGCTGAGCCGGTGGCACTCGGTTACCGGCGAGGGGCGCCCGGCATAGTCGGCGAGCAGCGTCGAGAGTTCGTTGCGGAACTCAGGATCTCCCCATGCCGAACGGAAGGCCTTCTCAAGCTCTTGGCACGCTGGCACGAGGGTTTCGGGGACGAAACGCCCGCCGAACTCGCCAAAGCGGCCATCGGCCCCCGGATCGCCCATAAGCGTTGACATAGGTAGTTACTCCAATTCCTCGGCAGGCTCGGAGGTACCGGCTGCCTTTGCATTCTGAATGAATCGCCGCAGGGCGGACGGATCTTTCCGGCCTGGCTCTCGTTCGACGCCAGAGGCCACATCGACCCCCCATGGCTGAACAGCCGCGATCGCGTCGGCGACGTTGTCGGGGTGAAGCCCGCCTGCAAGCACGATGTGCTTGTCGGTTGGCATCGATTTGGCGAGCGACCAGTCGAAGACTTCACCAGCACCAGGCACAGCGGCATCGACCAAAATGATCGGCACGGGAAACTCGCCCGCATGCTGTGCTTGCGGAGTGCCGGCCGAGACTGCCTTGATGACCGTCGGAACCCGTTCGGCGATCCAGGCGACCTCGTCGGGGCTTTCGTCGCCGTGAAGCTGAGCTGCCCGAAGTCCGGTGGTGTGGATGATGTCGACGACACGTTCTTTGGCTTCGTTGCGGAAGATACCGACGGTGAGCGTTTCGGCAGGAAGCCGGGCCGCGATGTCGCGTCCGCGAACAGGGGCGATCTGACGCTTCGAGCCGGACACGAAGTTCAGCCCGACCGAATCGGCGCCCAGAGCTACGGCGAGCAGAGCGTCGTCAACGTCGGTGATACCGCAGATCTTGACCCACATGACTACGTGGCGTCCCGTGCGGTGCGTGCAGCAGAGACAAGCGCCTCGACGCCTTCGCTCGGGCCGCTGTGCTTCACGAGCGACTCGCCAACAAGCACTGCGTCGAAGCTGGCCGCCACCAGCGAGGCAATGTCGTCGGGGCCGGTGATACCGGACTCAGCCACCCGCACGACATCCTCGGGTAGCGACGCTGCAACACGAGCAGCCCGCTCAGTGTCGACCGTGAAGGTCATGAGGTCTCGTTGGTTCACACCAATGAGTTTCGCACCTGCGGTGTCGCGAAGCGTCATCGCTCGTTCGGCCTCGGCTTCGTCATGCACTTCGATCAAGGCATCGAGACCGATCTCTGCGGCGAGCGTTGCGAAGTCGGCGAGCTCGGCGTCGTCGAGCGCAGCCACGATCAGCAGAACACAGTCGGCCCCCATCAGCCGGGCGTCGACAACATCGTGGGCAGCAACGGTGAAGTCCTTGCGCAAGATTGGGATGTCGACCGCAGCACGAACGGCCTGGAGGTCGGCGACGGACCCGCCGAAGTACTGCTCGTCGGTCAGCACCGAACAGCACGCCGCTCCGCCAGCGGCGTAGGCAGAGCTAAGTTCAGCCGGGTCGAGATCGAGGTTGAGGTCACCCTTCGACGGCGACCGGCGTTTGACTTCGGCGATCACGCCAAGATCGGGGGCGTTGCGAAGCGCATCGACAAAGCCGCGCGCTGGCTCCAGATCTGTGGCTTGTTCGATCAGCGCATCGAGTGATCGCGTATCGGCAGCGGCCGCTTCGCGATGCGAGGCGAGAATGCTGTCGAGGTACATCGTTGCCATTAGGCCGCTCCCCCGGCATCTGCGGGAACTGGCCGGACGGTGATTGCGACGCCGTCGAGTTCGAGCGTGTCAGCGTCGAGGGCAGAGCGCTTGATGTAGGCCAACCCCACCCAACCGTCGCCATCGGGGGCCACCGATGTCACCACTCCGGCAGCGGCGCCGTCGAGCGTGAGCTCGGTTCCTGCGGGCACGACTGCGCCCGGGCCCGAAACGATCCGGAGCTTCCGTGGTGTGTTGTCCCCTCGGGAATCAACTCGGGCCACGAGCTCTTGGCCGGTGTAGCAGCCCTTCGTGAACGACACCGATTGATCGACGATGCGGGCCTCGGCTGGGATGGTCGACTCGCCGAGCTCGGAACCCATTGCTGGGACGCCAGCGAGGATGCGGAGCCGAGTGAACTCATTGCTCGACATGCCGTCGGACTTCGGTGTTGGCAGTTCGGGTGCGAGCAGATCGACGCCGACCTGGCCGCCAGCTGGTGCAGCCGCGATTGGCGTCTCCGGAGCGTTCTCGGGGTTGGCGTGTTCGCGAATGGCATGCCAGTCCCATGTCGCAAGTTCGAGGTCGGCTTTGGTGCGCAGTTTGAACCGCCTGAGCCGTGCGAGGAGTGTCTCGCCGTGCCCAGCGTCGACGTCGAGCAGGAAGGTGTCGTCGGCGGTCTTCGTAATACGGAACCATGCGTCGACCTTGCCCTGAGGTTGGAGAATGAGGCTCCAGGCTGAGTCGCCGATGCCGAGGCTGTCGACGTCTTGGCTGATCTGCCCCTGCAGGTAACTCTGGGCTTCTTCGCCCGATACGGACACGACATCTCGGGTGCTTACAAAGTGGCTCATGGTCGTTCCCCTGCCGCGGCCCGCTGAGCGGTCATGATTCGGGCCCCAGGGACTGCCGCGAGCAGCGCCTTGGACTTGTTGATGCACTCGTTGTGCTCATCGATCGGAACGCTGTCGACCACCACACCGGCCCCGGCCTGGACCGAGGCCTTGTTGCCTTGGACGAACATGGTTCGGATGGCAATGGCCGTGTCGATGTTTCCGGAGAAGTCGACGTAGCCAACCACGCCGGCGTATGGCCCACGCTTGACGGGTTCGAGCTCGTCGATGATCTCCATCGCCCGAACCTTGGGTGCTCCCGACACGGTTCCGGCGGGCAGCGTTGCTCGGAGTACATCGATTGCGGTCTTGCCTTCGGCGAGGGTTCCGGAGACCTGCGATGTGAGGTGCATGACGTGGCTGTACCGCTCGAGGTTCATGATCTGGTCACGGCTTTCCGAGCCAAACTTGATTACTCGGCCGATGTCGTTGCGGGCCAGGTCGACCAGCATGACGTGCTCGGCGACCTCTTTGGGATGTTCCTTGAGCTCGGCTCCGAGGCGGCGGTCTTCCTCGTCGGTCGCTCCCCGTGGTCGCGTTCCGGCAATCGGGCGCGAGATGACCTTGCCGTCGCGCAGCTGCACCATTGGTTCGGGCGATGCTCCGACGATATGCATGGCTTCGTCGGCTCCGGCATCGGAACCGATGCGGAAGAAATACATGTAGGGGCTTGGGTTGACCTGGCGAAGCACTCGGTACAAGTCGAATGGCTCGGCATCGAGCTCGAAGTCGAAGCGCTGCGACAGGACGACCTGAAAGATGTCGCCCGCAAGGATGTACTCCTTCGCGGCCCTCACCGCAGCGCAGTAGGTGTCCTCGCCCATGGTCGACGTGACCTCGGGCAGCGGCGCATCAAGCGGCGGAGGTGAGACGAGCGGTTCGTCGAGTGGACGGGCCCCGTCGTTCTGCAACCCCTCAAGCCGAGAGATCGCATCGTCGTACGCAGCCCGCATGGCCGCTTCGTCGCTGCCTTCAGGGATAACCGTGTTCGCAAGAAGCGTCACTTGCTGCTTCCAATGGTCGAACGCAACAAGCTCCCCGATCATGGCCATCACGCCATCGGCATGTCCGGTGTCGTCGGTGGGGATATTTGGGAGTCGCTCGACTTCGCGAACCACGTCGTACCCGAGGTAGCCCATGACTCCGGAGTGCAACGGCGGAAGATCGGGCAGGTCGGGGGCCGTGAACTCGTCGAGGAGCGCCTCGAGCGTGTCGAGCATTCCCGATGCTTCCGGCACGTGTTCGGCAAGAGGACCGGTGATCTCGACTACGCCGCCGCGCGACACGATCGTGGCAAGCGGGTTGCGGCCGAGGAAGGACCAGCGACTCCAACGTTCGCCGTTCTCAACGGACTCGAGTAGGAAGCCGTCGGCATCGCCAACGCAGCGAGCAAAGATCGCGACCGGAGTGACCTGGTCGGCAAGCAACGATCGCCAGACGGGCACAACTCGATGTTCGTTGGCAAGCTTGCAGAATTCATCGAATGACGGAGAAATTTCGCTCATAGGTACAGCCCGGTCGAACCTTCTTCGAGGCGCTCTGCAGCAACAGCGTGTACGTCTCGTTCGCGCAAGATGATGTAATCGGTACCGCCGACCTCGACCTCGTAGCGATCTTCGGGGTTGAACAACACCCGGTCACCAATCTCCATGTTCCGAACGTTGGGGCCAGAGGCCACGATTTCGGCCCACGTCAGACGCTTTCCGACCTGTGCAGTGGCGGGAATGAGGATGCCGCCAGTCGAACGCCGTTCGCCCTCAGCATCACCAAGCCGGACGAGAATTCGATCGTTCAGCATCTTGATTGGCAACCGGTCGCCGTCACCGTTCTCTGGCTGAATTCCCGTGTTCTTCGCAGCGCGTTCAGAGTCGTTTGTCACCGAGCCAATCTACTGGGGAGGGCGATCGGTGA
>CAKZVC010000064.1 GCA_937922235.1 uncultured Acidimicrobiales bacterium | reverse complement strand
CGATTCAAGATGGTCGGGGGCATCTACCAGCGCAACGACGTGACCCTCTTTGATCCCGAGCTTCTTGGGCAGCGGTGTGCCTGAGTATCCAGCTGGCGCCATACGTAGAGCCTCTCATACTCGCCTCTCGCAATCTCGCGTCCAGGCCTAAGTGATCTGTCGATGTGGAACTGTTGTAGTTCGATCATCGTGGAGGCGAGGGGAGAAGAGCTCGGGCTCGTTCGTCGACGAGTTCCCGAAGGTCGTCAGCCAGCGATGGTCGAGCTTCGGGGTTGAGGCGATACGCCGGTCCGAACAGGCTGATCGTGGCGACGAGTTCGTCGTTGCGCACGAGGGGAACAGCAAGCCCGTTCACTCCGATATCGAGTTCTTGATCGGTCCAGCAATAGCCGTCGGCGGCGACGACCTTCAGACGCTTCTTGAGCGCCGATGGAGAGGTCATCGAATGGTCGGTCGCTGGTTCGAGCTCGCTGTCGAGGGCGCGTACGAGTCGCTCGGAATCCCACCAGGCCATAGTGACTAAGCCCGGTGCGACCAGATGGAACTCGTGCCGGTCGCCCGTCACGGCCGGGACCGAGACCGCATGCTCGGTCAGAACCTGGGAGAGGTAGAGCAACGCTTCGCCGTCGTCGACGGACAACGCAGCGCTTTCTCCAAACGTCTGCGCGAGCTCGGCGAGCAGCGGGCGAAGCTGATCACCGAGCATTGCCTCGGTGTTGTTCTTGGGTTGCAGCGTGACGAGTGCGCTGCCCGGAATGACCGAGCCATCGCTCGTTCGAGCGACCATCCCGAGATCGGTAAGGGTGCCGATCAGTCGGCCGACAGTCGAGCGAGGAAGCCCGGTCCGGCGGCCGAGCTCGCGAATGCCTACAGGCGTGTCGGCGGCGACGATGAACTGCAAGACGCGAAAGGCGCGGTCGATCGGGCTTTCCCCTGTTGACGTGTTGTCGGTCACAGCCATACACTTACATCCTACTCAGTAGGACGTCCCGGTCAATGGGACACTGACGAATTGGGATCAGATGACGCTCGTCGAACGCCCCGAACACGATCTCCCGACTCCCGACTTCTACGAGTACCCGTGGACCCCGATCGAGTCGGTGTCCATCGACGGTTCGTTTGTCACCATTGGGTGGGCGGACGGTGTCGAGCTCGTCGCCTACGAGAGTTGGTTGCTCGAGAATGTCGTCGGCCGCGGCTTCGACCTTGCGACACGAGAGCAGCTGATCGACCCCGCCGAGCTGTCGAGCGACGAGGCCATTGAACTGGTCATGGTGTCAAACGACGGAGCGTTGCAGGTGGTCTTTGTTGGCTCAGGGCCCGCCGAGTTTCATCCCGGGTGGCTTCGCCATGTGGCCGACGATCAGCACCGCGCACACAGCTGGTTGCCCGAGCCCGTCAGCTGGACGCCCGACACCTTCACTGAACCGCCTACGCACGACGGTTCTGTGGTTCTTGATGACGACGCCGTGTTCGGTGCCTGGCTCGACGACTTGGTTCGCTTTGGCATTGCCCGGCTGCGAGGCTGCCCGACGGACGAAGGGTTCAATGCCATCCTCGCTGAGAAGATCGGTGCTGTTCGAGACACGAACTTCGGCCCGTTCTGGGACGTGAAGGCCGACGTTAAAATGGCCGGGTCAGCTGACACGAACTCGACAGCGAACACCAACCTTCGGCTCGGTCCGCACACCGACCTGCCCACTCGAGAAACGCCACCAGGCTTCCAGTTCTTGCACTGCGTACTGAACGAGGCCGGCGGTGGGTTCTCGACAATGGCGGACGGCGCTGCGGTCGTTGACGCCCTTCGGGCAGAGCACCCCGAGCACTACGAAGCGCTCACCACGCTCAACTGGATCTTCTTTAACCGCGGGCCGGGAATCGACCATCGTTGGTCGGGCCCGTTCATCGATCATGGGGTGTCGAACGCACCCCTAACGCTGCGAGCCTTCTACCCCGTGCGTGCCTTCCCCGACATGGCCCCCGCTGATCAACCCCGGGCGTACGACGCAATGCGTTGCTTCAGCCAGATGGCAGCCAGCGATCGCTTCCAGATCGCCTACCCGTTTCAGCCCGGCGACATGGTTGGCTTCGACAACCGTCGAATCCTCCATGGCCGAGACGCCTTCGAGTCAGGCGGACGTCGCCACCTGCGTGGCATGTACATCGACCAAGACGAAATCCGTTCAACCGGCCGAGTTATCAACCGCCGCCTCGCTAACCAATCCACAGATCGACAAGAAAAGAGATAGCTATGACGAACAAACACGATGGGGTGTTCATCACCTGTGCCATCACCGGCGGCGGTGCTACGACCGCAAAGTCCGACAAGGTGCCGGTCACTCCCGAGCAGATTGCGAACGCATGCATCGAAGCCGCAAAGGCCGGTGCTGCGATCACACACGTACATGTTCGTGAAGATAACGGTGCCCCGTCGCGCGACATTGGCAAGTACGCCGAGGTTGTCGAGCGAGTCCGCGAGTCCGACACCGATGTCGTGCTCAACCTCACAGCCGGCATGGGTGGCGACATCGTGCTCGGCGGAGTCGAGACTCCGCTGCCGCCGGCCGCCGATGGCACCGACATGGTCGGCGCAACCGAGCGCGTCGAGCACGTGCGTCAGCTCAAGCCCGAGATCTGCACCCTCGACTGCGGCACGATGAACTTCGGCGAGGGCGACTACATCATGACCAACACGCCGAGCCAGCTCGAAGAGATGGCCAAGCAGATGACCGAGATCGGTACCCGCATCGAGATCGAGGCGTTCGACACCGGACACCTGGCCCACGCCAAGAGCCTCGTTTCTCGTGGCATCATCCCGAACCCAGTGATGGTGCAGCTCTGCATGGGTATCCCTTGGGGTGCGCCCGACGACCTCAACACGTTCATGGCCATGCGCAACAACATCCCGGACGATTGGACCTTCTCGGCGTTCAGCATCAGCCGCAATCAGCTCAAGTACGTCTCGCTTGCCGCGATGGCCGGCGGCAACGTTCGTGTTGGGCTCGAAGACAACATCTATCTCGACCGTGGCGTGCTGGCAACAAACGGTGATCTTGTCGAACGCGCGGTCACGATCCTCGAGGCACAGAACTACAACGTGCTTACGCCGCAGCAGGTTCGCGAGAACCTTGACCTCACCAAGCACGGCTGACATGGCCGAGTTTGAAGTTAGTTCTATTGAGCGAGCCGCGGTTGTTGGCTGTGGAGTGATCGGCGCCGCCTGGGCCAGCCGCATGCTGCTCAACGGCGTCGACGTTGCGATCAGCGACCCGTCAGACAACGCCGAGCAGATTCTGACCGAGGTGCTCGGCAACGCTGTTGCCGCCTACGACGACCTGGGTCTGCCAACCGACGGCCAAGGCACGTACCGGATGGCGACCTCGGTGGCCGATGCTGTTGCTGACGCGCAGTTCATCCAAGAGAGCGTTCCGGAGCGACCCGACATCAAGGCTGCCGTGCTGGCCGAGATCGAGGCGGCCGCGCCGGTCGACACGATCATCGGGTCGTCGACGTCGGGCATCAAGCCGTCGACCATGCAAGCAACGATGACGAACCCTGAGCGGCTCGTAGTCGGTCATCCGTACAACCCGGTGTACCTCCTGCCGGTTGTCGAGGTCGTTGGCGGCGAACACACGCCGATCGAGGTAATTTGTCAGGCCCAGGGCATCTACGCCGGCATCGGCATGAAGCCGGTGCATGTCCGGGTCGAGATCGACGCGTTCGTTGGCGACCGGTTACTCGAAGCCGTCTGGCGTGAAGCCCTCTGGCTCGTGAACGACGGCGTCGCGACCACCCAAGAGATCGACGACATCATGACCCACGGCTTCGGGTTGCGATGGGCGCAAATGGGCTTGTTCGAAACGTACCGAGTTGCCGGAGGTGCCGGTGGGTTCCGACACTTCATCGAGCAGTTCGGCCCCACGCTCGAATGGCCGTGGACCAAGCTCATGGACACGCCCGACTTCACTCCCGAGCTCGTCGACACTCTCGTCGAGCAGTCTGATGCACAGTCGGGCGCACACACGATCCGCGAGCTCGAACGCACCCGCGACCAGAACGTGGTTGGTTTCCTGAAGGTTCTCGAAGCGAACAACTGGGGAGCCGGCACAACGATCGCCGAGCACCGCAAGCGGTAGTGATAATCGGCGGCCTGGTTTAGCGACCGGGGATCGGCTCGACCCAGTCGCTGATCAATCCCGCATCCAAGAGATTGTCCCACTCTGGGCCCGGAGGCTCTTCGCTCTCACAGCTGACGGCCGCGCTGTCGGCCGCAGGACCGAGGATGCAGCGATCAACACCGAAGCCGCCCTTGCCAACATCGGCTCCGACAAGAACGAGGCGATCGCGCCCATGGTTGCCGTTCAGGTCATCGATGCCTAGCCCACCCATCAGGATGTCGTTGCCAGAGCCGCCCCGCATCCAGTCTCTTCCTTCAAGCCCAAGGAGAACATCATCTCCAGGGCCGCCCTGCAACCGGTCCCAGCGGTTGCTGCCAATGAGGAGATCGTCGCCAGGGCCGCCGAACATTCGCGACCCGGCGAAGTCTCGATTGTTCGTGTACGAGTTGATGCTCACCTGCTGGAGACGGAACGGAAGGATCGACTTCGAATACAAGTGGTCGTCGCCGATGCCGCCGAACAGCGTGTCCTTTCCCTCTTCTCCGAACAGCAAGTCATCGCCGGGACCTCCGACGAGTCGGTCGTCGCCAAAGCCTCCCGAAACAACGTCTGCGCCCAGCCCGCCGGTCACGACGTCATCACCTCCGTCCCCGTTCAGCAGGTCGGCGCCTTCGTTGCCGAAGATCTGATCTTTCCCGTCGTCGCCATGCAAATAGTCGGGCCCGGGCCCGCCGAAGATCAGGTCGTCACCCTCATTGCCGATAACGGCGTCGGTGCCGTCGCCGCCGATGATCGTGTCGTTGCCAGGCCCGGCTTCGATCACAACTTCTGGAACGGAAGGGTCCTGTTCGGTGGGTGTTCCTACGACGCAGATCTTGTCCTCGCCGTCGTAGCCGTAGATCTCCATCGGGAAGAACTCAGTCTCTGGCTTGACGGCGTAGTTGATCACGATGACGTCGTCGCCCGTCGTGCCATCGACGCTTTCTGTCCACTCGCTTTGGACGATTGTTGCGTCACTCCCATCGCACTGCAGCACGTCTTGTTGTGCGGCTGCCGGGGTCGCGGCGAAGAGACCTCCGGCGATCGCTAGCACTCCGAACAGTCTCTTTTGTCCCATGACTACCCTTCGACATTTCCCCCGTCCGAACTGAGAATTGTCTAGGCCTCGGCGGGTTCGTAGTAGAGCCGGCGGAATGGTTGCCTTACGACGGGCCTAGCCGGTAGTTGCTATGGGCTGGTCAAGGTATACCTCTACGAGTCCATCCTTGGAATGATAAATCCAGCCCAGGGGCTTCTCGGGTTCAGCGATGCCGGTCACCGTCAAGTTGAACACGATGTCGCTGACCGCAGGACAGAAGTCGTTCACAGTCAGGACGACTTCACTGGTGGTGTCGTTTCTGATGTCGATTGGTTCGAAGCACCCCAGGTCAATTATCGATTCCGCTGTGTCGAGCTGTTCGATGAAGAACTCTGTCATTGGTATTCGCGCCTCGGCTAGTCCGCCGGTCCGTCCGACCATCTGGTTCTCGACCGGTATGCCGAGACGGGCTGCGTCTGCGGGATCGAAGACAACGGTAAACCCGGCAGGTTCGCCAACATCAGCATCGGTTAATCCCCTGCCAAGGATTGATAGTTCGGAGAAGTCGTCAAATCGTTCCAGTGGCGCTTCGCCCGGGAAACATGCTGTTGCGAACAGGACCAAGAAAGCCGACGCAACAATTCGGCTGAATCTAGCTTTGCTTGGAATGTTGTTCATTGAGTTGACTCCGCCCTCGTGATCTCCTTATCGGTGCCGCCAACGTCGACCGTTAGGTTCATGGTTGATGTCACCCGCACTGGATTTCCTGGGCAAGCGAGCGGTAGCAACGTTGCCTTACGACGGGGCTATCCGGTAGTTGCTATGGGCTGGTCAAGGTATACCTCTACGAGCCCTTCCTTGGACTGATAAGCCCATCCAAGGGGCTTGTTGGGGTCGATGACACCGCTTACGTTCAGGCTGAAAGAAGTGTCACTCACTGCGGGGCAGAAGTCGCGCACAGTCAGGACGACTTCACTGGTGGTGTCGTTTCTGATGTCGATTGTTTCGATACAACCCAGATCGATTAGCGACTCCGCTGTGTCGATCTGTTCAATGAAGAACTCTGTCATCGGTATTCGCGCCTCGGCTCGACCACCTGTCCGTGCGAGCATCTCATTCTCCACCGGTATGCCTAGGCGAATCGAGTCTTCCAGAGCGAAAATCACCGTGTAGCCAGAGGTCTCGCCGACATTCGCGTCGATAACGCCATGGCTGACAACGATGAGTTCGGAGAAGTCGTCAAATCGTTCTAGTGGCGCTTCGCCCGGGAAACACGCTGTTGCGAACAGGACCAAGAAAGCCGACGCAACAATTCGGCTGAATATAGCTTGGCTTGAAATGTTGTTCATTGAGTTGACTCCGCCCTCGTATCTCCTTATCGGTGTCGCCAACGTCGACCGTTAGGTCGATTGCTGCGACTAAATGCTGTTTCAATGTTCCGGCGAGTAGTCGTCCATATGCGTCAGCTTCGAATGGTCGTTGCCGGAACCGCCTCGCATCCAGGTATACGTAGAACATGAAGCGCAAGGAGACGCTGGCAGAACGTCGAATCCGAGAAGCCCGAGAGCGAGGGCTCTTCGACAACCTGTCGGGTGCTGGTGAACCAAGTCCGGACCTCGACCAGCAGCGCCCGGAAGGTTGGTGGGCCAACCGGATGGTCAAGGACGAACGCAGCAAACTCAAGCGGGCGGAGCTCGACGAGCAGGTTCAGTTAGCCATGCCAGCACTTTGGCGCCTTCGAACTGAGCAGGACGTGCGCGGTCGTATAGACGAGCTCAACGCCGAGATACGCGACTACAACTTCGTGACAAGCCTCGAGTCGAAGCCGCTACTCCAATTCAACGAACTCGTGGCGACGTGGCGGCGTCTAGGCCTGGCGGGTTCGTAGTGGCGCCGGCGGAATGATGCTGTCCAAGTTGCGGGTTAGACCACCATGCGACCTTCCGCGCTCGTCCCGCTTATCACCGCACTGGCCCTTGTCGCCGCCGCCTGTTCGGCTGGCACGAACGTTGGGTCGGGCGGAGTGACCACGACACCCGAACCATCCGAAGCACCGGCTGCGCCCGTGCCGACGACACCGCCTGCCCTCGAGGCCGGTGGCACTTCTGTTGGTTCGGTCGAGATCGACGGCACCGAAATTGAGTACGTCACCTCGGTTCCCGATGGGTTCACCGTCGGTGATGAAGCACCGCTCTTGCTTGCCTTCCCTCCCGGAGGTCAGGACCTCGGGCTCACCCAATCGCTCGTCGAAGGAACATACGCCCCCGAAGCACAGCGCCTCGGGTGGGTCGTCATCAGCCCCGCCGCTCCGGCTGGAGTCAAGTACTTCGATGGCAGCGAAGCGCTCGTGCCCGGATTCCTCAACTGGGTCGAGACCTGGGTTGCGCCGGAAGGTGGAGCCCCACATGTCGCTGGCGTCAGCAACGGTGGCATCAGCTCCTTCCGGTACGCCGCGCAGAACCCTGACCGAGTTCGTTCGATCATCAGCTTCCCCGGATTCCCCCGATCATCGGGCGACCAAGAGGCGCTCCCCGATCTGGTCGGTGTCCCGATCCGCATGTACGTCGGCGAGGCGGACACCAGCTGGATTCCACCTGCGGAAGAAGCGGTTGCTTCGTTCACCGATGCTGGTGGCGACATCGAACTCACCATCTTTCCTGGCGAAGGCCACGTGATGGCGTCGACGCGCGACGGCACGGTGATCTTCGAGCAGCTCGAAGCGTTTCGCTAGCGCGGGCTGATCTCGACGGCGCCGAGATCTCCAATGAACGGCCGATCCTGCTCGAGGTCGAGGAGATGCCGTGCCGGGTGCATTGACAGCAGCTTTGCTGCGCGCCCTCGATCGATCGTGTGGTTGGTATCTCGTTGACAGGTTGTGCACCAGGCGGTTCGGCGCTGCCACGGCGACTGCGAGCCCGGGAGCTTTTTCACATCGCCCCCGCACAGTGGGCAATCGCGTCGCTTGATGTTCAGCATCCAGTGCTCCGTCAGGTGGAGCCGGCGGCCGGTGGTGTTCTGCGGCCCTCGGACCGCGTTTGTCCGAATGAGTGCCGCACCGATGGCGATGAGTGCACCAAGGTCGTCGACATCACCAACGCGGGTGAAGGGCGAGACCCCACAGATGAACGGAGTGTCGACCGCATAGATGTTGCCAAAGCCAGCAACGTTGCGTTGATCGAGCAGTGCGGCGCTGAGGTGTCGCTCGGGATCTTGGCCGACCTGGGTCGTGGCGAGCTCAAGGTCGAGGTCGCCACAAAGGTCGGTGCCGAGGTGCCCGACAAACTCGTTCGGTCGCGTCGGACGCAACATGATGCAGCAACGGGATGTCGACACCGACGACGGTCTGCCCGGTGTCGAAGGTGATCTCGAAACGACGCCGCCACTCTTCGACCTCACGAGCGCGTCCGAAGACCACCTTGCCTTGCATCAAGAGGTGAATGTGCAGCGCCTTACCGTCGTCGAAGTGGAGAAAGAGATGCTTGCCGTGCGAGCTTGTCTCGGTGAGCGTTGAACCGGTGAGGTCAAGCGTGGCCAGCCGCGGATGACGCACGATCATCGACGTCACCGTTGCTCCCGCAGCCCGTTCACGCACCGACGACGCAAGCCGCGCAATGGTGTCGCCCTCAGGCATGGCTGGCCAACGTCGTCATCGAGGTGAACTTACTGGCCCGGCGCTCGAGTTCACGGTCCGAACCGATGGGGCCGAAGCGGGCGGGCTGCCAGGAGGGGGATCTTCTAACAGCCCGCCGCTCTTCGGTTCAAACGGTCGGATGGCTCAGACCACTTCCTCTGTACTGGAAGTGAGGTCACCGTACGGGCGACTCGAAGCAACGTGCGCCTCGCAACGCGGCCGTGATGGGCTGTTCACACGCTTGGAACGAGAGCGTCGCGGTGGATTGCGGCTATCTGCAATGATCGAGCAATGACCCAGTACGACGGAACCGTTCGAGCGAGCAACCACATGGTGGCGAGTGCCGATCAGCTGGCCACAACTGCTGGCAATGCGATGTTCGCTGCCGGCGGCAACGCGGTCGATGCGGCCATCGCGACCAATGCGGTCATCACGGTCGTCGGGCCACACCTGTGCGGCATGGGAGGCGACCTATTCGCACTCGTCTACGCCGGGGGAGAGGTGTTCTCGCTTAACTCGAGCGGCTGGGCCGGTTCGGGTGCGTCGGCTGACGAGCTCCGGGCCGAAGGCCTGACCGAGATGCCGTACCGCCACGACATCCGGTCGGTGACGGTGCCGGGGTGTGTCGATGGGTGGATTGCCCTCCATGATCGGTTCGGCTCGCTGCCGCTTGGCCAGATTCTCGAGCCGGCACGGCGATTGGCGGCTGACGGTTTCCCTGCCGGGCCACCGCTAACGGGCGGGCTGGCCTCGTTGGATCAGGCGAGCCGAGCTCAGCTTCACGAGATGGCGGACCAGTCGAAGAATGTCGGCGACCGCATCCGCCGACCGGGCGTAGCCGCTGCGCTTGCAGGCATCGCCGAGTCAGGGCGGTCGGCGTTCTACGGCGGCGCCTTCGGTGAAGGGCTGATCGAGATGGGGAAGGGGTTGTTCAGCGAGGCCGATCTCGCAACCCCAATCGCTCGGTGGGAAGACCCACTCACCACGACAGCGTTTGGCGTCGAGCTCTCGACGGCCAGCCCAAACAGTCAGGGCTACCTCGCCTTGGCCGGAGCTCGGCTCGCCGAACAGCTCGACCTGCCCGACACTGATAATGCCCAGTGGGCCCACCTTCTGGCGGAGGCCGCCAAGGCCGCCGGCCGCGATCGTCCGACGCAGCTATTCGAAGGAGCGGATGGTTCGGCGATCATTGACGAACTCGCAGGTCGTGTAGGTGAGATCGATCCTGCGGTTGCGTCGACGTCACCCGCTCCAGGCCGCGACGGAGACACGACGTATCTCTGCACAGCTGGCACCGGCCGCGATGGGCACATGATGGCCGTGTCGCTCATCCAATCGAATGCGGCCGGCTTCGGTAGCCACCTTGTCGAACAGAACACCGGCATCAATCTGCACAACCGAGGGCTCGGGTTCAACCTGACGCCCGGTCACCCGGCCGAAGTTGCTCCCGGTCGTCGGCCACCGCACACGCTCGTGCCTGCGATCGCTGTTCGTGATGGCGAGTTGCTTTCGGTGTTCGGAACAATGGGCGGCGACGCGCAACCGCAGATCTTGTTGCAGCTGATCGTGCGCATGTTTCACCACGGGCAGACCCCAGGAGTCGCAATCAACGCAGGACGCTGGGCGCTGCGAGGCGCTGCAACCGGGTTCGATGCATGGGCAACACCGCTCGACTTGATGCTGGCCGTCGAGGGTCAGACCCCCGCATCGTGGGACGACGCCCTCGCGGCCCGAGGTCACCGCACCGAACGGCTTGGGGTTGACGACTCACGATTCGGGCACGCCCACGCCATCATCATCGAACCCAACGGAACGCTCGCCGGCGCAGCCGACCCCCGAACGGTGATCGGCAGCTGCGCCGGCGTCTAATAGTCTCTACGGCCGTTCGCCGAAGTTCGGGCTTTCTGTGCGGGTGCGCTTGAGCTCCCAGAAGCCGTCCATCGTCGCCATGGTGACCATGGCATCCCAAAGGGCGAGACCTTCTTCACCCTGAGGTGCCCGGCTGATGACCGGGCCGAAGATGCCAATTTTGCCCGAGTCGGATGGGAAGGCGATGATCGGCGTGCCGACGTCTTGCCCCACAAGAGCAAGCCCCTCGTCCATCTTCTCTTGGATGATGGCGTCGAACGACTCGTCGTCGTAGGCCGCAGCGTGTGCGGTGTCGAGACCAGCGTTCGAGAGGAGTCGCTCGGCCGATACGGCCTCGTCGCTCACGTCGTGCACGCCATCGTGATGGATGTTGCGACCGCATTCCCAATAGAACTGGAACGCCGCGTCCATGCCGTCGGCAGCTTTCACCGATTCGAACACCCGCAACAGCTTGTGCGTGTGTGCCACGGGGGCGTAGTAATCGGAGTCTTCAGGTGGCTTGTTCTTCTTCAACAAGCTGATTGGTTGCCACGTGATGTTCAGATCACGCTCTGGCTGCACAACGTCGACGACCCAACGAGCCGTCACCCAACACCAAGGTCAAATCGGATCTACCCAAAATTCAATGTCTGTCATATATCGACACTACTGAACGAAGGGGCCTGGCCCCATTTCGGAAAAAGGGGCCTGGCACCTTTGCGCTCTGCTATCTCGCTCAGTGGTTATTTCAGAACAGTATGACCATCTGATGGTTAACTAGCGAGATGGGTCTTGAGAGTGTCGATCGGATGGTCTCCGTCTTGGATGCGCTTCGTGACGGTGGCGATGCGTCGCTGAACGATGTGTGCGAGCGCACAGGTCTGTCGCGCTCGACGGCGAGCCGGTTCCTCAATGCGCTCGCCGAACACGGCTTTGTGCACCGGAGCGAAACAGCGGCATTTTCGCTCGGGCCAGCACCTGCAGTCTTCGCCCAGGCACCCCTTGGACACAAACGACTTCAGGATGCTGCGCATCGACACATGCGACAGCTCGCCGACGATATCGGGGAAGCAGTTTGTGTGTCGGTGCTTGAGGGCAGGGAGACGCAGACTATCCATCAGGTCTCGGTTGCTCAGCCGGTGTTTGTGGAGAACTGGGTCGATCGCCGCTGGCCGATCAAGCCGTCGGGGTCAGCAATCTCAATCCTCTCGACCTGGTCCCCCGATGGAATCGCGGAAGCGCTCCAACAGCTCGGCAGAAACGACCGGAAGGCTCTCCTGCCGGTCATCGAGGCTGCTCGTGCCAACCCAGTGTCCTGGAGCGTCAACAACTACGTCGCTGCACTGACGAGTGTGTCGGCACCGATCCCCGACCCGACAGGTCGGGCTACTGCCGCGCTGATCATCTACGGACCGTCATTTCGATTCCCCAGAGACCGGGGAAAGAGCTCCATCGAGAAAAGGCTGACCGCATCGGCGGCAGCCATCGCAAAGGACCTGTACTAATGGCACGACGAGGACGAGCTCGTTCAACTGCAACCGAACCCCGCATCCGTCAGCTGCCATGGCGGCAGGTCGAGATGTCACACGGAACCATGCCGATCCTCGACGTCGAAGGTGTCGAAAGGATCCACGACGCGTCGATCCGGGTACTTGAGGAACTTGGCATCGAACTGTGGAGCGAAGAGGCACGGCAGCTGTTCGCCGACGCCGGTGCAACCATCGACGGCGAAGTGGTGAGAGTTGGCCGCGACATCATCGAGGAAGCGCTCTCCACGGCGCCAAACTCGTTTACCCTCACCAGCCGCAACGCCGACAAACAAATAGAGCTCGGCGGAAACAAGGTCGCCTTCGGACTCGTTGCTGGTCCTCCCGCAGTGCACGACGAGGTACGGGGTCGACGGTCGTCGAACATGGATGACTACGAGAACTTCATCAAGCTGGCGCACTACTTCAACGCGATCCACATCATCGGAAACCAAGTCGCCGCTCCAATGGAGTTGCCAGCGAACAACCGCCACCTCGACACCTACCGGGCCAACCTGACCCTGAGCGACCTGAGCTTTCACTGCACGGCGATCGGGCGAGGTCGGGCACGTGACGGCATCGAGATGATGGCGATCAGTCGTGGCATCACGGTTGAGGAGATGGCCGAGTCGCCTGGCGTCATCACGGTCATCAACGTCAACTCACCTCGACGCTTCGATGAGGAGATGGCGAACGGCCTTATGGAGATGTCGAGTTTGGGACAGGCCGTGTCGGTCACGCCGTTCACGCTCATGGGAGCAATGACCCCGGTGACGCTCGCCGCCGGTCTCACCCAGCAAAACGCTGAGGCGCTCTTCGGGATCGCGCTCACCCAACTCGTCAACCCAGGGGCGCCGGTCGTCTACGGGTCGTTTACCTCCAACGTCGACATGCGCTCCGGAGCACCGGCCTTCGGCACGCCCGAACATGCCAAGGCGAACGTGATCTCGGGGCAGCTGGCCCGCCGTTACGGCTTGCCTTACCGGTCGTCGAACTCGAGCGCATCGAATGTTGTCGACGCGCAAGCGGCCTACGAAACGCAGATGTCGCTATGGGGCAGCATCCTCGGTGGCACCAACCTCATCTACCACGCCGCCGGCTGGATGGAAGGTGGCCTGCAGGCGAGCTACGAGAAGCTCGTGCTCGATGTCGAGATGCTCCAGCACATGATGGAGTTCCTCACCCCGGTCGACCTCGGCGATGAGGCTCTCGCATTCGACGCCATGGAACGCGTGCCGACCGGCGGTCACTTCTTCGGCGACCCGCACACGCTGGAGCGCTACGAGACCGCGTTCTACTCGCCGATGCTTTCCGACTGGCAGAACAACGGTGCATGGCAGGAGTCGGGCGGCCAGAACGCAACCCAGCGCGCCACCCAGCTTTGGCAGACGGCGCTCGACGACTACACCGAACCAGCACTTCCCGACGATCGTCGCGAAGCCCTCGATGACTACGTTGCCAAGCGCAAAGAAGCAATCGGCGGCGGCGAGCCGTAACTCCTCGACACTGCCGGTCGAGATCCGCGGAAGCCGACGTGTTCGCTACGCGAGCTTCGCTCTCCTGATCAGGTTGTCGGCCGCGGGATTGGCGAGCGGTTTTGTGCCAGGCACGGGGGCCTCGAAGTAGGGTCGGGCATGGACATCATCGAAGAGATCATCGACACCGAAACTGCTGATGGGCCGATGGCGGTGGCCATTGCTCGACCCGATGGCGAGGAGCGATACCCGACGATCGCCGTCTTCCACGACGGCCCTGGAATGCGCGGCTCGAATCACGACTTCAATCGCCGGCTCGCAGCCGAGGGCTACCGGGTTGTCATGCCCGATCTCTACCACCGGCACGGTCGCATGCTCGGCTGGGAATCGCATGAGGCCACCGACGAAACCCGGGCCAAGGCCATCGAGATGCTGTACTCGCTCACGGACGAGGGCATCCAGAGCGACCTCGACGACGCTCTCGCGCTTGTTGATCTCACTGAAGACGAGAAACTCGGCACGATCGGATTCTGCCTCGGAGCTCGGGCGATCTACCGCACGCTGATGCGCCTACCCGACCGCTTTGCCTGCGGCGCGACCTGGCATCCGTCGTTCCTCGTCGACGACACTCCAGAGTCGCCGCACCTCACTGCGTCACAGTTGGCCCAACCCGTGTACATCGGCATTGGCACCGCCGACGAGGTGCAATCGATCGAGATGCAGCAGAAGTTCTTCGATGCTGTTGCCGATCTTCCCCACGTCGAGGTCGACTTCTTCGAGGGCGCCGATCACGGTTTCACCTGGCCATCTCACCCGAACTATCACCAGGTCGCAGCGGCGGTGTCGTGGTCGAACACCACTGCACTTTTTGCGGACCACCTGAAGTAGTTGATGACGCCCGGCCACGTCCCGACCGAGACCATCTCGTGGCTACACAGGACGACGCTCGACGACATACCCGTCGAAGTCATCGAGTTCGCCAAGCGGTGCCTGCTCGATCTCATTGGAGTGGCTGCGGCCGGCAGAACGACTGAGCTCTCACGAATCATTCACGATCATGCCGCCGATCATTTCGGCGCCGGAACCCGTGCGGCACGAATGCTGTTCGACGGTCGCAGTGTCAGCCCTGCCGGCGCGGCGCTCGCCGGCGGGATGACGATCGATTCGATCGACGCCCACGACGGCAACAAGTTCACCAAGGGCCATACCGGCTGCCACCAGCTTCCGGCACTCCTTGCGTTCAGCGATGCGCTCGGGCGAACGTCGTCGGCGGACTTCCTTGCCAACCTGGTGGTTGGGTACGAGATCGCCACCCGGGCTGGCATTGCGTTGCATGAAACTGCGCCCGACTACCACACGTCAGGAGCGTGGGGAGCCGTCGGTGTCGCCGCCCTCGGTGCCCGAATGATGCACCTCGACGAGCAGACCACATTCGAGGCCATGGGTATTGCGGAGTACCACGGACCCCGCAGCCAAATGATGCGCGTCATCGATCATCCGACCATGTTGAAAGACGGTTCCGGTTGGGGTGCGATGGCCGGTGTCTCGGCGGCCTACCTCGCCTCGGACGGATTCACGGGTGCCCCGGCGATCACCGTGAATGACCCGGCAATTGCGTCGATCTGGGCCGACCTTGACGAGCGATGGATCATCCGCGAGCAGTACTTCAAGCCGTATCCCGTGTGCCGGTGGGCCCAGCCTGCGGTCGAAGCTGCGCTCACGCTGCGGTCCCAACACGACTTGGAAGTGTCGCGCATCGACACCATCACGATCGCTACGTTCCACGAAGCCGCGCGACTGGCCACCGCAACACCGTCAACGACCGAGCATGCGCAGTACAGCCTTCCATTCCCCGTCGCGGCTGCCCTTGTCCGAGGACAGCTAGGAGCCACCGAAGTCACCGCCACCGCACTCGCCGATCCAGCGATCCTCGAGCTGGCCCAGCGTGTCGTCATTGTCGAGGACGACGCCCACAACGACGCCTTCCCAGGTAACCGCTTCGCCCGAGCGGTCATCACGATGGACGACGGGCGTGAACTTCGATCCGATGACCACGAGCCGAGAGGTGACCCTGAAGCGCATCTGTCGGATGATGAGATTCGAGCAAAGTTCCACCGGTTCGCAGGGCCAGTGGTTGGCGCAGAGCGTTCAGCCGAGATCGAGCTGGCGGTTGACTCGCTCCTCGACGACGGCGTGATCGATCGGCTAACTGCGTTGCTCTACGACGGGTCGCTGTCGGAAGCAGGCACAGGAACGCGGACCAGCTGAGTCACGAAGGCATCGAACTCGACGATCACCGTCACGTGCGTTGGCGTTGACAGCAGAACGCCTAGCGGGTTGGCGCCGTCGAGCTGTGGAACCCTCACCCATGGCCCGCCGACTCGGCCAATCCACGTTCGACCGAGCTGGTCTTGATGCAGTGCACCGGACCCGTCGGGGCCGATGAACATCACCCCGGGCGCTATGGATTCGTCAGGTATCTCGAGCGACACATCCCAGGAGATGTAGGGCGCCGCCGAGCGCAGGACCGCGGTCGGGGTGGAGTAGATCGCGGTGCCGTCGGCGCCGATCTCAAGCTGATTGGCGAACCAGTCGGCGAGGTCGACGTTACTGTCCAGCCCAGCGGTGACATCGACAAGGCCGGTGTCGACCGACCAGGTGACGAGCTTGCCCGTCGGGTCATCGAGACCGGTGCCATCGGCGTTGCTTCCAGCAAGCGTTTCGATGATGACCGCAATGAACCCTGTTGGTGTGGCCTGTATCGAGGCCACCTGGTCGCCAGGCGGAAGGGTCACCGTGTGCAGTGCTTGGCCGTCGACTTGTACCAGAACGACCGATTCGAACTGGAGCAGGAAGGCCACGGTCGACAACGTGCTGAGCTGTTGTTGGTTCGCCGGGATGATCCGGCCGATCGAGGTCCCGTCGCACAGCCGAAGGTCGAAGGAAGCTGTCTCGCCTGGAACCGACGCGATCGAACATGTTCGGAACGCAACGTTGCCCGATCCGTACGCTGTCAGCAGTTCGACCAACGGGACCGGAGGGCCGAGCGGTCGGAGTGGCTGGTCGCCAACGGCCACGCTGGTGCCGAACCGGAGGTCGGCGTTTGTTGGCTGATTGCCCGAGGCGCTCTTCTGGACAGATCCTGCTAGTTGGTTCCACTCAAGGCCGTCGACCGACTCTTGTGTTCGAAGCGTGAAGCGCTGTTCGCCGAGTGATGCGCTGTTGACCATCGTGCGCCAGGTGCCCTCGAACCGGTCGAGTCCGTACAAGTTCGAGCGGGTGATCTCGCCGTCGATTGGCTTCCAGACCAAACCGTCGGTCGACTCGACTAAGCGGCTGCCAGTCACCGCTCGACGCAGCGCAAGCCACCGGTTCTCATCGCGGACGGGAGACGAGATGAAGTCGCCCATGGGCGAGCGTTCAAGTTGATCGTCGGCTACTTCTGGAATCGGCGATGGAGCGACGGTTGAGTCGAGCTGATCGTCAGCTGGCGGCTCGGCAGCGCGCTGTGCCTCTTCGATTCGCTCGTCGGTGCCTTGGGCCGCAGACCACAGCAACGCCGCAGCGACTGTCAGCACTCCGAACAATCCAACAAGGCGAAGGCGATTGCTCGTCGGCGGTAGCGGCGCGGGAGCGGCGAGCTCGTCGGGTGTCTGGTCGAGCAAGACCGACACTTGCGGTGGGTCGGCGTGCGACCGATGAGGCTCGTTCATTGGATTGCGTCCTAGTCAGACGATACCGAACTGCCGTCAACCCGGAGGATCGATCGGCATCGATACGCTAGGGGCTTCGCAATTCCACGGAGGACCACATGGGTTTTCATGACATCCAGATGGAGTCGATCAGCGGAGACGCTGTCGACTTCTCGCAGTTCGAAGGGCAGTACGCACTCTGCGTCAACGTCGCAAGCAAATGAGGCGCCACGCCTCAGTACGCAGGTCTGCGTACGCTTCATAACGACGTTGACGGTCTCCAGGTGCTCGGCTTCCCGTGCAACCAGTTCGGCGGGCAGGAGCCCGGCACGAACGAAGAGATCGCCGAGTTCGCCTCATCGAACTACGACGTCAACTTTCCGATGTTTGCCAAGAGCGACGTCAACGGCGACAACGCCAGCGAGCTCTACCAGCAGCTAAAGGCGCAACAGCCTGGCGACGGTGACTCCGCCGACATCGCCTGGAACTTTGAGAAGTTCCTGGTCAACCCACAGGGTGAGGCCGTGGCTCGATGGGGCACTCGCACAACGCCTGAGGAGATTGCAGCTCAGCTGCCCGACCTCATGGCGTAACGCACGCCAAGCAAGTGATGTGACATGGCGTCGACCAGAGCCTGGTCGACGCCATCTGTCGTTTTTGGGCCAGCTCTATCTTTTTGAACGATCGTTCAGTAGCGTGCCGAAATGACCAGCGCGGCCACAGTGGAACGGGAACTACCGTCGCTCTCCCACGGGCAGGGTTCGCTGATCGTTTTGGCGTCGAGCATCTTCTTCAGTTTCGGAGGCCTGGCATTCCGATCGGTCGAGATCGGGTCATGGGAATACCTCTTCTTTCGCGGGCTCGGCATGGGTGCGGTAGCTGCGGTCGTGCTCGCTTTCCGCTACCGGCAGCGACTCTCCGATCTGACCAGCTCGATCACACCGTCACACCTCGTCGCCGGCCTTTTGCTCGGTGGAATGAACACGCTCTTCATCGTCACGTTGGAGTTCGCATCGGTCGCTTTTGTTCTGCTGCTCCAGACGATCTCGCCCCTCACGGCAGCGTATTTCAGTTGGCTGATTCTTCGTGAACGTCCATCGCCAACCGTGCTGATCGCTACCGGTATCAGCCTCGTCGGCGTATTCGTGATGGTCGGTGGTTCGATCAGCGACGACCTGTCTCCCTACGGTTTGCTCGCAGTTCTGATCCCCATCGGATTCGGTTTGTACACCACCCTGATTCGTTCGGCCGAACGCATCGACCCAATGGTTCCGCTCCTCGTAGGTGCGGGCGTGTTGATGATCGTGGGCGTGATCGCGATCACTGCGCAGGGAGGTTTCGATGCCACGGCATCGGATGCGTTGACCGGATTGTTCGCCGGAAGCATGCTTCTCGCCGTGCCGCTCACGGCCTTCAACATCGGTCAGCGGGTGGTCCCTGCCCCGGAGACCGCATTGCTGCTCATGGGTGAGGTCATCCTTGCTCCGCTCTGGGTGTGGATCTTTGTCGGTGAGACGGCGTCCGCGAGCACCCTCGTCGGCGGAGCGATCATCCTCGCCGCCGTCGTGTGGGTCACCCTCAAGCGAGTACCGCGAAAGGGTCGCCGGCCGATCACAACACGAGGCTGAGGCTGAGGTTGTGCGGGCTAGGGCGTGATGTTGTAGATCGCGAGCTCGTCGAGGCTCGACGTCATCAGGCGCTTTCGCGCCGGCGATGTTTCGACGATGTACCACTTCGTGTTGCGCCACCAACCAAACCGACCGGTCTGCAATCGGCCGAGCTGGAGTGGCGGGGCGTAGCCGAGCTCCTCGCACTCCGCTTCGGTGAGACGACGAATCGGAAGGCTTCGGGTGTCGGCTTCCCACCGGATCTTCGAGGCTGGCATTCATTCACCGTAGCTGGCCCGCTATTCGGTGCAGTCGGCGGCTCGGCTACCGTCTGGTTGTGCTGTCAGTTCCCACTGTCGATCGCTACGTCGCTGCTCGACCCTCGTTGTTCGAGCGGGCTGCGTTCGAGTCGACGCTCGGTCTCTTCCTTGCTGCCAACGTGTCGCCGGACAGCTGGGAACCCTTCATTGCCGTGCTGTTCTTTGCTGCGCTAGTCACTGCGTTTGTCCCGCCCATCGTGCGCTCACTCAACGGCGGAGGCGAAACCATCTGGCCAATCACCAAACGCCCACCAGAGGTTCGGGTGAACGGCCCGGGCACCGAGCCGTTGCCCGGGGCCGTCCGCGGCGGATGGTTCATCATGGCAGCTGTTGTTGCGACGATCGTGGGGTTCGTGACGTGGCTTGTCCAACGCGACTCGTACAACCTGTTCTTGGTGGCAGCTGCCTTGTGGATCGTCGGGAGCGTCATCCAAGCAGCAGCTGTCTACAGCGCGGAAAGCGCCAAGATCGACTCGCTCTAGGTCGACGGGTCGGCAACGTAGCGAAGGTACGGCTTCACTGCATTGAAACTGCCGAACTTCTCGGTCGCCGCGGCGTCATCGAGGCCTGGCGACACGATGACCTCGTCTCCCTTGGTCCAGTTGGCGGGAGTCGCAACCGAGTGGTTGGCCGTGAGCTGCAAGCTATCGATCACGCGCAGAACTTCGTCGAAGTTGCGTCCAGTTGATGCGGGATAGGTGATCATCAGCTTGACCGTGTGGTCTGGTCCAATGATGAACAACGACCGAACCGTGAGCGTGGTGTCAGCGTTGGGATGGATCATGTCGTAGAGGTCGGCAACGACGCGGTCCGGGTCGCCAATGATCGGAAAGTTGACGGCCGTTCCCTGCGTCTCTTCGATGTCACCAACCCAACCGTTGTGGCTGTCGACCGAATCGACACTGACCGCAATGGCCTTGACGTTCCGCTTCGCGAACTCGTCGCCGAGCTTTGCCGTCATGCCGAGTTCGGTCGTGCATACCGGCGTGAAGTCCTTCGGGTGAGAGAACAGGACGGCCCACGAGTCGCCCTTCCAGTCGTGAAAGTCGATCTCCCCTTCGGTCGTCGGTGCGGTGAAGTTCGGTGCGGTATCGCCAAGTCGAAGTGCCATGCGTGTTCCTTACGTCGGGGGTATCTCTTGCTACCGGTGTTTGCTCGCAGCGCCGCCGGCGCAGGCACATCTTGCGTCTGACGATGGAACGAATATCCGGACAACTTGATGGGCCTGGCGGGTCGGTCGCTCAGGCATACGAAGTCGCCGGCGGGCGACATGAACTCGATTGGTCTGGGTCCACGCTGGCGCTACGGTAAGCGGGTGTCCGTCGTCCTCTTGGCCATCACCATCACGATCTTGTCATTGCTCGGAGGGCTTGCTCCCCGGGCGTTCTCTGGACGGCTTTCCGGTGGACAGCTCGAGACGCTGACCGGTATTGCATCGGGACTTCTGTTGGCCTCGGCCCTGCTCGTTGTCATCCCCGAGGGCTTTCACGTAGCGAACGGTGAAGGCGACTGGGTAAACGTCACCGACGAACACCATGTTGATGAAGAGCATGATGACGAACACAACGATGATGATGAACACGGCGAAGAGCACGAGGGTGAGGATGAACACTCCGACGAGGCGATTGGTAGCCACGACGAGGACCTCGCTGACGACATCAACAACCTTCGATTCCAATCCTCGTTCGACCCCGCGATACTCGGTCTCGCAATACTCGGTGGCTTCGTGTTCATGCTGTTGCTGGAGGGATTCGGCGTTGGCCACGCGGTCCATGAGGAACATCACGATCATGTCGAAGGCCACGGGCACGGCCACGTGCACCATCCGACATCGATCGGCGTGTTAGCTGCCGGGCTGTCCGCTCATGCGCTCGCTGATGGGTTGGCCATCGGTGCTGCTGCGGTCGCCGGTGACGCAGCCTTTTCGCTATTGGTTGCCTTGGCGGTCCTTCTCCATCGGGTGCCGGCGGCGTTCAGCCTCGGCATGTTCGCCCTTCACGAGACCGACGACGGCAATGCAGCCTTCCGCGGGCTCCTTGCCTTTGCCCTGGCAACCCCGCTTGCAATGTTGCTGTCGTTCCTGTTGCTCGACGGCGCCGACAACGGACTCGTTGCGCTCGCCTTGTTGTTCTCGGCTGGCACGTTCGTCTACGTCGCCACGGTCGACACGCTGCCCGCAATTCACAATCCAGAGACCGGTCGCAAGTCAGTGCGAAACGTCTTGATCGGCGTGGCGATCTTTACTGCGCTGTTGTTCCTTGCGAACGCAACCGGCTCACTCGAACACAGCCATTAGCGCAACACGCCATCGTCGATCAGGCCCCCTACGCTGATCCGATGGCTGCTGCGATAACCGACTGGGGCGACAACGAATTGGTGCTTACCGACAAGGTCAGCATTCTCCAAGGCGCCGGGCGAGGGGCGTACCCGAGCGGTAACTCGGTCCTTGTGCGGGGCAGCGGTGAGTCGATGCTGATCGACCCGTCAGTCACGGTTGTTGAGATGGGTGGGGCGCCGGTGAGCGTTGACCTCGTCGTGAACTCGCACGGCCATGAAGATCATCTTCCGGGCAACGGATTGTTCACTGACGCGAGCGTGCACATTCATGAGGCCGATCTCCAAGCTGCGCAGAGCATGGAGGGCCTACTCGACATCTTCGGATTCACTGGTGAGATCCGCGACGCCCAAGCGGTGAACTTCTTCGAGGAGATGCATTACTCGCCGCGGCCCGATGCCCAGGGTTTCACCGATGGACACGTTTTCGATCTCGGCGATATCAACGTCACCGCGAAGCACCTGCCGGGGCACACCCGTGGTCATAGTGGCTTCTTCATCGACGGGGGAGTGTTCTTTCTCTCCGACATCGACCTGTCTGGCTTTGGCCCCTACTACGGAGATCTTTGGAGCGACCTTGAACACTTCGAAGACAGCCTCCGCATCGTGCGCGATATCGACGCCGACTACTACGTGACCTTCCACCAGAAGGGCGTCATCGAAGGACGCGAGACGTTTGTCGAGATGCTCGACAAGTTCCATTCCGTCATTGGACGTCGCCATGGTGAGATGCTCGAGTTCCTCTCGGAACCACACACGTTGGACGAGATGGCCACGAGACGATTCGTGTATCGCCCGCACGTCGAAGGCGGATTCATCGACGTAGTTGAACGCCGCACTGCAGAGCTTCATGTCGAGCGCATGCTGGCCCGAGGAGAAGCCACCGAAGTCGAGGACGGCCTGTTTAAGGCCAGCTAATTGCGCCAACAGTTGGGGTCAGACCCCCATCTGATCGAGCGCTAGTCGTCGATGAAGCTGACGAGGATCGCCGCGTTGGCGATCACCATGCCGTCGTCGCCCGATGGTGCTTCAACGTCGAGGCCTCCGAGGTAGGTCTTCACTGTTGGGGTTCCGTACGGGATCTCCTGAGCCACAGCATCTGCGTCGACCTCATCGGGCTTTTGCACACCGATTCGAACCTCGACGAGCATGTCGTGCTTGGTCTTTCCCGCAGCGTTGAAGAAGTTCAGACTGCTGTGGCGAAGAGCGTCGGAGACGGCACGCCGGGCGGCCTTGGTGTAGTCGTTGCCATGGACGTCAACGCCCATGCCCATCTCGGTGATCCAGCGAGTCGAGTTCATCGCGACACCGTATCGGGCTCTTGGCGAGCGGGGCATATCAGGCTTCGAACAGGTCGCCCGGTCCTCGGCGGAAGTCCGAGCACGTCACTGCAGGTCGAGGGCGGTGGTGTCGGTGATGGTGCGGATGGCGAAGCTGCTTCGGACGCTGATGACTCCGGGGAGGACCGCGATGTACTCGCGATGGATTCGCTCGTAGTCGGCAACGTCGGCACACGTGACGTGGACCAGGTAGTCAGCGTTTCCTGCCATGAGATGGCAGCCCTGGACATGTGGCACGTTGCTTACTTCGGCCTCGAACCGATCGAGCAGTTCCTCCCGCTGGCTCTCGAGCGAGATCTCGACGAAGACGGAGACGCCGCGTCCAACCAGCTGCCGGTTGATGAGGGCGGCGTATCGTTCGATGACTTTGTCTGTCTCGAGGCGTCGCACGCGTCGATGGCAGGCAGATGCGCTGAGGCCGACCTGGTCCGCCAGTTCGGCGTTGGTCATGCGTCCGTCCGCTTGGAGTGCGTCGAGGATCGCATGATCTAAGGCATCAAGTTCGATCATTCGAAGATTCTACGACATAAGTGGTATTTCTGAAAGGAAAGTGAGCGTCTCGACGCGTGATCTTGAACGAATTTGCATACACCCACCAGCGATCTAGGCGTACCGTAGGTCACACATACACCCGCGCGCATATCGATGCACGGGCGACGTCACCGAGGAGGATCGACGTGAAAGTTGGATTGCCCAAAGAGATCAAGAACCATGAGCAGCGCGTCGGCCTTACCCCGGCCAGTGTCTCTGAGCTGACCCGTCGCGGCCACTCCGTCCTCGTCGAGACCAACGCCGGAATCGGCATTGGTGCAAGCGATGCCGACTACGTCACCGCCGGCGCCGACATCGCTCCAGACGCAGCGTCTGTCTTCGAGGCCAGCGAGATGATCGTCAAGGTCAAGGAGCCTCAGGCCGTTGAGCGCGCCATGCTCCGTCAAGGACAGACCCTCTTCACGTACCTGCACCTCGCCCCCGATGCTGATCAGACCACCGATCTCGTCAACAGCGGATCGACCTGCATTGCCTACGAAACCGTCACCGACGACCATGGCGGGCTTCCGCTCCTCGCTCCAATGTCGAAGGTTGCGGGCCGCATGTCGATCCAGGCCGCAGCGAACTACCTCCAGCAGCCAAACGGCGGCTCCGGCCTCCTCATCGGTGGCGTTCCGGGAACTCCTCCAGCCAAGGTCGTCATCATCGGTGGCGGAGTTGTTGGGCAGCACGCAGCGGAGATGGCCATCGGCCTTGGCGGCAACGTCACCATCCTCGACCGCAACAACGCCGTGCTCGATCAGTGCGATGCCCGATGGGGTGCTGCAGTCGACTGCATCTACTCGACCAGCGATGCACTCGAGAGCCTCGTCACCGACGCTGACGTTGTGATCGGCGCCGTGCTCGTCAAGGGCGACACCGCGCCGAAGCTCGTCACTGCTGACATGATCAAAAACATGCGCGCTGGCTCAGTTGTCGTCGATGTCGCAATCGATCAGGGCGGTGCGTTCGAAACCTCGCACGCCACCACCCACCAGGACCCCGTGTACATCGTTGACGACGTCGTGCACTACGCCGTTGCGAACATGCCCGGTGCCGTACCTCGCACGTCGACGTACGCGCTGAACAACGCAACGCTTCCGTTTACCTTGGCTCTTGCCGACATGGGCCCAAAGGCGGCAATGACCGCCATGCCACACCTGCTCAACGGACTGAACGTGAGCGCAGGCAAGGTCACCGAGCCACACGTTGCCGACGCCCTCGGGTACGACTTCATGCCTCCTATGGACGCGGTCGCGAACCTCGCGTAACACGTCACTCGATAGCACCTCGCTCGAACGCCCCGAGTAGCTCTCCAGCTGCTCGGGGCGTTCGTCGTATTGCGCTCGCTACCCGTGATCAGACTTAGGGATGGCGGCAGTTCTGCCGATTCAAAGAGGGTATGTTCTTGCGCCCGTGGGCTCTCGCCTGTCTTCTGACTGCCGTCTTGGTGTCATCGTGCGCGTCCGGCGCTGGACAGGGTGCGCAACCCCCGTCGACAACCACCATTCCGGCAGCGCTCGCCGCAACCGAAGACGAGGGTGTCGATACCTCGCAACCCACGGTCGCCGAGACTGTGCCGATGGTGCTCGAGCTTCCACCGTTGGCGCCGTACGGCTCAGGCGAAGGCAACCTCCGCCTGACTTGGCTTGCCGATCAGGCCGCACTCGTCGTTCTCGACTTCCAACGGAATGGCGACGCGGAGACGAATCTCGATTTGACGGGTCTTCCGATGCTCGCTGATCGAGTGGCGCTCGGCCTCGACCAGCTTGGACTTTCCTTCACTCGGTCGGACACCGCCGACGTAGCGGGCTTCTACGGCACCATGATCACCGTGCACGACGACGCGACCGCAGCGATCGCTCGCTGGGAGCGCTTTACGTCGAGCTCGGTCGAAGGCGCCGCAAGCGTTCGGGCCCAAACACGCGCGGCTCTCTCCGAGCGGATCGACGTCGATCATGTGGCGGGGTCGGTCGACCTGTCGAGTGCAGCCTCATGGATCGTGGCCCGATCGGCAGACCCGTCGCTTCTGGCAACGGAGGTTGTCGGTGAGCCAACATCACTCATCGCCTGGTCGAATCGAGAAGCACAGCGCTATACCGAGAACGCTGTCACCTTTGCCGACCCAGGTTTCACGATCGACACGACGTCTCGGACATCCCCACCAAGCGTTCTCGAACTGCCCTACGACTCGGGCATGGTCATCACAAACGAGAGCTTCGAGTGGGCCACGTTCTCGGCGACCATCGATCTTCCGCGTCGGCGCGGTCTGTGGCCCGCAATCTGGCTGCTCGATGACGAAGCATGTGAAGCCCCGGGGCGATGCCTCGGGTACGAGTCGCCTGCCTACCACGAGATCGACATCCTCGAGCTCCGGACTCAGCGACCCGACGAGGCGCATGTGTCGCTGCACTGGTGGGACAAGCGAGTGCGTTCCGAGAGCAGCGTGGCAGCGATCGATAGCTCCGAACTCTCGGTGGAGCTCGACCGTCGGCCGGGGTTGCTCGTGTGGCGGCTCGACGGTGAAGTCGTCAAGGTGCACACGGGGCGGGTCGACTCGCTCGACGATGGAGCGCACCGAAGCGCACCGATGAGGCTCATCGTCAACACCGCTGTTGGCGGTTCATTTTCGGGCAGCGCAGAGATCGGCCGTGAGGGCGACTGGCTCGGCGAAGCCCTCGTGCCAAACAGCTATCCCTCCGAGCTTCGGGCAACCTTCGCCATCAACGACCTCCACGCCACCACCCACTGAGATTTGTGGAGGAAAAGGAACCCCACAGGTACCTTTTCCTTCACAAAAACTAGGGGAGGACCTCGGCGATCCGTTTGCGGACGGCGGGGAGGGTGTCGATTTCGAACCACGGGTTCTTCTTCAGCCAGTGCTGATTGCGCGGCGATGGGTGGGGCATGACGACTTGGTTTGGCAGGTAGTCGCGCCAGTTCGCAACGGTCTCGGTGAGGGTCTTGGCGCGGTTCTCGATGTAGCGCTTCTGGGCGTACATGCCGATGATGACTTCGAGCCGGTTCTCCGGAAGCTCGGCGAGTAGGCGGTTGTGCCACAGCGGCGCGCACTCTGGCCGTGGCGGTTTGTCGCCTGAACTGGCCGACCCGGGGAAACAGAAGCCCATCGGAATGAGGGCGACAGTGTCGGGGTCGTAGAACTGTTCGTCGGTGAGGCCCAACCACTTTCGGAGGGTCTTGCCACTCGGGTCATTCCACGGGATTCCTGACTCGTGAACCCGTCGACCGGGCGCCTGTCCGATGATCACGATGCCGGCCTTGTTGCCTAGCTGAACCACTGGTCGAGGGTCATGATCAAAGTGCTCGGCGCAGACTGTGCACGCGTCGACTTCGGTGAGCAGATGTGTCAGCGAGGTTGACATGTCGTGACGTTACCGAACTAACGATCGGTTTAGCTTGTTGTAGAAGAACGCCATCGTCAGAAGTCCAGCTGCGGCGGTCATGCCAACGAACGACAGGATGTGAAAGCCGGTCATTGAAAGCACGACACCCGACAGCAGTGCACCCGAACCGCTTGCGACGTTCGTCGCCAAGTCGGCTGCTCCTTGGACCGCAACTCGATCTCCGAGCTCGACGGATTCAGTGAGCAGCGCCGATCCGGCAACGATCGTGAAGCTCCATCCGAGGCCGAGCAGGAACAGACCCGGAAACATCAGCGCCGCCGGAGCTTCGCCTGCAAGCGCCGTGAGCGCGGTCGCCATCATGAGTGTTGTGCCACCGAGGGCGATCGTTGGAATGCGGCCCCAGTGGTCGGAGATGTAGCCCGCGACTGGGGCGAGGGCGAACATGCCTGCGGTGTGAGCGGAGATCACCGCGCCGATGACGCCGGTCGTGTGCCCGTGTGCATCCATGTGGAGTGGCGTCATCGCCATCACCCCGACCATCACCGCCTGCCCAACAACAAGGGCCACAAACGCCAGTCGAGCAAGTGGAACTCGCCAGGTGACGGCCACTGCTTCGCTGAAGGGCACCGTGTCCTTTCGGCTTGCGTTGGGGTCGACCCCACCGGCTACTACCAGCGGGTCGGGTCGCATAAAGAGGAATACGGCTCCGGCAGCGAGGAGTGTCAGGATGATCGACATTGCGAATCCGCCAGCGTTCTTGTCGAGGGAAACCGATTCGGCGATGTCGCCGGCGAATCCGATGAGCAACGGAAAGAAGACCGCGCCAAAGGTGGCAGCAAAGATCACCGTGCTGATCTCGCGTGATCGACGGTCCTCAGAAGCGAGGTCGGCAGCCGCGTAGCGAGACAGGTTTGAGGTTCCGGAGCCGACGCCGACCAGCACCATGCCGATGAGAAACAGCGGAAGTGAGGAAAGTTGAATTGCGAGGATGCCGATCAACCCGCCGACCGCTGCGGCAGCAAAGCCTCGAGTAAGGCCGGGCGCTCGTCCTCGACGCTGCATGTAGACCGCAAGCCAAGCCGCTCCGATTGCAGATCCTGCGGTACTGAAACCCGTGCTTAGCCCGGCCCAGGTTGGCGAGCCGAGGATCTCCTTAATCGCCAAGACCGACACGGGGAACATCGACGAGAAGGCGCCACGGCTGAAAATGGCTGCTGCCCACAAGACCCACAGGGTCCGCCGTTGCACGGCATGGCGATCGTAGGTGGCGGCGTCTTGCACCACGCCAACCTACGCCCAATACAACATCAAGCTGGCGTCGGAGGGCTACTGGAGAGTGTTGAGCAGCGTGGTTGCACCGATACGGCGCAAGGTCGGATCGTCCGCTGAGTTTGCGAGGTACGCGAGCGAGAGCGCTAGCGCCCAGGCTCGTGCTCGCTTCCACGTGTGCACGTCGACGCTGTGGCCGTCGACCGTCAAGATCTTTCGGAACGCAAGACGGTCATCTTCCTGGTCGAAGATCATCCATGCGACCGCAAGGTCGGTCGCCGGGTCGCCCGCACAGATGTCACCGAAGTCGATGATTGCACTGAGCTCGCCGTTGCGTACGAGGATGTTCAACGGGTGCAGGTCGCCGTGCAGCCACATCGGGTCGGCGCCAAACGACGGCGCATCGATGAGATCGATCCACAGATCCTTCACCTGTTGCGAGGTGATGCCGAGCTTCTCAAACTCGCCCGCACAAACTTCGATGTTGGAGATAACCGACTCGGCCTTGTCAACCAGCGCCACTCCGCGATGCGGGTTCGCCGGCGCATCGCTTGGCGCCGGAACATGCAACGCATTGAGGAAGTCAGCGAGTTGCCGCATGATCGTGTCGGCGTCGAGCGCCGGTGCGTGCGCGAGCGGAATGCCCTTTAGCCATGGCACGACCGACCACGGCCATGGAAACCCAAACGCCGGCTTGCCCATATGCGTCGGGGCGGGAATCGGAAGCGGGAGCGAGTCAGCCAGATCCGGCAACCACGCATGCTCGTGATCAATCAACTTGGCCGCCGCCTCACGACGTGGAAGTCGGACAGCATGATCGGTGCCGACTCGATGGATCTCGTTGTCCCATCCGGCTTGGTGGTACTCGACAGGAAGGCCGCTGAGGTCGGGAACGAACTCGTTGATCAACGTCTCGATCAGGTCGTGGTTGATCGAGATTTCGGCCGCTGGCTTCTTACTCGTCATGACTCTCGAATCTACTGGTCAGCGGATGCTGATCGATGGTGCGCCTTCGCTGATGCTGCCAATGACCGACGCCCGGTCGCCTCGGGCCCGAAGTTCTTCGACCGCCGGGCCGGCAACGTCGGCGGGCACGGCGGCCAGGAAGCCGCCCGCAGTTTGAGGATCGAAGACGATCGGTGCACGTGGGGTCGCGCCGCGTTCGATCACCTGGACCGATTGTGCATTGCTTGCATGAAGATGCGAGCGAAGCCCGCCCTTGGCCAGTTCGATCGCACCGTCGAAGACCTCGATGTCAGACAGGATCAGCTCGGCCTGAACCCCCGACTCGCGGCACATCCCGAACAGGTGGCCCGCAAGTCCAAATCCGGTCACGTCGGTCATTGCAGTTGCTCCAGCGCTGGCCAGGATCCTCGCCGATTCCCCTTGCGGCCGTTCGAGCTCATCGAGGAGCGCCACGATGTCGGCCCCGCGAGCCTTGCGTTGCATTTCTCCAGCGAACAGCAAGCCGGAGCCGAGCGGTCGAGTGAGGATGAGTGACTGACCGGGCTGGGCGCCCGCGAGCGTGATCGCCGGCTGTTCGAGTAGTCCAGTGATCGAGTAGCCGATCGCCAGCTCTGCTCCCATCGACGTATGCCCACCGACGATCTCGGCTCCTGAACCGTCGAGTGCCTTCACCGTGCCGGCCATGATCTCTCGGAGCCACTCTTCCTGGAGTTTGCTCGAGAGCTGGGGGAGCGTGACCGTGACGAGGACGGCCTGTGGTGCTGCGCCCATAGCCCAGATGTCGCCCATTGCATGCAGGGTTGCAATGGTGGCCATGCGGTATGGGTCGGGGGTGAACGTGCGGAGCTGGTCGGTGGTGAGGACTTGCTTGGTCGTGCCCATGTCGAGGAGGGCGGCGTCGTCTCCTGGAAGCCGGATGACGTCGCTGCGTCGTGAGGCGGGGAGCTCGCCAAGCGGGCCTTGAAGCACGTCGAGGCCGACCTTCGCGCCGCATCCACCGCACAGAGGCGGCTCGCCATGGATGTGATCGGTGAGGCCACTGACTGCGGGTTTCGGGATCGGAGGTTGCTCCATATCGGGCAAGTCGCCGAGCTTCGCCATGAAGTCCCGGTCGATCTTGTCCTTAAGTCGCCACATCCCGGCGTTCTTTGCGAACCGGTTGTACTTGTCGGCAATCGCCACCTTGCCGCCGAGTGAGATCAGCTTCAAGTAGTCGGTTTGAGGCTCGAACGATTTGAGTGAGGTGCCGGCGAGAACGGCTTCGACATTCGACTTCAGAATGGGCGCCTGGCGGACGGCAAAGACACCGGCCTTCGGGCGAGGGTCGAACGCCATGTGTGCGCAATCACCGACGGCAAAGATCGAACGGTCGTTGCGGGATCGAAGTGTTTCGTCGATTACGAGGAAGCCGTCGTGGTGATCTAGCCCGAGGTCGGAAAGCCACGGGTATGGGCGGGCGCCGGCTGCTCCGACGACGAGGTCAGCCTCGACGAGCTGGCCATCCGGATTCTCATCATGAACGATGACGCCAGCCGCGGTGATCTCGCGTACCTCAGCCCCTTCGATGAGGGAAATGCTCTGACTGGCGAGGGTGTGTCGAAGCTCGGTCTTCGCTCGCTCGCCGACCTTCTTCAGGATCGTGCTTCGATCGATGATCACGACCTCGGGGGTCACACCTATCTGCGTCAAACGGAAGCGCATGGCCATGGCGAGCTCACATCCGCCAACGCCGCCTCCGAGAACCGCAACCTTCGCGTTCGTGGTGCCCGCCTGCAAAAGCCCGTCGATGAACGTGGTCCATTCGTTCGCGAAACGTCCGAGGGGTTTGGCGGCGACCGCATGCTCGCCGAACCCGGGAAGGTCGGTCATAACCGAGGTGATGCCGACGTTGATCGAGCACACGTCGTACGGGATCGGTGGCCGCCCTGGAACGGTCATGGTCTTGGACTTGCGGTCGATGTTGGTCACTGCCCCAAGCACCATGCGCGCCCCGGCGAAGCGGGCGAGCTTCACCAAGTCGATGTCGAGCTCGTCGCGTTCGTAGTGGCCGGCGATGAAGCCGGGGAGCATGCCGGTGTATGGCGCTGTTGGAGCTGGGTTGATGACGGTGACCTGGGCTCCGGCTACAGGCTTCATGGCCCAACGGCGAAGAAATAGGGCGTGGGCGTGGCCTCCACCGACGAGGACCACGTTCTTCATCAGCGGCAGCGGAAGTTGCATGTCCACAGGCTACGGCTGCTCGCCAATCAGTTGGCGGCGCCTTACCAGCCGCCGCTGAGGAGATCGATCGGGAGGGTCTCATCCCAATCAGCACGTCCCGGATGCACCATGACCCAGGTGTCTGTGAACGCGTCGACATCAGGAACGCTGGTCGTGATCGGATTGGCGATGACGGCACTTCCGAGGCGTTCGTAGAAGCCGCGCACTCCCGTTTGAAACAGCGCGGGCACGGTCGGGCTTGCCGAAGAAAGGGCTGCCTCTACTACCGCGTTGCCCCACCCTTCACCGCGGCGGTCTGGGTGGCTGCAGACGCTGGCCAAGGCAATGACACGTTGTGGCGTGCCGGCGAGGTCGACGGTGTGCTCGAACGTTCGAGCGACCGAAATGACCTCAGCGCTGTCGAGTCCGACATGGATCTGGTGACCAGCGAGTTGCGCATACCGGGCGGTGCGTTGATCCAGGCTTTCTACACCGGTGACGGTTGGCCACACAGTGTCCCAAAGCGCTACGCAACCCGCCTGGACGTGAGTATCAGCATCGTTCCACAGAACGGATTCGACGCGGAGCTTCGGCAACATCACGCCATCGTCGCACATATCGTGGCGCCGACAGTCGTTGTCGCGCGCTGAGGCGACCACGGCTACCGGGTGACAGGACGTAATCGGGAGGGGTGTACGGTCGTCGTATGACGAAGACGCGTTCACGTGCACGGTTGTTGTCCATGCTGCTCGCCCTGACGCTGGTGGCGGCCGCCTGCGGTGGCGAGACAACCGCATCACTGGCGATCGAGGAAGACGCCGCGACCGCAGAAGCCACGTCGGCGCCGGTCGAGCAGGTCGACACCGTCGAGGAAGCCCCCGCCGAGGAGGCTGAGGTGGTTTCTGAGGATGCTGAGGTCGAGGATGAGCCGCTCGCCGAAGAGGTGTCGAGCGAGTCGCGCGAAGTCTTGATCGCGGAACTGACCGAGGCCCTCGAGGGTTGGCGATCGACCGGCGGTATTCCGGGTGCATCTCTCTCGGTCCGGATGCCCGAAGGCGATCCGATCAACATCACCGTTGGCGTTAGCGATTTGCAGACAGGCGCTGAGGTTGAGGTCGACGACTATTTCCGCATCGGCAGCATTACCAAGCCCATGACATCAGCGGTCATCCTGCAGCTCGTCGATGAGGGGTTGCTCGAGCTCGACGAACCAGTCGAGACCTACCTCCCAGGTTGGCTCGATGGCTATCAGTACGCCGACGTGATCACCATCCGTCAACTGCTCGATCACACGAACGGCCTGATCGAGTACGCCTTCGACCCCGAGTTCTACGCCCAAGCGAGCGCGCGGTCTGACCAAGCGATCAGCTCCGCCGAGATCCGAGCGTTCCTGGCAACTCGCGAACCGCTCTTCGCTCCGGGCAGCCAGTACTCCTACGAGACCGGCGGATTCCTCACGCTTGGCGATGTCATCGAAGAACTCACTGGCAATACTGCTGCCGAAGAAATGCGGGCGCGGATCTTCGCACCAGCTGGCGCCGAGAACATCTTCCTTGCGCCTCAGGAGTTCCCGCCGGAGCAGGTTGTGAACGCCTACGGCCGTGCCGAGCTGTACATCGCAGGCACGCTCTTGGTGGGTCGTGAGGACACCGACAAGCTCACGATCGAATCGACCGTACGTCCCGATGATCCGGTCATCGATGTCCTTGGTCAGCCGCAGGATGTGCTCCAGTCGGCGGGCTGGACCGGCGGAGGTATTGAGGCGCAGCTCGAGTCGGTCTCAGCGGCCTTCGGCGCACTCTTCGACGGCACGATCTTGACCGAAGCACAGATCGCCGAGATGACGACGACGGTGCTCGACGTGAACTACGGGCTCGGCATCGACAACGCCGAGGTCGACGGCGAACGGGTCTATTCACACGGCGGCGGTGTTCCCGGATTCCGCAGTCAGGCGAACTACCTGCCCGACTACGACATCAGCTGGGCGGTCTCGGCCAACCTCATCCCGCTTCCTGAGGGAGCAACGGTTGGAGACCTTCGACTGCTCATCCAGCCGATTCTCGTCAACGCCGCGGGCTAAGCCTCGGCCGTAGGGCCCACGGTGTAGACAAAGCTGCGACCACCGGTCTGCACTTCCATCTCTCGCTGGAGAACAACCGACTGTCCCGAGCGGAGCTTGGTGCGCGTCTGGCGCTCCCCGCGAAGCATGGTGTACGTCCCGTTCTCGGAGTTCATGTCGACAATCTCAACATTCCATCCGGACAGGCGAATCTCGAGCTGCACACCTGACACGCCGCCGACACCGTCATCGAGACGGACGATCGTGGCTGGTTCGCCGTCGATGACGTAGCCGGTGGGCACATCAGCCCCGACAGCGGCCGGGCGGTCGATCTGCAGGACGGCGCCATCATCGAAGGTGACGGTGCCAAGAACTGGACGGTCGCCGGTTGCGGCTTTAGCTCCGGTGGTTACCGGTTCGCCGCAGGTGCGACAGCTCGTTTCGAGCGGTGCGGTGAGATGGCCTGCTTGGCACAACACGCCCTTGAGCTGTGGACGTGACAGTGCGAGTAGCTGGCTTTCGTTGGACGAGCTATCCGCCTCTGAACCATTCGTGGTTGACGGCGGCGTCGCCCGCTGTTCGAACGGTGATTCGGAGAAAAGCTCTTCGGATGTCTGTTCCCGTTCGTTGCTTACCGCTCGTCCAATTTCTTCGATGCGAGCGAACATGCTGCGGGCGGTTGGAGCTGGAGCTGGACTTTCGTTGTCCGGGGCTTCGGCCTTGGGGCTGGAGTCAACCTCGTCAGGCGCGTCAGCGACGGCAAGGACCGGGGCTTCGACAGGCTCAACTGGGGCTGCCTCTTCGACTACCGGGTTTTCGAGTGCTGGCGCAGCGGCAACGGCAGCTGTCGCCACTGCGGCAACGGGTGCTGAAGCTGGCGCCTCCGGGGCTGGGGCGTTCTCTGCGACAACTTCGGGCTCAGCGGTTTCAGCGTCTTGATCGACCACAAGGGCGAGTTGGGGAGCCGCCGTCTCGGTAGGTGCGGCCATGATCTCTGACCATCGGCCCGAAGCCGGGATCGGCCCGGAGGTATCGAGCAGGAAGCCGCCAGCAGGAATCACGCCATCGCGCAAGACACCGACGACCGTTGATTCCGACTGTTGCCCAGCATGAACACGATCAACCGAGCCACGAAGGGCGACGTCGATCCAGGTACTCGAGTCGCGTCCGTCGAGGACCGTCTCGGATCCATCGATCGTCACCGACAACGTCGCATCGCCAAACACGAGGGCAGCAACTTTGTCGTCTTCAAGCGAAACGCAGGCGATTGCTGGGTGGTTGTCATATCCGGCATCGGAGATGCCAGAGGTAAGGGTTCGCACGATCTCTTGCCAGGGTTCACCAGCAAGTGCGTTGAGTCGAACGAGCAGCTCGTTGAGCCCCGCCTCATCTCCGTGGGCATGCGCGGTCAGGTTGGCAACATGAGCGACGATTCCGTCTCCCGCAGAGATATGCACTCCGCGTTTGTCGTGTTCCATGGCGAACTCCTTGGCCTGATGTTCGTTGAACTATCGGCCCGTATTCCGGAAATACAAGGAGTTTGCTGTCGCTATTGATGGGTTGCGTTTACTGGACCTGCAAGATCGTGTCGCCGACGCGAACCTGATCGCCAGCGAGCAGTGGCTCAGGCGACTCTGGCGACACCCGAACCGACTCACCCGATGCGCGAATAACCCAACTACCGTTGTGCGATCCTCTGTCGGCTAACGCAATGCCATCGTCGGTTGGTATCACGAGGGCGTGAAGGCGAGAGACGGCCGGATCGCCGAGGATCAACGGCTCGAGGGCTTCATCGAATTCGGGGTGGGAGTATGGCCATCGACCAATGACGAGACCGTTGCCGACCATGATGCTCTGCCCTTCAAGTTCGAGGTGCAGTTCGCTGTTTGGCAGGTCGATGTCGGTGTCGCGTGGTCCCGCCGTGCCCCAGCCGCGATGCATGTGCAGCCGCAAGCCGCTGGCACGAACGACACCCTCGACCAACATGCCCGAAGCTTCCTCCTCGGCATCGTTCACGACCAGGCTGGAGATCATGCCGACGGTGACGATCTCGCTCGTAGTGCCGAGATCGAGGTCGTGGGTGGCTTCGTTCGCGGCCTCGGTCACGGTGAGCTGCGCGAGATTGTGACTCATCAATCGAACCGATGATTCGAGGCTCACCAGGATCATCGAAGGCAACGGTCGGCCCGAGTGAATCCACTCGCGCATCGTTGCGAAACTCTCGTCGATGTCCCGAGGGATCAGCAACGGTTCGATTACGTCATGGGCCACATCGATCGACTCGGCTCCCGGCAAGAACACGATTCGATCGTTTTCCCGGGCCAACCAGCCCGACCCTGGGGTCATCTCCACTAGAACATCCATCGCCAACGAGTATCACACAGGCAGACTCATGACATGAAGACAATTGGGTTGCTGGGTGGAATGAGCTGGGAATCATCAGTTCTCTACGAAGAACTGATCAACACGGCGGTGCGGGCACGGCTTGGCGGCGTGAATTCAGCCGACCTCATTATTCGCAGCTACAACTTCGCGGAGATCGAAGAACTTCAGGCGATCGGTGATTGGGACCGCGCCGGCGAGCTCTTGGCTGCCGATGCTCTCCGTTTAGTCGCCGCTGGCTCCGACTTGATCGTGCTGTGCACGAACACGATGCATCGAGTTTCTGACGCTATCGAGGCGGCGATCGACGTACCGTTCATCCACCTTGCCGATGCCACAGCTGAGGCAGTCAAGGCGAAAGGCCTGACCACCGTTGGGCTGTTGGGCACCCGGTTCACCATGCAGGAAGACTTCTACCGGTCTCGCCTCGAATCCCATGGCCTGACCGTCTTGGTACCCAGCGAAGATGAGCAAACAATCGTGCACGACATCATTTACAACGAGCTCGTGCAAGGGCAGCTGAATCGAGAGTCTCGCGAGGAGTACCTCGACGTCATCGATCGCCTGAGCTCGCGAGGCGCGGAGGGCGTGATCGCCGGATGTACCGAAATCGAACTTCTCGTTAGCGAAGATGACGTTTTTGTGCCGTTCTTCGCGACTACACAAATTCATGCTGAAGCAGCGGTCCAAGCTGCGCTCTGAGTCGATGACGCCTGAATTTCCGGAACCGCGTTTCCGGAAACGCCAGCATTGCTGTATCCGTCGTGATACGTCGGGAGCCTGCCGGTTCTAAATTTTGCTACTCCGATGACGATTAGTAGGTGTGAGTTATAACGCAGGGAGCGGACCTGCATCATTCCTTCGTCGGGCGTGCGTCCCGATCGCCGTCATCATTGCCGGTGTTCTCCTCACCGCGCTTATGGCGTCTATCCAGCGTGGGTCTTCCGAACGAGAACAGGCGCTGATCTTCGAAAGTGAAGTCGCCGAAGAACACCAGCGATTTGCTGATCAGCTCGATGCGACGATCGAGAACTTCGACAACGGTGTCACGTTCATCGACGCAACCTTCCCAAGCACGCTCGCTGAGTACCGCCGCTTCTTCGCCAATTCAGCGCGCCTCGGCGGCATCAGCGACCTCGATCCCGGAATCACACTGATCGAAGCAGTACCGCCCGACGATGTTTCGACGCTTGTTGACCGCGAAGAATCGCTCGGAAACCCCGACCTTCGCGTGCTGTCGCTAGGCGCCCTTCTCAACAATGAACACATGGTCATCACCCGAACAGCGAACCCCGTCAACCTCATGGGGTTCCCGATCATCGGGCTCGACGTTGGCAGCCTCGGCGCTGACGTATTCAACAACATCTACATGCCCGACAACGGCCGGACGATGTATGTCCTCGACGAGCAAAGCTCACTCGGCGCGCTCTTCGAGAACGGCGCTGAAGCTTCCGAAGCAAACCTCGTCGTGATCCTCGAGAGCATCAACGACCCGGTAACGGGCGAGGTTCGCGGATGGGCCGCACAGTTCTTCGACCCGGTGCTCTTCATCCGGACGCTTCCCGAACGGACCAACCCCAGAATCAACGTCGCCGTCGAGATGCTTGGTGCAACCGAGATGATCTCTGACGTCGCTGTTGACTCCACCGTCGACTACGACACGGCATCTCTCACCAGCGAAATCGCTGACAATACCCACGACCTGCCATGGAAGATGAAGATGTGGGCTGCCGACGACCTGGGCGTCTCGACTGGAATCTTCGGACAGGTCGAGGTGTGGATCTTTGGTTTGCTCGCAACCTTCGGCTTTGGTCTCGTATCGATCTGGCGAGCGTTGCAAGAGCATCAGCTTGACCAAGCGGCGTTCGAACTCGAACACGCGCGAACCCTCGCAGCAACCGATCCGCTCACCGGGCTACTGAACCGACAGGGTTTCTTGGAGATTGTCGACAGCATGGATCATTTCGATGGCGGAACGATCTTCTTCATCGACCTCGACGGGTTTAAGCGCGTCAACGACACGTCCGGGCACGCTGAGGGTGACCGGGTGCTGCGCGTGGTCGCAGACCGGCTTCGTGAACAGTTCCGAGGAGCTGACATCGTCAGCCGATTCGGCGGTGACGAGTTCGTCGTGTTCGCACCCGGACTCGCTGGGGAACGCATCGCGACGGCGATCTCCCAACGAGTCGTGGCAGCCATTGCGAAGAACGACAACGGCATCTCGGCCAGTCTTGGCACCGCGACGCTCGAGCCCGGATCGAGCGACATGAACCAGGTTCTGCAGGATGCTGACGCCGCGATGTACCGAGCCAAAGAGCTCGGTGGCAACCAGTTCACCTCGACCGTTTCGTAGAACAGTCGTCGACGATTACCAGTTGGTTGCGATGTACTGCGTTTCGCAGAACTCGTAGATTCCTTCGCTGGCACCTTCTCGGCCGAGGCCCGACTGCTTCATGCCACCGAACGGCGCTGCTGGGTCGGAGACGACCCCTCGGTTCAGGCCGATCATGCCTGCTTCAATCTGCTCGCTGACACGAAGGCCGCGAGCGAGGTCTTGGGTGAAGACGTATCCCATAAGCCCCATCTCGGTGTCGTTCGCCATGTCGATGGCCTGTTCTTCGCTGCTGAACGAGATGAGTGGAGCGACCGGGCCAAAGATCTCTTCCGAACAGACGCTCGCTCCGGCAGGAACATTTGTAAGCACGGTCGGTGGGTAGAAGAAGCCGGGTCCATCAAGCGGAGCGCCGCCCGTGATGGCCGTAGCGCCTCCAGCGACAGCACTCTGCACCAGTGCATCGACGCTTTCCACGGCCTCCTGGTTGATCAGCGGGCCAACCTGTGACTCCGCACTGGTGCCGGCGCCGACGGTCATTGCCGACATGGCGGCGGCGAGCTTCTCGCCAAATGCCTCCATGACCGACTCTTCGACGATGAAGCGATTTGCCGCAGTACACGTTTCGGCAGAGTGTCGCATCTTCGCAGCGATCGCGCCTTCGACGGCAAGGTCGAGATCGGCATCGCCGAAGACAACGAACGGCGCATTTCCACCGAGCTCCATCGCGACCTTAAGCACCCGGTCGGCAGCCTGACGAAGGAGGATCTGGCCAACGGGTGTCGACCCGGTGAATGACACCATGCGCACGGCTTGGTGGTCCATGGCGGCCTTGACCGGTGCTGATGCAGACTTGCAGGTGACCACGTTCATCAGACCCTTAGGAAGTCCAACCTCGTTCTCGAACAAGTCGGCGAGCGCAAGGGCCGTGAGCGGCGTTTCTTTCGCGGGCTTGATGACAACCGCGTTGCCAGCGCCGAGTGCAGGAGCCATCTTGCGGGTGATCATCGCGGCCGGAAAGTTCCACGGTGTCACCATGAGGACAACACCGATCGGTGGGTGATGGACGATCATCTTCGCGGTGCCGGCCGGGTTGGTCGCAACGCTGCCATGCAAGCGAACGGTCTCTTCGCTGTTCCATCGGAAGAACTCGGCGGCATAACCGATCTCGCCGAGCGCGTCGGCCTTTGGTTTACCGTGCTCGGCAACGATCAGGTCGGCCAGCATGTCCTTGTTGTCGATCATCACCTGGTAACACGCACGGAGCTTCTCAGCCCGCTCGCGCGGCGCCACCTTCGCCCACGCCTTTTGGGCAGCGGTGGCAGCGTCACACGCAGCGACCATGTCTGCAGCCGAACCCCCGGCGACTGTGGCTACGACCTCACCGTTGGCGGGGTTGAGCACGTCGATGGTGTCGCCATTGGATCCATCTCGTCGTTCGCCATCAATTACCAGTTGGGTCTGCATCAGAGTCTCCGCAGTAGTTCGTTCGTGACCTAACCATCGTACCGCTGGTTCGTACTTCGACCCGTAGTCGTCGCGGCTCTCCGCCTATCCTCTGGGCATGAAGATTTCGATGACCATCACGTACAGCGACGATCCTCTGAAGGCGGTGGCGCACGCTCAGGCCATGGAGAAGGCAGGCGTCGACCAGGCGTGGGTTGCTGAGGCGTACAGCTTCGATGCGGTCTCGACGCTCGGCTTTCTCGCTGCGAGCACCGAAAAGATGGAACTCGTGTCGGGAATCTTGCCCGTCTACAGCCGTACGCCGACGTTGATTGCCATGACGGCAGCGACGCTTGACTCGCTCTCGGGCGGACGTTTCGCTCTCGGCCTTGGTGCCTCTGGTCCACAGGTCATTGAGGGTTGGCATGGAGTTCCGTACAACCGTCCCCTCGGCCGTACCCGCGAAGTCATCGAGGTCTGCCGCAAGGTGTGGACGCGTGAGCGCCTCGAGCACGACGGTCGCAACTACCAGATGCCCTACATGGGCGAAGGCTCCACTGGCCTTGGCAAGCCGCTCAAGCTCATCAACACGCCGCTTCGCCAAGACATCCCCATCTACATCGCCGCAATCGGTGAGAAGAACGTCGAGATGACCGCCGAAATCGCCACCGGCTGGATCCCGGTCTTCTTCCATCCCGAGAAGGCGCACGACGCTTGGGGAGCTTCGATCGATGCCGGAAAGGCCAAGCGCGACGCATCGCTCGGCGAGCTCGAGATCATCGCTGGCGGCATGGCTGCCATCACCAAGACCGAGGAAGAGGCTGCAGAGATGCGCCACTTCGCCCGCCCGAACGCCGCCCTCTACATCGGTGGCATGGGAGCAAAGTCGAAGAACTTCTACAACACGCTCTTCCGTCGCTACGGCTACGAGGAAGAAGCCGACCTCGTCCAAGACCTTTACTTGTCCGGCAAGAAGGAAGAGGCGGCAGCGGCTATTCCTGACGAATTCCTCGCTGCGACCAACCTGGTTGGAACCGAAGGCTTCATCAAGGATCGCCTTGCTGCGTTCAAGGAAGCTGGCGTCACCAGCCTCACGCTGCACCCCGCAGGCGAAGACCCTCTCGCCATCGTGTCGCAGATCAAGGAGTGGGCGAGCTAACTAGTTGCCACCAGTTCGCGCAGTTACATCGCTGCACTCACAAGTTCGCGCAGTGCGTTTGCAATGGTCACTGGGTCTTGCAACGGACCGAAGTGGGTCAGATCGGGAAACTCGAGAAGCTGTCCATTGGGCAGCGCTTCGACGACCTTGTGCGCGAGCTGCGCTGGCAGCTGACCATCACCACTGACGGCTACGCGTACGTCGAGCTCAACCTCGGCAAGCGAACCTAACGTGATCGAACCTGCGTTGAGAAAGGTATTTGCCTCGCTCTCGGGAGTGCATTTGAGGGTGACTCCATCGTCGGTTTCGGCAAAGCCGTAGCGAACGTAGTCGTTGAGTACATCGGCACGGAAGAGTCCGAGCGGGGGCTTGGATGCATACCGTTGAAGTGCATCAGCATGGGTCGGGAAGGTACGGAGGCGACCTCGTGCAGCCGCAGCCATTGGGGAATCCCCAGCAAAGCGACCCGGTGGCACGATCGGTTCAACCACCATTGCTGTCCGGAAGGTGCCAGGGTGTCGGCGTTCCACCTCGAGCAGCGCTGCGCCACCCATCGAGTGTCCGAAGCCGTGGAGGACGTCGGCACCGATATGGGCAATCACGGCGGCCACGTCGTCGGCCATCCCGTGCCAGTTGTATCCCTCTTCGTCAGCGGGGTGAGCGCTGTCGCCGTGACCTCGGAAGTCGAACGCCACAATCGTCATGTCGTTGCGGAGTTCTCGAGCGAATGCCTCGTAGACGCGCCCGAGAAATCCTGTCGCATGACAGACCACCAGTGTCTGGTCGCCCGTGCCGCCGAGGTGGTGGATGGCGAGCGGTCCAGCGGCGCCGTTGATGTACTCGGTTTCGGTCATAGGCGTTCGAAGATCCAGTCCTTGGGTTGGTCGCCGTCATAGGGCATCGTGCCATGAAACGCCCGTGGGTCGTCGTCAAAGACGAGGGGGACGAAATAGCGGTCGCCGGCCCACATTGGAAGCTCAGCTGTGGCCCGTACGTCGGCATCATCGTCGCATGCCAACAGCAGACGCTCGCGAGGAATCCATTCGAGTGATCCCTCTTCGTTCGCCGCAGGTGGCGAACCGGTCCAGGCGGTGACGAGGAAGATGAACCCCATCCAGTCCTCATCCTTGGGGCCAAAGTTCGTCCAGGTGATGGTGCCGCGAAGCGAGAGCTCATCGAGCGTGATGCCCGCTTCTTCGTCGAGCTCTCTGCGGACCCCAGCGACAATGTCCTCGTCTGCTTCGAGCTTTCCACCGAGTCCGTTGACCTTGCCGAAGTGATCATCATCAGCCCGAGCGTTTCGCCGAATCATCAAGACCCGGTCAGTCTCCTGGTCCCAGATGTAGGCAAGCGTCCCAACAATCGGCAAAAACGGCATGCCTCAACCTAGCCAGGTACCTGGTACCTTCCCCAAAAAGGAACATGGTACCTACCTTCAAAAAGGTGCCACGTTCCTTCTCTCTCAAAGGTGCCTGGCACCTGATGTCACAGGCCATTGTTACTGTGGTCTTGTCGGGTTTACCGGCAGTCACTTCCCTCTGACGACGATCATGAAATGGAAGTACGACGATGCCGAGGCCACTTCGCATCCAATATCCGGGCGCCTGGTACCACGTGGTGAATAGGGGAGCGAGCAGAAGCACGATCTTTCACGATGTGAACGATCGAGTGGTCTTCCTCAGTTGCCTCGTGATGGCGGCCCGGCGGTGCAATGTCGAGATTCATGCCTACTGCCTGATGGGCAACCACTATCACCTGCTCGTACGTACGCCCGACGGAAATCTCGATCGGATGATGCACCTTGTGGGTCTGCACTACTCGCGCTATTTCAACGACAAGTACGACAAGGACGGACGGCTTTGCAAGGATCGGTACTACCCGATTCTCATCGATTCCGACGAGTACCTCCTTGCGGTTTCGCGCTACATCCACCGCAATCCAATCGCCCTTGGGGTCGATCAATTAGCCAGCTACGTGTGGTCCAGCTACGCGGCCTACCTCGGGCTTCGCAGAAAGCAAGAGTGGCTGCATACCGACTTCACTCTCGAGATGTGTGGCGGGGTTGTTGCGTACGAACGATTGGTCGAGAGCCTTCTACCGTCCGAGGTCGACAATTGGTACGGGGGTGCTCGGCTTCCATCGATCGTCGGCTCTGCCGACTTCAAGAAAGACGCTCGTAGGCGGCGGGCGTAGTCGCACGAGAAGGAACGTGGTACCTATCTTCAAAAAGGTGCCAGGTTCCGATTGGGAAGAAGGAACGTGGTACCTATCGGTGAAAAGGTGCCAGGTTCCTTTGGGGGAAAGGTGCCAGGTACCTGGGTTAGTTGATGTGGATGTCGGCGGTCATGCCTAGGGGGGCGACGCCGGGGACGCGGGATTCGCGGCTGAAGAGCTCTTCCATCATCGGGATGAAGTCTTCGATGGGGAGGGTGGGGTAGTCGGGGTCGAAGCAGTTCTGGTCGTAGTTCTGGCAGAACTTCACGCAGGCCTCGTAGTACGGGTTGTCCTTGTGGACCTCACGTGCGTTGCGGTCGCCGTCCATGTGGTGGAAGTAGTAGTAGCCCTGGAACAAGCCGTGGTGCTTGATGACCCAGTGGGTTTCATCATCGATGTACGGTGCCAGCATCGCGGCGGCCGTGGCGCTGTGGTTTTGCGGTGCGATTGGGTCGCCGATGTCGTGAAGTAGCGCCCCAACGACCATGTCGAGAGACTCGTCGGCGCGCAGGGCGCGGGTCGCTGACTGCAGGCTGTGCTGGTAGCGGTCGATCTGGTAGCCCAACTTCGGGCCCTCCATGATCTTCAACAGGGTGACCATGTTCTCGATGAGTTCGCCCTGGGTGTGCTCGGTATAGAGGCGTCCGAGCATGTCGTAATCGTCGCGATCGCCGTCGGCCATCTGCGTCCATGAAACCTGATCCATAACTGAACGATCGACCAAAAAGTGGGCCCGGTCAAGTCTCTTTGTCGACCTAGAGCACGCTCGAGCGATCGGCCCTATCGACCACCAGCAGCACGATCGTTGTCACGACCATCAAGATGACGCTGAGGGCCATGGCCTGACCGCGGATGCTCTGTCCGGGTTGGCCGAGTAAACGGGCGATGGCGAGGGGCACTGTCATGTGATCGGGCCCGCGTCCAACGAACGAGGTCGCTCCGAACTCGCCAAGCGAAATAGCGAACGCGAATCCGGCGCCAACGACGAGGGCACGTCGAGCAATAGGAAGATCGATGTCGCGCCAGACCTTCGATGGGGATGAACCCATGCTCGCCGCGGCGTCCCGGAGGCTCGGGTCGATCGATCGAAGAACCGGCACCACGGCACGGGTGACAAAAGGAATGCCGATCAGCGATTGGGCCAGCGGAATGATGAACCATGTCTGTCGAAGGTCGAGCCAGCCCGAATCGAAGGTGAGCAAGATGCCGAAGCCGAGCGTGACCGCTGATGTTCCGAGCGGCAGCAGGTAGCCGAGGTCGAGGAGCGAGGCGGCTCGCGACTTGCCGTACACGATGGCCAGTGACGCCCACCCGCCAAAGACCGTCGCGATCGTGGCGGCAAGCACCGCGAAGCTGATCGAATTGACCATGGCGCGCTGTGGCGTGACGGTGAGGAACGGTGGTCGTTCGCTCAAGGCTCGGTAGTTCGCCAAGCCAACGCCGTCTCCCGTTCGCAGCGACTGCTCGACCAGAATCGCTATCGGCACGAATAGCAGGACGAGGGTGACAACGATGGTCAGGGGAGCGGCAACTCGGACCCAACCCGATGCGGGAAGTAGCCGATCACCGAGGCGGTCGGATTGATTGAGGCGACCTCGCAGGCGCAAGTTGAACCACACCAGAGCAACAACGGTCACGAGCTGAACGATCGACAACGCTGCGGCGGTTGCGAAGTCCGTCCGGCTGATCGCATACCGGAAGATCTCGGTTTCGATCGTGCGTTGCCGGGCGCCTCCCAGGATCAACACGACACCGAACGAGGTGAACGTGAAGAGGAAGACGATTGAGGTCGCGGCAAGGATCGATGGTCGGAGTCGCCGAAGTGTGATGCGAACGAAGGTCTCCCACGCCGGACTGCCCAACGTGCGAGCTGCGTGTTCGTCGTCCCGAGACAGCTGACGCCAGTAGCCGCCGACCGTTCGAACAACGACGGCGACGTTGAAGAACACGTGCGCCACCAAGATCGCAAAGACCGACTTGCTCAGCGAGAACACGCCGTCGGTCAGGCTAAGCCGGTCGCCAGTAGCCAGAAACGCTCCGGCGACGACCACGGTCGGCAAGACGAACGGAATCGTCACCAAGGCGTTTACCAAGCGTCGGCCTCGAAAGTCGACGTTCGCCACGACTGCCGTGAGCGGGAACGCAATCGCCAGGGTCAACAGGGTCGACAGCACCGCCTGCCACAGGGTGAACCACAGCACGCCGCGCAACGACGACGAGGTGGCGATACTCGTGAGCGCTTCGGGGTTGTCCGTGATCCCACGCCAGATGAGTTGGGATACAGGCCACGCGAAGAAGACCGCGAGAAACAGCGCCGGGCCGACTACGAAGCCGGCCCGGCGCAGTGACGATTGTGTTAGCCCGCCACGATGGTGTTCCACCGCTCGGTCCAGTCGTCGCGGTTCGCTTCGATCGTCGCTGGGTCGATCGAGAGAGCGTTGTCAACGAGTGGACCCCACTCAACGAACGCCTCCGGAAGTTCGGCATCGCTGTTGGCTGGGTAGACGAACATGTTGAGGGGCACGTCTTCCTGGTACGTGGTGCTCAACATGAAGTCGATCAGCTGCGCTGCAGCGCCAGGGTTCTCGGTTCCTGCAAGGATTCCTGCGAACTCGATCTGTCGGAAGCAGCTGTCCTGAAGGACGCCGGTGGGTGGTGCGTCGACGGGTGGATCGGCGAACAGGAATTCGGCGGGTGGGCTAGATGCATACGACGTAACGATCGATCGATCGCCGCCGCCAGCGATGAACTCGCCGTAGTAGGCGTCGTTCCACCCGGACGTAATCGATGCGCCGTTGTTCATGAGGGTCGTCCAGTAATCTTCCCAGCCGTCCTCGCCGTACTTTGCGATGGTGGCGAGGAGGAAGGCGAAGCCTGGCGACGAGGTCTCGGGGTTCATCGTGACGAACTGATCGGCGTTCACCGGATCGATGAGGTCGTCGAGCGACGTTGGCACATCCCCAGCGAGCGAATCGCTCCAGTAGTTGACGCACACGTCTCCGTAGTCGATCGGGGTGACCCGGTGCTGAGGATCGAGCTCGAGCGCATCGTCGACGCTTGCCAGGGCTGGCGACGAATAGGGGAGGAACAGACCGGCTTCGAGGCCTCGACACAGGAACGAGTTATCGATGCCGAAGAGTACGTCAGCGGTTGGGTTGTCCTGGGTCAGAATCGACTGGCTGACGAGCTGCCCAGCATCGCCAACGGCGACCTGCTCGACTGTGATGCCCGTTTGCTCAGTAAAGGAGGCGAGGGTTCCTTCGCTTAGTGCGAACGAATCGTGCGTGGCCAACGTGATTGTGGTGCCCGAGGCATCACCGGAAGCGTCGACTGCAGGTGTATCGCTCTCAGCAAAGCATGAGGAATCCGGCTCGGCCATAACGGCATCATCGGGTTCTGCCTCCTCGGCTATTGCTTCGTCAGCGTCTGGGGCAGCGACAACATCGATCGGGTCGGTGCTCCCGCAGGCAGCGGCGACGAGGCCTAGCAATGCGAAGAGCGCAAGCAAGCGCAGCCGAATACGGGCGTGTTTTGTGTGGTTCATTGTCTTCCTCCGCTGGAATTACCCAGGTCAGGTTGGCGGGTCGGCAACGCGTTGGTTGCCCTCTCAGCCCGGCAAATGCCCGAGCTCCCCGGATGTGTTGTGACCACAGTTTATTCGTGTCGCCTTGCATCCGCACGTGGTTCCGCCGATAGTGCAGAACGGACTCAGCCAGGTCGAAGGAGGCGTTGTGGTGAAGGTCGTGTTTGCATCAGCCGAAGCAGCGCCGTTGGCTCGGGTTGGAGGACTCGCTGAGGCCGCCGCCGGGCTCATCCGTTCGCTGCGAAGTACCGAAGATGTCGAGCTCATTGTTGTGCTGCCTGACTACGGCGATGCAGTCCTCGAATCAGAGACGATCGAGTCACTCGACTTGCCTGAATGGGTTGGCGAGGCGTCGATTCGAACCGGCACCGCTCCGGAGCTTGGCGAGGTCCGACTCGTGTCCACGCCAGGGATGGCCCGGCCTCACCCGTATGTCGATGCGTCTGGTGAGGGTTGGTCCGATAACCATCATCGATTCTTTAGTTTCTCGGCTGCCGTTGCTGCCATTGCCGAGCAGGTGTCTCCCGACGTGTTGCACCTCAACGATTGGCACACGGCGATGACGCTCGCGTTCACTGATGTGCCATCGGTATACACCGTCCACACGCTCGGCTATCAGGGGCATGCCGATATTGGGTGGCTGCGAACAATCACGTCCGATCGGGCCACTGCCTTCGATCGCTTTGGCGAGCTCAACCCGTCGTCGGGTGCCATTCGTTTGGCGGACAAGATCGTTGCCGTCAGCCCGAACTATGCGTCGGAGATTCTCGATCCAAGTCGTGGCGCAGGTCTCCACACCGTGCTTGGCAGCCGCGGAACCGACCTGGTCGGTATTCGCAACGGCATCGACACGACGCTATGGAACCCGGCGACTGATCCGCACATCGCGGCGACGTACGATTCGAAGACGTTGGCCGATAAGGCCGTCTCAACATCGGCGCTCGCAACTCGTGCCGGCTGGCCAGATGACGGCAAGCCGATCATCGGCGTCGTCAGCCGCCTGGTCGAACAAAAGGGCATCGACATGCTGCTCGGTCTTGTGCCATACCTGCAGCGCATGGGTGCGCGATTGTTCCTGCTGGGTAGTGGTGAGGAGCGGGTGTCTCTGTGGGCACGGGAGCTCGCAACGACGCATCCCGACCTGCTGCACTTTGTCGACGGCTACGACCTGGAACTGGCCCATCAGATATTCGCTGGTGCTGACCTGTTCTGCATGCCGAGCAGGTTCGAGCCGTGCGGACTCGCGCAAATGCAGGCGATGGCGTACGGAACGATCCCGGTGGTAACACCCGTCGGGGGACTAGTCGACACCGTGATCGACGCCGACGCCTCACCGAAGGACGGCACGGGGTTTGTTTCGGTCACGGTCGACGGCATCGGCATGCTCGATGCGCTTCATCGTGCGGTGGGCGCCTGGAAGGTGAAGCGCCGTCGGACGTCGATCCAGAAGCGTGGGATGAACACCGATTGGAGCTGGGATCAGCCCATGCACCGCCATCTCGAGCTCTACCGCAGCATCCAGCGCTAGCGGCAGGTCGGCCGCTACCCGTCTTCGCTGGCGAGCGGGACGACCGCGTTCTTGCCTACAACGACAACGCCGCCGTCGCTCACCGTGTGATGCTGGCGGTCGTAGTCGAGGTCGACGCCAAGCTTGACGTTGGCCGGAATGATGACGTTCTTGTCGACGACACAATTGCGCAGGACGGCGTCGGGCCCGACGGTGACGTCATCGAGGAGAACAACGTTCTCGAGGTCCGCTCCATGGTGGACATGGCAGCCAACCGACAGCACCGAGTTGGAGACGCGAGCGCCCGAAACAATGCCGCCATTGCTGATGATCGAGTTCACCACTTCAGGATTCCCCGAGCGCCAGTCAGCCACGAACTTCGCAGCCGGCAGGTTGCGGCTGTAGCTGAAGATGGGCCAGCTCGGGTTGTAAAGGTTGAAGGCAGGTTCGGGCTGGACCAAGTCCATATTTGCGGCGAAGTACGAATCGAGCGTTCCCACGTCACGCCAGTAGTGGTGGTCGCGCGAGATCTCGCCAGGCACGACGTTGGAGGTGAAGTCGTAGACGTTTGCCTCGCCTCGGGCCACGAGCTCGGGGATGAGGTTGCCGCCGATGTCATGCTTCGAGCTCTCGTTGCTCGCGTCATCGGATGCGAGGTCCATCAACATCTCGGTCGAGAAGATGTAGTTGCCCATCGATGCAAGAACTTCGTCTGGCGAATCGGGAAGGCCGGCTGGATTGGTCGGCTTCTCGTCGAAGCGGATGATCTTGTTCGAGTCCGGCCCGATCGTGATCACGCCGAACTGGTCTGCCTCTGCTCGAGGAACTCGGATGCCGGCAACCGTTGCGCCGCGGCCGCCCTGCAAGTGGGCATCGAGCATTTGCCGGGCATCGATGCGATAGATGTGGTCTGCGCCGAACACGATGATGTTCTCGGGTCGCTCGTCATCGATCAGGTTGAAGTTCTGGTAGATCGCATCGAGTGAACCGGTGAACCACTGCGGTCCCCGGCGCATCTGCGCGGGAACAGTGGTGACGTAGTTGCCCAACTCGGGCGAGAGCTTCCATGTCCGTGAGATATGGACGTCGAGGCTGTGCGACTTGTACTGGGTGAGAACGACGATCTTGCGGTAGCCCGAATTCACCAGGTTCGAGATGGCGAAGTCGATCAGCCGGTAGCGACCTCCGAAGGGCACTGCCGGCTTGGCGCGCTGTGCCGTGAGTGGCATCAATCGCTTGCCCTCACCACCAGCGAGAACCATGCAGAGCACATTTGGACGACGACCCGACTGCATCATAAATGACACTCTATGTGTCAGGAGATGGTCACGCCCGAGATGCCTGGGGTTCCCGCGTTGACGACGATGGTTGCAGCCACACTGACCGGCGACGTCTCGCTGGTGACGTCGTCGAGGACGTGCAGTGTCGTCGTCCAAACTTCGGAGTTGACGTCGCAAGTCATGAAGCCGTTGCGGGGTTCGAAGTGACGGATCTGCGCGTTCACGCCAAGTACAAGCGGCGCAAGACCAACAAGGTCTGGTGGGAACCGGGAACTGATCGCGGGCGCCATGAATTCGGCGCCGATGACGGGATCGTCGAGGGCGAATGGGTCGGTGCGCAACTCGCCCACGCTGGCCGAATGGAAGTCGCCCGTGAGTACGACGAGGTTGTCGGCCGAGTTGGACAATGCGGCGAGCAGCTCTTTGCGCTCGGCAAAGTACCCATCCCACGAGTCGGGGTTGATCGCAGGACTCTCACCAGGCAACACGTTCAGGCCGTGCATGTACACCTGGTTGCCGAGGACGTTCCAGGTGGCGGTCGAGGCCGCAACCTGTGCTTCGAGCCATTGGCGTTGATCCGCACCGAGCATCGATTGTTGTGGGTCGAGTGTTGTCGGGCCGAGTCGTTGAATGTCGAAGTTGCCCACGGGTAGAGCAACCGGCTCACCGTCGGTCGGTTGCGCCGATCGGTACTGACGTCCATCGAGCATGTGGAGGTCGAGCAAGCTTCCCCATTGGAGCGACCGGTAGATCGTTAATCGATCGGTGGGCGGGTCGAGGCGCACCGGCATGTGCTCCCACCATGCTTGGTGGGCCACGCGCTGGCGTTCAGCGAACGCTGCAGGGTCTTGCCCGTCCTCGGTCGACACCCCCGCATGGTTGTTGTCGACTTCGTGATCGTCCCAGGTCACAATCCACGGACGAGCCGCGTGGTGGGCTTGGAGGTTCGGGTCGGATCGATACTGTGCGTAGCGGGAGCGGTAGGCGTCGAGAGTCTCGATCTCATCTGATGCGTGCACTCGGGCTCCGGCTGCGGTGACGACACCCTGGTTGTTTGGGCCGTACTCGTAGATGTAGTCGCCGAGCCACACGAACAAGTCGAGGTCCGCTTCGGCAAGGTGTCCGTGTGCTGCGTAGGCGCCACTTTCCCAGTTCTGACACGACGAGAAGCCGAACCTGAGCGGCGTGTCTGAGCCGATGGGCATCGTTCGGGTTCGTCCGACAGTGGACACTGACGAACCTGCCCGGAACCGATACCAGTACCACGAGTCGGGCTCGAGCCCATCGGCCAAGGCGTGCACGCTGTGCCCGTACTGTGCGGGGGCGTCGACGGCGGAGGAACTCACGAGGTCGGAGAAGCTCTCATCACGAGCAATGTCGACAGCAAGCACGTAGTCGGCGTCCACGACCAGCCCCTCCGCCACCAACCTGGTCCAAAGAACAACTGAGGTGGTGTCGGGGTCACCGGAGGCAACGCCGAGCGAAAAGGGTTCGGCTGGGCCGTCATACGAGGGTGCGTCGATCGGCGTTGGGAGTGTGGTTGTAGTGGTGGCAGCCGTCGTTGCTGGATCTGCCCCGAACGTGGTTGATGACGCCGAAGGATCGGTCGTAGAAGTGCAACCTGCCGCGGTAAGTCCGAGGCCAGCAACAAGAAGCTCGCGACGAGTAAGACGCACAGCTACTTGCTATCAGCTGGTCTGGAAAAGTGTGATCAGCCTGGCGGTCTTTCATACGCGCCATGGGGGTGAAGCACGACTATGGCTATGACGCTCGGGGCAACATCACTTCTTATGGAGTGCCTGAACGTGAGTACACCTACGACACGGCTCGCCCGCATCAGGTCAGGTCGATCGCGAACCCACAGGCCAATGGTGCGACGCCCTGGACGTTCGATTACGACGCTGCGGGCAATGTGGTTGCACGTTCGGTCGATGGTTTCGACCAGACATTCGTGTACGACTCGGACCATCGGATTGTGTCGGTTGATGACAGCAGCCCGGGTGCTGGTGCATCGACGTTCAAGTATTCGGCTGACGGTGCAAGGGTTGTCCGTGCCACACCGACATCGCTGACCTATTACGCCTTCGGTTTGTACGAGTATGAGCTCGATATCGCCAACGGTGCGCAGGTAACCGAGCGGCATAACTACATGGCTGCAGGCGAGATGGTTGCCGTGCGTGAGCAGGCCCCTGGCACTGATGAGTTCACGTGGATGTTCTCTGATCACCAGGGTTCGGCGTCGGCGTTCTTGAACACCGCCACTGGTGCGTCGGGGATGACGAGGTACTACCCGTTTGGTCATGAGCGGGTGATCTCGGGCAGTGATGTGAACCCGACGGATTATGGCTATGGCGGCCACATCAACGATCGCGACACGGGTCTGTTGTACATGGGTGCGCGTTATTACGATCAGCAGGTTGGTCGGTTCATGTCGCCGGATCCGTTGATCCCTGATGCCACGAACCCGGCTGATTGGAACCCGTACTCGTACGTACGAAATTCGCCGATCAATCTGTTGGACCCCTCGGGTCGTGAGCCCGAGTCTGCTCAGGAGTCGTATGCGGAGTATCTGCGTAACGACGGCTTCTCGATGATGGACTTCGGTAGCGGGCTCTCGATGCGGTGAAGGATGAGATTTCTGGCGTTGTCAGTTTCTTTACGACCGCCGCGTCTGCGGTTGGGTGTTTGGACGGTAGTTGTGAGCTGATCGATCAGACGGTGGAGTTCGTCAATTACGCCAAGGAACGTATTGGTGATGGCGGCTGGGGCGATTTCCTTATGGAGATTGCCGAGGGGATGATTCCGCCGGGTTGTGTTGAGCGTGGTTGGGATTATTGCGCTGGGTATGTGATCACGACTCTGGTCGTGAGCGCAGCGTCGGGGTCAGGCGTGGCACGGTTGATGTCGAAAGCCGAAACGATTCTTGATTCGACGCCGAATGTGGGGTCGAGGAACAACACGGATAATGACACAAGCCGCGCAAACACGGTGTGTAGTGCTCGTTCGTTTGGTGCGGACACGGGGGTCCTATTGGCTGATGGGACGGTTGTGCCGATCTCGGAGATCGAGGTTGGGGACATGGTGTGGGCCACCGATCCCGAGACTGGCGAGTCGGCTGCTCGTGAGGTTGAGGCGGTGTGGCCTCATAACGATTTGCTTGTGGTGCTTGAGACCAGTGCCGGAACTGTGGTTACGACCGAGGATCATCATTTCTGGAATGAGACGGATCGGGAGTGGGAGGAGACGCGTGATATCGAATTTGGTGACACGCTGCTGTCAACCGAGGGAAGCTCGGTCACGGTGGTCGGGCTTGATTGGAACGCCACCAGCTACGGCCCAGCGTTTGATCTGACTGTTGATGAGACGCATACGTATTACGTCACGGTCGGCGATGATGACACACCGGTGTTGGTCCATAACTGCAACGGCGACGACAACTGCAACTGCACCGGAGCCTTTGACATTGCGGCGTATGACTTGGCTGACCGTCTAACTGTGTTTCACAGCCACCCAACGAACGACCTCCAGCGATTCGGTGGTGATGGGGTCGGCCACAACGGTGTAACGAATCTGTCCAACGATGACCTTGTCCGGTTCGGAGGGCCCTCCGGCGATGACCCAATTGCCGGAAACATTACTTTTGGGCCGGATGACTATCCTGGCCCGGCGAGTGAACTGAACATCACAGCGGGCAACCACCGTATTGAGGAGATAGTGCGTCGGGTGAACAACGGTTCAATGAGTGAGAGTACGCGGATACGAATCTTAAGGAGTCGAAGTGGTGGAGCAATCTAGTGATCGCTGGTTTCTGAATCTGGCTGATTCGGTTGGGATTGAGTTCTTTCGGTTGGGCCAATCGGCTTGGATGCGAGTCGTTGACTCCGACAGGTCTCAGGGCTGGTATTCGTGCGCGTCATTGCCAGGTCTCAGTGCTTTTCTTGGCCTGGTGAGCTCGATCTCATTGCGCGCCACCGAGGGAGCGGAGCTTCCTACGGTCGATGGGTGGGTTCGTTGGCCTGGACTGCCTGGTCCACTTCGCTTTTTGGTTTCGCGATCTGATCTTGATGTGACCCGTCCGCAGCCTCTCGCGTCGCTGGAAGAGTTGTATGAGATTATGGAGTCTGCTTGGCGAACTCCTCAAGTGCTTGGGCGAATCGATCAGCACTGGCATCACCTCCATCCGGCTGAACCCGAGTTCGCCCACTTTTCGGTGCCGCTTGATGCCGGACTCTCATTCGACGTAATTGAACACATTCCGGTCGCCCCCGACATCAACGGCCATCTACGAGTTGGAGCCGTACCGTTTCTTGCGCCCTTCTCTTTGGGGTCAAAAATCCGAGCCGAACGGACTGGCAACGGCACGCTGACCTACGTGGGCGTCGAGGAGCTCGGCGAGAGGCGAGTTGTGCGATATTCGGTCGAGCGCGATGGGTTGGCTGTGGGGGTGTCGCGTTCAGACTTCAGCGCCCTGTTGTCGATGCATGCGCACCGTCACGAATGGATGGGCGGGGGGTTCTTGGCGGTCGATGTCCGAAAGCCCTTTCTCGTGGAACAGGTCCAAGAAGAAGTCTCGGCGCTAGCAAGACCACTCGGGATCGAGCTCCGGGAGATCGGTTCGAATTTGGAAAATCTTGATGCGTTGCCGGTTGTCGTCTGGTAGCTACGTTCGGACGGCGTAGAACTAGGCGACGTCGTCCCAGTGGTCTTCGCCAGGAAGCATGAGAGCTTCACCGCGGAAGGCAACTGCAGCGCCGCTCTTTCCGGACGACTTTGCGTTCGGAACCCACGAGTTTGGGTCGTAGGGGTTGTCGCCGTACGGCGTGTAGCTCGACTTGTTGTCCGGGGTGGCCGATGCGAGAGCGATCTGGACGATCTGTCCCACAACAGGCAGCGCCGTTGCGTACGCGATGGTGTTGCCGATCTTCAGCTGCTTGATGCGGCGCATGCTGTTGATGATGATGACGGCTGCGTACCCGGCAAACGAGAAGGCCATAAGCGGAAGCTCGGCAGCGTTGTACGAGGCAGTCTTTTCAGCAATCTGAAGCTCGAGGTCGAAGATCCTGAAGGTGACGACGAACAAGAACAGGTTCAGGACCAACGCGACCGCAAAGTACTCAGCCTTGCTGGCTGGGGTCATGGTCGTAAGGAAGCGCATATACGAGAATCGCCACATTGCACGTCCGCATTGAGTGTCACGTCACTATTTGGGCCGTATGACCTAGAAGGGCCCAGAAATTCAGAACTCGCTGATGCGGAACAACGCCGAGGCCAGGTCGTCGTAGAGCGTTGTGGCAAACAGCAATCCAACGAGTCCGAACAGTGCAGCGCCAATGCCGATGGCGAACCGGTTGTCGAGCTTGTCTTCGAGCTTTGGGAAGAGCACGCCGACCGCTGCGAACAAGATGAACGGCATGAGGAGCCCAAGGAAGAACCCGATCGTGCCACCGAGCTGAGACAGTGGCTCACGGCGTGAGTTGTTCAAGATCTCGGCGAGCTCGGGGCCAACGCAGGGGATCCAGGCCCACACCGAGACGATGCCGGCAACGGCCGCAGCAAAGACGTCGGTGAGGCCTCGGTCGAACTTCCAAGCGATGGCAGCGGTTGCCATAATGCCGAAGCCGAGAGCGATCTGGATGGCACCGCTTGGCGTTTCGAACCACCATCCAGCAAATCGCACCCACGCAATGAGGGTGGCGACGACGACAAAGACGGAGACCACAAGGGCGCTGCGCCGGCGGCCGAACAACGTGATGGCCGTCGCTGGGATGAGAAGCACCCAGCTACATGGCAGCCGGAGACTCTCGATCCCCTCGAGCAGAGCGTTGATCACGACGTGGTTGCGGGCGGGTTGTCGACCAGGAACTGCACCGTGTCGGCAAGCTCTTGGTAGCGGCCCTCGCCAATGTGGTCGTAGCGCACATCGCCGTTCTGGTCGATGACGTAGGTGCGAGGCCAGAAGCGACGCCCGCCGTCTTGCCAACCGCGGAAGTTCGTCTTCTCGGTGTCGAGCGCAACCGGCCACGTCACGCCCAGACGGTCGACGGCGTCGATGATGTTTGGAATCTCAGCCTCGTGAGAGAACTCGGGGGCGTGCACGCCGATGATCTCGAAGTCATCCCGGCTGTGCGATGCATAGAGCTCTTGGTTGTGAGGAATGCGGTTCTTGCAGTTGAAGCAACCGAACGTCCACATCTCAACAACGAGCACCTTGCCGTTGAAGTCGTCGATGCTGTTGGCTTCGGTGTTGAGCCAACCATCGAGGTTCACCAGGTCTTTGCGAGGTCCGTAGTTATCGGGGGTTTCGATCTGGACGGTGGTGGTTGGTGCCTCAACCACCTCGGAGGTGGCGGCGTCAGCGGCCGCATCTGCACCGGCTGATTCGGAGACGGCGGCCGGGGCAGCGGTGTCCACGGGCTCAGAGGTCGCGTCGCCGCGAAGGCTGACAACAGCGATCGCTGCGATTCCTGCGAGTACGACAATTCCTGCGATGAGACGACTGGCCATATGTCGACTGTAAACAGCGCGGTTGGCAATAGGCATTCCCTCGGCACTTCATTCAGAACTTGTTCATGGGGTACCGCTGCGCCGCCCAACCACAATGCCGCCCAACCACAATGCCGCCTACCACTGTGGAGAGTGCGAGCGATAGCCTGCGATCGTGATCTTGAGCGACCGGACAATTCGTGAGTACCTCGAGGCGGGAACTATCGCCATCGACCCAATCGACGCCACGGCGGTCCAGCCGTCGTCTGTCGATGTTCGGCTCGACCATCGTTTTCTTGTCTTCCGCAACCACACCCGCGGGCTTATCGACGTGAAGCAAGATCTCGCCGACCTCACCGAACCGGTGGAGGCATCCGATTCAGATCCATTCATTCTGCATCCGGGCGAGTTTGTTCTTGGATCGACGCTCGAGCGCATTGCCCTGCCCGACGACTTGGTTGCACGGCTCGAAGGCAAGTCCAGCCTTGGCCGGCTCGGTCTGCTTATCCATTCGACCGCTGGGTTCATCGACGCCGGATGGGACGGTCAGATCACGCTCGAGCTCTCGAACGTGGCCAGCCTCCCAATCACGCTGTACCCGGGAATGAAGGTCGGTCAAGTGAGCTTCATGCAGATGACGACGTCGGCCGACAACCCGTACGGCTCCGGGATCATTGGATCGAAGTACCAGGGACAGGTCGGTCCTCGTCCGAGCCAGTACTGGAAGAACTTCGAGTCATGAGATCGGGCCGAACTGACCCGGCACGGATCTTCGTCCGGGGGTTCGGCACTGCCGAAGGAATCGAGTGGGGTTTCTGGCTTGTTCTGACGGTTTTCTGGATCGTCGAGCTTGGCCTGGGTCCGCTCGAGCTCGTCCTACTCGGCATCGTTCTCGAAGTGTCGGTGCTCCTCGCCGAGACCCCGACCGGTGTTGTCGCCGACCTTCAATCGCGCAAACGCTCGTTGATCATTGCGCAAGTCGTTATGGGGTTGAGCTACATCTGGAGCGTCGCCAGCCTGAACTTCTGGGTCATCCTCCCAGCCCAAGCCCTCGTGGGAATCGGCTGGACCTTTCGAAGTGGTGCCGACACCGCCTGGGTGACAGACGAGCTCAAGGGCACGGGTGAATTCGATGACGACGACGTCGAACAGCTGCTGTTGCAGCGGCACCGGTTTGCGATTCTTGTCGCGCTGATCGTTGTGCCGCTCACGATGGCGATCGGCGTGACGACGTCGGTCCGGTGGGCTGGCGTAGCGATGGGTGTGCTGTATCTCGCTATGGCGGTGTGGTTCCAGCTGGTCATGCGCGAAGACCACTTCACCCCTGGCAAGGAAGAAGGTCGCGGATTTGGTGAAACGCTGAAAGAAGGCGTTGCTGTGGTGCGCGGACGTCCTCGCCTCCGCGTGCTCGTTGCCGTCATCGTGCTCGTCGACTTCGGGGCCGAAGGCGTCGACCGCCTCGGCTACAAACACTTCCTCGACAACGTGACCGCCAGCGGCCTGTCGGAGAACCAAGACTCCATTGTTGTCCTTGGCATTCTGTTCATCGTGCTGGCCTTGGCCAGTCTCGCGGTAAATGCCGCAGCCTCTCGGGTGTTGACTGAGGGCCATGGCGTTGTCCGCCTTGCGGTTGCGCTGCTGGCCATCGCAGCCATTGGCGGCATGATCGCTGCCGTCACCAACATCGTCGTCGTGATTGCCATTGGTTACATGATGCAGGACTCGGTTCGTGAAGCTCTGTGGCCGGTGCTCGAAGGTTGGGCAAACCGCGATGCTCCGACCGAGGTGCGCGCGACCGTCCACTCGCTTATGGGGCAGACGACATCGCTCGGCGAGATCGGTGGGGCGTTGCTCCTCGGCGGGCTAGCCGAGGCCTTTTCGATTCAAGTTGCGCTCGTGATCGGTGCGTTGTTCTTCGCAGCCGCCGGCGCGAGTTCGGTGAAGGCGATCGCCCGCTAGAGCCCGGGCCCACCGTTCAACGTTGACCGAGTACTTGTGACGCTCCACTGTTAGGTCGAGACAAGCCAGTCGAGGTCCTCGCGAATACCTGATTCGCTCCATCCGGAAAGATCTCGGATCTGACCGTCGTCGTTGCTCAGAATGAACGTCGGCACGGCGTTGACGTCGTACTCGGCGAAGAACCCGTTGATCATCTCGGGGTGCGTGACTTGGGTGATGTGCGTGATGCTAGCCACGCCGTTGCCGTCGATGAACTCGGCAAATTCGTCATCGGATCCGTCGAGGGCAACGCCCAAGAAGGTGACGTCGGGGTATTCGATTTGAAGCTCTGCGACCGCAGGAGCTGCTGCTTTGCAGTGCGGTCACCAGGGTGCCCAGAACCAGAGGACCACGTCCGAATTTTCGAAGTCGATGTCGTCAGCTACGACCTGTACGGCGGCTGGGGCGTCCTCGACGACGTCAGTTGTGTCAGCGTCGTCGGGTTCGGACTCGATTGCCGCAGCCGATTCGGGAGTTGTTGTAGCGACGACGACGATGGTGTCAGCGTCATCCTCAACCTCCGCGACCTCGACGTTCGCAGGGTCGGCCTCTTCGGCCTCGGAAATCTCGGCATCGAGGGGGTCTTCGGGGCTTGCGGCGCTGTCGACGTCCGAAGGCTCGGTTGTCGATTCAACCGTGCCGACCTGTTCGACTTCGGCGAGGGCTTCTTCTGCTGTAGGGGCGGAATCGCTCGCGCATGCGGACGCGCACACGGCCGTCATGGCGAGAAGGAGCAGGAGCTTGCGCACCTTTGCAGTGTGCCACATCGTGCAGCGTCTACCTGAAGGTGGCGATGACTTCGCGTTCGGCATCACCAAACGACGCACGAATGTTGTTCGGGTTGCACGGTGTTGCATCGCCATTTCCGTTTTGGAAGAGGCACCAGGCCCAGCGGCCAGCATCGCCATAGACATATCCGCCCACTCCCGCTCGTTTCGCCGCTTGCGCGTCGGCGACGACCTCGGCGCGACCAGGGTTCTGGAACTCGGGCTTGATCCAACTGGAGAAGTTGATCCCGAAGTACCGCGGCTCGCCCTGCCAAACCGGCACGTCATAGGTGTTCACCGCTGTTCGAAGTTCTCGCTCGGTCTTGTCGGCTGTCTGGTTGTGACCAGTCTCGGGGGCAACAAAGTCGAGCCAGGGCTCACCGGCATAGTTGAGCTGGTTAAAGAACGCCGTGGGAGTGTGATAGCCGATGGGTTGGCGAGCGCCTGCGTCACGCACGCCACGGGCCATCTCTCGCCAGACGGCCTTGTTGGCCTCGGTGTTGTTCGTGCCGGCGTCGCCGCCAAAAACCCAGTGCGCAATTGCGGGGTGGTCGCCGAACTTGAGCGCGATCTGCCGGCCGTAGGCGTACGCGTTGCTGGTAGTGAGCGTTCCTTCCACCCGATTGGAGAGCGCGTCGTCACCGGTGTTGCCGCCAGGGAGGTAGGTGTTTTGCCATGCTGCAATGACGCCGACCTTGCGACCATGACGGTCTGCAGCATCGAGGATCGATCGAACGTGTGCGACGTAACTGTCGTTCAGGATGATCTCGCCATTGCGAAGCTCGCCAACCTGACCGCCTCCAGCATGTTGGTGCAGGTAGGTCGCAGGTGCGTGATGAATGAGCGCCGCCCAGGAGCCGGTGAATCCGTAGTCGGCAAGGGTAGAGAAGTACTGATCTGCCTGTTGAGGCGTGGCCCGGACGAACATTTGCCAAGCGGTGTCATACACCGGGAACGAACCTGGTGTTGGTGCTGGTGCTGGTGCTGGGCGCTGCGTAGGTGTGGGCTGGACCACGGCTGCCGGTGCTGATGTTGTTGTCGTCGGCGCGGCGACGGGTGCGGCAGCTCGCGGTGCTGGAGCGGTCGAGGTCGTGGAGGGCGTGGTTGTTTGCGGCGTTGGAAGCTCGTCGCCGATCTCAGCCGCGAGGTCGGCAACTACCTGCACGAGTGCCGCCGTTGGCTCTCCATCGATGAGCCATCCAGTAGGAAAGTGTGGGAGGCGGTGGATGCCCTGGTTGCCCCAACGCACCGGTTCCGGCAGCGGGGTTCGATGCGCGGAGACCTGATAGGCCCGTTCGTTGGTCATGGTGACCGTGTTGTTGCGGTACTGCACTTGGCGGCTCTGACCGGTGATGTCGCGTAGTTCAATGCCGTGGCCTTCGGTATCGAAGACGACGTTGGCGTCGACCTCGGCTCCGGCCGAGACAAAGATGCCCGCGCCGCCCCGGCCATTGCGTCGAGCAACCTCGGAGATGATGTTTCCTCGGACCTGAAGCGCACCGCGGGTCGTAGCTGCGCTTCCCGGGTGAAGTGCGATGGCGCCGGTTCGGGCGCGTGCTCCACGGATCGTGTTTGACGTGACGGTGACGTCGTAGGTTCCGGTCTTGACATCGATGGCTTCGGCGGCGGTGTCGTAGATCGTGTTTCCCGAGATTGTAACGGTGTTGGTCGTATCGGCTGGGTTGCTGCCTCGACCGAGATAGATGCCCTCTCCCATCGACGAGAATGCGATGCCGTCGGGCCGGCTGCCTGTCCGCTGCCCGGTTCGCTCGATGCGTGAGTCCTCGATCGTGACGTTTGAGGACGCATCGAAGATCCACACGCCGCGCTGTCCAACGTCTCGAACGCTGACATTCGAGAACGTGATGTTGGTGCTGCTACGAACGGCGACACCCCACTGCACTCGTTCGATCGCGATGCCGTCGATCGCGATGTTGCTCGAGTTGCTGATGGAGAGGCCGATGGCGTTGTCGTACGCGTCGGCAGTGAATACGACGGTGCCCGGTTGAGCGGCTCGAAGCGTCACGTCGCGCTTCGAGATCAGCTTCTGGGCGGGGTAGGTGCCCGGCACCAGTTCGAACGTGGTTGCGCGGTCAGCGCTCGCAATCAAACTGGCGAGCGTCGCCGGTCGGGCGACAACCGTCCCAGGGGCGGACTGACTTGATACCGGGTTTGCAACAAGGAAGCTTGCGACAACGACCGCGATCACAACGGACAGCAGACTTGAGCGCACCGTTCGTGGTGTTTTCATCGCTGAACCCTACGGATGGCGACTCTTCAGACGCAACCCGTTTTGGGTAGTTGCCGTTGTTTGCCGTGTGAATTAGGCCTCGTCGGTGCCGTCGTTCGTGATCTCGATGTCGTCAGCCGAAGCTTCTGCAACCTCTGCGGTAGCGGTGCTGGTCGTGCCGCCGAGCGACACGTTCGACTCGACGTAGGCAAAGCTTGGCGAGAGAGCAGCCTGGTGGGCGAGCTCGTCGCCCTTCTCCAGCGCCTCGAGCATGTGGATCGCAATGTCGGCGACCTTGACCTCGTCCTCGTCGACGCCCTGTCCCTTCACGCCGTCATCGATCATGACGTAGCAGAACGGACACGCGGTAGCGATGCGATCAGCTCCGGTAGCCAGCAGTTGCTGAGACCGGTCGACGTTGATGTCCTTGCCGGTGGTCTCTTCCAACCAGAAGCGACCGCCGCCAGCGCCGCAGCACATGCTCTTCGTGCCATTCTTCTCGGCTTCAAGGACCTGCACGCCGCCGAGCGAGCCGACGACCTTACGAGGTGCCATGTAGATGTCGTTGTGGCGACCGAGGTAGCACGCGTCGTGATACACGATGCGTTCGTGCAGCGACGCGTTGCTCATATCGAGCGAACCATCTTCGATCAGGTTCTCGAGAAACTCACTGTGGTGAATGACCTCGTAGTGGCCACCCAGCTGTGGGTACTCGTTTGCCAGCGTGTTGAAGCAGTGCGGGCACTGGGTGATGATTTTCTTGACGCCCATGCCGTTGAGGGTCTCGATGTTCTGCATGGCGAGCATCTGGAAGATGTATTCGTTGCCGGTTCGCCGAGCGGAGTCGCCGGTGCAGTTCTCGGCCGGGCCGAGGATGGCGTAGCTGACGCCCGCACGGTTGAGGAGCTTCGAGAGGGCCTGGCTGACCTTTTTGTTCTTGTCGTCGAACGAACCAGCGCAGCCAACCCAGTACAGGTACTCGGCCTCGAGCGGGTCGGAGCCATCGAGCACGGTGACCGAATCATCGACGACCCAGTCTGCACGATCGCCCTGGCTAAGTGCCCACGGGTTCATCTGGTTTTCCATGCCGCGGTAGGCGTTGCCGAGCTCGGTCGGGAAGTCGGACTCCATAAGCGACAGGTAGCGGCGCATATCGAGGATCTTGTCGAGGATCTCGATGTTGACCGGGCAGATCTCGTCGCACGCACGGCACGAGGTGCAGGCCCAAAGCTCTTCGGACGACACACGATCGAACATCCAGTTCGACGGCACGGTGATCTCGGCGTCCATCGACAGTGGAGGGGAAACCTCGGGAGTTCCGGTGCGGGCCATGACCTCGCCCGTCTTCAAGACGATCTCGCGAGGGTCGAGCGGCTTGCCGGTGGCGTGGGCGGGGCAGACGCTGGTGCAACGACCACACATCGTGCATGAGTCGGTGTCGAGGAGCTGTTTCCACGTGAACTCTTCGATGGTCGAAACGCCGAAGCTCTCGAGCTCGGTTTCCATCAGGTTCGGCATGGGCTTCATTGCGCCCTTCGGACGGGTCTTGTCCTTCAGGTACATGTTGAGCGGCGACGTGAAGATGTGGCGAAGCATCGTGATCGGCAGAAGGATCAGGAAGCCAATGAAACTCAGAACGTGGGCGATCCACCATCCCTGGTGCCAACCAGCGAGCGATCCGGAGTCCTGGACGAGGGTGGCGAGGGGGTAGCCAATGAAGCTCCACTTTTCGTATTCAGGCATGCCATCGAGGGCGATGCGGAACATCTCGGCACCGAAGCCGGTAACGCCGATGGCGAGGAACGTGCCGAGGATGACCGCGTGCTCGGGCTTGCTCTTGATGCGGATGCGGTAGGGGCGCATGGCGCGTGGGCCGTAGCGGCGAAGGATCGCCCACACGATCGAAATCGTGAAGAACAAGCCGGCCAGGTCACCGACCATGGCGTAGCCCTTGTAGGTGCCGCCGTGAAGGAACTTCAGCGCGGTCGGCATCTGGTGATCGATCTCGAGCACGGTCGTCACGCCAAGAAGCACGACGAAGCTGAAGTACATCATCGAGTGCATGAGTCCGGCGCCCGGCTCACGCATCAGCGTGCGCATGTAGACGCCGCTGCGGAAGTCGGCCAGGCGCTGTTTGGCGTTCTTCCCCGTGGTTGCACGGTTGTCGGGTGTGCCGCGTTCCCAGTTCTTGATGCGAAGGGAGAAGACCCATGCCCCGTAGACGATCATCACTGGCAAGAGCGTGTAGAACGCCAAGCGGATCGCATCAGGAATGTTGGCAAACACCGTGCGATGGACTTCGCTCTCGCTCTTGAAAGCAAAGACTTCAGCCGCAACTCCGGAGAGGGCGGTAAACACGGCGACAGCGATGCCGATCCCGAGGATCAGGCGCTGTGGAGAAACGCGAGTTTTCATGGCGCCAATGTAACTCCTACCGACTGGTAGGACGCACCTCAGCCCAGGGCTTTTGCCACCTGGTCTCGCATGGTCATCCACGCCTCCTCAGGCGTTTGCCCTCCGCTTTCGACACGGTTCAGCGCATCCATCATTGCCTCGACCACGATTCGACGCTCCGAAGAAGCCAGAGAAGTGGGTCGGGCCAAGGCTGCTTCGCTGTAGGTATTCGCGAATATCGAGTCGACAAAGAAGTCGTCCTCCGCTCGGCTCACGATGCCATCGGCGTGTGGCTGGGCCGCCGAAGGAAGCGGTCCGGTGCCGTCGGCGAATGCCACTTCTTGCACGGTCGGGTTCGTCAAGGTCAGGAGCAGGTCGTACGCCAAGTCGAAGTGCTGCGATCCGAGATGGATGCCGAGGTGAAGTCCGCCGTCGCTAGACGAGCCAGCGCCTGGTGCACGTGAGTCGGAGGGCAGGTCGATTGTGGTCCATTGCCCGGCAGTCTCTGGTGCTGCGTTGGCGATGCGTCGGCGGAACGACCACGGGGCAAGAACGGCTCCGAAATCGGCGTCACGAAGCTCGACCCGCCATTCAGCTGAATCGAAGTTGAGGTTGCGGGCCATGCGTTGGATGTCCTCGACCCCAGGGCACGGGTTGTCGTGCAGCGGTCCCTCGCCGATCGCCATCATGGCCAAGTCCCAGGCACGTTGTAGTTCGTCGAGCTCGTCTCTCGCGAAGGTGCCGTCGTCGTTCACGAACGAGGTTCGGCTCTGAGCGAGGATCGCGGCGAGCAGGTCGTCGGCATCGGCGAGAAACGCCGTGTTTGTTTCGTCGGAGAACGCATCGCCCGCCACGAGCAGTTCGCACCACGTTTCGGCTTCGCGAAGCGCACGGACGAGGTCGGGCTCGACCAAGTCGGTACGAACAAGCAGCGCGGTGCTCTCGACGTCGAGCGGGAGTCCAATGAGCGCGCCGTCGTCGGCAATGCCTTCGGCCCAACGTGCCGCGAGGTAGGTCGAGGCATCCGGTGTTGCTTCGAAGGCGCCGAGGTCAACGAGTAGGTCGTCGCTCGCACGGACGTCGGGAGCGAAGGACGCGTCAAATGCGACAACATCGAACTGACCGCCCGCTCCGGCGTCTTCGAGAAGTGAGCGATGATGATCGTTGCTGTTTCGGACGACTACGTCGACCCGTGCGGTTGGATGCTCTCGCTCCCAGTCCGCAATCACATCTTCGAAGCCCGCAATGCGGGGTGTGGCAAGGCGAAGAACGGTGGGTTCAGTGTCTGCGGTCGCGTACGCGAGTGACTCGGGCGTCACGTCTCCACACGCGCCGAGGAGAAGTCCGCCGACGAGTAGGAAAGCGAGCGCTCGAGTTCGGATCATCGACTGTCCCTCGGAACATTGATCTTGGTCACCGGGCGGTCAATGGTGATCTCGATGAAGTCCTCGAGACGTCCAGGGCGTCCGGTGAGCCAGCCCTGGATTCGGTCGCATCGCATTCGACGCAGCGCATCGAGTTCTTCGTTGTCCTCGACGCCTTCGCCAACCACAGTCATGCCGAGATCGTGCGCCATCTCGATGGCCTTCTTAACGACCGATGCCGCGCCGGGGTCGTCGACCATTGGGGTGATGAGGCTGCGGTCGAGCTTGAGGATCTGTGCCGGGAGTGTGTTGAGGTAGCTCAGGTTCGATTGGCCCGAACCAAAGTCGTCGATCGCGATCTTCACGCCCAGCTTGCGAATCTGCTTCAACAGCTCGACGTCGTCGTCGGTGGTCGTTGCACCTTCGGTCACTTCGAAGACCACGCGGCCTCTTTCGGCCTGTGATTCGTTGAGCACCTGTTCGATCCCGAGGAGCAGCTGTGGGTTCGACAGCTCGATCGGCGACAGGTTGATCGCGACGTACGGCGAGTCGCCACGGAGGAACGGCAAGGCCGCGCACGCTTCACGCAACACGAACTGGCCAATGGCGACGATCATGTTCGTCTCTTCGGCAAGCGGCACGAACTCGGCGGGCGAGATTGGCTTGCCGTCCTTCGAGCCACGTACGAGGCACTCGTAGCCTTCGATCGTCGTGGTCACGGCGTTGACAATTGGCTGGAAGTTCACTTCGAGGTCGCGGTTTTCGATCGCACGTGAGAGCCAGTTGATCAGCTCGGTGCGTCGACGAACTTCTTCACGATGGCGAGGCTCGAACTCGACGACGCCGGTCATGCCATTGCCGTGGCGAATCGCCGCTGACACGTTGGCGATCGTCTGGGTGAGGTCGCGGTCGGAGCGTTCGACCTCGGCAAGGCCGATGGTTAGGTCGACGTTGACCTGGGCGCCCTGAATAGCCAGCGGCTTCTCGAACGCACGAGTGATCTCGCGGGTCATCACGTCGACGTGAGCTTGGGGCACCAGGACAACAAATTCGGGCTCGCCAATACGCGCCAGCGCAACGTCGACGTCGTCGCTAGCAGCGTTGATGGCGGTGGTGTCGTCGAGCACGGTGGCGATTGCCTGAAGCACAACCTCGCGGGCGTCTCGGCCAAAGACGTCGTCCCAGTCGCCGAGTCGATGTGGCTGAACGCCGAGCGCCGACCACTGGGTGGTTCGCTCGTTGCGATCGCTGAACCAACGACGGAGGTAGATCGAGTTTGGCAGGCCCGTGAGCAAGTCGTGTTCGCGGTTGTGCGTTGCCCGGCTTTCGGCAGCCTGGCGGCGATGTGCCTGTGCGAGCAATCGGCCGGCGGTCTCCATGAGCGAGATCAGCGACTCGACCTGGGCGGGTTGGGTGTCACCGAAGCGCAAGACGAGAACGGCGGGAGGTCCGTCAGGGAACTCGACCAAGCTGGCTACGCCGGATCCGTCGTGAAACTCGATCCGTTGTGCCTGATCGGTAACCGTTGGAACCTCGAGCGCGGAGATGCTCGGCTCGAGGCGGACCCCGAGGTCGTACGCGGGAGGTCCGCTTGGATGTTCGTGCAGGTGTGCATGGGACCCTTCGAGCACAGCTGGCAGATGACGAAGTACGGCGGCGGTCACCTCGGGTGCGGTTTCGGCCAAGATCGCCACGGTCGAGATCTCGGTCATGACCACACGACGGTCAAGTTCTTCTTTGACGGTGTCGCGATGTGCTTCGCCAGTTGCGAGGGTGTCGTTCATCGTCGAGGCGAGGCGAAGCCAATCGCCCTCGAGCTCGGCGGTATCAATTCGTCGGTCGTACTCGCGGTTGCCCACAGCTGTTGAGACGGCGTCGACGTCGGTCCACAGACGCTCCATAGTGTTGGCCAGTGACGAGAACGCGTTCGCGACCTCGGCGATCTCGTCGGATGCTGGGTCTTCGATTGGCGCAAGCTCGCCACGGGAGAGCAGTCGGGCGTTGACAGTCAGGTTCGAAAGCGGGCCGATGATGCTCTTTCGGAGGCGGAGCGCACCAAAGGTCGCGAGCAGGAGAACGAGTGCGATGATGCCAGCGAGGCTGGCGAGCCGGCGTTGTTCGGCGGCGACGGTCTCACCAATGTCTTGTTGCAACGCAAGCGATTCTTCGCGAACGAGAACAACAAACGACAGACGGCGGACTTCTGCAGCAGGCGCCCAACGTTCTGCGTCGAAGCGGCCGCTTCCGCCGCCGAACGACGATGCCCGAATAACGGTGAGCTGGCGCCAAGCGTCGCCAACGGTGAGCTCCTCGAGTGAGGCGGCTCCGAGTTCGGTGGTGTTGTCGCTGTAGCGAGCGAGGGCTTCGGTTGCGATCGTGTGCAATCGCGTGAGGGCGACGGTGTTCGGCGATTCCGACCGCGCTTCGAGGTCTTCTCGAAGGTAGGACTCTTCACTTGCGAGGAGCCCGCGGAAGGCATCGCTTCGTTGCAACGCGAGACCAAGCGGTGCGTCCTCGAAGCGATTCTCGATGGCATCGCCAAGCCGATCGATCATCGCGCTGTACGCCAGAGACGCCTGGTTGAGGCGGTTGTTCTCGGCCAGCTTTCGGGCAACGATCAGGTCCTGTTGAAAGCTGATCGAGTCGCTAATGGACTGCGATTCCATCAGTTCGCCGATTGCGGTGATCTCGCAGCTTGTCAGAAAAGCTGCCGGTTCGATCGAGTTTGACGCTGACGCGTCTGCGGATGCCTCGCCGAGCAGAGCAACGTGTCGTTCCGACTGCAGGCCAATTCGAGCATCGACGAGGTCATCGATGACGTGGCTGCTGTCATGGAACGCCCGGAGTTCCATGAGTGAGCGGGCATCGGCTGATGCAAACAGTCCGATGAGAACGAGTAGAGCAATGGAGGGAACAGCCATGAACAACAACAGGCGCGGCCCGATGCTGAGTCGTCGGAGGAAAATTCCCGACCATCCCTTTCGTCGTACCCGCTCTTGTTCTTTGCGAAACGCCATAATCGGTCAGTCGGCCCACTCCTATCGAATGTGATGGGCCTGATGGCCCGCACCCGTGTGGGCAGCCCACTACGGGAGGTGGTGGACTTCCGGATCTGTGCGTGATGATGTCGACCTTCTCTGGGCACTCGTTTCCGGGGTCCTCTTGCTGCTCATGACCGTTGGTATTGCAGCGATTATTGAGGGCTTCACTCGTCGACGTTCAGTTGCCACTGGAGCTGGTCGGCACATTGCGACGATGGCCGGAGCGGTCGGTGGGTCGTTTGGCGCTGTTTTGCTACGAGAATCCGTCATCGAGGTTGCAGAATTTTGGGGATTGCTGTCGAGCGCCGTGCTTCTTTCGATGATCGTGTCTGGCGCGATTGTCGAGCGTGGAACGTTCGTGGCGCACGCTGCTGTCGGCGTCGTGAGCGGGGCAATCGTTGTTCCTGGGCTGGCGTGGGCCCAGAGCGATGGTGGCGTTCTCGCGTCGATCTCGGTAGGAGATGACGTGTTTGCCGATGCGGCGGCGAGCACGATCTTTGGCGCGGCAGGATGGATGGCTTTGGTCGGCATCATGATCATTGGCCCCCGCCGAGGCCGTCTGGCAGCAGATGGTCACATGCGTGTTGTGCCCGGGAAGTCGATGCCGACCGCCGCCATCGGGGCGTTGATCGTGCTCGCCACTTCTGCCGGATTGATGTCGCGCCCTGACGTCGTCTGGGATGATGAGCTTCTCAACGCCGCGTCACTCATTGCGCTGTCGGCTTCGGTCGGCGCAGTTGTGGCGGTGGGCGTTGGATGGCAGCGCCTCGGCGCATCGTCGACGGCCAGTCTTGTGCACGGGGTTCTCGCCGGGGTGGTGGCAACGATGGGCGCCCCGTTCGATCTCACTGTCGCCCGGGCGATCGTGTTGGGGGCAGTTGGAGCGTTGCTCGCCATGCTTGCGATTTCGTTTGCTGACCGGGTGAAGCTCGATGACCCGGTTGGCATCATTGGCTCGTTCGGCGTTGCCGGGGTTTGGGGCACGCTCGCATCGAAGACCACCGGCACTGGGGTGCTCGCACAGCTCGTTGGGGCGGCAGTCGTTGCGGCTTTTGCCGTCGTCGTTGCTGGCCTCGTCTTCGGCGTGCTCCGCGCCGTCAGCCTGCTTCGTATCTCGCCAGAAGTGGAACTCGTCGGCCTCGAGAACTGACAGGCGTCAGTTACGCAGGCAGAAGTTCGGTGGCAGCGCGGCGCAGGGCCAGAGAGTTCAGCGGCTTAACCACCCACGCATCAGCTTCCGATTCGGTTGCCAAGAATTCGTCGGCTTCACGGTCGAGGAGCAGTAACACAGGAATCTCGGGTAGGCGGCCAGCGCGTCCTTCTTGCTTGATGAGCAAGGAGGTAGCGACGCCGCCCATGTTGCCGATCTGCAAGTCGAGAATGACGAGCGACGGATCGACTTCAGTGATCGCTCCGGCGACATCGGCGCCGTTGCGAACCCGGTAGACGTCGTGTGTTCCGCCGAGCGCGGCAGCAACATCGTTGAACAGCCAATCGGCGTCGGTGGCGAGAAGAACGTTGCCCGAAGAAGTCACGTCAGAAATCGTATCGCCTTCAGCGCCATGCCGGAGATATGGGGACACGTGGCCGTGTTGGGAAAGCTCGGCTAACCTAAGCCCTTCTCCAAATCCGGACGGTCGCACGCGAACTTTCGCGTGTCACTGCTGGCTCACGAGGTCTTGGTCATGTTGGAAATTTCTGTAGAAGCGTCAGACGAGTCTGAGGGCTATCACGTCTGCCGTCTGGCTGGCGAGGTCGACGCGTACACGGTTGGCGACTTCCGTGAAGCGCTTGCTGGCATCGACAATGTGCGCTGGCTGGTCATCGACCTGTCCGAGGTGCCGTTCATGGATTCGGCGGGCCTCGGTGCCCTTATCGGTGGAATTCGACGGGTTCGTGAAGCTGAGGGCGACGTTGCTGTGGTGAGCACAACTGCCAGCCTGAACCGGCTCTTGCATACGACAGGCTTCGACCGGATCGTTCCGGTGACCGAATCGCTTAGCGATGCGCTCGCTGCACTCGGCGAAGAGTAACTCTGCCGAAGTTCGCTAGCCGAGGTTCTTGACCAAGGCTTGCACGCCCGTGATGTCGGTTACCGGCTTGGGTAGGTCGTCAACCAACACGATCGGAAGCGTCGAGGTCTTCGCGTACGCGGCGATGTTCATCCGCTCGGACGTTCGTTTAGTCCGAAGGTGATCAACGATCGTCGATGCGATCTTTGAACGGCCCGCTTTGGGAACCGCTGGCGTGCAACGGTTTGTCACCGTGAGGGCCGGTTCAACGTCGGCCTCGCGAAGCTGCCCAACGAAGTCGTCAGCGTTCTGCAGCGATGCTCCGGTTGGAGATGCGACGACCAAGAAGTTGGTCGACGGTGATCGCAGAATCTCATACATCGCATCGCCGCGTTCGCGAAAGCGCTCTTCGATGCCCTCGAAGCTCTTGAAGAACTCGACGGCCTCGTTGACAACCGAGCCGCCGACGGTCGAGATCAGCTGCCCGACGACACCGCCGATCGCCCGATTGACGATGCCCTTCCTCTTGCCGTGCACCAAGAGCCGGTAGATGCGGTTATCGAGTAGTCGGGCGAGCAGGTTCGGGGCATCGAGGAACGCCAGAGCGTCAGACGATGGGGGAGTGTCGACGACCACCAGATCGATGTCCGGGTCGTTGTGGAGCTGAGACAATCGCTCGACTGCCATGTATTCGGTCATTCCTGACAGTGAATCGGTGAGTTGAACCGCAAGCGGTGACGTGAGAATCCGATCGGCGTGATCAGTATCTGTCGCCTCTTCTCTTACGACCCGTTCGAATGTTCGACCAGGGTCCAGCATCGTTGCCCGCAGCGTGCCGGCCCCAGCCTTCTTTGGCAGTGCGACCGGGCGAAGTTCGTCGTCGAGCGTGTCGAGCCCGAGTGCATCAGCGAGACGCTTCGCCGGGTCGATCGTGATGAGGGCAACCGATCGGCCAGCTTGAGCTGCTCGATACGCGATCGTGGCGCTCAGGGTTGTCTTGCCCACACCGCCGGTTCCAACCGTGACGATGATTTCCGACGCCAGTGCCGCGTCGAGGGCCGTGGCGTCTGATTCGGGAATCTCGACCGACGACCCGTCGTCGACAGCGGGTTCGAGATCGCCGTCGAGCAGTTCCAGGATGTGCGTCGGGGTGACAACGCCGTGCGGGTTCTCGACCGTGGTGGCGAGCGGAACCGGAAGCTCGGCCGCCAGGCGCTGCAGTTGAGCCACGTTGGTGTCGTGGCGAAGGCGTGTTGCGGGGCCTAGTGGATGCTCGTCGAAGCTCTTGGGCGGTTCGGCATGCGGGAAAATGCGATTGACCACAACACCTGCGAGTCGAATTCCGGGGTCGTCCTCAACATCGAAGGCGGTCTCGATCGTCTCGTTGACCGGCGTCTCCTCCGGGATCGTCACCAGCAAGATCGCTGCCTTGTCGCCGTTGGTCAGCAACGCATGGGCTTGGGTTGCCTGATCGAAAATCGGGCCTTCCGATGTTGCCTCGGCAACCATGCGGGGAGCTCGAAGAAGCTCACGAGCGCGGCCCGACGCAGGGCCATCGACGATGATCCGATCCCAACGTCCGCTGTCGACTAGCTGTCGAAGGTGCCCGATCATGAGCACGTCTTGGATTCCAGGGATCGACGTAGCGATCACTTCGAGGGCCCCTGACCGTTCGAGACGGTCCGCAATGAGGCCCATGCTTCGGCCCGAAAGCCAGCCGGCCAGAAGGCGATCTGCCGAGATCGACTCCCAACCCAAGTTCTCCGAGACCATAACGACGCCGTCATCGTTAGGCTTTGGGAGCTTTGACGGGTCGGCGGACAGCATAGGTAGTAGCTGTTCTTGGCCCCCGAGCTCGACGACAAGTGTCGAATGACCACCACGGGCGGTTTCGGTTCCGACGGCTGCAGTAAGTACCGTCTTTCCGACGCCACCCTTTCCCGCAATGATGAGGAGCGGATATGGGTATTGAAAATCGCTCTGCACGTAAACGTCCGTTCGGGAGCCGACGCGGGCTTGCTGGCCTCGGCCTCGTGTTGGTCGCCCTTATTCTGGCCGCGGTTCCTGCAAATGCGCTGGCTCAGGACACGGAAACTGATCCGGCGCCCCAAATCGGCGGCGCGAACGGTTTTGTCGACGTGGTCAAGGTCAACGGTCTGATCGACCCGATCATGGTCAACTTCATCCATCGCAGCCTCGACGAATCCGAGGCCAACGGGGCTCGTGAGGTCGTTCTGCAGATGGAGAGTGAAGGTGCTGCGGTCGACGATGCCGACATTGCCGAGCTGGCACTTCGCATTGCAGAGTTTCCCGTCCCTGTTTCGGTGTGGCTTGGGCCAGCGAACAACGGTCGGGCGCTCGGACGCGCTGGTCAGCTCGCCATCGCTTCGAGTCGTATTGGCATTTCGCCAGGTTCGGAACTGGGCGATTTTGGTCCATCGCTTCTGACCGGAGCTGCCGCGGAGAGCCCGCTCGCAACGGTGTTCGACGGCGGTTTCACCGGTGGCATCTTCGGATACGAAGACGTCGTCGAGGTAAACACTGGCGCGGCCGACCCGAACATTCAGGACGCTCCGGCGATCCTTAACCACCTTCTCGAACTTCCAACGTTCGAGTCGGACATCATCAACAGGGGCGATGCACTTCCGAACGGTGCAATTTGGGAGTCGGACGAACCAACTCGCGTGCCGCTCACCGACACGCGCTTCATTGCGTTGCCGCTCATCGATCAGCAGTTCCACACGTTTGCCTCCCCAGCCGTTGCGTACCTGTTGTTCGTCATCGGTCTTGGCCTATTGGTCTTCGAGCTCTTCACCGCAGGCGTCGGCGTTGCCGGCGTCATCGGCGCCGGAACGCTGCTTGGCGGCGGCTACGGCCTCGCCGTGCTCGACGCTCGTTGGTGGGCCGTGGCTCTGCTCGTCATTGCGTTCATCGGTTTCGCGATCGACGTGCAGTCGGGCATCCAGGCGTTCTGGAGCGCGGTTGGTTCGATCTTCCTCGTTGTCGGTTCGCTGTTCCTGCTCGCCGATCACAGCATTGGCTGGTTGCCGCTTTCGGTCGGCATTGCGGGCATGCTTCTCGCAATGCTCAGCGGTATGCCCGCCATGGTTCGCACTCGCTTCTCAACTCCGACGATCGGTCGCGAGTGGATGATCGGCGAGATTGGCGAAGTGCTCGAGTCGGTCGACCCCGAAGGCGTCGTGACATTGCGCGGCGCGCCATGGCGAGCTCGCACCAACCGGGCAACCCCAATCGCTGCGGGCGAACGTGCCCGAGTCGTCGAGGTCGATGGCTTGCTTCTCGAGGTTGAACCCGAGTCCGGTGGAGCGTCCGACTATCGCGATCGTCGCGCGGCTGAACACGCCGAGGCGATCGAGGCCGAACAGTCCTAAAGATTTCTGCCGCTTTTCAGACCTGACAGGTCGGTTTTGGGGCAGAGAAATCGAACGGTGTCCTACAGCAGGACCCGACGTTCCTTCTCGCTGAGTCCGCCCCACACACCGTGTGGTTCGCGGATTGAAATTGCGTACTCGCGGCATTCGCTGAGTACGGGGCACGCGAAACAAATCTGCTTTGCCTTGGCCTCGCGCGCGAGTTTCTCTCGCTTGCGCTCAGTCGTGGGCGGGGGGAAGAACACCGCCCCGAGCGGCCCACGACACGCTGCTTCTTGTTGCCAGAGAAGACCTCTGGATTCCGATGTACTTTGATGAGCCGCCAACGTTCTGTTCCCTCCTTAAAGGGAACCTAGGCGCGATGTGACAAAAACCACAAGGGGGGCGGGTCCTGAAGGGAAACTATTTTCTCGGACGACACCGAGCCGTCACCGTGTGTTTACCGACCGAGGCGAGGCCCGGCGATTCGGAGGTTCTCTCGACGGCGAGTCATGCCAGTTGCATCGAGCCGGGTGAGCAACGGCATTGCGTGCTTGCGCGTGTTCCCCATTGCTTGGCGAACCTCGGACACCGTGACGCCTTCAGGCTTGTCGGTGAGGAGACCAGCGATCAGCGTTGCTGCCGCATCGAGGACTTCCGGCGCGAAGTAGACGCCGCCTTCAACAATGACCTCGCCGCGTCGAACGAGCTCACGCAATTCGTCTTTGCTGACACCGTCGGGGTCGGGCGGCACAAAGCCACCTTCGCGCAGTGCGAGCACGAACGGGTGGGCGAGTAGCGGGTCGCTCGCTTCGGCCATCGTTGCTCGTCCGCCGTTGACGACGACGTCGCCGAGGAGTTCGAGCGTGGCCTTTTGTTGGGGGTCGAGCGTTGCGGTGTCGAGGCCGAGCGAACCGGCCTCCTCAACCAGATTTCGCAGACGCTCGACGGCGACCTGAAGTGCCTCGGGGTCGACGACCCAACCGCCAACATCGGCTTCGCGCTTTTCTCCTGTGAGGAGGGCGAGGTCGTCGACGGTTACCCAACCGCGTTCGGCGATGACGCGATCAACCGACCGGTCGGGTTGGGCCTCGGAAGCCTTCGATCGAGGGTCGACGTCGAGCACTTCGCCTCCGCCGATCGTCTCGGACCGACCAGCTTCACGCAGGACGAATCGATCGCCAGGCAGAAGTGGCAAGGCCTGAGGGAGGTAGACCCGGATGTTGCCCTTCTGGCCAGGGGCGATCGCGGGCCCGAGAATGCGAATCCGGACCGCGTGCTCGCCCGCACCCATGTAGAGCAGATGAGCGCCACGTCGAGAGACTTCGTGATCGAGTGATTCGAGCACCGACAGTTGGCCGTCGAAGACGGTCGTCTCGTGCCATTGGTTTGCCTGAACCAGCACGTCGCCTCGTGCGACTTGGTCGTGGCTTACTCCGCTGAGATTGATGGCGGTTCGATTTCCGGGGCCGACCTTGGTGCGCTGGGCATGCAGACTTTGCAGCGCACGGACCCGCACGGTTTCACGCTGGGGGAGGAGCAGCATTTCATCGTCCACTCGCACTCGCCCGCCAGTCAACGTGCCGGTCACGACCGTTCCGGAGCCCTTGGCCGAGAACGCTCGATCCACCCACAAGCGAGGGGTGCCGCGGTCGACCGCATCGGGAGTGCGGGCGAGCAGCTCGTCGAGTGCTGCGAGGAGGTCGTCAATGCCCGTACCGTCGAGCGAGTCGACGGGAACGATCGGGGCATCTTCAAGGAACGTGCCTTCGACCCGCTCTTGCACGTCGAGGATCGCGAGCTCGATCAGGTCGTCGTCGGCGAGCCCAACCTTGGTGAGCGCCACGATGCCGTGGGCAACTCCCAGTAGATCGAGGATGCGCAGGTGTTCTTCGGTCTGTGGCTTCCAACCCTCGTTGGCATCGACGACAAAGAGGCACGCATCGACTGCACCAACGCCAGCGAGCATGTTCTTGAGAAAGCGAATGTGGCCGGGGACATCGACCATCGACAGGACCTTGCCGCTTGGCAGCTTCGTCGAGGCGAACCCGAGGTCGATGGTGAGGCCTCGTTCTTTCTCTTCGGCGAATCGATCGGGGTCGGTTCCGGTGAGCACCCGCACCAGCGTCGACTTCCCATGGTCGACGTGACCTGCGGTTGAGATAGTGGGCATTACTGGTCGACACTTCCGGTCGACATCCCCACTTCGCGGCTCGGTTCGCTTCGCGAGCTCCGCTCACTGTTTGGTTGTCGCACCTTTCTCAGTCCGGCGATGATGCGTTCGTCGTCGCTCGAGTCGACCGAGCGAAGGTCGACAATCGTCGTGTCGTCGACTACTCGAGCCATGATCGGGACGGCCTCATTGCGAAGCACAACCCGATGATCGCCTTCGAACGCGATTCCGACGGACGGAATCTCGACCGTCGGCAACGTGCCGCCGCCGGGAACGGCCATCGTGTCGACAACCGAGCCGATTCCCGAGGTTGCCACGATGGCGTCGGCACGGCTGCGGAGCTCGTCGATCGGTGCCATCGCCATCTTCCAGAACGGGATCGCTTCCCAGTCCCGGTTGAGATACGTAATGGCCAGGTCCTGCAGCGCGCCAAGCACGAGCCCACCAGGACGAAGTGCCCGGGCTAACGGGTGGCGTCCGCATGCGGCAACGAGCTTGGCATCGCCAGCGATGATGCCTGCCTGGGGTCCACCGAGGAGTTTGTCGCCCGAGAACGCAACGAGCGCTGCGCCCGAGGCCAAGGTTTGTTTCGCCGCGGGTTCGTCGGCCAGCCACGATGGCGGACCACTCGGTAGCCATGGGCAGGCCGCGTCGAGAAGGCCCGAGCCGATATCGCTCACGAGTGGAACGTCGAGGCTGGCAAGCCCTTGGGTCGAGGGCATCTCGGTGAAGCCCACAACCTTGAAGTTCGACTGATGGATTTGCATTACGAGTGACACGTCGGTGTCGGGGTTGTCGATCTGTCGTTGATAGTCGGCAACTCGGGTGCGGTTCGTCGTGCCGACTTCGAGCAGGCGAGCGCCGCTCTGCTCCATCACGTCGGGAACCCGGAACCCGCCGCCGATCTCGACAAGTTCACCTCGTGACACGGCAACATCTCGGCCTTGAGCCAGCGCAGCGAGGATGAGCATGACGGCGGACGCGCAGTTGTTGACGACCATGGCCGACTCGGCGCCGCAGAGCTTTGCGAGAAGCTGAGGGGCATGGGCTTGGCGCGACCCCCGCTCACCCGTTTGCAGGTCGAGCTCGAGGTTGCGAAACCCTGCCTCTTGCTGCACGCCGTGCGGGGCCCGACCCAGATTCGTATGCAGCAGCGTGCCAGTGCCGTTGACGACGCGTTGGAGCATGGTCCGCTGGATGAGCTCGGCATGCTGAGCAGCCTTGTCCGGCTCGCCAGCGGCGATCGCTGCACGGGCTGCGTCGACGCGAAGCGGATGCGGAAGGTCGACATCGAGCGACCTCGCAAGCACATCGACAGATGGTGGACGCTCACGTTCTTCAGCTGGGGTGCTCACCCAAACCAGCCTAGGAGGGAATATCCAGACGGTCTCGGTCGTAGTGTTGAAGTGATGTACCTCTTCATCGCCTTCATCGTGGTACCCGTGGTCGAGATCTTTCTGATCACCCAGGTCGCAAGCCAGCTCAGTTGGCTGCCAACGATCGCGCTCGTCATTGCGGTCAGCATGATTGGAGCGTTCCTCGTGAAGCGCGAAGGGTTGAGCGTGATCAACCGCGTCCGGACTGCGTTGGGCTCGGGGCAGATGCCCACCAACGAGCTCGCCGACGGGGCAATGATCTTCTTCGCCTCCGCGCTGATGCTGACCCCCGGGTTCCTTACCGACTTCGTTGGTCTGGCTCTACTCATCCCGCCAATTCGAGCGATCCTGCGCCCGCCAGTCATCAATTTTTTCAAGAAGCGGCTCGAGATCAAGGCCGAGGGCATGGGTGTTGGCGCCTTGTTTGGCTCGCAAGCTGGCGGCTTTCAGCGTGCGGGAAACCCGTTCCAAGGTATGTCCCGGCCGGGTGCTGGACGCGATGTGTATGACGTGCCAGGCCGGCAGGCACCGCACGATGCCGACATAACCGATATCACTCCTGAGCCGCCCGAGTTATCGAGCTAGGCGGGCTAGCCTCTCCACATGCGCGAGGCGGCTGATTTTGAACTCGTCATGAACGAGGCGTTCGTCGTACGCCTCCATGAGGAGATCAGCCGGGCAACGAACCGGATCTACATCCAGGTGATGACCTTCGATGGCGACGAGTCTGGACTGGCAGTTGCCGACCTGCTCATCGACGCCGCGAACCGGGGCGTCGACGTGCAGCTCATCGTCGACAGCTTCGCGTTTCGGTATGTGAGCGACATCAAGGCCAACAAGGTCATCGGAGTCGACGATCCGACAGGACTGGCCGAGGAGGTCGCGGCAACCCACGCGATGTTCGATCGAATGGAGGCGGCGGGGATCTCGATTGTGTACGTGCAGCCGTTTGGTCGGGTGCTGCAGTTCGGTCCATTCCGCAACCACAAGAAGATCTACGTGTTCGACGATGTGTCGTACATCGGTGGCATCAACATCAGTGACCACAACTTTGCGTGGCTCGACTTCAACGTGGCACTGCGTTCGCCTGAGTATGTCGAGACGCTTGCTCATGACTTTGCGGTCACGGCCACGGGTCAGCGCCAGTCACTCGATGGTCCGGTCGTGACCAACGATCATGTCGAAACGACGTTCGACGAACTACTTGCCACCGCAACTCGGTCGATCGTGATCGCATCGCCGTATGCGCTCGATTCGATCTTGGCGCAACGCGTTGCAAACGCGCCGGCGCCCCACAAGGTGGTCATCGCCCCCGAGCGCAGCAACTTCCGCACGTTCCGCCGCTCGGAGCCCTACGTCCGAAGGTGGTTGCGGTCGAACGGTGTCGAGCTTCGTACCTTCACCGACTTCTTCCACGCCAAGTTTGCGCTGTTCGATGACGAGCGGGTCTTCGTTGGATCGTCAAACTTCGGATTCCACAGCTTTCTGTGCAACCAGGAGGTTGGGGTGGTCATCGACGATCCGGCATTCGTGGCTCAGTTCGTCGACTTGGTAACCCAGACGACCGATCACCCGGGGTCCACATCTTCCGTCGAGTACGTGGTGGGGGCTGCGGTCTCGAAGTACCTTCACGTCGGCACTATCTTGTTCGACAAAATCTTCTCCTCCCATGCTCCAACGCTCACGAACCGCTGAACTCTGGCTCATCGCCGCAGCGTTTCTTGCCGTTACCGCAACGTTGTGGGGGCTAGGTCGGTTCTTTGACGAACCGGTCTTGTCGTTCATGGGGCTCATGACGCTCGGTTCGACCTTTGTTCCGATGCCCGCCGATGCCTACGTCGTGAATGCGTCGAAGTTCATCGACCCGATCACGATCGGACTGCTCGGTGGCGCCATCAACTCGCTGGCAGTCGTTGGTGAACGCGCCTTTCTCGATCGCCTGATCGACTATCCGATCTTCGAAAAGGTGAAGCGCTTCATCGGGACGAATCGATTTGTCGAGGCGCTCGAGGGTCAGATGTTCCTCGGCCTGATCATCGCCGCTGCATCACCGCTGCCATTCGAGGTGTTCCGCTTTGTCGCGTGTGCCCGCAACTACGACCGGGTGCGCTACGCCATTGCCACGTTCATCGGTCGAGGCGGCCGGTACTACGTCCTCGCGCTCGGGACGTCTCGGTTCATCGATGACGCAACGCTGCCCTGGATCGTCGGCACCCTCGTCGCGCTGTTCCTCCTCGGCGTCATCCAATCGATCCGCCGCTTCCGCGAAACCCCCAAAGATTTGTAACGATTTTCCGACCGTTACGGTCAGAAAGTCTGCACAAAAACTGCTTAGCAGGGGGTGGTGGCGTCGACTTGGGGGAGGCGGCCCGATCGGAACGTGGTGACGACGCTGCCGTCGGTTTCAAAGATGACTCGGAAGTCGGCGTCGCCGGGGTCAGACGGGGTAAAGATGATTCGGTTGCCTCCGGTCGAGCTCGGTTCAGTCGTGAGTCGATCGCCGAACAGCGAAGCGAGGCCGTCCTCGCTCATGCCAACGCCCGCCCCGGACCGAGTGGTGATGTCAGGGTTCGTAATGTCGACTCGCTCAACGGTGCCGGCAGTAACGGTGAGAAGCACGCCGTTGGGCCCGCCTGCTGGCCGGACTTGGTAGCACTCGCCGACGGTGCCGACCGGAACGAACGAGCCGCCAACCGCAGACTCAGCGCGGGCGACTGTCATGCCGAACGTGACCGCATCGATGCCGACCGTGCTGACCGACGAGTTCGTGTCGAACTCAGGAGTTCCTTCGAAGTTCGGCTCGGTGGTTGTGGTCGTGGCGATTGTGGTTGTCGTTGGTGCAGCCGTCGTTGTTGTCGACTCCGCGATGCTCGCTGGAGGCACCGTGCCGACGGAAGCGTCGCTCTCGTCACCGCCACATGCGCTCAGTAGCAGCGTTGCAAAAACCAGGGCAGAACAAAGCAACCCGCGAGACGTGACGACCATCACAAAAGTGTAGGACACCTCGCTCGTGAGCCAAAAACGACACTCGTCGCCCCGACCGGGGGTCAGACCCGACCGTGCTGGGGACACATCTCGTCCGTCAGCGATTATCGTGATCGGGCGATGAAAATCCGTTTCCTTCCCAGCATGGCGGTGCTTGGTGTGCTCCTTCTCGTGCTGTCGGGATGCGCATCGCCGGGTTCAGGCGATGACGGGTCGCAGCTGACAACGAGCAACGCCGAAGCGGCCACTTCGAGCGCTGACGACGCATCAGACGCGGCTGCATCGGCGGCAGCCCCCGTGCCGACGATGGTCGAAGCTGCAGTCACCACGGTGGCAGCGCCGACGACGATCGCTCCAACGACGACGACCACCACAACGGTCCCAACTCCGACACCCGAAGAGTGCGCTGCAGAGGTGCCGCTCAAGATCCGCGTCGGCCAGCTCATGTTCCCGCTGATCACCCAACGCGATCTGCCTGCTGCGGCAGCCTTGGCTGAATCGGGCCTGCTCGGCGGCGTTGTCGTCATCGGCAACCCGAACGCATCGATCGCCGGCGAGATTGCGGCGATGCAAAACCGGTCGCTTCTCGGTCCGGTCATCGTGGCGGTTGATGAAGAAGGTGGCCGGGTGCAGCGCCTGGCCGACCTGACGTCGGCGCTTCCAAGCGCAAACAGCGTCGCCAACGAGCGAACGCTCGATGAGGCGACCGAGCTGGCACGGTCTCACGCGGTAGCGATTGGTGAGCTTGGCTTCACGATGAACCTCGCGCCGGTCGTCGACCTCGACAATGGCGGCTTCATTCGCAGCCGTTCCTTCGGCAACGATGTCGACGTCGTCACCAACTTCGGCTTCGCTACGGCCGATGGAATTCTTGATGCTGGACTCACGCCAGTCGTAAAGCACTTCCCTGGGCATGGCCGCGGTAGCGACAGCCACACCGGCCTTCCGACGCTTCCGGAGCTCGACGTTTTGCGCGGCGACGATCTCATTCCCTTTGTCCGAGCGATCGAACGTGGCGACCTGCCGATCATGATTGGCCACCTCGTTGTGCCCGGTCTGACGAACGGCAAGCCAGCAACGCTGTCGCCCGAAGCCATCCAGGGGCTCCTTCGCGATGAGCTCGGGTTCGACGGTTTGGTGATGACCGATGCCTTCAACATGGATGCGATCTCGGCCACAACCAACAATGCTGATGCTGCCGAGCAGTCTCTGGCCGCCGGCGTTGACCTGGTGATGCTTGGAACGCTTGCGGTCACCGAGGGCACCGTCGACCAGGTTGTCGCAGCGGTCGAGAGCGGCACGATCGATGAAGCGTCGATCACCGCATCGTTCTTGCGAGTGCTTGACACAAGAGGCTTGTCGATCTGTGCCCTACCCGATGACATCAGGCCAAGTATCGGCTGTGAAAGCACGTCAGCCTGTAGCTAACGACTTCGACAGTAAGCCGTGTGACCTACCCGGATTGGTCGTGTTGGCTTAGTTCGACACGTCGAAATCATGCCGATAGATGTTCCAACGTTCGACTCTTTTTGAGTCCACTACTTAGGAGCGTCTCGTGCGCAAATCACTTCGACTACCACTCGTCTCGATGGTTGCTGGCTTCACGCTGCTCGTCAGCGCATGTGCGAGCGACGGCCCACCAGAGGGACTCGCATTCCAAGATTCTTCCGGCGACGCAGCAACGACCACCATCGTTTCTGATTCAACCGGCACCGACACCGGAGCTAACGGCGGCAACGGCGAAGGCGAAACAACCGCAGCGCCGGAAACCACCGCTGCCCCAGAGACCACTGCAGCGCCAGAAACCACCGCTGCCCCAGAACCAACCACACCACGCGTGAACCGTCCGAACCTGACGTGCTCGACGTCGGACCACTCGATCTCATTCCCCGAGGATGTTGTGTTGACCGCTAACGGCAACCCAGTCCTCGGCCCGTTTGCGGTCAACGTGCCAGCGGGAACCTACGAGATCACCATGTCGAGCTGGCTTGGTTTCGAAGAGGACCCAGCCCAGACGATGGAACAGTGGTACTTCACCACCGACTCTGGCTACACCTCGCCGCTGACCACCGACGTGAGCCCAACGCTCATCTTCACGGACTCGGCTGCTTCGCAGACGCTCGCGGCAACGACTTCGGTGACGCTCCGCCACAAGGGCGGCACCGCCGTTGACAACTCGGTGCACCCACTCTGCATAGGGTTCCGCACCGTCTCGGCTCCGACCACGACCGCTGCACCAACCACGACTGCGGCTCCAACGACCACGGCTGCACCAACCACCACGGCTGCACCAACGACGACTCAGGCAGCGCAGGTTGCTCCAGCATCGACTGCAGCTCCAACGACGACGGCTGCACCCACCACGACGGCTGCGCCAACCACGACCGCAGCAGCAGCCGCACCCGCTGAGCTCGCGCTCACCGGTCCTGGCGATCTGTCGACCTCGCTTGGTCTTACCGGTGGTGCCTTGCTCCTCGCCGGCGTCGCAACGCTCGTTGCAGCTCGCCGCAGCGAAGAGGAAGACGCTGCCTAACAGTCCGGCTTTGTTCGAAGCCAATGCTCCCTGATAACAACTACCCCGTCTGGTTCAACCGGGCGGGGTAGTTCGTTTTTTGGCTGGCGGGGCCATTTGGGCGTGGGCAAATGGACCCTTGCGGGTGAGGAAGAACAGCTGGTACCACTGGACATTGTTCGCTCACGACCCTTCACAGGAGAACACCGCATGTCTTTCACCAAGCTTCGCACTGCTGCGCTCGCAGGAGTCCTTTTGGCTGGTTCTGCCGTAGCTGTCGCTGCACCAGCTTCCGCACAAGGCCAGATCTGCAACGGCAAGGCGGTCACGATCGTTGCTGTCGCCGGTGTGCCAACCAACGGCACCGATGGCGATGACGTCATTCTTGGAACGATCGGTCCCGACATCATCAACGGACGAACCGGCAACGACACCATTTGCGGCTTGGCAGGCAAGGACGAGATTCGTGGAGCCGGTGGCGTCGACTGGATCAACGGTGGTGGCGGCGGTGACAAGATCTGGGGCGGCCCTGGAAACGACTTCCTCCTCGGAGGTGACGGTTGGGATCGCATGTTCGGCGGCGACGGCAAGGACGAGATGGACGGCGGCCAAGGCAACGACTTCATGCGTGGCAATGGCTGGGCTGACTCGATGGCTGGTGGCATCGGTAACGATGACATCAACGGTGGTCTCCACGACGACACGATCTCGGGCGGATCCGGCGACGACTTCCTTCGTGGATCAAACGGCACGAACACGTGCTTCGACCCAGATGGCGACACCATGTACGGCGGCTGCCAGATCCGGAACTTCGATAACTAGTAGGCCGCCCGGGGCTCGAACCCGGTAAGTCCGAGCGCACTGACTCTTCGTTTTGCTCGCACCTCCCTCGACAAGATCTAGTATCAGCTGCCAACATCAGCAAGCTGGCACGCCCAATTGATGACTGGGTAACCGGAGTGTGAGGCCGCCGCTGGCCTTCTGGTTGTGGAAGTCCAAAGACACCTACATCTTGCCGAAGCATGACGTCGCGTTCTGTCAACCTAGGCTGGCCCCGTGAGATTCAAATCGTCAGGTCGAGATCCTGTTGACGTACTGGACCAACTAGTAGGTATGTCAGCAGAATCCGATTGGTTCGAGTTCAAGGTCAACAACTCAGATCCAACAATGATCGGACAATCGATTAGTGCGCTCGCCAATTCCGCTCGCCTCATTGCACACGACTACGCCTACATGATCTGGGGTGTCCGGAACGACACCCATGAGGTCGTGGGTACTTCGTTTAAGCCGGAGAACATGAAGGCGAAAGGCAATGAGGATCTCGTCCCATGGCTGAACCATAAGGTGCGGCCGACTCCTTGGTTCGAATTTCTGATGATCACGGTTGCGGACTTCGATGGACAAGACTGCGCGGTGGTAGTTTGCGAGATCGAACCGGCTGACCAACAGCCTGTCGCCTTTGATGGGAATCGATGGATTCGCGTCGCCAGCGTTACAAAGCGCCTGGAATCGTCAGCACCGTACGAGAAACAGCTCTGGGAGGCGATCAACTCAACGGGCTCGGAGTCGCTTCCGATTACTGGCGCCACTACTCGTGATCGTGTCTTTGAGTTGCTCGATTATGAGCTGTACCTCGAGCAGATCGACCAAGCCATTGCGAATCCTGCACACGTAGTGATTGACCAGCTCGTCTCCGACAGGCTCGTGGTCCCAGATGGCAATAGATACAAAATCACAAGCCTTGGAGCACTTTTGTATGCGCGCGATCTCGACAACTTCCCCCGGCTACGAAAGAAGAAGCTCCGCCTAATTAGGTACAACGGCCCGAATAGGCTTCACGGAGCCACCCACGACGTGACTTTCGCATCGGGTTACGCCAGGTCACTCAACGAAAGCGTCACGCAAACTGTTGGACTCGCGCCAACCAACGAGGCAATCAGAGGAGCGACTCGAGTCGAAACCACCACCTACCCGGCGGAAGCGATCCGTGAGCTTGTTGCGAATGCTGTCATTCACCAAGACCTCGCAATTCGTGGGTCAGCGCCGACTATCGAGTTGTTCTCCGACCGGCTAGAGATATCGAACCCTGGCGAGCCGCTTGTCGATGTTCTCCGATTTCTTGACACGCCACCGAGGTCGCGCAACGAGTCTGCGGCAGCGATTCTTCGCAGGGTTGGACTTTGTGAGGAGCGGGGAAGCGGGATCGACAAGGTCGTTCACGCAATCGAAGTCTTCCAACTGCCAGCACCGCTGTTTGAGGTGAAGGAAGACACCATGGTCGCTACTCTGTTCGCCCCGCTAAAGGGGAATATGCCGAAGAAGGACCGGAACCGGGCTCTCTACCTTCACGCATGCCTGCGACATGTCGGCAACGAACGCCTCACTAACGAATCCGTTCGAGAGAGGCTCAACAAGGACGACGCGTCCACAGTGTCTCGGTACATTAAGGACGCCGTAGAGGCGCAGCTCATAGCGCCATTCGATGAGAACGCATCGCGCAGCAAAATGAGCTACGTCCCTTTCTGGGCCAAGTCTTGACACCAGTTTTGCATATCTGGCGAACGTTTGTTCAGTAGTGGATGTCATCAATGAGAACCGAAAGACATCCTTGCTTCTATTGACGCCCGTTTTAAAGATTGGCCATCCAGTCAGAACATACGTTCGAATATCAACGAATGTCGCTATTGACGCTGGTTTGACAAACCACAGATTGTCGCAAACCATGCGCCTACAACTGGTCGCTAGCTTGAACTCGAACTTCGAGCGGTTCGGCGGCCTTCAGTGTTCCGGGAAGGCGTTCTCAATCAAGCTCCCGAGTAGAGTCGGCGTATGCCGCTCTCATCCATGGAACTCGACTATCACGCGGCCGTCAAAGATCTGCGTCATGCCGTGCGGTGTTGCGAAACACTGCTGGAACTCCCTGATTTCCTAAGAGTCGGAGAGTATTCACACGTGATTGAGATGGCGCTTTTCGAATCGGCGATGATCTCGTTCAGACGGCAGTTCGGAACGGGCCAGAGCATGTCGGGTGACGGTAGCCAGGTCAGGCTCTTCGAGACTGTCGACCTCGTTGCAGTGCTTGACTCGGACTCGTATGCCACATTGGAATTTGCAAAGGACCTCACCGACGGAGTCGTCGCTCACCAGGTGCCCAAGAAGGACCGCCTCGGACTGCGCTCGATCGAGCAAGCCAAGTTTCCCGACGGAAGCTCTCCGACGATGTACAACTACCACGCCCCCTCGCTGGGGGAACTAAGCAAGCTGCTGACGCTGTTTACCGAGCTACGCGAAATCGCCGGCCAAGAGTTCCGCAAGGTCTACAACGCTCGGGTCGGCCGGCCAATCGATTCCCCCGTGATGATGGTTGAGCTTCAGTAGGGTCATCGTTGGATCTGGCGAGACGTCGATGTAGGGGCGGTCGGGCTCATCGCGAAGATACTAGGCTCCTACGGCGGGAAGAAAAGCCTTCTGCAAGTAGAGCCACCAAGTAACGCAACTCGGTCTATAGATCATTCAACGATCGCTGAACGATGACGTCAACTCTAGGCGAGCTTGGTTGTAGGTCTGAGGGCGTAAGCGCCAGGAGGCTCTCGGCGATGAGTGGGCAGCCAGGGAAATTCAGCGTCTTCGTCTGGCTCTTTTCTGGGGTTTTTCTGCTCGGTGCGAGCGGTCTCATGGTTACGCTCTCCGAT
>CAKZVC010000063.1 GCA_937922235.1 uncultured Acidimicrobiales bacterium | reverse complement strand
CCTTCTCGTCGACGTTCGACGGCCACACGAGCGCCTTCATGCGAACGAGGTCGATCATGCCGGCGTACTCGGACTCCGAGCCGATCGGCAGCTGAAGCACGGCAACGTCTTCGGTGAGACGCTCCTTGATGGTCTTCAGGCAGAAGTAGAAGTCCGCACCGGTGCGGTCCATCTTGTTGATGAAGCACATGCGGGGCACGTTGTACTTGTTGGCCTGGCGCCACACGGTCTCGGTCTGCGGTTCCACACCAGCCACACCGTCGAACACGGCAACGGCACCGTCGAGGACGCGCAGGGAACGCTCAACCTCGACCGTGAAGTCAACGTGACCCGGGGTATCGATGATGTTGATCTTGTGGTCGTTCCACATACAGGCGGTAGCAGCAGAGGTAATCGTGATGCCACGCTCCTGCTCCTGCTCCATCCAGTCCATGGTCGCGCCACCGTCGTGGACCTCACCGATCTTGTAGTTCACGCCCGTGTAATACAGGATGCGCTCGGGGGTGGTGGTCTTGCCCGCATCGATGTGGGCCATGATGCCGATGTTGCGGGTCTTTTCGAGTGGCACTCGCTTTGCCATAGTCTCGTTTCCTCAGTCTGAAGGGGTAAGTGGTGGGGGAGAAATTGCCGGGGACGTCCAGCTCAGTGAGCCAGAACACGCCACGACCGGGCGCAAACCGCCCGGTCGAAGCAAAAGTCTAGTGTCGGCAGTGACCTAAAGAGGTGGCAATTGGTCACAGCCATGATCAGAGATAACTCGCGCTACCAGCGGTAGTGCGCGAATGCCTTGTTGGATTCAGCCATCTTCTGGAGGTCTTCGCGCTGCTTGACCGATGCGCCAACGGCGTTCGATGCGTCGAGCAGTTCGTTTGCAAGGCGTTGTGCCATCGACCGTTCACGACGCTTGCGAGCGTTGTTTACGAGCCAGCGGACAGCGAGCGTGTTCGCACGACGAGGACGGACCTCGACAGGAACCTGGTAGGTCGCGCCACCAACACGGCGACTGCGAACCTCGAGCTGAGGGCGAACGTTGTCGACCGCACGCTTCAGAACGGCGATTGGCTCGCCGCCGGTCTTCTCGCCGACCGTCTCGAGCGCTTCGTACACGATGCGCTCTGCGGTCGCGCGCTTGCCGCGCTGGAGGACCTTGTTGACGAACTGGGTGACCATGACCGAGTCGTAGACCGGGTCTGGGCTGAGCTCGCGGCGTGGTGCTGCATTCTTACGCATGTGAATCAGCCCTTCTTTGCGCCGTAGCGGGAACGGGCTTGCTTGCGGTCACGAACGCCGGAGGTGTCGAGCGTTCCGCGGATGACCTTGTATCGAACACCCGGGAGGTCCTTTACACGACCACCACGAACAAGCACGATGCTGTGCTCCTGGAGGTTGTGACCCTCGCCTGGGATGTAGGCGGTAACTTCGATGCCGGTCGTCAGACGGACACGGCAGACCTTGCGAAGTGCAGAGTTCGGCTTCTTTGGCGTGGTGGTGTACACGCGGGTGCACACTCCACGGCGCTGAGGAGCACCCTTCAACGCAGGCGTAGTTTCCTTGCGTCGCTTCGATTCGCGGCCCTTGCGGACCAGCTGATTGATAGTTGGCATGTGGAAACTTTCACCTCTGTGGACCGAATCGGCCCCACTGTCTTCGTCAAGGGCGACAGAATTGTCGAACCAGGGGCCCAACCTGTGGCTGGGCCAGCTGACGAGTCTATGAGCGGACGCGGGGAAAGCCAAGTTCATTTTGAAGACTTACCGATTGCCAGATTCGTCTCAAAACTCCTAGTACCCGGACCGATAGACCTCTACGGCAGTTTGAAGGATTAGCAACGGATGGCATTGCCCGCACCCGGCGTTGCGTCGGAAAAACGTAAGCAACGAGAAAACGCGCGTCGCGCCCAAGAAGGCTCGAAGGCCGCGTCGCGCACAATAACCGCGCTCAACTTCCTCATTCCCGCGATCGCCGGCTTCGGTGTTGCCTACGGAATCCTGGATCTGATGGGGCCGTTCACCAGCTTCGCCATGTTGGCGGTCTGGGTAGTCATTGCCCTTGCGATCAGTCTTGGCATCAGCTTGTTCGTCGGTGACTTCGTGCGGAACCTCATCCAACGCACCCCGCTCTACAAGATGGCCAACAAGTTCGATACCGAAGTCGAAGAGCTCTTCGGCAAGGCGCTGCGCGAGGGCAACCCCAAGGTTGTTCGCCGGAACGCAATCGAACATGGCCACGACCCCGGCTTCGTCGATGAGGTCATCGATTTGCTCGACCAGCTCGCCGATCACGAACGCCTCACTCGCGGTCACAACGAACGAGTCCGTGCGTACGCCTCGATGATCGGCCGAGAGATCGGTCTCGATGACGAAGATCTCGAAGCGCTCAACTGGACGGCGCTGATGCACGACATCGGCAAGCTCGACGTTCCGAGCTGGCTGCTGTCGTCACCGGACAAACCGACCGACGAAGAGTGGGAAGTGCTCCAGCGCCACCCCGAGATGGCTCGCCATCGTCTTCGCAAGCTCGAGAAGACGCTCGGCGACCGCATCTATGAAGGCGCCCTCTATCACCACGAGCGCTGGGACGGCGAAGGCTACCCGCACGGGCTTGCTGGCAAAGAGATTCCACTGTTCGGTCGCATCACGGCCATTGCCGACGCGTTCGACGTGATGACCCACGCCCGCAGCTACCAGAAGCCTCGCCCGATCGCGGATGCTCGCGAAGAGCTCATTGCGAGCGCAGGTTCACACTTTGACCCCCAGCTCGTCGCTGCCTTCTTGAAGATCGGCGACGAAGAGGTCAAAGACGTTCGCGGTTGGTCGGCCACATTCGCTGGCGTCGCCCTCGTCGGCTCACGTGTCGCCACAATTGGATCGCAGGTTGCGATCGTTGCTGCATCAGTTACCGGCGCAGCAGTAGCAGCAGGCCCTGTCGAGGAAGCGCCGCCGGCGATCGCCTTCGAAGCACCTGCTGAGACGACCACGACGACCACCGAAGCGCCAGAGACCACGACCACTGCAGCACCAACCACGACCGAGGCCGAGCCGGCACCGACAACCACGGTTGCCGAAACGACCACGACCACCACAACTGCTCGTCGCCAGCTCACCATCAACTACGAGATCAGCACCAACACCGTCGACGGCGTACAAGTGACCGTCGAAGCCGACGAACTTCAGGTGTTCCTCGATGGCGAGCTCTATCAGACGATCGAGCTCGGCGAAGAACGCACCGTGCCCGTCGTCTTCGATGTAACCAACCTTGAAGCTGGCGTCCACAAGGTGCAGTTCGACCTCTACCTCGACGGCACCAAAATCAGCTCAGACCAATCAGCTTTGGTTGTGTAACTCCTCCCGCTCGTTCCTCGCTCCAGCGGTCGCAATCCGTCGCTGGCGCTCCTCGATGCTCGGCTGCTGCGCCGGAGGCGGAGTCCGGTCGCTCCTCCCTCGCTCCCTCGGGAGTGGTTATGCGCGCGACCTATTTACGGCGCTGACTACTGCTCGCATGGAGCTGGTGGTGATGTCGGTGTGCACGCCGCAACCCCACAGGTCGACACCGTCGATCTGCATCTCCACGAACGTGACGGCAACTGCGTCGCTACCCGAGCCCTTTGAGTGCTCCTGGTAATCGAGCACACGCAGCTCGCTGCCCGTGAGCTCTTCCATGCCCGAGACAAACGCCGAGAGCGAACCATTGCCGCTTCCCTGCAGGACCTTTGCTTCACCGTTCTCGCTCATGCGAGCGGTCAGCAACGTCTTGTCTTCACCCTGAGCGTTCTGCGCCGCCTCAAACCCGTTCAACAAAAACGGTGCGTCGAGGCCGAGGTAGGTGGCATCAAATTCGTCGTAGATGTTCGACGCGGTGAGCTCCTTGCCCGTCCGATCGGTGATGCCCTGGATCACGCGGGTGAACTCGATCTGCATCCGGCGAGGAAGGTCGAGGTTATGTTCGGTCTTCAAAAGGTAGGCAACGCCACCCTTGCCGGACTGCGAGTTGACGCGGATGACGTCTTCGTAGGTGCGGCCGACGTCTTCAGGGTCGATCGGAATGTACGGCACCTCGAAGAGCGGCGAGTCGCTCGACGACATGGCCTCGAAGCCCTTCTTGATCGCGTCCTGATGTGAACCGCTGAACGCGGTGTAGACCAAATCGCCAACGTACGGATGACGTGGATGCACGGGCAGCTGGTTGCAGTACTCGGCAGTGCGGCGCAGCTCGTTGATGTTCGAAATGTCGAGCTCGGGATCGACACCCTGGCTGAACAGGTTCATCGCCACGTTAATGATGTCGACGTTGCCGGTGCGCTCGCCATTTCCGAACAGCGTGCCCTCGACTCGGTCGGCGCCAGCCATGACGCCGAACTCGGCCGCGGCAACGCCGGTGCCGCGATCGTTGTGCGGGTGAAGGCTCAGCACAATCTCGTCACGACGGGCGATGTTGCGATGCATCCACTCGATCATGTCGCCGTAGATGTTCGCGGTGCTCATCTCCACCGTGGCCGGCAAGTTGATGATGACGGTCTTGTCGGTCGGATCGAGCACGTCGATCACTTCATCGCAGATGCGCTTGGCAAATGGAAGCTCGGTGCCGGTGAACGACTCGGGGCTGTATTCGTAGTGCACCTTGGTGTTTGGAATCTCACCCTCGAGGTCGCGACACAACTGCGCGCCCTTGAGCGCAATGTCGACGATGCCGTCCTCGTCGAGGCCGAACACGACCTTGCGTTGCAACGTCGACGTCGAGTTGTAGATGTGCACGATGGCCTGCGGTGCACCATCGATGGCTTCGAACGTGCGACGGATCAGCCCTTCCCGGCATTGGGTCAGAACTTGGATCGTGACGTCGTCGGGAATCTTGCCTTGGTCGATGATTTCGCGGACGAACTGAAAATCAGTGTCGGATGCCGAAGGGAAACCGACCTCGATCTCTTTGAATCCGGCAGCGACGAGCGCATCGAACATCCGATGCTTACGCTCGGCGTCCATTGGCTCGATGAGGGCTTGGTTGCCATCACGAAGATCGACCGAGCACCACAACGGCGCCTTGGTAATGGTCTTCGATGGCCAGGTGCGGTCGGGCAAATCGACCTGTGGGAACGCTTGATACTTGTGCACCGGCATGGCCGACGGCTTCTGGGCAGAACGACTGCTCATGAGATTTCTCCTTTATGAGAGATGCGAACGAACGACAACAGCCCGGCGGTTCTGGCAGATGCTCAGAAGGCCGGGCACATAAGTCGTAGGTCGAGGAGAAATGACATCGATGATAACACTAGCGGCTGATCTACTCGGAAGCAGCTGCTGCATCGCAGCTACCGCTGGCACTCGCAGCTACCGCTGTGCAAAAACCGTGAGGGCTCCGTCGTCACTGACCACGACGAGTTCGTCATCGTCCGTCCACTCGACATTGCGCACCTCGTCGGGGAACTCGACATCGAGCACCACATCTTCACGGTCGGCATCGAGCACCTGAATCCGAGATGGCGGTGACCGCATCACTCGCGGTGCGCTCGTCGATGCCGCCTCGGACGCAAAGGTGATGACAAACAAGTTCTCGTCGACCGACGGTTCGATCAGGTCGTAGGACCACTTCGTGCTCGTGAGCAGATCGTGTGGCCATTCGTCCTCACCGATGACGATCTCGCCGCGAGAGATGTCGTAGAGATCGCCGCGTCCGACCTCTTTCTCGTCGTCAACGTCGTTGTCGAGCTCGGCATCGACGTCGGCTTCACCAACGCCCTCCCCCGCGGCGCCCCGGTCGACTTCGGCCAGCTCGCCAGATGCCGACGCGTCAGACTCGACGCGTTCGGTGCACGTCCAGCCGTCTTCGAACTCGGGACAGGAGTCAGCCGAAATCGTCGGCAGCGCGTAAAGCCCCACCAACGCAGCGACGAACAGAACGAACTTTCCAACGGTCTTCACACCTTGAGTATGACCGGCCGCGTCGCCCACACACCACGTGCCAGATGATCGCGTCATCAGTAGGGACCTGACCGCCACGATGCGTCCACTGAGAGTTCACACTCCGTCAAAGTGGCGCGCGTCACAATTGCGCGCAAGAATCACCACCTAAGTGAAAACGACTCCAGGGGGAATTGCGTATGGAAGTATCCATCACCGTCAACGGGTCGACGCACAGTAGTGACGTCGAACCACGAACATTGTTGGTCCATCATCTCCGGGACAACATCGGTCTCACGGGCACCAACATCGGTTGCGACAGCTCGTCGTGCGGTGCGTGCACCATCCATATGAACGGCGAATCGGTGAAGTCATGCACCGTGCTCGCAGTCCAAGCCGATGGTCAAGAGCTCACCACCATCGAAGGCCTCGCCGCCGTCGCCGAATCTGACGGCACTGCCACCGGCGACCAGAACTGGCACCCAATGCAGGAAGCCTTCCAGAACTGCCACGCCCTCCAGTGCGGATACTGCACTCCCGGCATGGTCATGGCATCCACCTCCTTCCTCAAAGAGAACCCAAACCCCACCGAAGAGCAGATCCGCGAGGGCCTCGAAGGCAACCTCTGCCGCTGCACCGGCTACCACAACATCGTCAAAGCCGTGCAGAGCGTCGCAGGAGGTGCCTCATGACCGCCGTGATGGGAACCAAGATGCTTCGCAAGGAAGATCCAGCGCTCCTCGTTGGCGAGAACAAGTTCATCGACGACATCCACGCTCCGGGCGAGCTGTGGATGGGCATGATCCGGTCGACGATGGCGCACGCCAAGATCAACAGCATCGACACTTCCGAAGCCGAGGCAATGCCCGGCGTCGTTGCCGTGTACACCGGCGAACAACTGGCCGAGATGGGGCTGTGGCTCGCACCACTTCCCTGCGCGTGGCCGGTCACTGAAGACATAGTCAACCCGCCGCACAACCCTGTAGCGGTTGGCGAAGCCAAGCACGTCGGCGACATCGTTGCCGTCGTGTTGTGCAACGACCGCTACGGCGCAGCTGACGCGGCCGAGAAAGTCGTGGTCGACTACGACCCGCTTCCCGCTGTTGGCTCACTTGAGGCTGCTGTTGCGAACACCGCCATGGCGCACTCCGACCTCGAGACCAACAAGGCCTTCCACTGGCCGCTCGTACCCGATCCGGAAGGCACCGAGAAGGCGTTCGCTGAGGCAGCGCACACGGTCAAGGCAAAGTTCATCCAGCAGCGCATGATTCCGTCGCCAATGGAGCCCCGTGGCTGCATGGCGATTCCGTCACCTGCCGGCGGAGACATCACCTTCTATTCGGCAACACAGGTGCCGCACATTTTGAAGGTCATGATCGCAGCGACCACCGGTATTCCCGAGAGCAAGATCCGCGTGATCGCTCCGTCGGTTGGCGGAGGCTTCGGCGGCAAGCTCAACGTCGACCCCGATGCGATTCTGTCGGTGACCCTGGCGAACCACCTTGGCGTGCCAGTCCGCTGGACCGAAACCCGCACCGAGGCAGCCGGTTCTTCCCACCAAGGTCGTGGCCAGATCCAGCACATGGAGGTCGCCGCCGACGAGAACGGCAAGATCAGCTCGGTCCGCGTGCACATCGATGCCGACATGGGCGCATACATGATGCTCATCACGCCCGGTGTGCCGCTGCTCGGCAGTTTCTTGTACACCGGCGTCTACGACATCCCGAACCTTGCGTTCACCTGCGACGGACACTTCACGAACCTGACGCCAACCGATGCCTACCGTGGCGCTGGCCGACCAGAAGCCAGCTACGCGATCGAGCGCATTATGGACATGCTGGCCGCTGAGGTTGGCATCACGCCTGAAGAGATCCGAGCTCGCAACTACATCAACGGAGGCGAAGCGTTCGAGAACCACGAAGCAGCGTCGACCCTGGTGTTCGACTCGGGTCACTACCGTCCAGCGCACGATCGTGCACTGGAGATGGTCAAGATCGATGAGCTCCGGGCCGAACAAGCTCGACGTCGTGACGCGGGCGAAGCTAAGCAGCTCGGCATCGGCATGTGTAGCTACGTCGAGATCTGCGGCCTGGCGCCATCACGTGCGCTTGGCGGGCTGAACTACGGCGCTGGCGGCTGGGAGCACGCGACAGTGCGCATGCTTCCGACCGGCAAGATCGAAGTGGTATCGGGTTCGACGCCGCACGGTCAGGGCCACGAGACCGCATGGTCGATGATCATCGCCGACAAGATGGGCGTCGATCCCAACGACGTCGAGGTGTTGCACTCCGACACGGCCAAGAGCCCCCTCGGACTCGACACCTACGGCTCTCGTTCGTTGGCTGTGGGTGGCGTTGCGATCGCCATGGCCGCCGACAAGGTCATCGAGAAGGCCAAGCTCATCGCTGCCCATCAGTTCGAGGCTGCTCCCGAAGACGTGCAGTTTGAAGCAGGTGCGTTCTCGGTAGCGGGCACGCCATCGAAGTCGGTCCACATCCAGGAGCTCGGCTTCGCAGCATTTGCGGCGCACGATCTTCCGGACGGCATGGAGCCCAACCTGCAAGAGCAGGTCAGCTTCGATCCACCGAACTTTGCGTTCCCGTTTGGCACCCACGCATGCGTGGTCGAGATCGACACCGAAACCGGTGGCGTTGAGCTCATCGATTACGTGGCGGTCGACGACTGCGGTCATCAGGTCAACCCGATGATCGTCGAGGGTCAGCTCCACGGAGGCATCGTCCAAGGTGTCGCCCAAGCGCTGTTCGAAGAGGCCGTGTACGACGAAGATGGCAACATCAACAATCCGTCGTTCATGGACTACCTCGTGCCGTCGGCAATGGAAGTTCCGTCGATGCAGCTCGACTACACCGTGACCCCATCGACGAGCAACCCGCTCGGCGTCAAGGGAGCTGGTGAGGCCGGAACCATCGGTTCAGCAGCAGCCGTTATGAACGCCGTATGCGACGCACTGTCGCCATACGGAGTGAAGGACATGGACATGCCTGCCACACCGAAGAGAATTTGGGAAGCGATCCACTCGAATGCCAACAACTCGAATGGAGGTGCAGCATGATTCCTGCAGCATTTGACTACACGGTCGCCGAGTCGGCCGAGCACGCCGTACAGCTCCTCGGAGAGTACGGAGATGAAGCCAAGCTTCTCGCTGGCGGACATTCACTCATCCCGATGATGAAGTACCGCCTGGCAACCCCAACGCAGTTGGTCGATGTTGGTCGCCTCAGCGATCTCAGTTACATCAACCAAGAGAACGGTCACGTAGCGATCGGTGCCATGACCCGGCACCGCGACCTCGAGACCAGCGCAGTTCTCGCCGAGGCGTGCCCAATGTTGGCCCACGTAGCGTCGCTTGTTGGCGGCCCTGCGGTGCGTCACCGTGGCACTCTCGGCGGCACCATGGCCCATGCCGACTCGGCGTCCGATCTCCCAGCCGCAGTGCTTGCACTCGGTGGAACGATCGTGGCGCAGGGTCCAAATGGGCGTCGCGAGATTGCGGCAACCGATTTCTTCACGAGCTACTTCGAGTCGGCACTTGCTGCCGACGAGATGATCGTGGAGATCAAGGTTCCGGCCAACACCGGAGGGTGGAACTACCAGAAGTTCAACCGCCGGGCTCAGGACTGGGCCATCGTTGGCGTCGCAGTAGCCGACGGAGGCAACGGTGTTGCTCTCGTCAACATGGGTTCCACCCCGCTGCGTGCAAGCGAGACCGAGGCCGCGTTGGCATCCGGAGCGTCAGCGGCCGATGCTGCTGCCATGGCTGCAAACGGCACCACGCCACCTGAAGACTTGAACGCCGATGGTGCGTACCGCACGCATCTGGCCCAGGTCCTCACACGGCGTGCGCTGGAGGCCGCGGCTGGTTAGGCCAAATAGCGGTTGAAATGCCGTAAAGTCTTACGCCATCCTTGGGGGAATGGCGTTTGCCCGTCAGTTGCTTCGGCAGCTGACATGTGAACTGGCTGGTGTGGTCCGGGGGGTCCACACCAGCCAGTTTCTTCGTTTTCGACCTAGCCAGCAACGAGGTTGAACGCGAGCTGGTTCACTTCGTGGCCGTTTAGCTGGAGCGTGATGGTGTGCTCGCCTTCGTAGAGACGGCGGGTGGTCATCAACTTCATCGGATGACGCTTCTTGATGCTGATCGACTCGCCACGGTCGAGGTCGAGCCGTTTGAGCTTGAAGACCTTCTGGCCTCCGGGGCCACCGTCAGCGCCGGCGAACGCCATCACATAGTCGACCATGAGCTTCTGGGCGCTGTTTGCTTTGAGCGTAAAGGCGAACTCGAACGCTGTTCCGACTTCCACGGTTGGAGTCGACGTCTCGAGATCGGCGATGACGACGTTCGGCTTTGCGCCATAACCCATCAGTGAGAGCGCGTCGGCGTTGCCTTGTTTCACGAGCGTGCGGCACCCGTGCTCGATGATGAAGTCCATTTCCTTCGCGTCTTGAGCGCCCTTGTTCCTCCATCGTGTGAGTGTGTCGATCACGAGGGCGGGGTCAATCTTGGCGATGTCGTTGAGGTGGTTCGCGACCGAGCGGGTGACGTATCGCGTCGGATCTGCGTACAACGCATCGAGTATCGGAAGCGGGTCGGTGTACGCGATGTCGAGCTTTCCCGACCACGGCAGCTTCGGTCGTGTCCCTTCGCTCGCCAATCGGCGGACGTGATAGTTCTCGTCGCTCGCACACTCGAGCAGAAACTCGATCGTTCGCTCGGGGAACGCATTGATGAAGGTGCGGATTGCGTCCTCGGCGGAGAACCGTTGGGTCGTCTCCCGCAGTGCTGCGAGCGAAGTCTCCAGATGTTGTTCGGTGGCGCCATGTTCGGCAATGAAGTGACTGAGTGGGGCGATGATGAACTCACCAAAGTCGTCATCGCTCTTGGAAGGGTCGAGCCTCTCGGGCAGCGCCTCAAGGATCACGTCCACGGCCGCTCGGTAGTCGTTAGGCAAGTGCCGTGCCATCGTCGCGGCGATGTGGGCGATGCGCTGTTTGAGTTCCAAGTTCGGGAACTCGGCGAGTACCTCGGACACAAATTCGGCCTCGTCCAGCTTGGGATGAGCGCTCTTGAGCCAGCTCGCTAAGCGACCAACCGTCTCAGCGTTGAACAGGTCGTCCTTCAACGAGAACGACACTTCGGCCTGCATGGCTTTCTTTGCTCCCATGCAACGACCGTACTCTCGCGGCTCCAGACTGCGCTTGCCACAGCAAGTCGCAACAAGAGGCCGGGTGACAAACACCAATCCGGTCGGCTACGTTCGCGTTTATGGCGCACATGATGACCGCTGAAGAACGACTTGCTCGGGTGTATGCGATGCCATTCGGTGAGGTGTACCCGCACTACATCACCAAGGCCGAGAGGAAGGGTCGCACAAAAGACGAGGTCGACAAGATCATCACGTGGCTCACCGGCTATACCCCGAAGCGAATCCAAACTGTCGCAGACAAAGAGGTGAGCTTCGAGACGTTCTTCGAGAAGGCACCAAAGATGAACCCCGACCGCGAACTCATCACCGGCGTGGTGTGCGGCGTTCGCGTCGAAGAGATCGAAGAACCGTTGATGCAAGAGATCCGCTACCTGGACAAGCTCATCGACGAGCTCGCCAAGGGCAAGGCCATGGAGAAGATCCTCCGCAAGCCGTAGTTCGTTCGACCATGCCGAGGACTGAAGCGAGCGTGGCGATTGCCTGTTCGGCAGAGGACGCGTTCGCCTTGTCGATGAGTCAGAAGCGGCTTGCTCACTTCGCCGAGGGCTGCCTTGACCACGAACTCGTCGCCCGAGCGCATGCACAACTGCGCGACGGCTCCTAAACAAGTGACGAATTAGGGACAGTCCCTAATTCGTCACTCGGGAATTGGGGTGTGGTTAAAGCGGAACGCTGCGGCCAGGCCGTCTCGGCCTCCGTGTTCGTCGATCAGTGCGGCTTGGCTGGCAAACGCCCGGTCATTGACTGCCGTCGTGTCGACAACATCGGCGAGCATCTCGGCGCATCCCCGCTGCTCGCTCGCGACCTTTGCCATACCGCTCATGTCGACGAGCTCGTTTGGATCTTCGGCCAGGTTGTAGAGCTCGGGTTCGAAGTCTTCGTGGTGGACGTACTTCCACTCCCCCGACCTAATGGCGAAGCTGCCGGTGATCGAGCCGCCGTCGTGGTATTCGCTGAACCCGACCCGGTCACTGTCGGGGTGATGTGCCCGATGCACCAACGACTCGCCAGGGCCGTCGAGGGTGGCACCGGCGGTCTCAACGGCCGTTTCAGCAACATCCACGAGGTTCACGTTGGCGTCAACCGTGTGCCCCTTGGGAACACCCGGGCCGCTCACAATCATTGGAACGGCAACCGAGTCTTCGAACATGAACGACTTGCACCACAAGCCTCGGTTGCCAAGCATCTCGCCGTGATCTGAGGTGTAGATGATTCGGGTGTTGTCTCGCTGGCCGCTGGCCTCGAGCGCGGCGAGTACCTTGCCGACGTTGTCGTCCATGAACGAGCACAGGCCGAAGTAGGCCGCGCGGGCCTTGGTGGTGAGTTCATCATCGAAGTAGTCGCCGTAGCTGAAGAAGGTCTGCATGCCCGCAACCGCGGGGTGGCTGTGCTCAACCTCAGGTATCTCTGGAGGTGGAACGTCTTCGAAGGGGTAGAGCGCGGCGAATTCTTCAGGTGCTGACAACGGGTAGTGCGGGGCGACAAACGAGACGAACGCTGCCCACGGCTTCGTGGCTCGAGCCTCGTCGCCGAGCCAAGCCACCGCACTGTTGGTCGTTCGTTCGTCGTATCGGGTGTAGGTGGTGTGGCCAACGCCGACGTCTGCAGCGAGCTCATCGGCTTCGTCGTAGGGAATTGGTTCTCGACGCGGCAGGCCCTGGAGCCAGCCCTTGCCGCCGACGATGAACATCGGGCCGTGCCGTTCGGTGAAGCCGTCGTCGTCGGCAGCACTTCGGTGGTGGAGCTTGCCGAACGACGCAACATCGTGGCCGACATCAGCGAGCACATGAGCCCAACTCTGCGGTTCCCCGGCGTAGGCCTGGGCCGAATCCCACGTGCCGATCTCATGCACCCACTTGCCGGTCGCCAAGCTGGCTCGCGCTGGCACGCAGATCGGCGACGGGGTCCAACAGTTCGTGAACCGCGTCCCACTGGCGGCCAATGCATCGAGATTCGGTGTCGAAACAATCGAGTGCCCAGCACACCCAAGCGCCCGACGTTGATGCTCGTCGCTCATGATCACCAGCACGTTTTCCATGCCAAACACTAGATCCCCAAGCAGGGGTCTGACCCCGTTCGCCAATTGGGGGCCTGGTTGGGTTCAGGTGGTGGTCGCGACCTTGATTGGTTGGAGATGTTGTGGTTCATGTGAGTTCGTTGTCGTGGTTGATGTTGTTGCGCGGGTTGGAGGGTTTGGCTTGTGGGTTGACGTTCGTGGAAGCGTCGAGCGCGGCTGGTTGTTCGGTTTCATCGTTGAAGCGTTGTGTGGCCGAGCATGGGCGTATGGAAATTGGTGATCGGAAGCGGCGTTCGGGCGAGCTCACAGTTGCCGAGCGTGACGAGATCTTTCGAGGTGTGTGCCGGGGCGAGTCTGACGCGGTGATTGCCCGCCGGTTGGGTCGTCATCGTGGAACGATCGGCCGGGAGATTGCTCGTAATGGCGGCCGGGATGGGTATGGGCCGTTGCGGGCAGAGATCCGTGCGTGTAACACGGCTCGGCGGGAACGGTTGTCGTGGACCCAGGCTCGGCCGTTGGTGTGGGAACGAGTCCAAGAGTTGTTGCGGGAGTGGTGGTCTCCGGAACAGATTGCGATGTTTCTTCGTTCATCGATGCCGGACAGGCCAGACTGGCATGTGTCTCACGAATCGATTTATCAAGCCATCTATGTGCAAGCCAAGGGCACGTTGAAAGCTGAGCTTGTTGCGTGTTTGCGGACGCAACGAGCAAACTCATTGTTGGGAAACGGAACGGTTCAGCTATAGCGACTGTTGTCGAGCGATCGACCCGGTTCGGGTTTATGGTTCGGCTCGATTCAAAGAACGCAGCCCATGTTGCTGAGCGTGTTGGCCAGGAGGCCGCAAGGCTCGGTTTTGACGCGTTCAAGTCGTTGACATGGGACCAAGGCTCAGAAATGGCTGATCACGAGACGTTCACGGCTGCGACAGGTATTGCCGTGTATTTCGCTGACCCACAATCTCCATGGCAGCGCGGCACCAACGAAAACTGGAACGGTCTCGCCCGCCAATACTTTCCCAAAGGCACCGATCTCTCGGTTCATAGTCAAGCCGACCTCGATGCGGCATCACGCTCGCTCAACACCCGACCCCGCAAAACACTCGACTGGGACACACCAGCAATACGATTCAACCAACTCGTCGCGACCACCACTTGAAACCAAGCTGACCCCTAAACGCGAGTAGGGGTCAGGGTGGGTTCAGCCGGTCAGTGCGACGTGTTCATCGTATTTGGCTTGGGCTGTTTCCCAGTTGAAGATGCGCCTGGGGATGGTGTTGATACGTGATTCGATGTGGCGTAGATCGTTTGGGGTGAGTTTGGAGAGGTCGGTGCCCTTGCCGACATGATGACG
>CAKZVC010000062.1 GCA_937922235.1 uncultured Acidimicrobiales bacterium | reverse complement strand
CATCGCTGAGGTTGGGCTCGAAGAGCTCGAGGCCACGTTCGCCCACCTCGGTGTGCAGAGCATCGCCACTGCTATGGACGGCGACGTCTACACCTCGGTCGATATCGACCCAGCAAAGCCAGTGGCCATCGTGCTCGGCAGTGAAGCTCACGGCCTCGCCGACGAAGTGCGGGCGATCTCCGATCACACCGTGGCCATCCCGATGCACGGCAAGGTCGAGTCACTCAACGTCGCCACAACGGGTGCTGTGCTCGCCTTCGACATGGCAGCCCGGCGAGCATAGACGCAATGCCGCAAGTGGCTCGCGGCTTATAAGCCAACGTCGCCCGCCGATTGACAGGTATGGCATTAGCGAGCGCGCCCGCGCCGGAACGCGGAGCAGAGTTGCCCGCTGGGGATCTCGGCGATTCGTCGGCACGAGACCGCTTTCTGCGCTCGCTTGCGTGGGTTTGCGTTGTGGCATCCGCAATCACCACGATCGCAGTTGCGCTCGCAGCAGATCGAGGCATTGATCTGACCGACGAGTCGCTCTACCTCACGATGACCGATCAGCCGTTGCGTAGTGTTCGGTCACCGACCGGATATCACATCCTTTTGCATCCGTTTTTCGAGCTCGTTGGATCGAACGTGGTCCGATGGCGCATGCTCCGAGCTGCGCTCGATATCGGCGTGGACGTGTTCTTTGGCATGAGCGTCGTCGCCTTTCTGCGATCGACATCGCCTCACGATCTGCTGAACCACCGCCACGCCCGCGTTTCTGTTACCGCCGCATTGACCGTGATCGGATTCATGTCGTGGAGCTGGGCCCCAAATGGATTTGGATACAACGAGGCGGCCTCCATCCTGCACGTCGCGATTGCAGCGGTCCTGTTGCGACTGGCGATACCACAAGCCGGGCCTCAGGTTCAGCACCTGCTGTATGGCTCGTGGCTTGGCGGCTTGCTGGTACTGCTCACCGTCACTCGGTGGATGGCCGCCGCGGCCGCTATCGCTGGCATCGCACTAGTCCTCGCGATGATGCGCGATCGGAAGCCTTGGTCGGTTGTGCTTAGCGCATTCGTCGGAGCGGTTGCGATGCTCGTTGCAATCGATGTTGCTGTTGTCGACCTTGGGATTCTGGCGCGGGGTATGTCTGATGGCACTGCCGACGTTGCTGCTGGTCCTCACGGTGGTCTCGGCCAGATCGTTGGGTACCTCGAACTGATATGGGTCGGCGTGAGCTCCGCGTTCGGCTTGATCGTCGCCGTCGGCTTGGTGTTTCTCTCGTTTCGCGCCCATCGCGCCGGGCAGATCAACGCACGAATGTGTGTGGGGCTCGTCACGGCTGCGCTGTTCATCAACCTGCTGCTCGATCGAGCCTTCGGTTTCGGCACCGTGTTTTCGGTGAACTCCTGGGGGACCGTCTTTGCCATTCTTTGCGTCGTGATCTTGCTTCGAGAGGCTGTGCTGGCCTCCAAGGACAGTCCGAGGGATCACCTGAACGGGCTCGCCATCCCCGCGCTCCTGATCATGTTTCCCGTCACCGCGGCTGCCGGCACGATCAACCCGTTGTTCATGGTGAGTGTTGCAGCAGCGCCGCTATGGCTTGCAGGTGTAGCGATGCTGCTGCTGCGGCGCCCGTTGGCCGGCCATGCTGCGGTGCTTGCCGTTTCACTGCTCGTGGTCCTTGTCGGTGTAGCACCCCTCAGCGCAATCCGTGGGCTTCACCTTGCCCCGTATCGCGTTGATGGGGCCCAAGATCGCGAAGTGGCAGCCGGCCGACTAGCGGGCGTACAAACTACGGCAGCCACAGCCGTACTTCTTGACGAGCTCGAAGCGATTCGCGTTGGCCTCGAGCCGGATCCCACGGTCATCACGTTTTGGGCGCTGCCCATTGTGCCGTTCGCACTCGACGGACACGGACTCGGATTCCCGTGGTACCAATCAGATCTACTAGAAGTCACCGCTGCCTCGATCGCCGGCTCATGTGAAGACAACGGAGCTCCGACTGGCCAGGTCGTGGTTGTGATTCCACCCCAAGATCTCGATGCGCTTGGGCCAATCGATGAAGCACTACGGAGCTGCGACATATCGTTCCCGCAGGACTTCACCAAAGTGTCATCGCTAACCACGAGCGATCCAGCTGGTCTCGATGTCTACGTCCGGGACGGATCATGAACGACACGATCGATCAGGGTTGGGCTCCGCTAGCAAAGCCGCTAGCGATCGCCGGCTGCGTGTCGTTGGTCTTCGTCACCGGCGTAGCGCTCTACACGACGAACCGGGGCATGGATATCGCCGATCAGGCGCTGTACCTCGCAATGGCCGACCGCCCCGAGGCCAGCATCCGCTTCGGCAGCGCATATCACGTGGTGCTGCATCCGCTATTTGTCCTGTTGGGCGAGTCAGTAATCGCAATGCGCGTACTTCGGCTGATGCTCGACACCGGGGTTGACGTTCTCTTTGGAGCGTCTCTGGTGGCCTACTTACGGACGCGCTTTCCAGCGTCCATTGCGAGTACCGGCTGGGCCGCAGTAGCGGTCATCATCGGGTCAACTATCGTCGGCTTCAGCTCGTTCATCATGGCCACGAATGGCTTCGGCTATGACGAGCTTGGCTCCATCGTGTTGACGTTGCTCGGTGCCTTGCTTCTTCGAGTTGGCCTTCGGCGCGAGTCGTGGGTCGACATGGTGTTGCTCGGTGCTGCGTTCGGAGCTCTTGTAGCAGTGCTGGTGCTGACTCGATGGACGGCAGCCCTTGCGACGGCTCCGGCCTTCCTCGTCACGGTTGCGCTACACCAACGCCTTCGCCACACACTCGTTTGCATCGGTGCCTCGCTCGTTGGAGCCCTCGGAGTCCTTGTGTCGATCCACCTATGGGTGCTCGACATCGGCACAGTCGCCAGCGGAATCGCCGGCGGGATGCGCGATGGCCGACAAGGCGTGTACTCGACGAGCGAACTCGTAAACCGATACGTCGACTCGTTGCGGTTTGGGCTACTCGACGGGCTCGTCTTTGTCGCACTACTTGGCGTCGTCGTTTTCGCACTGCGGCTGCGGCACGCCGGACGAATTACCAACCTGCTCGTGGCGGTGATTTTCTTCGCCGCTCTGTTCGGAGAGCTCGCGATCGACAAGGGACGCGACGATACGCGTTTCATGATGCTCAATAGCTGGGGTGCCGTCCTGGGGATGGGCGCAGCGCTGTTGTGGTTCGGGCAGGCTTGGCACATTCGCTCGAGCGAAGAGACAAGGTCATCGCTTGCGGATGCGGCGCTAACCGCGACATTGTTGATCATGCCGATCGTCGCAGCCGTCGGCAGCTTTAACCCGTTGTTCCTCACCGCGGCGATTTTGTCTCCGCTTTGGGTCGGGGCAGCGATCATTGTTCTGCATCATCTCCCCAGCGCTCCAATTGTTCGGCTGACCGGCGGAGCGGCGTTGGCATTGCTCATTGGCGCAGTGCCTCCGCTCGCCGCAGAAGGCATGTTGTTCCCAAACCGTGTGTGGGGCCAACAAGATACGTTGGTCGAGCAGGGGCGTTTCGCCGGCTTGTATGTCGACGATCTCTCCCATCAGTTCTTTACCGACCTCGAAGCGGTCCGCCAACAACTTGAGCCGGACCCGACGGTCATCTCGCTGTGGCAGCGGCCAGCTGTGCTGTATGCCCTCGATGGTCATGGCATTGGGTTTCCGTGGTATTCCGATGAGACGATCGAGGCTGGCGCTGCGACGTTGACGGGTGCATGTCAAGAGGAAGGGGATGTGCCAACTGGTCAGGTGGTCATCGTTACCGAGGAGCTTGACCAGAGTGGGCTCGGTATCTTCGACGGCGCACTGAGGTCGTGTGGAATTTCGTTTCCCGAGGACTTCGAGCTCCTCACCGAGATGGTGGCTTCTGACAACGTCGAAGTGTCGGTCTATGTCTCGAGCGATCGCTAGTCGCCTCGCTCTACGAAGCCTGTCGTAGGCTCATGGCGAGCTGCAGGAACGATCGGTCATGAATGAGCACGCACCAGAACATCACGAAGAGTTGCCCGAAGTTCCGCCAGAGCGGCCCGTCGGTACGGTGCTCGTCGGATGCTTCGTATTGGGAGTCTTTGCTCTGATCCTTCTTGTCGTGCTCAGCGTGGTCGGCGGGGCCGCCTCGACCGGTTAAGTCAGTGCGCCTCATCGTGGGCTGCATCGGGCACAATGTGGGGCGTGGAACTTGCGTCTCTGGTCGAACGTGCGTCGGCCGAAATCTCAGCAGCATCCGATCTTGAAGCTTTGGCCGAGGTCGAGCGCACTTTTGTGGGCAAAAAGGGCGAGCTCGTCGGCCTCAAGAAGACTCTGGGTTCGCTCGAACCCGATGAGCGCAAAGCCGCCGGTCAAGCCCTCAACGAGGCCATGTCATCGGTTGCTGGCGAGGTGTCTGCTCGGCGAGCGCTCCTTGCGGCTTCGGCTGAGGCCGAGCAGCTCGCATCCGAACGCCTCGATCTCACCGAGGTCATGGATGAGGTCAAGCGTGGTCACCTTCACCTGGTCACCCAAGCTCGTGACCGTCTCGAAGACGTTTTCGTCGGCATGGGCTTCACCGTTGCCGAAGGCCCCGAGGTCGAGTCGGCTTGGTACAACTTCGAGGCGCTGAACATCCCGGAATGGCACCCAGCCCGCGGTAGCTTCGACACGATCTTCGTTGACCTCGGCGAACCTGAGCAGGTCATGCTGCGTAGCCATACTTCTCCCGTGCAGATTCGCACGATGGAGAACCAGAAGCCTCCGATCTACATCGTTGCGCCTGGCCGCACCTTCCGTACCGACACCGCAGACGCCACTCACCTTCCGGCGTTCAACCAGATCGAGGGCCTGGTCATCGATCGCGGTATCGGCATGGGCGACCTCGCCGGCACCATCGACAGCTTTGTAAAGGCGTTCTTCGGCCACGAGGTGAAGACCCGGCTTCGGCCCAGCTACTTCCCGTTCACTGAGCCATCGGCAGAGTTCGATATCAGCACGCCATCGGGTGATTGGCTCGAGCTCGGCGGCTGCGGCGTCGTGCACCCGAAGGTGCTCGAGAACTGCGGCATCGATCCGGAAGAGTGGCAAGGCTTTGCGTTTGGCTTCGGCATCGACCGTCTCGCAGTCATGCGATACCAGCTCGATGACATCCGCGAGCTCGTCAACAACGACGTCCGCTTCTTGAGCCAGTTCTAGGAGATATGCAATGAAGGTTCTTCTTTCCTGGCTTCAGGAATTCGCTCCCGGCATCGACGGTGACCCCGTCGAGCTCGGCGAGAAGCTCAGTGCGCTCGGCCTGGCGGTCGAGGAAATGACGATTACCGGCCAGGGTCTCGATGGCATCGTCCTCGCGAAGGTGCTCGAGCTGTCGCCGCACCCGGATGCCGACAAGATCCAGATCGTTCAGGTCGACTCCGGCGACGGGCAGCCGTTGCAGGTGTGCTGCGGTGCCTTCAACATGACCGTTGGCGACCTCATCCCGTTCGCAACGGTCGGTACGACCATGCCAAACGGGATGGAGATCGGCGTGCGCAAGATGCGTGGTCAGGAGAGCAACGGCATGTGCTGCTCGGCTACCGAGATCGGACTGGGCGATGACTCCGACGGCATCATGCTGCTCACCGACACCGCTGACGAGGCGTTGGTTGGCCAACCGATCACTACGGCGCTTGGCATGGAATCAGACGTGCTCTACGACCTCGAGGTCAACGCCAACCGTCCCGACGCGATGTCGGTGGCGGGCGTAGCACGCGATCTTGCTGCGGTCATGGGCGTGCCATTCAGCTATCCCGACTACTCCGTCGAGCGAACCGACGAGGACGCCACCTCGGTTGCGTCTGTCGAGATCGTCGATCCAGAACTGTGTGGTCGATTCACCGCGCGCGTGCTCCGCAACGTCACCGTTGGCGAATCGCCGCAGTGGATGCAGAACCGACTGATTGCCCTGGGTATGCGCCCAATCAACTCGGTCGTCGATATCAGCAACTACGTCATGCTCGAGCTCGGACAACCGAACCATGTCTTCGACCTCGATACGGTGCCGAACGGAGCGCTCACGGTTCGCCGTGCTACCGATGGCGAAACCCTCGTCACCCTCGACGAAGCTGAACGTACGCTCGTGAGTCGTGACGGTGTGATCACGGACAACACCGATTCGCCTGTCAGCCTCGCCGGCGTCATGGGTGGTCTCTCGACTGAGGTCACCGATCAAACGACGAATGTTCTACTCGAGATGGCGTGGTGGGATCCGCCCTCTATCTCCCGCACCGTCAAGCGTCTCAACCTGCCGAGCGAGGCGTCGACCCGCTTTCGTCGCGGTGCAGACTGGGGCGACAATATCGACCGAGCAATGGACCGCTTTTGTCAGCTCATTGGTGAGTCAGGTGCGACCATCGCATCTGGTCAGATCGAGGTTGCCGGGACCGTCCCCGATGTGTCTCCGAAGCCGGTGCGCGTCGCCAAGATCAACACGCTGCTTGGAACCGAACTCTCGGCCGCAGAGATGACGAACCATCTCGAGTCGATCGGCTTCGAGGTCGAGGCGTCTGGCGATGACCTGTCGGTTGGTGTCCCAACCTGGCGTTGGGATGTCACGACCGACCATTCGCACGAGTTCGAGGCAAACATCGCCGAAGAAGTCGGCCGCATGCACGGCTATGAGGCCATCCCGAAGACCGTGCCCAAGGGCGAGCAAGCTGGTCATCTCAGCCAGTATCAGCACGACCGTCGACTTGTGCGCAACATCCTTGTAGGAGCAGGCTGCGACGAGACTCAGCCGATGCCGTTCCTTGCGCCCGGAGACTTGTCCAACGTTGGCCTGAGCGACGACGGCGTTGTGCTGTCGAATCCGCTCGATGCTTCTGAGAGTGTTCTGCGAACCTCTCTGCTTCCGGGCCAGCTGAAGTCGATCGCGTACAACCAATCGCATCGCACCCCCGCCCCGAAACTCTTCGAACTTGGCACGGTCTTCTTGACCCCCGAGCTGAACGATCGTCACGAGATGCTTCCCGACGAACACGAGTATCTGGCGGTCGCTCTTGCTGGTGATGAAGCTCCTGCAGCGGTTGCGATCCTGAACCTTTTGGGCGAAGCACTCGCGTTGCCCAATGTGCAGGTGCGGTCATCGGACAACCTGCCGGGCATGCACCCAACTCGCTCAGCCGAAGTGGTGATCGCCGGTCGTCAGCGCGGCATGGTGGGCGAGGTAGCACCATCGGTGCTCCGCACGTTCGGTGTTGAAGGTCGCGTCGCCTGGTTGCAGCTCGACCTCACCGAGATTCTCAACGGCCCGCATGGCAAGCGGTCCTACCGTCGGGTGAGCAAGTTCCCGTCAAGTGATATGGATCTGGCCTTTGCGGTACCTGACGGCGTCGGGGCGGACAAGGTGCGGAACACCATCAACAAGGCTGGCGGCGACCTGCTCGTCGATCTGTCACTGATCGATACCTATCGCGGCGCTGGCGTGGATGAGGGCTCGCGGAGCCTGGCCTACCGCCTCCGTTTTCAAGCAGCTGACCGGACCTTGACCGATGCCGACACAAACGAAGCTCGCGCTGCGATCATCGCCGCAGTCGAAAAGCACACCAAGGGCACCCTCCGATAGCGACGATCGCTCAGGGGTTTCTCCTAACCGAAGACCCTCGTCGCTCCAAGACCCACGATGCCAAAGATGATCGCCAGCGCAACGGCGCCTACTCGTTGACCGCTAGGTACCTTCCGCTCGGCGAGCCAGCAGGCTGCGCCTAAGTAGGCGATCACCGGTGTGATGAAGATCGAATAGAACGCCCCCGTCGAGATCGTCGGGAACATCGCCCACGAGTTGCTTGGCACAGGTTCCGCTGTCACCAACACGAAGACTATCGTCGCAATAAACGCCGCGAACGCAGCCGCTCCGGCGAGCACGGTGATGAGAAGCGCATGTCCAACCACATGTCCTTGCGGGGTCTGCGGCACGAATGGTTCTGGTGGGCGTGGCGTTTCCGCTTCGCTTAGCTCCATATCGTACGTTCGGCGACACTCGGACGGATCCTTAGCGCTAGTCGTGGGGGAGTGAGCCTCGGGCGGCGCGCATGTAGGCGAACGGGGTTTCGTGGCGAAGGTTCGAAACTCTCGACGTATACACGTCGGCATAACGTTCAACTTGGCGGGCGAACAGGCTCTTGTCATTGCCGGCCCGCATGAGTGGGCCCCACGTGGCGTTGCCAAGCTCGCTGGCTTTCCGTGCTAACGGCGCAATCTGCTTGTCGACCTGGATTGCTTGCTGGGTGATGTCGCTCAGCTCGGCCTGGACGGCCTTTGTGGAGTTGTTGATGACTTCCATGCGCAGCTGCGCCTGGCGGCGATCGAGGGCGATCTTGTCTTTCATTAGGGCTTCGAGCGTTGCTTGCTCGTCGGTGAACTCTGCTGCAGCAGCGATCTCTGCCTCAAGCTCGGCGGCGATAAGCGCCGTGCGCCAGTGCATCACGTCCTTCGTGACGTGGACATCGCCAAACAGATGGTCGCCGACGTAGAGCGGCGTACCGCCGGAGACCCCGAAGGCTTCTTCGACGAGGCGTGCGTTCCCGCCGAAGTAGATGTCACCGGTGACGAGCGGGCCGGTGTGAGGGACAAGCAGCGACTCCTCCTCGTCGACGATGCGAAAGATCGGCTCGGTCGCAGTGAAGAAGCGTGGCTTGTTCGCCGACACGATTACTAGGTCGAAGCAATCCCTCCAGCTCACTGCGTCGGGGCAAAACGGTTCGAAGGCGTAATCCATCATCTTCGACGTGTACGCCCACTCCGAGTTGGTGATTAGCGCGAGTTTCTTGCCGGCTGCTCGCTGGTCGAGCAGTGTCTGAACAATGTCGGGGTCGACGTCAACAAACCGGTCTGGGTCGGCCACGATCTTGGCCTTGAGTAGGCCCGCCATGTGGGCTTCGCCAAGCGCCTCATCGATCGCGGCGTAGAGGTCGGCGTAGCTCCCAACGCCAGCGAGTGGCTTTGCATCGTGCAGGGCAACGAGCTGGCAGAACAGGCTCGCTCGCGAGAGCTCGAACAGCGTGTTCATGAACTCAAACCGCTTGTCGGATAGCTCGACCATGTCATCGCGGTACATGTCTCGTTGCTCGTCGAACGCCAGAACATTCGTGCCGTGTTGGGCTCGAACGACGTACCCAAAGCGAGTTGCTTTCACGAGGTTGCCAAGCTTGAGATCGAACACCAGCCCGATCGTGAACTCGTGCGGGTCGAAGGCGAGGTCGGCCACTGGCCAGCCATGGGTCGCCAGGACGTCGCGGGCCGCTTCGAATGCTGCGGTTTCCCACTCGTCCACCTTGTAATGGATGAGGGTGTAGTCCATGTCGTAGCCAACGGCTTCGACGGTTCGCATGTTCAGTGTGCGGTTGACGAAGACGCCTCGCTCGGGTGGGGGACGCTCATCCACGTGTTCGCTCATCGCCCCACGCTACTTGCGGAGTGGGGGTGCAACGGCCACAGGGGGAGCTCCCCATGTTCTTCGTTGGCGGTCTCTCCGACACTTGGTGTCATGAACGCCTCCCTGAAACTCCGCTCGGTCATCGCCATGATTGCTGTTGTCGTCGCAAGCGCGTGCTCGGGAAACGCTCCTGATGCAATTGCATTGAGCGATGACCAAACGGCGGGTGGCTTGCCGGAAACCGTGATTGACTACGGGTCGGACGACATCGAACCCGAGCTCGTCAGCACTGAAGCTGAAGCTGCGTCGGAGACGACCACGACGACCGTCGCTCCGGCGGCAAGCCTGGCCCCAAGCACAACAGCCGCCACTACGTCGGCGTCTTTGGCTGACACATCGGCAAGTTCGTCTACAGCGGCGCCGGAAACCACGACGACCGTCCAAGAAACGACGTTGTGTGAGCGTGGGGCCAACTTCCCCCAGGTCGACGGACCGGTGAGCTTTGTCGATGCCGACATGGATGGCGATGGCGAGGCTGATCGTGTTCACCTGATCGAGCATCCGAACGGTCTCGGAAGTGACGGTTGGGTGGCGGTCACCTACGCCAACGGCGGCATTGCAACCGGGAAGTTCGATGGCTTCTTTGAAGTGACCCCAGACCCTGGCTTGATGGTGGCCGATCTCACCAATGGCACCGGCACCTCGCCCGAGATCATCTTTGTCGCATCGAGTGGACCATCGATCGAACAGGTCGCGGTCATGACGGTTATCGACTGCGAAGTGGTGACGACGACGCTGTTCGACGAGGAGTTCAGCTACAACCGTGGTGCTGGCAGCGGCTACGCAAGCACCGGCGGTTGCGCCTATGGCACTGGTGGACGACTCGAGTTCACCGTCACCGAGGTCAATCCGAACATCGGTGACTGGACCACGAGCGTCTATACCCTCGAGGGTTCGGAATGGACTCAGGTTGACCGATTCTCGAAGAGTGATTTTCCTAACATTGATTCGCCGACGGCGCTGTCGCTCCAGGATTGCACTGGCGTGATCGCCAGCGAGTGAGCCGGATCTCCTCAAGAACCGCCAAGAAACACCGATGCATGAGTATGCAACCGCGTGAATCAAGGTAGGCTCCGGAAATGTCAGAGCAGTCAGTGGTCAAGAAACGTGTCGGGGTTATCGGCGCGTCCGGCTATACGGGTGCGGAGTTGTTGCGTCTTCTCCACGGCCATCCGAACTTCGATCTTGTTGTCGCAACAGGCTCGAGTAAGGCCGGTACTCGCATTGCCGATCTCTACCCGAGCCTGGCCGCAGCGTACGGCGACCGGGTGTACGACGAGTTCAGCAACGAGCTCGTCGATGGCCTCGACTTGGTGTTCTGTGGATTGCCGCACGGCATCAGTCAGTCGGTCATCCCCGGGATCCGTGGGAGCGTCGGTCATATCGTCGACCTCGGATCAGACTTCCGTCTCCATGACAAGGGTCTGTATCCAACGTGGTACGGCGACGAGCATGACGCCCCAGCGCTGCTTGATGAGTTCGTCTATGGCCTGCCCGAGCTCTTCCGCGACAAGATCTCCGGAGCTGAACTCATCGCAGCTACCGGGTGCAATGCGGCAGCATCAGTCTTTGCCCTCGCACCGTTGCTCGACGCAGGGATGGTCGATGGTCAGGGCATGATTATCGACCTCATCACTGGCGTGAGCGGAGCCGGCCGTCCCCCGAAAGAAGCAACGACATTCTGTACGGTCGATGAGAACGTCACCGCCTACGCGCTCTTGTCGCACCGTCACACTCCGGAGATCGAACAAGCGCTAACCGAACGCACTGGCGTGGAAACATCTGTGTTGTTTACCCCGCACCTGGCGCCGATGAACCGAGGGATCATCGCCACCTGCTACGGCCGGCCAGCCAAGGACGGGCTCACCACCGAAGACGCACTCGAGGCAATGCGCTCGTTCTACGCCGACGAACCGTTCATGGTCGTGGACGAGCGCAGCCCCTCCACAAAGGCGGTTCTTGGCTCGAACGCCGTGCATATGACTGCTCGGGTCGATCCACGGACAGGGCACGTCATGGCGATTGCGGTTCTTGACAACCTGATGAAAGGGGCGTCTGGTATGGCGATCCAGTGCGCCAACCTCGCGCTCGGGGTGCCCGAAACTGCGGGTCTGAGTGCCATTGGGGTGTACCCATGAGCGAGATCATCTCTCCGCTCGCTCCCGCGAGCTTTCCCGACCTTCCGCCGGTCGGCGGCGTGCAGCTCGCCACCTTCGAAGCAGGCATCCGCTACACCAACCGGGCAGACCTCATGCTTGCAGTGGTGCCCGAAGGCTCGACCGTTGCCGGAGTCTTCACCAAGTCGCTTTGCCCCTCGGCCCCAGTCGATTGGTGCCGCTCGATCATCGATCGAGGCACCGCTCGCGCGGTCGTATGTAATAGCGGCAACGCCAACGCGTTCACCGGCGAAGCGGGGCAGACCTCGGCACGCCTCGCGGCCGACACCATCGCCGCCGCATTCGGGTTCGAGGCCGAGGACGTCCAGCTCGCCTCGACTGGTGTGATCGGCGAAACCCTTCCTGACGACCGCATGGTCGAGGGACTTACCGCACTGAGTGCCGAGCTTGCTCCTAGCCATGCATCCACCTGGCATGCTGCCGCTGACGCCATACGCACTACCGACACCTTCGCAAAGGGCTCGAGTGCCGAAGTGCAGTTCGATGATGAGCTTGGTGGCGAACACTTCACCGTTGTGGGCATCGCGAAGGGGAGCGGCATGATCGCACCCGATATGGCCACCATGCTCGGTTTTGTCTTCACCGACGCCGCTGTTGCCCCAGATGTGCTGCAGACGATGCTGGCCGACACCGTCGTCCGCTCGTACAACCGCATCACGGTCGACTCCGACACGTCCACGAGCGATTCGGTGTGGCTGTTTGCGACAGGTGACGCGAGCGACAACCCCATCACCTCGGTCGACGACCCCCGCTACGCCGGACTTCGCGAATGTGTCCTCGGCGTCAACCTCGACCTCGCCCATCAGATCGTGCGAGATGGCGAAGGCGCCACCAAGTTCATTCACGTCACGGTCACTGGCGCCGAGAACGATGACGCCGCCGCCACCATTGCGCTCTCGATCGCAAATTCACCCCTCGTGAAGACCGCCCTCGCTGCGTCTGATGCGAACTGGGGTCGGATCGTTATGGGCGTCGGCAAGGCCGGCGAAAAAGCCGACCGCGACTCGCTGCAAATTTGGATCGGCGACGAGCTTGTTGCCGAGAACGGCTGGGAGGCCGCTGGCTACTCCGAGGAGCGTGCGACCGAGCACCTGGTCAAAGACGAGGTGTCGATTCGCGTCGACGTCGGCATCGCCGACGGCGAAGCCACCGTCTGGACGTGCGACCTCACCCATCGATACATCGACATCAACGCGGGGTACCGGTCATGAAGAGCAAAGCGAACGGCGGTATCGGTCATGAGTGATGCAACAGCTGCCCACGTCCAAGATCGCGGCTTTCAGCCATCGATGCGCGCTGACGCGCTCATCGAAGCACTGCCGTATATCGAGCAATTTCGTGGCGCCATCGTCGTGGTGAAGTTCGGCGGCAATGCCATGGTTGACCCCGACCTCAGCCGTACCTTCGCCGAGGACATCGTCCTGTTGCGCAGCGTTGGGCTCAAGCCTGTCGTGGTTCACGGTGGCGGTCCTCAGATTGGCGACCTGCTCGGACGCCTGGGCAAGGAAAGCGAGTTCCGTGACGGTCTTCGCGTTACCGATGCTGAAACGCTCGACGTTGCCCGCATGGTCCTTGTCGGCAAGGTCGGTCGCGACATCGTCGGTGCAATCAACGTGCATGGTGCGTACGCAGTTGGTCTTAGCGGCGAAGACGGCGGGCTGATCCGCGCCAGCGTCCGCGACCCCGAGCTCGGGTTCGTTGGCGACGTTGCCGAAGTGAACCCGAACATCGTCGAACGGCTCCTGTCCGAGGAAATGATCCCGGTCATCTCAACGATCGGTTCAGACGAAAGCGGTCAGGCGTACAACATCAACGCTGACACCGTTGCTGGCGCGCTTGCCGGTGCTCTGAACGCCGAAAAGGCCGTCTACCTCACCGATGTTCCCGGACTGCTCGCCGACGTCGACGACCCGTCGAGCATCATTAACCAGTCGACCGTTCCCGAACTCAAGGCGCTAATCGCCGACGGAACGATCGCGGGCGGCATGATCCCGAAGGTCGGGGCGTGCATCCATGCCGTCGAGTCGGGCGCTACTGCAGCTCACATGCTCGACGGTCGCGTGCCACATGTACTGCTGCTCGAACTCTTTACCGATGCCGGTATCGGCACCAAGATCACGCTCGGAGACAACACATGAGCCCCAACGATTCAGCTGGTGCGAAAACCATGGCGAACGCCATACACAAGGACGCGGTGAATGCGGGGTCTCGCCTCGAGTTCTGTCCGATCATGTCGACCTACGGCGCGCCAACGCTCACGATGGTGAAGGGCGAAGGCACTGAACTGTGGGACAACGAAGGTCGCCGCTACCTCGACTTCCTTTGCGGTCTTGCAGTGACGAGCCTTGGGCACAGCCACCCTGTGGTAGCTGAAGCGATCGCAGAACAGGCCCAGACCCTCACCCACGTCAGCAACCTCTACAACACGCTCCCCGGCCCCGAGGTAGCGATCACGCTCGATCGGCTTATGCAGACGTATCCGGCCCATGTCGTCGAAGCGGCGGATCCGTCGGGCGCCGACCCGACCTTGGTGACGAAGTCGCCAAGCAAACAACGGGGCCAGGTGTTGTTTCAGAACTCTGGGGCCGAAGCCAACGAGGCGGCGATCAAGATCGCACGTAAGTACAACGGCCGTGGTCGCCACGTTGTTTTGTCAGCAATGCGTTCGTTCCATGGCCGGACCCTGGCCACGTTGCACGCAACTGGCCAACCCGAAAAGCACGAGACCTTCCACCCGTTGCCCGAGGGGTTCCGCCACGCCGCGTACAACGACGTCGAAGCAATGGAAGCGGCACTCGACCCAACGGTCGGAGCGATACTCGTCGAAGCCATCCAGGGCGAGGGTGGTGTGAACACCACCGACGCCGACTACCTACGTGATCTGCGAGCGCTTTGCGACGACCGTCAGGTGCTGCTCATCCTTGACGAGATCCAGACCGGTATTGCCCGAACCGGCGCGTGGTTCGCCTTTCAGCACGCCGGCATCCTGCCCGACATCGTGACGATGGCAAAGGGGCTTGGAAATGGCATGCCGATCGGCGCCGTGTGGGCCAAGCGGGAAGTTGCCGAGGCTATGAAGCCTGGCGATCACGGCTCGACCTTTGCTGGCCAGCCGCTCGCCGCCGCTGCCGCTCGAGCAACGCTCGCTGTGATGGAACAGATCGATGGACCGAAGCTTGCAACCGAGCGCGGCGCTGAGCTCACGAATGCGTTGCTCGCACTCGACGGAGTCGACTCTGTCCGCGGTTCGGGCTTGCTGCTCGCAGCCGAGCTCAACGAAGACGGCCTTCGTGGTCGCACCGGTCGCGAAGTCAGCGAGGCCTGCGCAACGAACGGCGTGTTGGTCAACGGCGTCACCGCAACAGCGCTCCGGTTCGCTCCACCAATCACTGTTTCGTCGGCCGAGATCGAAGAAGCGATCCGCAAGATCGATGCTGCTCTGAAAGGGGTTGCCGTATGAGACACCTGCTTGAAATCAATGATCTAACGGTTGACGAACTCCACCATGTGCTCGCCCTTGCGCAGTCCGACGCTCCACCGCAGGTACTCCAGGGCAAGGGCATGGCGCTCGTGTTCGAAAAGCCGAGCCTTCGTACCCGGAACTCGATGGAGATGGCCGTGTTCCAACTCGGCGGCCTACCCGTGTACATCCAAGGGGACGAGATCGGCCTCGATACCCGAGAGTCGGTTGAGGATGTCACCAACACCCTCGCCGGCTTTCACGCGGCAATCGGTGCCCGCGTGTTCGAACACTCCAAGGTTGAACGTATGGCCGAGGTCGACCGTATTCCGATCGTGAATTTGCTCAGCGACGCAGCGCACCCAATGCAAGCGCTCGCCGACGTCCTCACGATCATTCAAGAGTTCGGATCGGTCGAAGGACGCACGATTGCGTACATCGGCGACAGCAACAACGTCACACGATCACTCGGCCTCGCTGTTGGGATGCTCGGGGGAGTGATGCGCATTGCCTCGCCTGCCGACTACGGCTTCGGCGAAGACGACTTGGCGCTGCTTCGGTCGACCGGCGGCATCGTCGAGACCATGGTCGACCCCTACGAGGCGGTCGACGGTGCCGACGTTGTCTACAGCGACGTGTTCACCTCGATGGGCCAAGAGGCTGAGACCGCCATTCGTTTGAAGGCGTTTGCCGACTATCAAATCAATAGCGACCTGATGGGCGCTGCAGGCGGCTCGGTCTTCTTGCACTGCCTTCCCGCACACCGCGGCGAAGAAGTCACCAGCGAAGTTGTCGATAGTGCTGCCAGCCGCGTCTGGAAGCTGGCAGAGAACCGCATGCACGCAGCTCGTGGCTATCTCGCGTTTGCGCTTGGAGAGGGTGCCTGATGTCGAAGACAAGCCGTCAGCACAAAATCGTTCAGCTGCTCGCAGATGTCGCAGTGACCTCTCAAGGCCAGCTCGTCGAGTTGCTCGAGGAAGCGGGCGTAGAGGCAACGCAAGCAACGGTCTCTCGTGATCTTGAGGACATCGGAGCGATCAAGGTTCGCGTGCCAGGCGGTGACCTGGTCTACGCCCTACCCGAGCACACCAACGAACAAGTGGCTCCGCACGACCATCTACGGCGAGTCCTCAGCGACTGGGTGGCTGAGGTCAGTCACTCGCACAACCTCGTCGTGGTGAAAACACCACCAGGCTCGGCGCACGTCGTAGCCTCTGCTCTCGATCGTTCAGGCCTCGAAGGTGTCCTTGGCACCGTGGCCGGCGACGACTCAATCCTGATCGTCGCCGCTGAAGAAACCACCGGTAAAGACCTTGCCGAACACATCCGCATCCTCGCCGGAACCTAGGAGAACCCCATGACAGACACGTTCCACGACCCAGCGTCAATCAACAAGGTTGTCCTGGCCTACTCCGGTGGCCTCGACACCTCGATCATTTTAAAGTGGCTCCAGGAGACCTACGAGGCCGAGGTGGTGACCTTTACCGCCGATCTCGGTCAAGGCGAAGAGGTCGAACCTGCGCGTGCAAAGGCCCTCGATATGGGTGTGCCTGAAGATCAGATCTACATCGACGACCTCCGCGAAGAGTTCGTACGTGACTTCGTCTACCCGATGTTCCGTGCGAACACGATCTACGAAGGCGAGTACCTCCTCGGCACGTCGATCGCTCGTCCATTGATCGCAAAGCGGCTCGTCGAGATCGCCATCGAGCAGAACGCCGATGCGATCAGCCACGGCGCAACCGGTAAGGGCAACGATCAGGTGCGCTTCGAGCTCGGTGCCTACGCACTTAAGCCCGACATCAAGGTTGTTGCACCATGGCGCGAATGGGACCTTGGCTCTCGCGAGTCACTTATGGCGTACGCCGCCGAGCACGACATCCCGATCGAGATGAAGCGTGGCAAAGAATCGCCGTTCTCGATGGATGCCAACTTGCTGCACATCAGCTTTGAGGGTGGTCCGCTCGAAGATCCGTACACCGAGCCGCCGGAGGAAATGTGGCGCTGGTCGGTGTCGCCTGAGACTGCCCCCGACACGCCGACCTACATCGAGCTCACGTACGACTCCGGTGACATCGTTGCGATCGATGGGGCACCAATGACGCCTGCCGAGGTGCTCACCGAGCTCAACCGAGTCGGTGGGGCGAACGGCATTGGCCGCCTCGATATTGTCGAGAACCGTTTCGTTGGCATGAAGAGCCGTGGCGCCTATGAGACGCCGGGCGGCACGATCATGCTGAAGGCCCACCGGGCGATCGAGTCGATCTGCCTCGACCGTGAGGTCGCACACCTCAAGGACGAGCTCATGCCTCGCTACGCGAAGCTCATCTACAACGGCTTCTGGTTCGCTCCCGAACGCGTCATGCTGCAAACCGCTATCGATCACAGTCAGGCTGCGGTCAACGGCGAGGTGCGCCTTAAGCTCTACAAGGGCAACATCACCGTCGTCGGCCGTAAGAGCGACAACTCGTTGTTCGACGAGAAGATCGCCACGTTCGAAGAGGACGACGGCGCGTACAACCAGGCTGACGCCGACGGCTTCATCAAGCTCAACGCCCTTCGCCTACGCACCCTCGCCAGCAAGCGAGGCACCGCCGGTGCCTAGCGAAAGCGAAGCGAACGGGGAGCGAAGCTCGGGTAGCGACCATGTCGACGGAGACGGATCCCCGCCGGAAGTGCGGGGCGAGTTATGGCATGGGCGTTTTGCTGGAGGGCCGGCCGAGGCACTCCAGCAGCTGAACGACAGCTTGCCCTTCGACCAGCGGATGTTCCGCGAGGACATTGCTGGCTCACGCGCCCACGTCACCATGCTCGAATCGGTTGGCCTACTCACGACGGCCGAGCGAGACGGCATTCTCGTTGCGCTTGATCGGGTTGAAACCGAGATTGCCTCTGGCGACATGCAGTGGGCGGCGAGCGACGAGGATATTCACACCGCCGTAGAACGTCGTGTCACTGAGCTCGAGCCTGCTGGCGCGAAGATGCACACCGGCCGGAGTCGCAACGACCAGGTCGCAACCGACGTGCGCTTGTGGACATTGCAGGCCATAGATGAGATCACCGACTTGGTTCGTCGCTTTCAGCACACGCTGCTCGCTCAAGCTGAAGGTGCCGGCGATGCCTACCTGCCTGGCTACACCCACCTCCAGCAGGCGCAGCCGGTATCGCTAGCGCATCACTTGCTTGCGCACGGTTGGATGCTTAACCGCGATATCGATCGGCTTGCCGACGCTCGCCGCCGAACCGACGTGTCTGTCCTGGGTGCGGGTGCACTCGCAGGCTCCTCGCTGCCACTCGACCCGTCGATCTCGCAGCGGGAGCTCGGCATGGAGGGGCTCTTCGACAACAGCCTCGACGCCGTTGCTGATCGTGACTTTGTCGCTGACACGCTCTATGCCCTCACCATGATCGGCGTGCATCTCAGCCGCATTGGTGAAGAGCTGATCTTGTGGGCGAGCACCGAGTTTGGGTTCATCACGCTCGACGACGGTTTCAGCACGGGGTCATCGATGATGCCCCAGAAGAAAAACCCTGACATTGCTGAACTTGCCCGCGGCAAGGGCGGCCGGCTTATCGGCAATCTGACGGGTTTCTTGGCCAGCGTGAAGGGTCTCCCGCTTACCTACAACAAGGACATGCAGGAGGACAAGGAGCCGCTTTTCGACGCTGTTGATACTGTCCGGCTCACCCTGCTTGCGCTCGACGGCATGGTGTCGACCACTACGTTCAACACCGATCGCATGGCGGAACAGGCGAACTCTCCGTACGCCGCAGCCACCGACCTCGCCGAGTACCTGGTGTCGAACGGCATGGCGTTCCGTGACGCACACGCAGTTGTGGGCGAGCACGTACGCCATGCACTTGAAGGCAGGGGTGCCTTGAAGGACCTTGTGGCTGCAGACGAGCGATTGGGAACTGAGGCTGCAGCGATCCTTGAGCCGGGTGTCTCGGTCACCCGACGGACGACGCACGGGGGCGGTAGTCCAGAAGCCGTTGCTGCACAGCTGAACAGGTTCCGAGCAGCGATCGCGTAGCCCAACTGGTCTAAAATTCCGCCACGAAATGGATCACGGCGGCCGGACCGCCCATCTCTACGATTTGGGCATGAACCCACGTCGGCTTATCCAAATCGGTCTCGGCTATCTCACGTTGTCGAACCTGCAACTCGGTCTTTGGGCGCTTCTCGCTCCCCGCTCGTTCTACGACGGCTTTCCCGGTTTGGGGCGCGGGTGGATCTCGGTGGATGGCCCGTACAACGAGCATCTGATTCGAGACTTTGGTGCGCTGAACCTCTCGCTCGCTGTTGTGTTCATTTCTGCGATCGTGAGTATGAACGCCACGGTCATTCGGACCTCATGTGCAGCCGCCCTCGTCTGGGGTATTCCGCATTTCGTCTACCACTTCGTCAACACGGACGGACTCACTACCGGTGACGTCGTTGCGTCGCTCGGGGGCCTTGCGTTCTTTGCCGTCATTCCTGTCGCAGTCCTGCTTTGGGCAAACCGGTTGGACGATGGCGACGTGTCAACCCAGCCACTCCCCGCGTAGCCGACATTCAGGGTCAGGCGCGAAACTAGCCTGACTCTGGGTGTCAGCTTCGGGTCATCGAATCGTCTGCAGGAACTGGGCGATCCGGTCGCACGCTGCGGGAAACTGATGAGCAGCTGGTCGGCTGAAGCCGATCACCAAGCCTTCGGCGGTTGGTGAGCCGAGCCACATTGGCGCGAATCCGATCAGACCAACTTCGGCCTCAGCGGCTTGCGCCACGATCTCGGCCTCAGACCGTGCTGAATCGGTGATCGTGCCCGCGAGGTGCAAACCGGCCTCGGCATGGGACAACGTGAGCCACGGAGCATTCGCCTCGAGAATTGCGGTGAGCTGACTCCGGCGCTCGTGATACATCGCCCGACAGGCCCGTAGGTGGCGATCAAGGTCGCCCCGGTGTATGAAGTCGGCCAACGCCAGCTGTTCGATCGTTGAGACGCCTCCCCGCAAGTGCTTCACCATCGACAGGGCGGCCCGGAGCTCCTCGGGCACGACTAGCCACGAGATCCGCAATGCTGGGCTGAGCATCTTGCTCGCCGTGCCGGTGTAGATCACCCGAGCCGGGTCAAGGCCCTGGAGCGAGCCGATCGGATGACGGTCGTAGCGAAACTCGCCGTCGTAATCATCTTCGACAATCCAGGCACGCTGTCGACGTGCCCAATCCACAAGTGCGGTTCGCCGTTCGGCAGACATGGTGACACCCAGCGGAAACTGGTGCGCAGGTGTGACGAGGACGGCGCCAACATCAAGGCCTTCAAGGGAGCTAACCACCAAGCCTTGGTCATCGACGGGAACTGGCACGAGATCGATTCCGTGAATCGAGAAGACGCTGTTCAAGAACGTGAGGTTGGGATTCTCGACGGCCACCCGCGTCAGACCCATCGATCGGAACGCCTCAGCAAGAAACCCGAACGAGGATGTCACCCCGCCGAACACGCTGATGGAACCAGTGGTGGCGACCACAGATCGCGACCGGCCCAGATACTCCGAGAGGACCGACCGGAGCTCAGCGACGCCGCGAGGGTCGGCGTAACCGAACTGGCCCTCAGAGGTGCCGGCGAGTACCCGGCGAACCGCTTGGCCCCAGGTCGAACGCGGGAAAGTGCCTCCATCAGGCTCGCCAGGTCGGAAGTCTGCCAAAGGTGCTGGAGGCCAGGGGTTATCGTCTTCTGGGGGAGCAGGATGTGTCTGATGAACCTCGGCAACGCGTGTTCCAGCGCCTTGGTGAGCAATCAGGTAGCCCTCGATCACAAGCTGCTCGTAGGCCGCCACAACCGTCGCCCGGGCCATCGAATAGTCGCTCGCGATCGTGCGAGTCGAAGGAAGCAACGTGCCGGCGGGTACTCGACCTTCTCGGATTGCCGATCGCAGTGCGCGTTCGAGGCCAGCACGCTTCCCATCGGTGATATCGAGCTCTAGAAGGAATTCTCTCACTGGTCTGACTCTAGGTGTTTCGCTGGGCAGCGCGTGTAGACCAGTTCAGGTGCCTCGTTCAGACCACTTCACCGTGGCATCCTGGGGACATGGCGAACGTTCGGCCCGTGAGTGAGCTTGCAGAACACTCGACCGATGTCGCCCAGCGCATACTTGGGTCAATCCTCCACGGTCCCCACGGGTCTGGTCGAATCGTCGAAACGGAGGCCTACGGCGGAGCAGAAGATCCAGCTAGTCACGCAGCTCGGGGTCTGACCCCACGTACTGAGCCAATGTTTGGCCCAGCGGGAGTGCTGTACGTGTACCTGATCTATGGAATGCATCACTGCGCCAACGTGGTCACGGGTGCTAGCGGCGATGGCCAGGCAGTTCTAATCCGAGCGATCGAGCCGGTAACCATCACTGACAAGATGCGCGAGGCCCGCCCGAAAGCTCGCCGCGACGTCGATCTCGCCAACGGCCCAGGCAAGCTCTGCGCTGCGTTAGGCATCGACCGCCGCCATGACCGTCTTGATCTCACGAACAACGAGTCGATGGTGCGTCTCGATCTTCGTACGCCGGTCGCGGCCTCGCACGTGGTCCAAACAACGCGGATTGGATTGTCGGTTGCGCAGGACACGCCATGGCGTTGGTACGTGAGCGACAGCCCAGCGGTGTCACGCAAGTAGAGACAACCAAAACGACGAAACCCTAGGCCGACGTTGCCGGCCTAGGGTCTCGAGCGTGGTGGAGGGGCGCGTTAGGTCACTTCAGGTGTGTTCCGCACATCTCGAACTCCACAGAGTTCGGTCGGTTGTCTCGGCCGGTGATGCGGCTGTAGTGCATCACGATCACTTCGCCTCCGAGGGTTGCCTCAAATTCGAGAGTGCCGAGTCCAACAGGTGTTGGGCCGAACAACTCGGGTCCGACCTTGACCCACACCTGCTCGTTTGGCTGGTGCGGCGAATCGCCGGGTTCGGTCGTGGTGATCCGAACGATCGAACCTGCAGCTGCCTCCAGGCCTGGGTACCAATCGATCTGGCCACCAGCGAGGAGTCGTGGACCCTTGATGGCCGTCTCACAGGCTGGGGTAGTGGTCTTGGAGAGTCCGGTGCCGCAGAATTCGATCTCTACCGAGTTCGGCATGGACGTGTCGCCAGTTACGACCGAGTAGTGGACGAACGAGAGTCGACCCGTGTTCTCGACGTCGATTTCGATCGTTCCGAGGCCGACGGGGGTTGGCCCATACACGTCGTCGCCGACGTAGATGTAGACCTGCTCGTTCGGCTGGCCGGGTGATCCGCCCGGTTCTTCGGTGTGGATGACAAGCGTCGAGCCTGCTGCAGCATCCATGCCAGTGTCCCAAACGACTCGGTGCCCGGCCCACAGGCGAGGACCCCGAGTGTCAACAACACATGGCGGTCCGGCGAGGACTCCGGTGTGGTTGGATGGGTCGTCGTCGCTGATTGGGGTGCCGATTGGGTTGCCTCGGTCGTCGACGGGTTGGCCGGTTGCGGTTGCCACGTTGGTGGTGAGGCCTTGGGTGACGGTTGCGGTGGTTTCGCACGTTTCGGTTGAGCCGATTGAGAGGGCGCCGATGGTGCAGATGTTGCCGAGGAT
>CAKZVC010000061.1 GCA_937922235.1 uncultured Acidimicrobiales bacterium | reverse complement strand
GTGGCTGGGGGAGCGAAGCTCGCGTAGCGACCATGTCGGTCTCCGCGGATCTCGATCGGCAGTATCGACGACGTGGCTGGGGGAGCGAAGCTCGCGTAGCGACCATGTCGGTCTCCGCGGATCTCGATCGGCAGTATCGACGACGTGGCTGGGGGAGCGAAGCTCGCGTAGCGACCATGTCGGTCTCCGCGGATCTCGATCGGAAGTATCGAGAAATCATTGCAGGTCGATCCAAATGGTTTTGAGCTCGGTGTATTGGTCGTGAGCGTGGAGGCTCTTGTCGCGGCCACCAAAGCCAGACAGGCCGAATCCGCCGAACGGCGTGGAGACGTCGCCTTCGCCGTAGGAATTGACGGTGACGGTTCCGGCGCGAATGGCACGCGCAGCCAAGTGCGCAGTCCGGAGGTCAGAGGTGAACACCGACGCGGCGAGGCCATAGGCGGTGTCGTTCGCGATCTGGATTGCTTCTTCAGGCTGGTCGAACGTGATCACGCTGAGGACTGGTCCGAAGATCTCTTCGCGTGCGAGCCTCATCTGCGGGGTGACGTTGTCGAAGATGGTCGGTTCGATGAAGTAGCCGCCTGAGTCCATGCGAACCTGGTTACCACCAAGGACACAATCGGCCCCCTCGACATGGCCCGAGTTGATGTTGTCGAGCACCTTCTCGAGATGTTCGGGTTCGATCATTGCACCGATGCGCGTTTCGGGGTCGAGCGGGTCGCCAACGGTCCATTCTCGACTCTTCTCCAAGATGAGGTCGAGAAGTTCGTCCTTGAGCGACGAATGCACGATGAGTCGAGAGTTGGACGAGCAGTTTTGCCCACCGTTCCAGTAGATGGCGTTCACGGCGTGCTCTGCGATCGAATCAAGATCGTCCGCGTCATGCATTACCACGAATGGGTTTTTGCCGCCGCATTCGAGCAGCACTCGCTTGAGGTTGGACTCGGCGGAGTAGTTGAGGAATCGGCGACCCGTTTCGGTCGATCCGGTGAATGCGACTGCGTCGACGTCGCGATGTCGGCCGAGAGGTTCGCCGACGGCCGGCCCAAAGCCGGTCACGACATTGATGACGCCGTCCGGAATGCCGGCCTCGGTTGCGAGTTCGGCCAGGCGCAGTGTCGTGATTGAGGTCTGCTCGGCCGGCTTCAGGACGCAGGTGTTTCCAGTAGCGAGGATTGGGCCGAGCTTCCACGCGGCCATGAGCAGCGGGAAGTTCCATGGGAGGACGACGCCCACAACCCCGATGGGTTCGCGGACGACCATCGACACGATGCCCATGCCTGATGGGGTCAGCTGGTCGTTGATCTTGTCCGCCGCTTCGGCGTGCCAGCGAATGGTGTCGATCGTTTCGACGAGGTCGATGTTGGCCGTGTCGGCGATTGGCTTGCCGCCTTCGAGCGTCTCGATCGTAGCGAGCTCGGTTGCGTGGGCTTCGATGAGCGTCGCGAATCGAAGCATGAGCTTCTTGCGCTCGCCGGGTGTGAACCGGCTCCATGGCCCGTGAAAGGCCGATCGCGCGGCCGCGACGGCACGTTCGACGTCGATCGACCCACAGTCAGCGATCTCGGCAAGCGGTTCACCCGTTGCTGGGTTGACGGTCGTGAACGTTTTGCCGCTCGCCGCCGGAACCGACCGTCCGCCGATGATGGCGTTCGTTGGTAGGTGAAGCGACGTTGCGAGCTTGGTGGCAGCCGACACTGGCGCTGCCTTCTTCGCTGCAGCCTTTCGTGCCTGTGTCTTCTTGGCGGGTGTCTTCCGTTTTGCCGCGGCCTTTTGCGCGGTTGCCGGTTTCGCTGTTGCCCTCTTCTTTGCTGGAGTCTTCTTGGCTGCCTTTTTCGCGGCAGCCTTCTTTGCCGTGCCCGTTGTCTTCGCACTCATCGTGCGACCCCCTCAGTAAGTGACCCTTCGGTCCGCTTGACCAACCAGTCTTGTTCGTCGTCCCACTCACGCCATTTCAACCGTGATCGCTGCACACCGTTAATCGGCAACGTCGAAAGCCCGGCTTCGATGGCGAGGCGCGCGGCACCGGTGACCGGCATTTGCGGTCGGCGAACCGGGCCCATTTGACGACCGACCATCTCGGTCGCTGCCTTCACGCCGGGCAGGAACCCGACGTCGAGCTCGTTCTCCCACATGAATGCATTGATGGGCCACATGGCCTTCCACAGCTCGAGGGCTTCGGGAAGCCGACCTGCGTCGATGTGTTCGACGAGGTGCACAGCTTCGTGCGGCATGATGTTCGCGCAACCCCAGATCATGCCGACAGCACCGGCCATTAGCGCGTAGGGAGCGAGCGGGTCGACGCCGCACAACACTTTCGCGTTGCTGCCCTCACTAATTGCAGCAAGCTTCTGGATGCGGCTGAGATCGCCTTGGCTGTCCTTCATGTAGCGGACGTTGTCAATCGCCAGGAGCTGGCGGTACATCGCCGGTGTGATTTCGACGCCGCTCGCTGCCGGCGTGTTGTAGAGCACAATGTCGGCGGCAACCGCCTGGGCAACACGTTCGTAGTGATACATGACGCCACGCTCGAACGGGCTCTCGAGCCACGGCGGAAGCACCATGAGGGCGTCAGCGCCATGATCGACGGCGTGCTTCGACGATTCGATGGTGTCGGTGACGCTCATCTCTGATGACTGCACCATGACGGGAACGCGTCCGTCGATGTGGGGGAGGCAGAGCTCGACGACCCGCCGGCGTTCTTCGGGTCGTAGGTAGGCGTACTCGCCAGTACCGGACAACACCAGGATGCCGTGGACTCCGGCGTCGAGGAGCCAGTCGATGTGATCGAGCAGCGCGGGCTCGTCAATTGCCTCGCCTGCGTCTTTCATCGGCATCGCAAGAGCGACGATCACCCCGTGAAAGTCCTTGGATTCTGATGCGTCATACTCAACTGGAGGCATAGAAGTGATTGTCATGCACTTGACGACTTGCTGTCAACTTGTGTCATAGTGATGGCGTGAAGTTGGATGTCGAATCTCTCCGAGCCCTACGGGCGGTAGTCGAAGCCGGAACGTTTACCGAGGCTGCCTCTCAGCTCGGCATGACCCAAAGCGCCGTGAGCTGGAAGATCAAGCGGCTCGAGGAGCGGGTCGGGCTCGAGCTCGTCAAGCGTGGGGGAAGCGAAATCGAAGCGACCCCCGACGGGCGTGACCTGCTGCTCTACGGCGAACGAATGCTCGACGCCCATGACGAGGCAGTTGAACACCTCAGCCGCTCCGACCTATCCGGCGTCATTCGCCTCGGAACAAACGAAGACCTTCGTGGCGGTGAGCTCGCCGACGTGCTCGCACGGTTCGGGCGCATGTATCCGCAGATCCGCCTCGACGTGCGCGTGCAGCTCTCCGGAGCCGTGCGGGAATGGCTCGACGATGGCGACGTCGACCTTGCCGTCGTGCAAGTCGAGGCCGACGACGTTCGCCCCGACGATGTGGTCCTCTGGACCGAACCGCTGACATGGGTCCACGGCAGCGAAGCCGAGTTCGAACCAGACCACGTCATCCCCGTGGTCTCCTTTGGGCCGGGGCTGGTCTATCTCGAAGCGTCCGAGGAGTCTCTGAAGGCGAGCGGACTCCGCTGGCGCACGGTGCTCGAGTGCCCGATGCTCTCCGGCGTCCAGGCCGCGGTCGAGTCGGGCTTGGGTGTATGTGCGCTCAACACCCGCAACATCACGAACGACATGGTGCCCTGGGAGCGCGGCAAGAAGCTTGCGTTGCCAGACCTCACCGAAGTTGTCCGCACCGGCACTGGCGGCGACCCCGAACCGCTCGCCGCACTACGAGACGCACTTGCTAGCTCACTTGGAGACCGTTCATGACCGCCGTTGAACCTGCAGCACCAAAACGCCGAGGTCGGGGAGCGCGCCGAGCAGCGCGCGAAGCCAACGTCACACCATGGTTGCCTGAGCTGAACCGAGGCATTCCGTATCTCGACATCGTCCCGCACGAACAGCTACTTCGCATCCACGACGCATCGATGACATTGCTCGAGGAGGTCGGCATCGAGTTTCGCGACGATGAGTCGATCAAAATCTGGAAGGACGCCGGCGCGTCAATCGATGGCTACCGCGTGCGAATCGATCGAGAAATGCTCATGCAGCTCATCTCGACCGCACCGGCCGAGTACACGATGGAATCTCGAACCCCAGGTCGGGCGGTGTCGCTTGGCGGCACGAAGACGGTCTTCACCCCTGCCTATGGAGCTCCGTTCGTCCTCGACATGGACAATACGCGCCGCCATGCCACGCTCGAAGACTTCAACAACTTCGCGAAGATCGCTCACCTCGAGCCCGCAATGCATATGGCTGGTGGTGTTCTGTGCGAGCCCATGGACGTCCCCGTGCCGCACCGCCACCTCGAGATGACGTACAGCCTGCTCCGATACAGCGATAAGCCACTCATGGGGTCGGTGACGTCTCGCGAGCGCGCCGAACAGTCGCTCCACATGATGGGCATCGTGTTCGGCCACGACGTGGTGCAGAACACGACGGTCAGCACGTCGCTGGCCAACTGCAATAGCCCTCTGGTGTGGGACCAGACCATGCTCGATGCGGTCAAGGTGTACGCGTCGGCTAATCAGGCGATGCTCTTCAGCCCGTTCGTTCTTGGGGGAGCGAGCACACCAGCGAGCACCGTGGGCGCCGTGGCCCAGCTAAGCGCTGAGGCATTGGCTGGCGTTGCCTTCATGCAGCTGATTCGGCCAGGTTCGCCGTCGGTGTATGGGCAATGGACGGCGACCGTAGCGATGAACTCCGGTGCTCCGCTCGCCGGTACACCGGAGATCGACCACATCAACATGCTCGTCGGACAGCTGGCACGGTTCTACAAGCTTCCGTGGCGCTGCAGCGGCGGCTGTTCGAGCTCGAAGCTCGTCGATGCGCAAGCTGGTTATGAAGCAGCCCGCAACATGTACGGCGTCCTGATGGCAGGCGCAAACTTCGTACTGTCGACAACCGGATACCTCGAGTCAGCACTGTGCCAGAGCTACGCAAAGGCCATGCTCGATGGCGAACAGATGCGCATGATGTATCGACTCGGCGGCGGGGTGAACATGGACGAGCTCGACCCCGCAATGGCCGCTGTTCGAGAGATCGAGCCCGGTGATCACTTCCTCGGCACCCAACACACGCTCGCCAACTTCGAGACGGCCTTCTTCATGCCAGAGCTCATGGATGGGGAGTCATACGAGTCGTGGAACGCTGCCGGCGCGGTCGACGCAAACACGCGCGGCATCAACATGGCCAAGACCGCACTAGCCAACTACGAGGAACCGGCGATGGATGACGCGAAGCTCGAAGAGCTCAGCGACTACAAGGGCCGCCTGCGCTCAACAATCCCGGAGGGATTGCGATGATTGCCCGGAGGGATTGCGATGATTGCCCGGAGGGCGTCCAGTGAAACGCCGAACTCTAGGGGCGGTCAATCACATCCAGCGTGCACAACAGCCCCAAGATCCACAGGAGGATGAATGTCTGATCTGACGGGAAAGGTTGCGGTCGTCACGGGTGCCACCTCCGGTATCGGTGCCGCAACAGCAAAGGCCTTCGCCGATGCGGGAGCACGTGTGGTGTTGTCCGGTCGCTCAACTACTGGTGCTGAGGCGACAGCGGCTGCGATCGCATCGGTTGGGGGCGACACGCGAATCAAGCTCGGTGACGTCACGAGCTCGGCCTTTTGTGACGAGCTCATCTCGTACGCGGTATCCGAGTTCGGTCAGCTCGATGTGCTTGCGAACGTCGCTGGAACGATCACACGAGGCGACGCCACGGAAACGTCCGATGACGAGTGGTATCAGAACATGCGGGTGAACTGCGACAGCGTCTTCTTCATGTCGCGCGCCGCCATCCGAGCAATGCAGAGCAGCGGAAACGGCGGCACTATCGTCAACCTCGCATCGAATGTCGGGCTTGTTGGAAGCGCTGACCTTCCCGCCTACTGCGCGTCGAAGGGGGCGGTCGTGTTGCTGACCAAGTCGATGGCGCTCGATCACGCCGCAGAAGGCATCCGAGTCAACGCGTTGTGTCCTGGGGCTGTCGACACGCCAATGCTTGTCAGCGGCCACGATAAGACTGGCCGCACCCCCGACGAGGTCTTCGCCTCGAACATCGCTGGCATACCGGAGGGCCGCATACCCTCGCCGGACGAAATCGCCCAGTCGATGCTGTTCCTCGCGAGCAGTGCATCGAGCCACATCACGGGCGTGGCGCTACCAATCGACGGCGGCTATGTGGCGGGCTGAACCTTCCCTTCACGTCACATCTGTGCCAGGCACAAAACTGCCAGATTGTGCCAGGCACCATTTGGCAGAGTTCGACAGAAGCACGCGGCACTTCGGCGCAGAGTTCGGATCGATCAAATTCAGCACAGCTGTTGAAAATTCAGCGCTAGAGGCAGTTCGCGAGAAATCTACACCTGGCACGAAGAGGGCGTTTGGTGCCAGGTACAAATCGCACGCTGAGCGACGAATATTGCTCGGCGTTCGAGCAATTGGCGAGCCGAGCTGCAAGTTGGTGCCTGGCACCAAAGAGGCTGTTGGTGCCAGGCACCATTTGGAGGACAGATGAGTTGGAGTGAGAAAGTTGCCCTGGTCACTGGGGGAGCGCAGAGCATTGGTGCGGCTATTGCTGACGGGCTTGCTGCCGCTGGTGCAACTGTGGTTGTTGGCGACCTGAACCCGACCGACGCGCACGAGTCGCTCACGCTCGACGTGTCGGATGAGGCGTCGGTCGAAGCTGCGGTCGCTCAGGTAGTCGACACCCATGGCCGCCTCGACATCGTGGTAAACAACGCCGGCATCATGTTTGAGGAGTCGGTGGCTGATCACGATCGGGCGACGTGGGACCGCATGCTCGCAATCAACCTCACCGGCCCGATGCTGTTGACCAAACATGCTGCAGCACACCTCGCGAAGAACAATGGTGGCGGGTCGATCGTCAACGTCGGCTCGATCGAAGGCGATCGCTGCAACCCCCATCACGCTGCGTATGCCGCCACAAAGTCAGGGGTGCACGGTCTCACCCGCGCCACAGCAATCGACCTCGGACCGATGAACATCCGTTGCAACGCGGTCGCTCCTGGATGGATCGACACACCCCTGAACGCCAGCTACGTCGACAGCCATCCCGATCGCGAACTCGTGATCGATGAGCTGGCCAAGTTGCATCCAATTGGACGTGTCGGTGCGCCGAGCGATGTTGCCGATGTAGTTGTGTGGCTTGCCGGTGATGAGAGCCGATTCGTGACAGGCCAGGTCATCACCATCGATGGCGGCCGAACCGTACGACCTCCACTTCCCGGAATTCTCAGCTAAGCCAGGTTTCTGTGACGATTTTCTGACCGTAGTGGTCGGAAAATCGTCACAAATCTTGGAGGTTCCTTCGGTAACGGAGTTCTTCGACGCCGGCGCCGCCGATCGTGTCGGTCTTGGCTGCGCCATCTGCTGTCCAGCCTTCTCGTTCATAGAACCTGCGGGCTCGGGCATTTCCTGCTGCGACCCACAAGATCGCCTCGTCGAATCCGAGCTCGCGCAGAGCATCGACATCGGCGTTGAGCAGTGCTGTACCAGCACCGGTGCCCCACGCGTCGGGATGCAGGTTGATCATGATGAGCTCTCCCAGGCCGCCCTCATCCTTCCCGCGTGCGGGCCACGCCAGCGACAAGCCAACGACCTCACCGTCGAGCTCGACCACGAGACGCCGACCCTCGGTTGGCGTTGGGTTCCGCTCGATCGCACCAGACCACGCTTCGATGTTGTCGGCCGGGTCCAGATTGGCCAGGTACTCCGCAGGCATGATTCCGACGTAGGCCGATTGCCAGGCCGCTACGTGGACCTGTCCCATCCGTACAGCGTCTGTGAGTACAGCCTCTCGCACGATGATCTCAGCCACGTTGCGCCTCCAAGATCGATACTGCGGCATCGGCAAGCACTTGGCAACCGAGCGCAATGTCGTCGTGCGACGTGTCCTCGGCAAAGTCATGGCTGATGCCGCCGATGCTGGGGATGAACAACATGGCGCACGGAAGGTGATGAGCGAGCACCATCGGGTCGTGGCCGGCAGCGCTCGGCATCCGGACCCAGGCGCCTGACGAATGGCGCTCGGCGGCCGCGTCGAGATGCTGTTGGAACTCGGCGTCCATGATCGTGGGGGCAATGCGTTCGCGAACCTCATCGATCACGACGTCGACCGGGCCCTCGGTGGTCATCTCCGAGACGAGGCTCCGCATTTCGGCATCGATCAAATCGAGCACATCGGAGTTCGGGTCTCGGAACTGGAGCAGCAGCGACGCTCGCCCGGGGATGATGCTCTCGGCTCCGGGATGGAGCTCGGCATCGCCAAAGGTCCACACCGTCGACGGTGACGCCACTGCGCTGATGCGCTTGCGGGCCCGCGTGGCGAACTCGAACAGCGCTACACCTGCGTCCTTGCGCATTGCCATCGGCGTGGTGCCAGCGTGGTTCTGCTCGCCGACAAACTCGAACCGCAGTCCACCGAGACCAACGATCGACGTGACGACGCCAATGCGCTGGCCGTTCTGTTCCAGATGTGGGCCTTGCTCGATGTGCGCTTCGAGGTATCCGACGTGCCGGGTCGTGTCGAGACGCTCGTGTTCGGTTCCCTTAACGCCCACTCGCTCGAGGGCCTGAGCCACCGATTCACCCTCAGCGTTCGTTGCGCTGTAGTCGTCGTCGGTCAGCACACCACAGAAGGCCTTCGCACCCAAGCAACTGGTGTAGGTAGCCTCTTCGTCGCACCACGCAACTGCGTCGATGGCGAGGTGTGCGGTATCGGGGTTCTCGAGCAGCGTCCGGGCGACTTCAATGCCGTAGATGACCCCAAGCGCGCCATCGAGCCAGCCTCCCGTGGGCTGGGTATCGGAGTGCGAACCAACCACCAATGCCGGCCCATCATTTGGCGAGAGTCCTACGACATTGGCCGCACCGTCGATCGTCGCACGCAGGCCAGCATCCGACATGCGGTCGCGAAGCCACGCCCGAGCCTGCATGTCGATGTCCGATAGTGACGGCCGCACTACACCGGTGCCCGTTGCGCCAAACGAGCGCAACGTTGTCAGATCACCGAGCAGCCGTTCACGATTGATCTGCACCATGATTACAGCGAGTCGCGCCAGTCGAGGAACGGCTGCATCTGTTCCAGTGGGTAGTCGGGTCCGCCAGTGCCGAGGGTGACCTCGTAGATGTTGGCCGCAGCCAGATCGGAGAAGAGTTTGTCGAAATCGTCGACCTTCTCGATGTCAACGCCAACCGAACGCCCGATGTCTTCGGGGTTGCGACCTACGTTGCCGCACCAGTCGTTCAGAATCCCGTTTTTGCGCTCCCATTCGTCGCCCCACCAGAAGTGCCACAGGTCGGCATGGCGAGCGGTGTACTGGAGCGTCTTCTTCTCGCCACCACCACCAATGAGGATCGGGATCTTGCGCTTGGGGGCTGGGTTGAGCTTGTCCATCCGGGTCTCGATGCGCGGGAGTGCGTCGCTCAGATCGTTGAGACGCGAACCCGCGGTGCCGAATTCGTACCCGAACTCTTCGTAGTCACGTTCAAACCAGCCCGAGCCAATGCCGAGCACCAAACGGCCGTCGGAGATGTGATCAACCGTCCGAGCCATATCGGCCAGAAGCTCGGGGTTTCGGTAGGAGTTGCACGTGACAAGACAGCCGATCTCGACCTTGCTCGTCACCTCGGCCCACGAGGCAAGCATGGTCCACGCCTCAAAGTGGGCACCATCGGGCTCGCCATAGAGCGGGTAGAAGTGATCCCAGTTGTAGATGCCGTCAAAGCCCATTTCCTCGGCCTGGATCGCGGCTTCACGGATCTGGTTGTAGGTCGCGTGCTGAGGGTGCAGGTGGGCGTTGATCTTCACAGGTTCTCCAGTTGGGTGGCGGGTAGAGGAGAACATAGTCTGCGCCGGTGGAGAGCGACCTACGTAGCCGTGGAATTGCCCGTGCGTTGTTCGGATCGCTCGTGATCAGCACCCAACAATCTCTCCGCGAAGCTTGGGGGAGTATGACGTACATTGGGGGCGTGAGAATCGACGCCGCAGTGCTGTGGGGAACCTGTCGGCCAGCCAAAGCAACCACCTCATGAAGGGGTTGACCGCGGTCGAACATCGTGCGCTCAAGGCCGTTGCGATGCAGTTCTTTATCAATGGTGTTGTCGTTGCCTCGTACGTGCCACGACTTCCGGGAATTCGCGACAAGCTCGGCATTTCGTTGTCAATGATCGGCATCGTGCTCGCAGTGGCCACCGGCATCGGTCTCCTTGGAAGCCTTGTACAAGACCCGATCATGGCAAGGGTCGGTGCAAAGCGCTCGTTGGTGGGCGGTGGTATTGCGCTGCTCGTCCTCCTGCCGCTTGTTGCGATATCGACGCACTGGCTGATGCTGATCGTGGTGCTTGGCCTCCTGCACGTAGCCGACGTGGTGGTCGACGTGGCCATGAACATGCAGGGCTCGACATTGAGCGCTCGGCGGGACACACCCGTGATGAACCGACTTCACGGAATGTGGAGCTTGGGCACGGTCGTTGGCGGCGTTGTCGCATCCCTGATGGCGGCGTTCGACGTCTCACTCACCTTGCACCTACTGGCGGCCAGCGCGTTGCTCGCCGGAGCACTGCTCTACGTCGCCCCGGGGTTGCTCGACGCCGAACCTGACGACGACGCATCAACGGCCGCGGCGAACTCGACGCCAGCATCTCGGGTCTTCATCGCGTTCGCCATTCTCGGAGGTGCTGCGATCCTTCCGGAGATGATCAACAGCGACTGGGCAGCGTTCCGCCTCACGGACGACCTCGATGCATCCCCCGGCGTTGCCGGAATTGCGTACGTCGCGTTCACCACCGGCATGGTGATCGGGCGATTCTCCGGAGACCAACTCGTCGCCAGCGTGGGTTCGACGGTCGTATTGCGGTGGGCCACCGTATTCGCAGCGGCGGGCACGCTCATCGCCACCCTGGTGCCGAGCATCGTGGCGTCATTTGTTGGTCTGCTGGTCGCCGGGCTCGGCGTATCGGTAATGTTTCCGCAGCTCTATGACGCCGCCGCGCAAAACCGTCGTCCCAACAAAGCTCTCGGAGGCCTGACCGCCGGCATTCGACTCTTCCTGCTGATCGCTCCGATCGTGGTCGGCACGCTCGCAGCTAGCTCCACCTTTACCGTCGGAGCGGCGATTGCCATCGTTGCGATTCCGGGCGCCCTGCTGGTGTGGCTGCTCTCCAGCCGACTCACCAGCGAAGACTTCTAGGCGCCGAAACGCGTTACGCGTACGGGTTTGGCGTGCCGGGGTTGATGTAGACCGAACGGGTTCGCGTGAAGAAGTCGTGCGCAGTATCACCCTGTTCACGTGGGGCGTGGCCCGACGACGCTTTTTCGCCGCCAAAGGGGACGTGAAGCTCTGAGCCAGTCGTTGGCGCATTGATCTTGATGATGCCGGCCTCGAGCGTATTTATGGCCCGGTCTACTCGCCACATGTCGGTCGAGAAGACCGACGCCGACAACCCGAATTCGGTGTCATTCGCGAGTGCAAAGGCTTCGTCTTCGGAGTCGACCTTGACCACGGTGCTGATTGGCCCGAAGACCTCTTCAGTCCAGATATCGAGCTCGGTGGTACCGGTGAGCAACGTTGGTGCGAAGAAGCACTCGCTGGTGTCGGGGGCGCTTGCGGTCGCAACCACCTCGGCGCCCTGGGAGATTGCCTTCTCGAGTCCCTCGGTCACCTCAGCATGTGCTCGTGGCGCCACGATCGGCCCGATCGAAGCGTTTGGGTCGAGACCGTCGCCGATCTTCAGGTCGGTCACTGCTGCGCTCATTTTCTCGACGAGCTCGTCGTAGACGCTACCTACGGCGATCACACGGCGAGTGGCCGTGCACTTCTGACCCGTTGATCCCATAGCGCCCGCAACGACAAGCGGAACGGTGAGGTCAAGATCGGCGTCGTCGAACACGATTGCGGGGTTGTGGCCACCGAGTTCGAGCTGAACGCGTCCGTTGCGGGCAGTCACGGCGTCGCGAATGCCGAAGCCAACGGGAACCGAACCGGTGAACGTGACGCCATCGACCCGGGGGTCTTCGATCATGGCGCCGCCCATCGAGCCTGGGCCAAGGATGAGGTTGAGCGCACCGGCAGGCACGCCTGCGTCCTCGAACACCTTGGCGATCGCGACCGAGACGAGGGGAGTGTTACTTGCGGTCTTCCACACGACCGTGTTGCCAGCTGCGAGCGCAGGGGCAATCTTCCAGACGGGAATCAGGATCGGGAAGTTCCACGGCGTGACAACGCCGACGACGCCGAGCGGGGCGCGCAACGTGCGAATGGTCTCGCCGGGCTTGCCACTGGGGTAGATGCGCTCGGTTGGCATCTTGATGATGCCTGCCTGGTACCGGCAGGTCTCGGCCGACAGCATGGCCTCGCCACGCATCTCGGCCAGCATCTTGCCCTCTTCGAGCGTGCCGATCATCGCGAGCTCGTCGGCCCGCTCTTCAAACAGAATTGCAGCCTTCTCCAGGACTGCTGCGCGTACCTTGTAGCCCGCATCGCGCCAGGCCTTCTGCGCATCGACCGCTGCCGAAACTGCATCGCTTGCGGTCGACGCATCGCCGACCGGGTGATCGCCAACCGGCTCGTCTGGACGGGCAGGGTTGATGCTCGTCGTGGTCGAGGTGCCGGTGGAAATCCACTCGCCACCAATGAGGTGCGCACCGATCGGAATTGCTGTTGAAGTCATAGTGCGAAGACTATTCGACCCGCTCATGGCCACACGTGTTGGCGCCAAGTTCTTCGCTATCGATTTGCGCTTGATTGCGGTCTGTCGCGACCTTTGGACGGTGTGCTGCGTCACACAACCAGGGCGGGGCACCACGGGGAACCGTCAAGGAATCCCCTCAGTCGAACTTCGACGGTGCCACAAGAGAGGGAGACTCTATGAACATCAAAGAACTGGGTGCTGAATTTATTGGCACTCTTGGACTCGTTTTGGGCGGCTGCGGCGCAGCTGTTCTGGCCGCCGACTTCGGCACGGGTGGCAATGGCACCAGCCTCGGCTTGGGCTTCGTAGGCGTGAGCCTCGCCTTCGGCCTCACGGTTGTTACGGGTGCCTACGCACTCGGTCACATTTCCGGTGGCCACTTCAACCCGGCCGTGACGGCTGGCCTCACCGCTGGTGGCCGTTTTCCGGCTGCAAAGGCGCCGTTGTACATGATCGCCCAGGTTGCTGGTGGCATCATGGGTGCCCTGCTGGTCTACCTCATGGCTGGCACGCCCGAAATCGACAATACTGCTGCGGGTGCGTTCGCATCGAACGGCTACGGCGATCTTTCACCGAATGGATCGGCACTTGGTACGGCATTTATCACCGAAGTTGTCATGACGGCGATGTTCCTCATCGTGATCATGGGAGCAACGGCCAAGAAGGCTGCTGCTGGCATGGGTGGCCTTGCAATCGGCCTCATGCTCGTGTTGATCCACCTGATCTCGATCCCGGTAACCAACACGTCGGTTAACCCGGCCCGTTCAACCGCTACGGCAGTCTTCGCCGGTGGCGACTACTTGCCACAGCTGTGGCTGTTCTGGGTTGCGCCGGTCATCGGTGGCGTTCTCGGTGCGCTCATCTACCGCGGTCTCCTTGGAGATCGGGAAGACGACCTCGTCCAGGCCTAACAAGATTTCTGCCCCAAAACCGACCTGTCAGGTTTGAAACGGGGCAGAGATCTTCACAACGCAGAATGGGGACAGGTTTCGGGCCTGTCCCCGTTTCGCGTTCTGACTGAAGAGCTAGACGACTGCGGAGATCGTGAACTCTTCGCCGGCGTCGAGGAGCGCGTCGAACATGTACTGACCAAACGAACGGTCGCACAGGATCAGATAGCTGGGGGTGTCGTCTTCGTCGTTGCGGATGACATCGCACGTCACCTTCGCAACCGACGCTGACGTCACGGCGCCGTTCGGCATCATCGCATCGGACCAGTCGAGCCCACATACCTTCTCGAGTGCCGAGCTCGCCACGTTGCCGGTCAACCGGAACATCGCTCGGCCGTGGGTCCAGTCGACGAAGCTCACATGCCCCGCGTCAGGAATGCTCGACACAACTGAGGACACCGCATCGCTTGGGCCGAGGATCATCCACTCGTCAGGACGCGTACCGGCAATCAGCACGCTGCCAGCCACTCGGCTGCTCGCAAACGGCTGTGCCAGTGCACCTCGCGCACCGGTACCAGCACCGGCGCGAACGATCATCTTGCCCTGATTGGACTGATCGGTGAGTGTGAGTTCGGCCCCCGGTGTCGGCGAGTAGCCGTTGGTGACTGGGCTTTGGAACGTTGGTGAAGTCATGGCGTTCTCCTATGCCCGCAGCCGAAGGCCGTCGGGGTCGAAATGGGCGTGGTGCGCTTGGACGGTCGCAGTCGTGCGTTCACCGCTCGTCAACAGCACGGTGAGCTGCGTGCCCGAGGCGGCGTACGCCGGCGGAACCTGCGCCAAACCAATCGAGGCTTTCAACGTCGGTGAATACCTCGACGAGGTAATACGGCCAAGGATCTCGTTGGTCTTGGGTCGAACGATCTGCGATGCCTCCGGAGGCACGATCGAGCTGTCGGTCATTTGCACCGATACCAGCACAGGGAGGTCGATCGCGCTGGACGACTCGTCGTCGCCAACGCCCTGCCCCATAGCCCAAGCGAGCTCAGGCTTACCGGCAAAGTCGTCCTTATCGAGCTTGATCAGCGGCTGCAGGCCAGTGGTCGGGGCCTTGGTAAGGCCATCGGTGTCCTGTCCAACAATGAAGTGGCCCTTCTCGAGGCGAAGCACTCGCTGTGCTTCCAAGCCAAACGGCTTGATGCCGAGATCGGCTCCTTCGGCCATGAGCGCTTCCCAAACATGGAGGCCATAGCCGGCAGGCACGTGCAGCTCGAAGCTCAGCTCGCCGGTAAAGCCAATGCGCCACATGACGCAATCAGCCACGCCAGCAACGGTGCCGGTTCGCACTCGCATGTATTCAAACGAGTCAGCGTCAACCGGTACGTCGGTCAGGCGGCTGAGGAGTTCACGGCTTTTGGGCCCAGCGATGTTGATCGAGGTGTACGACGTGGTCACTGGCGTGATGTGCACATCCCAGTCTGGGTGAGCTGTTTGTAGCCAGTTCTCCGCCCACTCCCAAACACTTCCCGCACCTGACGATGTTGTCGTCATCAGCCAACGGTTTTCGCCGAGGCGACCGGTCACGCCGTCGTCCATGACGACGCCGTCTTCGGCGCACATGATGCCGTAGCGCACGGCCCCGACGTCGAGCTTGCTCCACTTGTTTGTGTAGAGCAGGTTCAGCAGCTTCGGGACGTCAGCCCCTTGCAGGTCGAGCTTGCCCAATGGGCTGACGTCGATGATGCCAACGTTCTCGCGAACGTTCATGACTTCGGCTTCGGGGTTTCCGTAGTGCTCGGGGCGAATCCACTGGCCAGCAAGAATTGGCTTTGCCCCGTTTGCCACGTGCCACGAGTGCACCGACGAGACTCGCTCGGGTTCGAAGATTCGCCCGGCAAGGGCGCCGAGGGTGAGCGGCGCGTAGGGCGGCCGCCAGATCGTCGTTCCGACTTCGGCGATTGTTTCGCCGCGGGCTTCGGCAAGGACGGCAACGGTGTTGACTGTCTCGAGCTTGCCTTGCGCTGGCCCCATGGTTGCGGTGGTGTAGCGCTTGAGGAGCTCGACCGAGTCGTAGCCTTCCTTCGTTGCCGACACGAGGTCTTTCGAACCAACATCCTCGGAGTAGTCGACGATGCCGTGGGTCGTCGATCGGTAGAGCTCGGGGTGGGCGTCGCGTCCGAGCGGGTTGCGGGTGTCGGCGGCCATTGCTGGTTCAGCGCCATCGACCGGTGTTGCCCGGGCAGTGGATGCCTGAAGCCGGTGCGCAACAGCCGCAGCGCGGGCTGCAGCGAGAGTGCCCGTTTCGCGTCCGTGCTCGACCAGTTGATCGACGGTGCCGTCACCGGCGAGGCCGCCGGTGACGAGCACATTGTCGGGCGTCCGGTCGGGGAAGAACCGGGCCGCCGAGGGGTCGTAGATGGGGCGATCGCCGCTCATGTTCAACAGCGACGTTGGGGCGGTCCAGCCGACAGCGGTGATGAGCAGGTCAGCGTCGACACTTGTGCCATCAGCCATGGTCACCGACTCGATTGCTTTCTGGCTGCCTTCGGTCGACACGATGTTGCCGCCGGCTCGAGCGTCGACGACCTTCGCCACCGTGACACCTGCGCGTTCCAAGTCGGCAACGGTCTGGTCGCCCGACTCGTTCGCAGTGAACACGACCGCACGCTCGCCGGGTTGCACGGCGTACATGTTGATCAACCGTCGAGCAGCGCTCGCGAGCATCACGCCGGGCCGATCGTTGCCTTCGAACACATACGGCCGCTCGATCAGGCCAGCAGCGACGATCAGCGTCTTGGCCCTGGCTTTGATCAGGCGTTCGGAGGCAAGCGGATGCGATCGCTGGACGATGCCGAGCCAGTTGTCTTCGTAGCGACCAGTCACGGTCGAATCGAGCAGAATCTCGACGCCGGCAGCGCGTGCCGCAACCTCGAGACCATTTGCCAGTGCACGGTCTTCCTCGGTGCCATAGCGAAGGTGTCCACCGAGGTAGTGCTCGTGTTCGACGAGAAGCACGCTTGCACCAGCTTCAGCAGCGGCGATTGCGGCCGCCATACCTGCAGGTCCGCCACCAGCGACGACGACGTCGGGGTGGGTGTACCGCTTGTCGAAGTACGCCATCTCGGACTCGTAATCGACCGTGCCGCCAGGAGCGAACTGCGCAAGAACCTTTTCGTACGCAGGCCACAGCTTCTGCGGGTGAATGAAGGTCTTATAGTAGAAGCCTGGCGAAAGGAACCGACCTACAAGTTGGTTGGCAGCCTTGATGTCGTAGTCGAGCGAGGGCCACACATTTTGCGGACTCACATCGATACCATCGGTGAGTTGGCGATGTCCCGAGCGCACGTTGGGCTCGTCATCGACCTGCACGAACGCGTTCGGGTCCCAGAAGTCGGCGGTGAGCAGACCGCGTGGGCGGTGGTATTTCATCGACCGGCTCATGATGCGGTTGCCACCAGCAGCGATGGCCGACGCGATGGTGTCGCCTTGGTAGCCAACGGCGGGCTTGCCGTTCCAGGTGAACTTCAGCGGCTGACTACGGTCGATGACCTCGCCAGCCTGTTGAGGAAGACGTCTCAGCGTCATGATGGTTGCTCCTCTGAGTTGGCATTGGCGCCGCGTTGGCTGCCGGAGCTGCCCACGGTGATCGTCGTGTAGGTGCTGTTGCCGACCTTGTCGCCGGGCAGCGGGGGATTGCGGAACTCGTTAGTAGCTTGATGGCGCTCAACCGTGAAGTACTGGCGACATCCAACCCGGCAGTACCAGGTCTCGGTGACCCAATCTGCGGGGTTCTCCCGCAGATACAGGTAGTCGCCCCATTCCTTACGGGTCGCCGTGTTGGGGTTTGGGCGGGGAACGGCTTCGCCGAGGAGGCGAAGATCGCTTTGGTTTCGTGGGCCGCAATGCGGGCAAGGTACGAGCAACATCAGTGACCCACCGCCGCAGCACCCTTTTCGCCCACTAGTTCGCCTGTCTCGAAACGAGACAGCTTGAACGGTGCAATGAGCTTCGGGGTTTGTTGGGTGGCAATACATTCAGCCATTTGTTCTCCAGAGACGGGGCCGGCTTTGAAGCCGTAGGTGCCCCAGCCCACGTCGGTCAGGTGTCCTTCCACCGGCGTGAAGCCCATGATTGGTGAGTAGTCGGGTGTCATGTCGCAGAGGCCAGCCCATTGACGCAGAAGGCGCATCTTCGAGATGCCAGGCATGAGCTCAAGGATGTGGCCGGCAAGCTCTTCGGTGAAGCTGAGTGAGCCTCTCATCGAGTAGGTCGCAAGCGGGTCGACGGATGCGCCGAAGACAAGCTCGCCTCGGTCGGTCTGGCTCACGTAGACGTGCAGCGAACCCGATACGACGACGGCTGGCAGGAAGACCTTGACCGGCTCGGTCACGGCAGCTTCGAGTGGGTGTGTCACGATCGGCAGCTTGACGCCCGCCATGTTCGAGATGAGCGAGCCCCAGCCGGCAGTGCAGTTGACAACGATCGGTGCCGAGATGTCACCACGGTTCGTGCGAACGCCGGTGACCTTGCCGCCGGCACCCTTGCCTTCGGCGAGTTCTCCGCCCTCACACAAGATGTCGAGGACTTCAGTCTTTTGGTGCAGGTGCACGCCAGCGTGGTCGGCGCCCCGGGCGTAGCCCCATACGACGGCGTCATGGCGAATGATGCCGCCTGGAGGATGATGTAGCGCACCGAGGATTGGGTACCGAGGGTGGCTCGTGACATCGAGGCTTGGAGCAAGCTTCTTGACCTCTTGTGGATCGATCACCGAGCTATCGATGCCCTGGAGCTTGTTGACTTCAGCCCGCCAGTGCATGGTGCGCAGAGCCGAGTCGGTGTGCGCCAGCGTCATGTGGCCTCGCTCGCTGAACATGACGTTGATGTTCAGGTCGGCGGCCATCGTGTTGTACAGCGACAGCGAGCGGTCATAGAACGCCACACCCTCGGGTGTGAGGTAGTTCGAGCGCACGATTGCCGTGTTTCGCCCGGAGCCACCGCCGCCCAGGTAGCCCTTGTCGAGGACCGCCACGTTGGTGATGCCGTGGTTGGTGGCGAGGTAATACGCCGTGGCGAGACCGTGCACGCCGCCACCGATGATGATCACGTCGTAGGTCTTTTTGAGATCGTGGTCTCGCCAGACGCGAGGCCAGTCGTCGCCGGAAAGCCCCTTGCGGGCCAGGGTGGCTGCGCTGTAGCGGAGCGGCCCAGGATTTGGTTTTCGGATGGACACCATGACGAGAGTGTAGAAATCCGAGGAGAGCAGGTCACGAGATCTGGTGTATTAATCTTGCAGTGATTAAGAGGATATTCTTATAGTTGCAACATGAACCTCCAGCGGCTTCGGTACTTTCTTGCGGTGGCCGACGAACTCCACTTCGGCCGTGCCGCTGAGCGCCTCCATATGGCACAGCCCCCGCTTAGCCAGCAGATCCGATTGCTCGAGAACGAACTCGGCGTGCAACTGTTTGATCGCACCACGCGCAAGGTCACCCTCACGGCTGCAGGAGCGGTGTTTCAGCCCGAGGCCGAACGCGTCGTAGTTGCCGCGGATTCCGCCGAGCGGGTGATGGAAGAGTTTCGGAGCGGCGAAGGTGGACTGCTCCGGCTGGCGTTTGTCGACTCGGCGTCGTTCGAGGTTATGCCGCGCTACCTGCGTGCATTTCGACAGGGTTGGCCCAAGGTGCAGCACGACCTGCAGATCATGTCGAGCGCCAATCAGGTCGATGCGTTGCTCGCCGGCGAGATCGACCTGGGCATTAGTCGAACCTCTCCAGCTAGCGACCGGATCCATGCGTCGAAGTTTCTCGACGAGCCGCTCTACCTGGCCGTTGGACCCGACCACCGTCTGGCAGGTAAGTCACGCATCTCGATAGCGAAGCTCGATGTCTCCTCGCTTATTGGATTCGACCGCCGCCTATCGCCGACGCTGCACGATCAGCTCCAGCAGTTGTTCGCACATGCCGACTCGCACTACGACCCTGAGATCGAAGCGACCGAGTACACCACGATCCTCGGTCTCGTGAGCTCGGGCGAGGGGAGCGCCATCGTGCCCAATGGCGTGCGCACCTTCGAGCCTGAAGGCGTCACCTATGTGCGGCTATCGGACCCCGACGCTCAGATGGCGATGTACGTCACCAGGCGAGCAGTCGAACCACTACGAGTAGTCGCCCACGCAGAAGACACGATCCATGGACTGTTCGCCTAGCTGGCAACATCCGCGCCTTACGAGATCGCGCGTGCTGAAATTTGACCATGGGGGAGTATCCGGGGACACGTACCAAGTCCCGGCGATACCAGAAGGTTCGCTGGGTGCACGATCGACGCGACGAGCCCGTTGCGCTGTTCAGCGAGATCGACAATACGAACCGCGAGATTCGGCGCGTGGAACAGTTCATCGATGGGCGAATGCAATTGGCAGGCCCTGGCGTGCAGACCGGAACAACCCGCGTCGCCGATGACGCTATCCTCCAGCTCGACCAGATCAATTCGAAGCCGGTATTCGGCGGTTGGCGCATTAGCGCGAGCCAATTCGAGGAGGCATGGAATCAGGCGATGCTGCGACTGCTCCAAGGCGCCTAGCCTGACTCCGTGCCGAGCTACGCGTTACTAACCAAAGAGTCCGCAAACCGGGTGTACGCCGATGCGGCACCCGACCTGTTGGCTGCCGAGCTCAGCGCTGTCGCCGAGCATTTCTCGTTTGAGGTAGCCAACGTTGGCGTGAGCTCGCTTGGCGGAGTGCCCTACGTGCTCTTCGACGGCGACGAACTCACGAACACCGACCAGTTCATCGCATCGAATCTGTCGGGAACCCGCGCCCTCTTCGCCAAAGAGGGCGACACGCTTCGACCCCTCGACCTGCAGCCGCTCGAATGGTTCGACGATGACCTCATCAGCATCCAGCGCTACTCGGGGAAGACGAACGAGCAATTCACCCACCTTCTTCTCAACCTCACCATTGCAGCTTCGACAGCAGCACGTGATCGAGCAGCAAGAGGAGACCAAGTCACGCTGCTCGATCCGGTTGCTGGCCGAGGAAGCTCCATGAACCGTGGGCTCATGTACGGCTTCGACGTGGCAGGCGTCGAGCGCAACGATAAAGACGTCGATCAGTACCGCAACTTCATTACGACATACCTGAAGGATCATCGCGTCAAGCACAAGGCCGAGACCGAACGCTTCCGCAAAGGCGAACTGTCTGGGTCGTCTGCGTTCGACGTCGACATCGATCGAGGTCGCCAGAGCCTTCGCATGGCGTGTGGCGACACGGCGAAGGCAAAGCAACTCATGTCGGGCCAGAACTTCGATGTCGTCGTCGGCGACCTCCCCTATGGCGTACAACACGTCGCCACCGGCAAGAACGTTCGCCGCTCACCGGTTGAGCTCGTCCAAGACTCGGCCCGGGCGTGGCATTCCGTTACCGCCAAAGGCGGAGCGATCGGCCTTGCTTGGAACCTGTTGACGATGAGTCGAGATGATCTCACCGTCGCCCTTCAATCGGCAGGCTTCACCATCGTCGAACACCCGCGGTCATTCGAACACGTCGTTGACCGAGCAATCACCCGAGACATCCTCGTCGCCACCCGCTCCTAGCCGGTCCCGTCGACTAGATCACCGGGTAGGGACACGGGTGAGCACGGCGCAGACCGCAGGCCGACATTTGGCGTAGCGAGCGAAGCGGTGCGGAGACTGAGGCCGAAGGGGTGCGATGGGATCGCACGGGTCCCGGGCACACGATGATCTAGTTGGGGACGATGTTTTTCTCGGGGCCGTAGGGGAAGCCGGTGATGTTGTCGACGGTGCCGTCGTCGTTGATGACGAGGACGTCGTGTTCGCGGTAGCCGCCGGCGCCGGGTTGGCCTTCGGGGATCATGATCATGGGTTCCATGGACACGACCATGCCTGGCTGCAGTTCGGTTTCGATGTCTTCGCGTAGTTCAACGCCTGCTTCGCGTCCGTAGTAGTGGCAGAGCACGCCGAAGCTGTGGCCGTAGCCGAACGAGCGGGTGTTGAGCAGGTCGTAGCCGCGGTAGATGTCGTTGAGCTCGGATGCGATGTCGGAGCACTTCGCACCTGGCTTGATCAGCTCGAGCCCAGCTTCGTGGACCTCGACGTTGATGTTCCAGAGACGCATATGTTCATCGGAAACTGAGTTGGCGAACAGGGTGCGTTCGAGGGCAACGTAGTAGCCGAAGAGCATCGGGAAGCAGTTGATCGACAGAATGTCGCCCTCTTCGATGACGCGGTTGGTGACCGGGTTGTGGGCACCATCGGTGTTGATACCGGACTGGAACCACGTCCAGGTGTCCATGAGCTCGGAGTACTCATAGCTCTTGGCGAGTTCGCGAACCATGGCCTGGGTTGATGCGAGCGCTACTTCGTGCTCGGGCACGCCAACACCGATGGCCTCGCGGCAGGCTTCGCCGCCGATGTCGGCAATCGCCGTGAGCTTCTTGATGTGGGCGATCTCTTCAGCCGACTTGATCGTACGAATCCACATCGTTGGCGTGCCGATGTCGACCAGCTCGGCCTCTGGGAACGCGGCTTGGATCTTGTCGCGAAGGTCGATGCTGACCTCGTCGAACTCGATACCGATGCGCTTGGCTCCGGTGATGAGGGTCTGCAGGGCGTAGAAGAAGTTGTCTTTGCGCCAGTCGGTGTAGGTGATGTTGTCGCCGTGGGTTAGGCGATGCGGTTGGCCACCATCGATCCCGGCCGACACGCTCGTGGCGTTGTCGGGGGTAACGACGAATCCGTAGTTGCGGCCGAAGGCGCAGTACATAAATCCGGAGAAGTAGCAGATGTTGTGATAGCTGGTCATCACGACGGCGTCGATGTCGTTCTCCGCCATATGCGTGCGCAACTTGGTCTGGCGTGAATCCATCTCGGCCACAGAGAACGGTCCGAGGGTCTTCTCGCCGTTATGCCACGTAACCAGGCGATCCATATCTGCGCTCATATCAGTACTCCCAAGAATGATCTGCACCGACGTCACTGTCGGGCTGCGACAGCGGGCCGCTGTCAGCCGAGACAGTATGGACCCGACCAAACGGCGCGGGCCAACCGTGCCTGAACGAGCTAATTCTTCTGATCGCCTGAGCGCCGTCGAGGAACTGGCGGCCGTGGGATCTTTGGCTTCGGGGGCTTGGGAATGCGTCGTCGACCGATGACCGTTGCGAGCTGAGACGAACGGGCCGGGTACGGGCGGTAGATCGACTGGTCCTCGACCGGAACAGCATCGCGGGCAACGATCCGGAACATGATGTAGGCAAACATGGCGCCATGCGTTGCGATGAGCACCCAGAAGTACGCCGATGACCCAAACTGCGACATCAGGATCGAGGCGACGAGCGGTCCAAAGATCGCTCCGACGCCGTTGATCATCACCAATAGGCCCGATGCCCCCACACGCTGCTCATCGCTGATCCAGTCGTTGGTGTACGCAATCGCAAGCGAGTAGAGCGGGAACGAGGTGGCGCCGATGACGAACATGACGATCAGCGCGTCGTTTCCCAGACCAGTACCGAGGCCGAGAAACGACGCAGCGGTCGCAGCTGCAGCACACACAGCCATGACACCGCGTCGCGGCACCTTGTCAGAGATCAAACCGATCGGCATCTGAAAGATGATCGACCCGAAGAGGGCAGCCGCAATGAACAGCGAGATTTGCGCCGTGTTCATGCCAATTCGTGTCGCGTACACCGGAGCGAACCCGAACACCGCACCTGCTGCTGCACCCGAAAAGAACATCGAAACGACCCCGGTTGGCACAATCGTGAGCAACGTACGGAATGGGAGCTTGCCAACGGCGGGAAGCTGTGGTGCGCTCGACTCCGAAAGCGCCATCGGCACGAGCGAGATCGACACCAGCACCGAAGCAATGACGAACAGTTCGAAGCTGTTTGGGTCAGCCACGTTCAACAACAGCTGACCGCCGGTCACGCCACCCATCGTGACGACCATGTAGATCGATAGCGTCCGTCCCCGGGTTTCGGGGGTGGCTTGATCGTTGAGCCAGCTCTCGGTCACGACATAGAGGCCGGCCATACAGAAGCCGATGACGAGCCGCATCCCGATGTAGGCGACCGGGTTCACGAACACCGCTGGCAACACGAATGCCGTCGAGGCCATCGAAGCGAGGGCAGCAAAGACTCGCACATGCCCGACCTTGCTCAGGGCCGAAATCGTAAACCTCGATCCGGCAAGGAAGCCGACGTAGTACGCCGCCTGGATGAGACCAATCGCCGTGACGGCGAAGTTCTCGTTCGTCGACCGGACGCCCATCACCGTGCCCTGCAGGCCGTTGCCCAACATCATGGCCAGCACGCCGATAAACAGCGCCCACATCGAGAGCAGTGGTGACGTGATTGCCGGCTTCGACCGCGCCCCGAGAACCTCGGCGCTGTTGGCCTCGGCGGGACCCTCGCTGACCTCGCCGGCCAGATCTGTAGACATCGGCGTATGGTAGCCTCGCCGCATGGGTAGGACGCGGCCATTCCCTGGTGGTCGATCGCCCTCGACCGACCGAGACGATGCCTCGACCAGCGCGTCTGTGCCTCCACCTTCGGTGGGCGTCCAGCTCCTCGACTATGGACCAGGTGGCGCCGACCTCGAACTGAGCGACATCGACCTGACGCATCAGCCCAGCCGATCAACCCAAACCGGGGCGCTCGTCGCGGTTGCCGCGCTCGTTGGTCTGGCCCTTCTCGCGCTCGCGCTGCTGAATTCGTCGACGCCCGGCGGGTCTGACCGGCAACCAGACGTCGCCATTCCGCAAGTGATTGAACGTCCGATCGAGCGACCTGAGATCGAGCAGGCGCAGGAGACTCAAGAGCCACTCTCAGAAGCAGAGATCGAGGCGATCAAAGAAGCGTCAACCCGTCGAGAGGAGCTCGCCGCGCAGGTTGAGATTCTGAATGAACTCGCACCGGTCGAGCGCGATCTCCTCGATGGCCTCGTGATCGCCTGGATTCGCGATAACGACGAGCTGCAGGTCCGCAGGCTCGACTCGGGCGAGCCGCTGCCAGTGAGCGTCCTGGCCAAGCATGACCTGCCCCCGCTGCCCACGCACATCAGGCTCATCGGCGGACGGAATGCGACCTGGCTGATCGATCTGCTCGAACCGGAGAAGTCCGGAAAGCTCTCCAACACGGTCCAGATGGTTCGCCTCGACTCGACGCTCGACAGCTACGGCTTCATCTCCGAGACCGAGGACGGCCCCACCGACTTCTTTGTTGGTTCACTTTGGGGACCCTCGATGAACGGCACCGCGCAGACGCCAAAGTCCTGGGACATCCTGCCCGTCGCAGGGGCCGGCATCGTCGTGTCGAGCCCAACTGCCCAAAGCAGCAGTATTCGTGGGTCGGGTCTTGAGCAGCTACCACGCTCCGTTGGTCGCGCTGTCGCTGCTACTCCCGATCATGTCGTCGGTGTCGCGTGCGACAATCGACTTCAATGCATGGGCGCAGTGTCGAGGTGGGATGGTTCCGAGCAGGAGCTTTTTGACGCCAACGCGCTGGTTCGGGCTGCGACGATCCGTCTGAGCCCCGACGGCGCACGCTTGCTGTCGGTCGTGGGGGAGGAGTGGACGCTCATCGATCTGGCTTCCAACACCTCGATGACATGGACCCAACCGTTGGCCGTCGACGACAGCATTTCGTGGACGCCAGATTCGCGTGCGGTTACGTGGGTCGTGGCCGAGACACTGGTTGCGGTCGACCTGAATGCGGAGGCCAATTCGGGCTTTTCGGCAACTCGAGTCAGCCCAATAGGCGGCTTTGGCCCGCGACTTCCGGAAAGCGACGTCGCAGTCTTCGATGTGGCCGAGGTCCTCGAATCAACGGATTTGGCGGGCTGACACAAACCCCTCAGTGGGGCTAGCCAAACCTCCCGTAAACCCAATGAAAATATGGGCAAATTACTGGCTTGGGTCCTTGCTTGGCGGGCATGACGCACTGCTATGGTCGTGACCGTTGACACACCTGGGGCTGATCGCATTTGCGTTTCCGGCGCCCGCCAACGGAATCGGAACCTGGCACATGAACATCCTTCTCGCACAAGAGAGCTTTACCGACAACAAGTGGCAGGAGAGCTTTCGATTCCCCTTCGGCGAATGGCTCAAGGAACTCGTCTTCTGGGCAGTAAACAATCCGGTCACCGCATTTATTGGCGACATGATCGAGTGGCCGTTTCGAACGTTCTTCGAGCTGATCATGAGCGAGCGCGTCGGCCGCGACTCGATCATGACTATCCCGTGGGTCTGGGTCGTTGTCGGCATCTTCGTGATCGCGTCGTTCTTGCGAAACACCCGGATCGGACTTGCCTGCGCAGCAATGCTGTCGATCTGCGGGTTCCTCGGCGCGGAGTACTGGACCGAGACGGCCAAGACGATCGGCATGATCCTCGTCTCCGTCACCCTCTGCGCCATCGTTGGTATCCCACTCGGCATCCTGTGCGGACGCTTCGACAGCGTCTGGAACGTCACCCGCCCAACCCTCGACGCAATGCAGGTGGTGCACCCGTTCGTGTTCATGCTGCCGTTCATCTTCTTCTTCGGCCTTGGCAACGTGTCCGCGACGATGACGACGATGGTGTTCGCACTGCCGCCGCTCGTGCGTCTCACCAACCTCGGCATCAGACAGGTGCCCGAAGACGTGGTCGAGGCATCGAGAGCCTACGGAGCGACCGAGCTCCGAGTACTTACCGACGTGCAGCTGCCCCTCGCTCGCCCGGCCATCATGACCGGCCTCAACCAGACCCTGCTGCTGGCATTCTCCATGCTGGGCATTGCAGCCCTCATGGGTGCAGGCGGTCTTGGCCGCTTGCTCTTCCGTGCAATCAACAACCTGAACCTCGGCCTTGCCGCATCCGCCGGCCTCGCGTTCTTCCTTGTTGCTGTCATTCTCGACCGGATGTCGCAGACCGAAGACCAAGACGGCGTAGCGCTCGCCACCAAGATCAAGCAAGCGTTCGCCTTCCGGGCCGACCCTGAAGGGCTTCTCGAGGCGCAAGCCGCCCAGGCCCGCCCGGTCGATCAGGACGAGCCAAGCGAGCGTCCAGCTCCGGTTACCAGTGGCGAACGAGCGGGCCTGCTGCTGTCGGCGGCAGGTTCGCTCGTGGCGATTGCCGCACTCTTCCTTCCGTGGGCGAACAACGCAGGCCTGGTCAGCTCCTACGGACGCTTCGCAGATGAGAACGCCAACGGCGAACTCGCGGGGCAGTCGTTCAACGGCCTCGCCGCATCAGGAGGCACGTTCTTCGGCATCTTGCTGGGACTTTTTGCGCTACTCGCTCTCGCCTCATCGCTTCGCCCACTGCTGTCGTTCACCGACGCGATCCCCCGGACGATGCTCAAAGGCCAAGGCATCATGCTGACGGCAATCACCGCGATCATTCTTGTCGTGTGGGTCCTCAACGTGTTTGAAGGCGTGCTCGGCGGAACCGGCCCGACCGGGTTGCTGTCGACGATCGGGCTGACGCTGTTCGTGATCACCGTTGCGATGATCACCATCGAGACCTTCACCAGCGGCACCCCACGCCTCGGTTCTGATGGGGCACTCATCATGGCGATTGGCATGACCGGCGCATCGCTTGGATACCTTCTCCTACAGGCGACAGAATTCGTGCAGGACTACAGCCACGGCTTCGGTGTCTATGTTGGGCTGGCTGGGGCACTGATGACCCTGGCGGGGGCAACGATGGCAACGCTCTCGGCGCCCTACGGTCCGCGTCGCCCGCTGCCTGTTGACGTGTCCTGGGGTCGTGTTGCTGCGGCGACCTTCGCACTACTTCTTGTAGTGGGATCTGCAGTCGGTGTTGGCGAACGTGAAGTCGCGAACGGCGGTTGGGGCTGGTACTTCGACGAGCGGGTCCAAGCAATCGAACGCACCTCAGACGAGGTTCCAGCTGACATCGAAGCCGAGATCGAACGGCTTCGCGAAGAGGCCGGCGACGACATCAACAAACAGATCGCCAACGCCCAGGCGATCCAGAACCTCATGAACAGTGTGCAGAGCGGCGATCGCGTGATCTTCAGCGGCGTCGACTCCGAGGGCCCCGGACTGGGTTGGATCTCGATGGCATTGGCTGCAGCGGGCGTGCTGGCGTCGCTCGCCTCCGCCGGCGTGCTCGGAGGAACAGAACAGCGTCGATGGAAGGGCTCGGTCGCCCTCGCCGGTATTGGCTTAGCCATGATGACCATCCCGATGGCGTTCATCCTCGGGATTGTTCGGGTTGGCATTGGTTCGACCACCCTGGGCGGCATTG